>JBIIRY010000015.1:0-44095 GCA_044341305.1 Candidatus Planktophila sp. | reverse complement strand
GTCTTGTAACCAATATCAACAAGTACTTCTTCGCGATCTACTTGAACAACTGTGCCTTCGACGAGATCTCCGTCGTTAAAATTTCTGATTGTTCCTTCGATTGCGGCTAAGAAATCTGCCGCTGATCCAATGTCATTAACTGCAATTACTGGTGAAGTAGTCAAAATGCTCCGTAGGGATAGATGAGTAGTAGGGACAGGGAGCGCTAAGGGTACGGTTTTACGCGTTCGTGGGTCAATTCCGTGCGTGAATGCAGGCTAGTGCGCAGCCTCATTCCAGCTAGATCCAACCCCAATGCTCACATCAAGCGGTGCTCGTAGTTCAAATGCACTGCCCATCCCTTTTCTGACCAATTGGCTCAGCTCTTCTTGTTCACCGGGTGCTACTTCAAAGATCAATTCATCATGAACCTGCAACAGCAATTGTGATTTCAATTTCTTCTCACTCATTAATGCCGCAACATTAAGCATTGCTTTTTTAATGATGTCTGCGGCAGATCCTTGAATTGGAGCGTTAAGCGCCATGCGTTCTGCTACTTCTCTACGCGGACGGTTGTCACTGCTCAGATCTGGCAAGTAACGTCTGCGCCCCATAACTGTTTGTGTGTATCCAACTTTGCGCGCTTGATCAACAACATCACTCAAGTAATCTCGAATTCCACCGAAGCGAATGAAGTACTTATTCATTAACTCTTGAGCCGCGCTCGCCGATAGATCTAATTGCACAGCAAGACCATAAGCGCTCAGCCCATAAGCCAGACCGTAAGACATCGCCTTCATCTGGCGTCTCATCTCAGGATCTACTTCACTCGGTTTAACGCCAAAGACCAAACCAGCAACGCTTGCATGCAAATCTTCTCCAGATTCAAACGCCTTAAGTAAGGCAGCATCATTAGATAAGTGCGCCATGATTCGCATTTCAATTTGGCTGTAATCAGCAGTGAGTAATGACTCAAAACCTTTGCCAGCAATGAAGCAATCGCGGATCTGTCGTCCTTCTTCGGTACGCACAGGAATATTTTGCAAGTTTGGACCCACCGAAGATAGACGGCCAGTGGCCGCAACTGTCTGTGCAAAATGAGTATGAATGCGATTAGCTTTTGTAGTTTCGGTCAATAGCCCTTCTACTGTCGCGCCGAGCTTCTTTGTCTCTCGCACGCGCAACATCGCAGCCAGAACAGGATGCTTCGATTTTTCGTATAGCCAATTGAGCGCATCGGCATCGGTTGTATACCCAGTCTTGATCTTCTTCGTCTTTGGCAAGTTCAATTCATCGAATAACACGACTTGTAATTGTTTAGGTGAAGCCAAATTGAATTCGTGCCCAACAGCTTCGTGAGCAATCTTTGTCTGCACTGCACTCTCTTTTTCGAAAAATACTGCGAGTGATTCAAGTTTCTTACGATCAACGGCTATGCCCCGATTTTCCATAACCGCCAAGAGTTCGGAAATTGGCAATTCAAGATCGGTAAACAAATCTTCTAGTTCTCGCTCCTTGAGTTCTTTGGCGAGTGAATCCTTTAGCGTAAACAACAGGCGAGCTTCAGAATGCAGTTTCGATTCAGGAGAGCTCTGATCAACCTGAGTTCCGTCCCCCCATCTTTCGATGATGTCTGCGAAATCTAAACTTCGAGTTCCTGGATTCAAGAGATAGGCCGCAAGGTTTGTATCAAATGAAATTTGTGACAATGGATAATTGCGTGCAACAGACTTTGCATCGTGTGCAATCTTGCGAACTTTTTCATCGACGGCCCAAGAGCCCATCTGGCTTGAATGCACGATAAAAGATTCACTGCGGCTTAATGCAATGCAATACCGATGCAGCTTTTCATCATCTACTTCAAAGGAAATCGCAATATCGCCAGAGTGTTTTTCAATCTTCGATGTTGCTTCTTCTGGGGTAAGAATGGATGAATCAAAAGGTGTATCAAACAAGGTGTCCGATGCGGCAGCGGGCTTAACTTTTTCCGGAGATTGCTTGAGAAGCGGATTGAGTCGATCTTTGAGAGTTCTAAATTCAAGCTTTTCAAATAGCGGCGTGATGAGTGCTTCATCAGGACCTGGCCACGTAAGAGCGTCGATTTCAAAGCTCATTGGTGCATCATGAACAAGCTGAGTGAGTTCGCGATTTCGAATGACGTTATCGATGTTATCTCTCAGTGACTGACCTACTTTGCCACCCAAGGTATCTGCGTTAGCAAGTAGCTCCTTAAGTGAACCAAAATCAACAATCCACTTAGCAGCAGTTTTCTCTCCGACACCTGGAACCGATGGCAAGTTATCGCTGGGATCTCCGCGAAGCGCTGCAAAATCTGGATACTGTTCGGCGCTCATTCCGTACTTGGTAATAACGGCTTGCGGTGTCATTCGTGACATTTCGCTCACGCCACGCTTTGGATACAAGATTGTGGTCTGCTCGTTGACCAGTTGGAAACTATCCCTATCCCCCGTACAAATCAGAATCTCACACTTCTCTTTTTCGGCGCGCTTGGTAATGGTCGCGATAATGTCATCGGCTTCATAACCTTCGATTTCAAATTGTTGAATTCCAAAAGCACTGACCAGTTCATGCAAATAACTCATCTGTGAGCGAAACTCATCAGGAGTTTTGGAACGATTAGCTTTGTACTCTGGGAAAATATCGGTTCTAAATGTTTTGCGCGAGACGTCAAAAGCCACCGCAATGTGGGTTGGTTTTTCTTCCTTGATCAGCGAAATCAACATGGTTGCGAATCCATATATAGCGTTTGTGTGTTGACCCTGCGCAGTTGTGAAGTTTTCGGCGGGCAGAGCAAAGAATGCTCTATACGCCATGGAGTGACCATCGATTAAAAGAAGGCGTTTGGTCATGCCCGCATCCTATGAGGCAAGTTAGACTTCAACCCATGGAACAAGCAGATTATTTAGCAGCAATCCGCGAACGCGGCAGTGGCGCACTCGATAAGAAAATGGGAATCGAGATTATTGAAGCATCGCCACAGCGCCTTGTCGGAACAATGCCGGTGGAAGGAAATACTCAGCCAATTGGTTTATTACACGGTGGCGCAAACGTTGTTTTGGCCGAAAGTCTTGGCTCTGTTGGCACACAATTACATGCTGGTCCAACTCGCAGAATCGTTGGCGTCGATATCAATGCGACTCACCATAAATCTGCAACTAAAGGAATTGTCACTGGTGTCGCTACGGCGGTATCGCTTGGAAAGACTCTCTGTGTCTATGAAATTGTCATCACCAATGACCAGGGCCAGCGAACTTGCAGCGCACGTATTACCTGCATGATCCTTGCTGAAAGATAGCGGTTCTGGTTATGGTTAGCCCCAAGAAGATGTGCTAGCTCCCGAGAAATCAATTGGAATTGGAGAGTGCCTTGACGAATAATCGCAACATCGTTGGCATTAGTCGATCAATTGTCCTTTTTATTATTGCACTCACATTCTCGCTCTTTCTAGCGTCCCCAGCGAATGCTGAAACTCCAACAAAACTTTACGGCGTCATCACCGATTCGGAAGGCAATGCTCTATCTGGCATTGGAATATCCGTACTTGGACCTGATGGGTTTTCGGCAGAGGTCAATACCGATGATCAAGGCGCATGGGAAGTTCCTATTTTGTCGAAAGGTAGTTTTAGCGCAACAATAAATGTTGATGATTTGCCTGAAGGTCAAGCTTTGACCAATCTCGAGAAAAGTACTGTGAAGGCCAATGTATTTATGCTCGGTGTTGATCTTCGACTCCTCTTTCCTATCGGGCCAGGAGTAGTGCAATCTTCTCTGCTCGAACGCTCTGCTCAACTGACTCTCGATGGGATTCTTTTGGGATTGGTTATTGGGTTGGCTGCTCTAGGACTAAGCCTTATCTTCGGGACAACAGGTTTAACCAATTTCGCACATGGTGAAATTCTTACACTTGCAGGACTTTTGACCTATTACTTAAGCGCAATAGTCGGACTACCAGTGTTAGCCGCTGCTCCTCTGGCTGTTCTCCTTGGTGCCGGAATTTCTGGATTCTTGCAAGATAAATACCTGTGGAAACCTCTTCGCAAACGTGGCACTGGCCTCATTGCCATGCTCGTCATCTCCATTGGTTTTGCCATCTTTCTTCGGTATTTCTTCCTCTTCATATTTGGTGGAGATACTCGTCAACTTCCGCAATATGCAGGGCAGGCAGGACTCGAATTGGGGTTGGTCAATATCACGCCGAAATCAATCCTCACCACCGTGATTGGAGTTCTTTTTATCATCGGTGCAACTCTCTGGTTGTTGCGAACCCGGATGGGTAAAGCCAGTCGCGCCGTTGCTGATAATCCCGCACTAGCTTCAGCCTCTGGAATTGATGTACAGAGAGTCATTCGAGCGGTCTGGATTCTTGGCGCTGCCCTTGCCAGCTATGCAGGCGTCATTGTCACAGTAAATCAAGGCGTAAGTTTCTTGATGGGTCAAGATATGCTCCTGCTCATCTTTGCTGCAGTGACATTGGGTGGCTTAGGAACTGCCAATGGCGCACTTGTTGGTTCGCTCATCATCGGCCTCTTTGTTCAACTCTCAACACTTTTTATACCTACCGAACTCAAGTACGTTGGCGCACTTATCGTCCTTATTCTCATTCTGGTCATTCGACCACAAGGAATTCTTGGCAAGCAGGAGAGGGTCGGATAAATGGACTTTCTCTTTATCATTCAACAAACCTTGAGCGCTACCATCGGCGTGAATACCATCATTTTTGCGCTAGCTGCCATCGGTTTGAACATGCATTTTGGCTACACGGGTTTGCTCAATTTTGGCCAAGCAGGATTTCTAGCACTTGGGGCTTATAGTGTTGCAGTACCTGTAATCTCATTTGGATTACCTCTCTGGGTTGCATTTCTTATTGGAATACTTAATTCCATAATTTTTGCACTCATACTTGGCATACCTACACTTCGTCTTCGCGCTGACTATCTTGCCATCGTGACAATTGCCGCTGCTGAGATTGTTCGTCAGATTGCGCGTTCGGCAACCTTTAACTCGACGTTGGGCGGATCCGATGGAATCACAGGAAAGTTTGGAGCAGAGTTCTTCGCACTCAATCCATTTACTTCTGGGATAGACACTCCGATTTTGCGTTTTAATGCAAATGATCTGTGGGTTGTCATCACTGGCTGGTTACTTGTTGCGTTTATTGTATTTATCATGTGGGTTATGGTGAATTCGCCCTGGGGTCGTCTGTTGCGGGCAATTCGTGAAGATGAAGATGCGGTCCGATCTCTTGGCAAGAATGTTTATCTTTACAAAATGCAATCTCTGATTATCGGTGGCGTGATCGGTGCCTGCGGTGGCTTTGTCTATGCCCTCTCACGTCAGTCCGTTCAGCCTGATAATTATGGAACGGCGCTTACCTTCTTCGCCTATACAGTGCTCATCCTGGGAGGTGCAGCGCGCGTCTTCTCTCCCGTGGTCGGTGCCATGATCTTCTGGTTTCTTATTGTCTTCATCGAACAGGTGCTCCGCCAAGCTGTTTCAAATGATCTCATCCCTGATTGGCTCATTGGTGCTAACCAAGTCAGCCAGATTCGTTTCATGCTGATGGGCATTGGCTTGATGCTCTTGATGATCTATAGGCCGCAAGGCATTTTTGGAGACAAGAAGGAGCTGGCTCTCGATGCAAAGGCTTAGCGGTAATAGCGGGAGTGATTTTGTGGCAGTAACTGCGGAAACTCCTGGTTCAATCAAACCAGATCCTATTTTGATTGCAGACCAGATTACTCGTACCTTCGGTGGGCTCACCGCCGTCAATGTCGCGCACCTAGAGATTCAACGAGGGTCGATCACTGCACTGATCGGACCTAATGGCGCCGGAAAAACAACGTTCTTTAATCTACTCACTGGATTTGACTCACCTAACTCTGGTAGCTGGAGTTTTAATGGCAAAGAGCTGAACGGAATCCCTTCGCACAAAGTTGCTCGACTGGGTATGGTCCGTACTTTTCAGTTGACTAAAGCGCTCTACCGCTTAACCGTTCTTGAGAACATGGCGCTCGGGGCGCGTGGGCAAAAGGGTGAATCAGTAATCACCTCGCTCTTCCCATGGGTATGGAAGGCTCAAGAGAGAGAGATCCAGAAGAAGGCGCTCTCGATTCTCTCCAACTTCAAACTCATCGATAAAAAGGATGACTTTGCAGCAGCCCTTTCCGGCGGGCAAAGAAAGCTCCTTGAGATGGCTCGTGCACTTATGGTTGAACCTGAAATGGTGATGCTCGATGAACCTATGGCAGGAGTAAATCCTGCATTAAAGCAATCTCTTTTGGAACATATCAAAGAACTACGTACTGAAGGAAAAACTGTTCTCTTTGTCGAGCATGATATGGATATGGTTCATGAGATCAGCGATTGGGTTGTTGTCATGTCGCAAGGAGAAGTTATTGCCGAAGGAAGGCCTTCGTCGGTGATGAAAAATGAGCACGTTATTGAAGCCTACTTAGGCGCACATCACAATGTAAATCTCTCGGTAGAAGGCAACGAGTAATGACAAATTCACTGATTGCTTCAGCAGATAAGAGTCAAAAATTAGTTGCAGCAGAGAACCTGGTTGCAGGCTACCTTCCTGGAGTTAATATCCTCAATGGCTGTAACCTTTACGCGAATCAAGGTGAGCTCGTGGGAATCATCGGACCAAATGGCGCAGGTAAATCAACTCTCCTTAAGGCACTCTTTGGCTTGGTCAAGATTAGAGAAGGCACCGTGACACTACGGGGTGAAAGCATTACAAATATGCGTGCAGATCAATTGGTCGCCCGCGGTATTGGCTTTGTTCCGCAGAGTAATAACGTATTTCCATCATTGACCATCGAAGAAAACCTTCAAATGGGTGCCTTTCAGTCCCCGGCATCTTTCGCAGAGCGTTTTGATTTCGTCACCGATCTCTTTCCCACGTTGAGCACTCGGCGTAAGCAACGTGCTGGTTCACTCTCCGGCGGTGAGCGTCAAATGGTGGCCATGGGACGGGCGCTCATGATGAACCCCTCCGTTCTCCTTCTCGATGAACCAAGTGCTGGACTGTCTCCAGCCCTGCAAGATGAAGTCTTTGTACGCGTTCGTGAAATCAACAAAATTGGTGTTACTGTGATTATGGTTGAGCAGAACGCTAGACGCTGTCTGCAGATTGTTGATCGTGGTTATGTTCTTGATCAAGGTAAGAACGCTTATGAGGGGACAGGAAAGTCGCTCTCAACAGATCCGAAGGTGATTGAGCTCTACCTCGGAACTCTCGCACAATAATTGCAGAAAGAAGAAGGCCCCCCAGAAACCTGGGGGGCCTTCTTTTACTTCGTAGAGCTAATTACTCGCCCGCAGGCACATCACCAGAGATGAACTCTGCTGGCAGTGCTACGTACTTGTCGTTAGCTGTGTACTCGTAGATACCCATTGTTGCGTATGAAGGGTCTCCATTATCTGCGAACTCGACTGGACCAGAAACGCCGTCATAGTCGATATCGACACCGTCTGCGATCAAAGCCTTGCACTCAGCAAAAGTTGTGCACTTAGTGCCACCCTTTGAAACTGAGACGAGGTTGTCGCGAATGGTTTGACCATCTGTTGCTCCACCCTGTTCTGCAGCAAGTGCAATCAGGATTACTGCATCGTATGACTCTGCAGCATATGAGAAGTCAGTCAGAGATGGATCTACGCCAAGAAGACGTTGCTGAAGGGTGTCATCTGCAAAAACTCCAGGAAGGGTCGCCTTGACGCCCTTCATGATTCCTGCAGGAAGTTCCGCGTAAGCACCACTTGAAAGGTTGCCATCAACAAGGTAGGTCTTGACCTTATTTGGACCGACACCCTGCTTGATCATTTCAGTAAGAATCTTGGCGGTTTCATCGAAACCAATAAGTGCAATTGCATCTGGCTTAGCAGCCTTCGCCTTTGCGACATCTGCTGAGAATTCAGCAGCCTGTGGGTTATAGACAATGTTGGTTGATGTACCTGAGAAAGCTGCCATTGCATACTTAGCAAGACCGTTTCCGTAAGCATCATCGAGGTTAAGAACCACAATATTCTTTGCACCCTCTTTAGCCATCAACTGTCCGAGAACTGCTCCTTGGAATGTATCTGATGGAGCGGTACGGAAGTAGTAGCCGTCATCATCATAATTTGTGAAGTCAGGTGATGTATTTGCTGGTGAGAAGTGGACAATTCCAGCACTTGAAATCTTGTCGATTACTGTGAAGGAAACTCCTGAAGAAGCTGCACCAACAATTGCGCTCACACCAGCTGAGATGTGAGAGTCAGTTGTCTGCTGTGCGATATCAGAGCTTGTATCTCCAGAGTCACCGCGAATGTGCTCGACATCAGCACCTAGTACTCCGCCTGCCTCGTTAATCTCAGCAACAGCTAGATCAACTCCCGCGAACTCAGGTGGTCCGAGGAATGCAAGGCTACCTGTCTCTGGTAGAAGTGAACCGATCTTCAGCGAACTTGAACTGTTATCGCTTGAACAGCCGGCCAACACTAAAGTGGTGATAGCCGCAGCGACCAGGATGGTCGCTCTATTAAATTTCTGCATTTTCTTCCTTTCGGTTAGTACCATCCTGAATGCCGATTCTTGTTTGGGAGAACGGCACGTAGATAGACCCGCAAAGCATAATGGCATCCCCCCCAAACGTAAATGCCCCGCACGCGAAAAATTGAACTCCATTCCCATCTAAGAACGACTGCAAGAGCTTGTCTACAGGGGAAGATGCTTTGCCTGATCAGGGTCGGCAACGGCTAAAGCAATATCTTTCATCGTGAGGCGACGATCCATGGCTGCCTTTTGAATCCATGAGAAAGCCTGTGGTTCGGTGAGATTGAGAGCGGCCATCAGGATCCCTTTGGCTCGATCGATAATCTTTCGCGTTTCAAGCCTTTCATGAAGATCTGCGACTTCTTCGGCAAGAGATTTCATTTGCTTGTGACGACTAATGGCAATTTCAATCGACGGAATCAAATCGTTGATTGTAAATGGTTTGACAACGTAGGCCATGACTCCAGCATCGCGTGCGCGATCCACCAACTCTTTCTGGCTAAAAGCAGTAAGTAGTAGAACTGGGGCTGTTGCAATGATTTCTTCGGCTGCCGAAATTCCATCGAGTACCGGCATCTTCACATCAAGGATTGCTAAATCTGGTTTGTGCTCTTTCGCTAACTCAATAGCTTCGGCGCCATTGGTTGCTTGCGCAATAACGTCATAACCAGATTCGGTAAGCATTTCAACTAAATCCATACGAATGAGTGCCTCGTCTTCGGCAACCAAAATTCGTATTGTGCTCATGTGCCCCGAGTCGGATTCGAACCGACACTATGCAGTGTTTGAGACTGCCCTCTCTACCGTTGGAGTACCGAGGCGCAGTGAAAGTCTAACGCTTATCCTTGATTCGGAGAAAATGTGAGCGTGATTAGCGATAAGCAGGGGCAACGCCACCAACAGCGTCACCAACGATGTGAACGCGCATTGCATTTGTTGATCCTGGTATTCCAGGAGGAGAACCCGCAACAATCATTACGTTTTCTCCTTTCTTGGCGCGTCCGCTCTCAATCAAAACTGTGTCTACTTGTTTAACCATTTCATCAGTGTGCTTAACCATTTCAGTGATTACTGGTTCTACACCCCACGTCAGTGCAAGACGGTTATAGGTTCCAACCTCAGGCGTCATAGCCAGAATTGGAATCGGTGATCGCAATCGTGACATGCGACGTGCGGAGTCTCCGCTTTGGGTAAATGCCACTAGGTACTTTGCTTCAATGATTGCGCCAACTTCCGTGGCAGCTTTCGTAATTGCACCGCCTTTTGTACGCGGTGAGTTAATGATGGGGCGAATGCGATCAAGGCCGCCCTCTTCTGTTCTTTGAATAATGCGAGCCATGGTTTCGACTACTTCGATAGCGTGTTCGCCAATACTGGTCTCACCGGAGAGCATTAATGCATCTGCGCCATCTAAAATCGCGTTTGCACAATCGGTAGCTTCTGCTCGTGTGGGTCTTGAATTTGTGATCATTGAATCGAGCATCTGGGTAGCAACAATGACTGGCTTTGCGGCATCCCGAGCAAGTTCGATGCAGTGTTTTTGTACGAGCGGAACATCTTCAATTGGTAGTTCTACTCCTAAATCTCCGCGCGCAACCATAATGCCATCGAATGCAGCGACGATTTCAATTAAGTTCGTAACTGCTTGGGGTTTTTCAATCTTTGCGATGACAGGAACGTGAATTCCTTCTTCTTTCATAATGCGATGAACATCTTTAATGTCCTCAGCGCTTCGCACAAATGAGAGCGCAATAAAATCTGCCCCAGCATTTAAACCCCAACGCAGATCTTCGATATCTTTTTCTGAGAGAGCAGGTACAGAGACTGCTACGCCAGGTAAGTTAATTCCTTTGTTATTGCTCACAAAACCCGGATCAATTACTTTTGTGACAACATCAGTCTTCGTTACAGAAGTTACTTCGACAGTTACTCGTCCATCATCAATCAAAATGCGATCGCCCACTTTGCAATCGCCCGGTAAGCCTTTGTACGTTGTACCGACGCGATCTTTGGTGCCTTCGATGTCATCGATGGTAATCGTGAAAACATCACCACGAGCAAGTTCGTGCGGACCATGTGAAAATCTGCCCAATCGAATCTTCGGTCCTTGTAAATCAACAAGAATTGCTACGGGTACTCCAGCTTCGGCAGCTGCTTTGCGCACGGTTTCTAGTTGACTCTGATGTTGAGCCTGCGCGCCGTGTGAGAGATTAAGGCGAGCCATATTCATGCCGGCTTTGATGAGCTGAGCAACTTTTTCTGTAGATTCAACTGCTGGACCCATTGTGCAAACAATCTTGGCGCGGCGCATATGCCAATCCTATCTGTTAACTGCCTGCTTCCTGTAACGCCTATAAAACAAGTGGTCGATCTGTTGTAAAGATTGGCGCGTGCAATTGTGACTTTTCTTCGGTGAGATATGAATCAACTGCAGCAGCAGCGCTACGACCTTCAGCAATTGCCCACACAATCAATGATTGTCCACGTCCGGCGTCGCCTGCGACAAATACGCCTTCGGAAGTTGTTTGGAAATTCTCATCACGCTTGATGTTTCCACGAGCATCGAGTTCAACTTCTAACTGAGTAATCAATGCGTTTTGTTCTGGGCCAGTAAATCCCATAGCTAAAAATACAAATTGTGCTGGAATTTCTCGCTCTGTTCCTGGAATAGGTGAGAACCCTCCATCAACAAATTGTGTTTCAACAATCTTGATTCCTCGGAGATTTCCATCAGAATCCCCCAAAAACTCTTCAGTGCTTACCGAAAAGATTCGATTATCTAACTCTTCGTGTGCACTGGAAACTCTAAATATCATCGGATAAGTCGGCCACGGCGCATTAGATGGACGTTCATCAGTTGGACGAGGCAAAATTTCTAGTTGCGTGACAGATTTTGCGCCTTGACGTACTGCAGTACCCAAACAATCAGCACCGGTATCTCCGCCACCTAAAATAATTACATCTTTACCTTCAACATTTATAGGGCGCTCGGTTATTTCTCCAAGTGCTTCTTTGTTGCCCCATGGCAAATACTCCATTGCTTGATAGACACCCTTGAAAGATCTCCCTGGGATTTCGAGTTCGCGCCACTGTGTTGCACCCACAGCAAGAACTACAGCGTCATAACGAGTACGAAGTTGTGACCCAGTGAGATCTACACCGACATTAACTCCTGGACGGAAACGAGTTCCTTCTTTTTCCATCTGCACAAGTCTGCGATCGACAATGTGCTTCTCCATTTTGAACTCCGGAATTCCGTAGCGCAGTAATCCGCCAATTTTTTCAGCGCGTTCATACACTGCAACTGTGTGTCCAGCGCGAGTAAGTTGTTGGGCCACAGCAAGTCCCGCTGGCCCTGATCCAATTACTGCAACCGTTTTTCCGGATAAGCGATCTGGTGGTAAAGGTTTAACATTTCCGGCACCAAATGCTTCTTCAATCGTGCGAAGCTCGACCTGTTTGATTGTGACGGCGTCAGCGTTTATCCCAATGACACATGCAGTTTCACATGGTGCTGGACATAGGCGTCCGGTGAACTCTGGGAAATTATTTGTTGCGTGCAAGCGATCGATTGCACTCTCTTTATCTCCGCGCCATAGCAAGTCATTCCATTCAGGGATTAGATTGCCGAGCGGGCATCCTTGATGGCAAAAAGGAATTCCACAATCCATGCAGCGTCCCGCTTGTTTCTGCAAGTGTTCAAAACTCTGAGGTTCATAGACTTCATTCCAGTCTCTGATGCGAACATCTACTGGACGACGTTTAGGTAACTCGCGTGGAGTAGATAAAAATCCCTTTGGATCAGCCAAGAGCTGCCACCTCCATTACATATTGATCGACAGGCAAACCTTCGCGATTAGCTTTCTCAATTGCACCGAGAACTCGAGCGTAATCACGTGGCATGACAAGTGAGATTCGGCTGAGGGCTTTGTCCCAATCTGCCAAGAGTTCGTGAGCGACTACAGAGCCAGTTTCAACTTCGAAGGCTGAAATCAACGCACGTAAATTATCTTTTTGATCTGGAGACACAGCAATGATGTCAACCATCTCTTGGTTTACGTTGGCATGATTTAAATCCAATACAAATGCTCGTCCACCTGACATTCCAGCAGCAAAGTTACGGCCGGTGCGACCAAGAACAACCACTGTTCCACCCGTCATGTATTCGCATCCATGATCACCGACGCCTTCAACGATTGCAGTGGCACCTGAGTTTCGAACACAGAATCGCTCTCCAACCATTCCACGAATAAAAATCTCACCAGAGGTGGCGCCGTATCCAATGACGTTACCCGCGATTACATTCTCTTGTGATGGGAATTGTGCTTTCTCATCAGGTCTCACAATGACCCGACCGCCTGAAATTCCTTTAGCAACGTAATCATTTGCATCGCCGTATAAACGAATCGTTAATCCACGCGGAATAAATGCGCCAAGTGATTGACCAGATGAGCCGTGCAGAGTCACATCGATTGTTCCTGGTTCGAGACCATCAGCGCCATACGCGCGTGTTATTTCTGAGCCAAGCATTGTTCCAACTGTTCGATTAACGTTTCGAACAGGTAGGTCAATTCGTACAGGTTGTTTAGATTTTAGTGCGGCAGCTGATAACTTAATGAGTTTGTTATCGAGTGCGTTTACGAGTCCGTGATCTTGTGCTGTAGTGCGATGCAAAGGACTCTTCACATCTGGGCGCATCAATAGCGGTGAAAGATCAAGCCCATGGGCTTTCCAGTAATTCACGGCATCGCGTGTGTCTAAGTACTCAACATGACCAATCGCTTCTTGCAGTGTCTTAAAGCCGAGTTGGGCAAGTAACTCTCGAACTTCTTCGGCGATGTACTCAAAGAATGTTTCAACGAATTCAGGTTTTCCGGTAAAGCGTTTACGTAACTCTGGATTCTGAGTAGCAACTCCAACCGGACAAGTATCGAGATGGCACACGCGCATCATGACGCAACCAGAAACAACTAGTGGAGCTGTCGCAAAACCAAACTCTTCGGCACCCAATAACGCCGCGATAACTACATCGCGACCCGTTTTAAGTTGTCCATCTGCTTGTACAACGATGCGATCACGCAATCCATTAAGCAAGAGCGTCTGTTGTGTCTCTGCTAATCCGAGTTCCCACGGTGCTCCTGCGTGCTTCAGTGATGTCAAAGGTGAGGCACCTGTTCCGCCATCGTGTCCAGAAATCAACACAACATCTGCGTGTGCTTTGCTGACGCCGGCTGCAACAGTTCCGACACCGACTTCTGCAACTAATTTCACGTGAATGCGAGCATCTTTGTTCGCATTCTTTAGATCATGAATAAGTTGGGCTAGATCTTCGATTGAATAAATATCGTGATGTGGCGGAGGTGAAATAAGACCAACACCCGGTGTTGAGTATCGAACCTTTGCAATCCATGGATAAACCTTGTTGCCAGGCAACTGTCCACCTTCACCAGGCTTTGCTCCTTGAGCGATTTTGATTTGAATGTCATCAGCATTTACTAAGTAATTACTTGTAACTCCGAATCGACCACTTGCTACCTGCTTGATAGCAGATCGCTTGGAATCTCCGTTTGCCATCGGCACATATCGTTCTGGATCTTCGCCACCTTCACCCGTATTGGATTTAGCACCCATGCGGTTCATGGCAATAGCTAATGTTTCGTGAGCTTCTTGTGAGATTGATCCGTAGGACATTGCACCAGTAGAAAAACGCTTAAGGATTTCTGAAATTGGTTCTACTTCATCAATTGAAATAGGTGTGCGCTCTTTGAAAGCAAAGAGCCCACGCAATGTCATCAGAGCTTTACTCTGTTCATCGATTCTGTGTGTGTATCTCTTAAAGACGTCATAACGCTTTGCACGTGTGGAGTGCTGCAATGTGAAAACAGTCTCGGGATCAAATAAGTGTGGTTCGCCTTCACGACGCCATTGGTATTCACCACCAATTGGAAGTTTTCTCGAACCTGGTACTTCTCCCCCTGGTGGATATGCAATGTGATGTCGAGCAATAGTTTCCTGGGCAATAATGTCTAAATCAATTCCGCCTAATCGCGATGTTGTTCCGGTGAAGTATCTATCGACTAAATCTTGTGAAAGACCGATAGCTTCGAAAACTTGTGCGCCTGTATAAGAGGCGATGGTTGAGATTCCCATCTTTGACATAACTTTGAGGACGCCTTTACCCAAACTCTTAATGAGATTAGCAACTGCTTTCTCTGGAGTAATACCTGTAATAACGCCTTGTAGAACCAAATCTTCAGCGCTTTCCATTGCAAGGTATGGATTAACCGCTCCAGCGCCATAACCAATGAGTAACGCAACATGATGAACTTCGCGAACATCGCCTGCTTCAACAATCAAACCAACTGTCGTGCGTGTTTTCTCGCGAATTAAATGGTGATGAACAGCAGATGTAAGTAGCAATGATGGAATTGGGGCGTCTTCTGCATCGCCATCTCTGTCAGATAGAACAATGATGCGTGCGCCTTCGGCAATGGCGGTCGATACTTCTAATGCAATCTCATCTAACCGCTTGCGAAGAGACTCTCCCCCGCCAGCAACTTGAAAGAGACCGCGCACGACGTAGGCAGATAAACCTGGATACTCGTCGTCGACATTGACGTGAATAATCTTTGCAAGTTCGTCGTTATCGATGACTGGAAACGCGAGAGATATCTGTCTGCACGACTGAGGTCCTGGATCTAACAAATTATGTTCAGGGCCAACAGATCCACCCAGACTTGTTACTAGTTCTTCTCTGATCGCATCCAATGGTGGATTCGTTACTTGTGCGAATAGCTGAGAGAAATAATCAAAGAGTAAACGAGGTTTTTCTGAGAGCGCAGCAATCGGTGAGTCAGTTCCCATTGATCCAAGAGGTTCTGCGCCATTTTTTGCCATCGGCGTAACTAAAATTCGTAACTCTTCTTCTGTGTATCCAAATGCTCTTTGGCGACGCACTACGGATGAATGAGGATAAATAATGTGCTCACGTGGTGGTAATTCACTGAGCTTCATAATTCCGTCATGCAACCACTTGCCATAAGGAGCACTTCTGGCCAATGAATCCTTGATCTCTTCATCTTCGATGATTCGACCTTCTTCAATGTCTACAAGGAACATTTTTCCTGGCTGTAAGCGACCTTTGCGAACAATCTGATCAGCAGGAAAATCTAAAACACCAACTTCACTTGCAAGTACAACTAAGCCATCTTTTGTTATCCAAAAACGGGAAGGGCGAAGTCCATTGCGATCGAGTACTGCTCCAATTTGATGTCCATCTGTGAAAGTTACACATGCAGGACCATCCCACGGTTCCATCAAAGAAGCATGGAATGCGTAAAAATCTCTACGCTCTTGTGACATTGAAGTGTGGTTTTCCCATGCTTCAGGAATCATCATCAAAACAGAGTGAGCTAATGAGCGACCACCCAGGTAAAGAAGCTCGAGTACCTCATCAAATGATGCAGAGTCACTACCTGCGGGATCCACGATAGGAAAAATTCTTTTTATGTCACCTGGGATTAAATCACTCTGCAGAAGTGTTTCGCGTGCGCGCATCCAGTTGCGATTGCCTTTAACAGTATTGATCTCGCCATTGTGTGCAATAAATCGGTAAGGGTGCGCTAAAGGCCAGGATGGGAATGTGTTCGTTGAAAAACGTGAGTGAACAAGTGCTAAAGGAGAAATTACTCTTTCATCACTGAGATCAGGGAAGAAATCTTCAAGCTGACCTGTTGTGAGCATGCCTTTGTACACGATTGTCTTGGAAGACAGAGAAGAAAAATAGATTGGCAGAGTGTGCTCTACGCGTTTGCGCAGACAGAATGCAAGCCGATCTAATGTGATGCCTGTTTCATTCTTTAAGCCAGCAATGAATAACTGCTCAAATCGCGGCATTACTGAGAGTGCAGTATTTCCCAACGCGGATGAGTTGATGGGCAACTCTCTCCACCCAAGGACTGTTAATCCTTCTTCGCGTGCAATCGCGGCAATCGAATCTTTGACATCTGCACTTGGTTCAACGAATCCAATACCAGTTGCGTAAGAGCCTTCTGCAGGTAATTCAAATGTGACAGCAGAACGATAAAAAGCATCAGGAACACATATAAGAATTCCGGCACCATCACCGCTATCTGGTTCGGCGCCCGATGCACCACGATGCTCAAGATTGCGAAGTGCAGTCAATCCCTTTGCGACAATGTCATGTGTTGCCACTTTATTTAAGGTTGCAACCATTGCAACACCACAAGCATCATGCTCATTGGCAGGGTTGTATAACCCTTGTGCAATTGGATAATTGGATTGCAAACTCATGTGAAGAAGGCTCCAGTTGTCTGTGTGATTTCGGGACAACTTTGGCCCAAGCAAGTATTACAAGGAAAAGAGTAGCAAGAAGTTGGGTATTTCTAGTAGTTGAATTGGGTAACTAAATCCCGCTTATGTGGGCTAATTGACCGATTCCCGCAGTAATTGCCATGCCCGCACAGCCGCCTAGCAAGACTCGAATCGTTGGCTTGGCGATGCTCGATCCTGCAATTCGTGCACTCAGAATTCCGGTAAAGATAAGGCCGACGATTGTAAAAGCAACGATGCTCCACGCCTTTGCTCCAGGTGTTGGAGCGAATGCACCGAGGAAAGGAATGATTCCACCCGCGGTAAAACTTGCAGCTGATGCGATAGCAGCTTGCAGTGGCCTCGCCTTTAAGTTTGGATGTTGTCCTAATTCATCACGTAAGTGGGCTGCGAGTGCATCCTTGTTATGCATTGCGATCGCAACTTGCTCTGCTAGTTCTGGAGTCAACCCACGATCAATATAAATATGTTTGAGTTCTTCTAACTCACCCTCTGGATCAATTGATAAGTGTTGCATCTCCAATAAACGATCTGACTCTTCAATATCATTTTGTGAACGAACAGAGACATATTCGCCGACGGCCATCGACATCGCACCGGCAGATATACCTGCAAGACCTGCAGTTACTAGAAAACTATCTGCTCTTGCTGCAGCTACACCAATTAACAGCGCTGCCGTAGATACCAAACCATCATTTGCACCAAGTACAGCTGCTCGCAGCCATCCGGCCCGATTAGTTCGGTGCTCTAGATTTCGAGCATAAACATCCTTAAGGGCCATATTTAAATCCTAGCCGACCTGCGTCCTAATCGTAGGTAATTAAGCAGTGCCAGTGTTGCAACAAGTGCGCTTACCCAGACATTTATTCGTAATCCAGCGATTAGATTGGCTTGATCAATACGGATGGTTTCGATCACCAAACGGCCCATGCAATACAGGGCAACGTATGCGCTAAAGACTTGTCCTGCAGCCATTTTTTTACCCAACAGAATTAATGCAATAGCAACTGCGCTGCACCAGATTAATTCATACAAAAATGTTGGGTGAAAAGTTTCAAAAGTCGAATAACCCTGCGGACGTGATTCCGCTGGAATTTCTAGCGCCCATGGAAGCTCGGTAGGACGTCCAAATAGTTCGCCGTTGAACCAATTTCCTAAACGTCCAACTGCTTGTGCCAACAAAATTCCCGGAGCAAGTGCATCCATAAAGTGTGCAAAAGATGGCAGTTCCTTCTTTTTCATTTGCGCCTTATAAGCAAAGTAGGCAGCAAGTGCACCGACAGAAATTGCTCCCCAAATGCCTAAGCCACCTTGCCAAATTTTCAGCGCATCAACTGGACTGCCATTTGCACCAAAGTAATCAGCTGGTGATGAAATCACATGATAAATACGAGCTCCGATAATTCCGGCAGGAACAGCCCACATTGCAACGTCACCAACAACACCTTGACCATTTGGCGTTAGCGCTTTGAAACGCTTATCACCTAGCCATACGGCAATAACAATGCCAGTAATGAGGCATAACGCGTAAAAATGAATTGTCAGTGGACCGAGTTCCAGAACCGAAGTGCTCGGAGTTGGAATCGATCTAAGCAATGTGATTACTTACCTTCTACAGCTCTAGCAAATGCTGCAGGGTCAAAGTAGTCACCAAGTTCAGTAGCTGAAGTTGCGCGGCGAATTTCTTTGCCATTAACAAATACTGTTGGCGTAGAGTTCACGTTCTGCTGACTTCCGGAAGCGGCAACGTTGTTCACCCATCCTTGATAATCCAGATTTGCTACGCAACTCTTGAACTTCTCTGAAGTAATGCCAACACCTTCACCGAGGCCGACTAGGTAATCAACTGTGATCACGCCTGAATTTTCTGCAGGCAAGTTCTTGTAGAAAGATTTATGGAATCCAAGGAACTTGTTCTCATCTGAGGCACACGCCGCAGCATTAGCTGCTAAAACTGATTCTGGTCCTAAGAATGAAAGTGTGTGAAAAACAACTTTAGCTTTCTTCTCTTCAATAATTTTCTGCAAGTAATCGCCATTGGTCTGTTCAAAGCGAGCACACACAGGGCACTGAAAATCTTCCCAGATATCTACGACTGGTACACCTGTGAGTTCGCCATTGAAGACGATTCCATAACCATCATCTTTTGAAACACTTGAAGGCAAAGCCGCTGAAGTATTCTCTCGATTGCTCACCACGGAAAAAATGGCACCGACAGCAACTACAAAAGCAACCATTCCTATAACAAGATTGCGAGTTGTGTTATCTGGACCTTGAGGTGACTTTGATGACATTGTCTTTATTCTCCCTGTAGTGGTGTCGATGGTTGAAGCTACTTTTCCAGTGCCAACCTGGGTAGAGGATAGCGAATAAGATAAAAACCTAGAAGCGAGAAGCCTATGGCGCGCAGAATTGCCTTTAAATACTCAGGTTAACGCTCTTCAACTCCTGCCCTCTCGAACACCTAGTGCCAGTTGTTCGACCAGTGCTCGCACCGATTTAATTCCTGAATCCAAAGAGTCCGCATTATTTAACGCGTTAATAAAAGCTGAACCAACAATTACTCCATCGGCATAAGCAGCAACTTCTTTAGCGTGTTCGCGGGTAGAAACTCCGAGGCCAACAGCTACAGGTGTCTGCGTTACTCGTCTAATGCGATCTACTAAATCTTTCGCACCGGCGGAAATACCAGAGCGCGCACCGGTAACTCCCATGAGGGATGCGGCATAGACAAAGCCTGAGCATTGCGCAGTCACTTTTTCTAACCGCTGATCTGTCGTACTTGGTGCCACAACAAAGATGGAATTTATGTTCGAGGTATTGCAAGCTGATTTCCACGGCTGTGCTTCATCAACTGGCAAATCTGGTGTGATTACTCCGGATCCTGCGTTTGAAGCAATGGATGCTGCAAAGGCTTCGGTTCCGTATTTTTCAATTGGATTCCAATATGTCATAACAACACTTGGGATTCCTCGAGATGTTGCATGGGCAAGTGCTTCAAAAACTTCCTTCGCACCAGTGCCTGCATTAAGAGATGTGTTCGCTGCTTCTTGAATTGTTGGACCATCCATGACGGGATCGCTGTAAGGAAAACCAATTTCAATTGCATCTACTCCAGCATCGGCAAAAGCATCGATGACAGCTTTGCATCCTTCTTGCGTGGGATAACCTGCAGGAATATATGCAATCAGTGCCGCTCTATTTTCTGACCGTGTTTTCTCAAAGAGTTGTGCCAACGCTGTGGTCATTACAGCGGAATTCCAAAATACTCAGCAGCTGTTACTACGTCTTTATCACCGCGACCAGAAAGATTTATCAACAGCGTGGCATCTTTTCCTAATTCGCGACCAACTTGTAGTGCACCAGCTAATGCATGTGCAGTTTCAATTGCAGGGATTATTCCTTCAGTTTTGCAGAGCAATGAGAATGCATACATTGCTTCGGCATCGGTAATAGCGCGATATTCGGTACGACCGATGTCACTGAGGTAAGCGTGCTCGGGACCAACGCCTGGATAATCTAATCCTGCAGAGATTGAATGAGACTCTACTGTTTGTCCATTTTCGTCTTGTAATAAATATGAACGCGCTCCATGGAGAACTCCAGGTGTGCCACCTGTAATAGTTGCGGCATGGCGTCCTGTTTCAACGCCATCTCCGCCTGCTTCAAGTCCAATGAGTCGAACATCTTTATCTTTAATGAAGTCATAGAAGATTCCGATTGCATTTGATCCACCACCGACACATGCAAGTACTGCATCAGGAAGTTTGCCTGTGAGTTCGAGAACCTGTGCGCGTGCTTCTTCACCAATTATCTTTTGGAAATCACGAACCATCGTAGGGAAAGGATGCGGTCCAGCTACTGTTCCGAAGAGGTAATTAGTTGTTTCAACATTTGTTACCCAATCGCGCATCGCTTCATTGATGGCATCCTTAAGTGTTTTGGAACCTGTAGTTACTGGAACAACTTCGGCGCCTAATAACTTCATTCGAACTACATTGAGTGCTTGGCGCTTTGTATCTTCTTCGCCCATGTATACAACGCACTCGAGGCCCATCAACGCTGCCGCAGTTGCGGATGCAACACCGTGTTGGCCTGCTCCAGTTTCAGCGATGATTCGCTTCTTTCCGGATCGCTTTGCAAGAAGTGCTTGACCTAAAACATTATTTATTTTGTGACTACCTGTGTGATTGAGATCTTCTCGCTTGAGAATGATTCGCGCACCGCCTGCGTGTTCGGCAAATCTTTTTGCTTCGGTGATGATGCTAGGACGACCAGAATATGTCTTATGTAAGTGAGCAAGTTCAGCTAAAAATTCTGGATCTTTCTGCGCCGCATTGTGTGCGACTTCGATTTCATCTAACGCTCCGATGAGTGCTTCTGGAACATAGCGACCACCAAATTGACCGAAGTGACCTGCTCGAATATCAGTAGATGAAGTCGTCATGTTCAAATCTTACTCGCGTCCAAGTAAATGCTGCACGGCGAATTCGGGGTCTCCCGCTCGCACCAATGCCTCGCCAACCAGAATTGCGTTTGCACCAGAGGCGACCGCAAAATTCACATCGGCTGGGGTGGATATTCCAGACTCGGCAATTCGCACAAGATGAGAAGGAATCAAGGGCAAGAGCTCTTTAAATGCCACAGGGTCTACATCTAAAGTCTTCAAATTTCTTGAGTTGATTCCGATCATTTCACAAGGATTATCTAAAGCGATTTCAAGTTCTTGATGAGTGTGAACTTCTACGATTGCATGCATTCCTAACTCTTTTGTAAGGGCTAAATAATCTGAGAGTTGATTCTTAGAAAGTGCTGCAACTATAAGTAAAACCAGATCAGCACCGTGTGCACGTGCTTCATAAAATTGGTACTGATCCACCATGAAGTCTTTTCTTAAAATTGGTAGATCTACAGCTGCACGTACCGCAACTAAATCCTCGAGTGAACCACCAAATCGGCGTCGTTCCGTAAGAACGCTAATAGCACTTGCTCCACCTTTTTCATAACGAGATGCAAGTAGGGCTGGGTCTGCAATCGGTGCCAGTGAACCTTTGCTAGGCGATGCTCTTTTAACTTCGGCGATGAGTGAGAGTGAATTGTTTACAAAACTCTGCAAGTCAGCTCGTGGTGGAGCAGCCTTTTCGACTAACTCTTGAATGTGCGCACGAGAGATTCTGCGACTTTCTAGATCTTCCTTCACACCTTCAATAATTGAATCAAGAACGCTCATGGTGTTCTTCCATCTGTGCTGGGATCTTCGCCCATATCTTGGCGGTTCCAGGAAGATTGCTGTGTTGGTTTTCTTTCATACTTACTTGAGAGCTTAAATCTTGAGGAGATAAAGAAAGCAATCGCAATAACAATTGCGACTGAAACTATTGAAATGATTGTATTTGTCATCGCTTACTCACCAATAAATTTGCTGCATGCACTGCTCCTAGTACTGCAGCTGCCTTATTGTGACACTCCTGATTTTCAGACTCTGGATCTGAATCAGCAACTACTCCAGCACCCGCTTGAACGTATGCCTTGCCCCCATAAATAACTGCAGTTCGAATTGCGATACAGGTATCGATGTTTCCAGTGAAATCTATGTAACCAATAGCACCACCGTAAATTCCTCGGCGAGTGCTTTCGTGCTCTTCAATTATCTGCATCGCTCGAGGTTTTGGTGCCCCAGATAGTGTGCCGGCTGGAAAAACTGCAAAGAGTGCGTCCACACAACTAGATTTTTCAGCCAGAGTACCTTTGACCGTAGAAACAATATGCATCACATGTGAATATCTCTCAATGTGCATAAAATCTATTACTTCAACACTGCCAGGTTCGCAAATTCTTCCAAGATCATTGCGTCCTAAATCAACGAGCATTAAGTGCTCTGCTCTCTCTTTTGGATCAGCAAGTAATTCTTCGGCCAATTTCGCATCCACTTCAGGAGATGCCGAACGTTTTCTTGTTCCAGCAATGGGATGAACCATTACCTCTTTTTGATTTACCTTTACGAGTGCCTCTGGGCTTGAACCAACAACACTTACTCCATCATTGAATTGGAATAAATACATGTACGGGCTGGGATTATGCAATCTGAGCATGCGATAGACATCTATTGGTTCTGCTTGAACATCGACGCTAAATCTTTGCGAAAGCACAACTTGGAAAGCTTCTCCTGCCAATATCTCTTCTTTGATTTTCGCAACTGATTGACGGTATTGATCCGCTGTTGTGTTTGATTCAAATTGCGGAAGGGTTCGATCCTGCATTTCGCTGACGAGTCCATCAAGCGGTGCACTTAACTCTTCCTGCATTCGATCAAGTCGCTTCACGCACTCTTCATAGGCCTGATCAATACGACTATCGCTTCCATCCCAATTAATTGCATTTGCAATCAGCGTCACGGTTCCGTCACTGTGATCCATCACTGCCAAATCACTGGTGAGCATGAATGCTAATTCTGGTAGCGGGATATCTTTCGTGGATAGGTTTCCAATTTTTTCTAATCTACGAACAGTGTCATATCCCATGTAGCCAACTAATCCACCTGTAAGCGGTGGCAAACCTGCAATCACAGGAGATTTCAGATGAGATGCACTGATGCGCAGGGCTTGAAGCGGATCGATTCCTTGTGGTGCTCCAGCTGGATATGTTCCAATCCACACTGCGACGCCATCTTTTTCACTCAGTGTTGATTCAGTACGAACACCAATGAATGAGTATCTAGACCATGCGCCTCCATGTTCTGCTGATTCAAGCAGGAATGTATTTGGTGCGCTCTTTGCTAACTTTCTATAAATACCAAGTGGAGTTTCGCCATCAGCAAGTAATTTGCGCGTGACAGGAATTACGTTGTAATTACGCGCATGTGAACGAAACTCTTCTAGATTCATCCCAGTTGTACCGGCTCGTGAAAACAGGTCAAATCTCCTGTGTGACAAGCCGCTCCCGTCTGTTCGACGGTAATAAGTAACGCATCGCCATCGCAATCAAGTGAGAGTGAAACAACCTTTTGTGTGTGACCAGATGTTGCGCCTTTTTCCCAAATTTCATTGCGAGAGCGAGACCAATACGTTGCTTTGCCTGTCGCAATCATTTGTGCGAGAGCTTGTTGGTTTACATAGGCGAGCATGAGAACTTCTTTAGTTTTCACATCTTGAGCAATCGCTGGAATCAGAGCTTGTGGATCTTTGAGCAATGCAAGCACTTCATCGGATAGCTGATATTTGCTCATGGAGTAATTCTGCCCTATGGCTTATTGACGGTGCGAATGCAATATCCAGCAGCGCTCAAATACGACTTTACGTCGGAGATTCGATGAATGCCGAAGTGAAAAACACTCGCTGCCAATAGCGCATCCGCCCCAGCATCAAGTGCTGCGGCAAAATCCGAGAGAGCTCCTGCCCCACCACTTGCAATCAATGGAACTTTGGCGGATTTTCTTACAGCCGAAATCATTCCAATGTCATAACCTGCTCGAGTCCCATCAGCATCCATTGAGTTGAGCAAAATTTCACCAACGCCTAGTGCGCAAGCTTTTTCAACCCACTCAATTGCATCTACTCCGGCGCTCTCGCGTCCACCATGTGTTGTTACTTCAAAGCCAGATTCTGTGCGCGCTCGTCTTGCATCTACTGAAAGTACCAATACTTGCGAACCGAATCGATCAACAATTTCTGAGATGAGTTCGGGTCTTTTGAGTGCAGCTGTATTGATTGAAACTTTATCTGCTCCTGCACGCAATAAGTTATTCACATCTTCAACGCTTCGTATTCCGCCACCAACTGTCAGTGGAATAAATACTTGCTCAGCTGTTCTTCGAACAACATCAAGAGTTGTTTCGCGACCTGCAGAACTTGCTGAAATATCTAGGAATGTTAATTCGTCAACACCTTCTCGATCATAGAGCGAAGCCATCTCAACCGGATCGCCTGCATCTACCAAATCTGTGAAATTTACACCTTTAACTACTCGTCCATCAGTAACGTCAAGACAAGCAATGACTCGAACTGAGAGCGTCATCGGCGTGTAACTTCTAAAGCTTGTTCTAATGTGAATGCTCGTGCATACAGCGCTTTGCCAACAATTGCGCCTTCAACTCCAATGCTTCGAAGTGCAGCGAGATTTTCAATATCCGTTAGATTTGAAATTCCACCACTAGCAACAACCGGGGCTTTAGTTGCAGCACAAACACTCTTAAGCAAATCGAGGTTGGGGCCTGCAAGAGTTCCATCCTTGGTTACATCTGTGACGACATAGCGTGCACAGCCATCGCGATTTAATCGCTCAATAGTTTCATAGAGATCTCCGCCATCTCGTGTCCAGCCGCGCGCAGATAGAGTTGTTCCGCGAACATCTAAACCAACAGCTATTCGATCTCCAAACTCTGCAATAACCCGAGAAGTCCACTCAGGATTTTCTAGAGCTGCAGTTCCAAGATTTACTCGTGCACATCCTGTTGCAAGAGCGCGCCTGAGTGATTCGTCATCTCGTATTCCACCCGATAACTCGACTTTAATATCTAGTGAACCGATTACATCTCTGAGTAATTCGGCATTGCTGCCGATTCCGAAGGCAGCATCAAGGTCAACTAAGTGAATCCATTCTGCTCCTGATTTTTGAAAATCTAACGCAGCATCTAGCGGTAAACCATATGAAGTTTCCTGACTTAATTCGCCTTGTACTAAACGAACTGCTTTGCCATCTTTAACATCAACGGCAGGCAATAACTCGAGGTAACTCATAGATCTGCACTCCAATTCGCGATGAGTGTAAGGCCAGCTTTGCCAGATTTTTCTGGGTGAAACTGCGTTGCACATAAAGGGCCATCTTCAACTGCTGCCAAGAACTTTTCTCCATATGTTGTCCATGCTTGAACAGTGCCTACAGATTCTTTTGCAGCATATGAATGAACAAAGTAAAAGGATTCATTTTCAACTCCTTTAAACAATCTAGATGAACCTGAAACTTCAACCGTGTTCCATCCCATATGAGGAAGTATTGGCGCATCTATTGCACTTACTTCACCGTTCCACATTCCAATACCTTTGTGCTTTCCATGTTCTAGGCCATCACTAAAGAGAATCTGCATACCAATGCATATTCCTAAGGTGGATTTGCCCGCACTCTTTCGCTGGCGAATAACATCTGCGGCATCTATTGCATTGATGCCATTCATGCACGCCGCAAAAGCTCCAACACCCGGAACAACAAGACCATCGGCCTTGAGTGCACTATCTAAATCAGAAGTGAGTTCAACGTCATGTCCGGTAGTTGCAAATGCACGTTGGGCAGATCGTAAATTTCCCGATCCATAATCCAGAATTGCTATCAAAGAACGCCCTTAGTCGATGGAACTCCGGTAACGCGTGCGTCTAGTGAGACTGCATCGCGAAGTGCACGTGCAACTGCTTTGAATTGCGCCTCAAAGACGTGGTGAGCATTGCGACCTTCAAGAACTCTGATGTGAAGAGCGATACGTGCTTCTGCCACAATCGATTCCCAAATGTGTTTTCCAAGAGTTGTATCAAATGTTCCGATGAGCTCAACGATTTCTGGTTGACGGTGTACTAAGTAAGGACGACCAGAAAGATCTACTGCAGCCTGAACAAGGACTTCATCCAATGGCACCATGGCATCACCAAAGCGGCGAATACCTGTTTTATCTCCGAGTGCTTCGCGGAGTGCTTGTCCAAATGCGAGAGATGTATCTTCGACTGTGTGGTGTGAATCAACATCAATATCTCCAGTTGTTTTTACTGTGAGATCAAAGCCCGAGTGCTTTCCAAGTTGCGAGAGCATGTGATCGAAGAATGCGACGCCTGTATCAACAGAGATATTTCCCTGACCATCAAGGTTTAGTTCTACAAGAACGCTTGATTCTTTCGTTGTACGTTCCACACGTGCACTTCTCGTCATTGGATCCCCTTCACTGGTCTTTACTTGTTTAGAACATCTTTTAAGGCAGAGATGAACTTCCTATTTTCAGCTTCGTTGCCGATGGTTACACGCAAATATCCTTCGAGGCCCACATCGCGAATGAGAACCCCTTTATCGAGCAAATCTTTCCATACATCTGCACTTGCTCGCTTGAATCCCGAAAAGAGCAAGAAATTCGAGCAACTAGGAACCACTTCAAGGCCTAATTGTGTCAATTGACTTGCTACGTCTTCACGAGCAGCGATGAGGCCTTGAACATTTGCCAATAATTCGTCACTAAATTCAAGTGCAGCGCTAGCTGCAACCTGAGTCAATGCACTGAGGTGATACGGCAAACGAACAAGTCGCATTGAGTCTATGACTAAAGGGTGAGCAACTAAATATCCAACTCGGGCGCCAGCGAAGGCAAAGGCTTTGCTCATTGTTCTGATAACAACAATGTTTGGATACTTCTCGATTAACGTGACAGCAGATTGTTCGGATGAAAACTCTGCATATGCTTCATCTATTACAAGTAACCCTGAAACTGATTGTGCGCTTCGAGCAAGAGATTCTATTTCTGAGATAAGTACAGCACTTCCCGTTGGATTATTTGGAGTCGTAATAAACGTCAGCGCAGGTCGAAGCGATTCAATCTGAGCAGCTGCTGCATCGCAATCTAATGTGAAATCTTTGCGACGAGAACCATCAATCCATGGCGTCGCAGTAACTTTGGCAATCAAAGGGTGCATCGAATATGAAGGCATAAAACCGAGGGCTGACTTGCGACCAAAGGCAAGGAATATAGATTGAATGATTTCGTTGCTGCCATTAGCTGCCCACACATTTGAAATATCAAATGAAGTTTTGGATTGAGAATTAATGTAGTTCGCAAGTGATGTGCGAAGTGCTGATGCTTCGCGATCAGGATAGCGATTGAGTTCAGCGCCAATGTCTCTGACGCGATTAGCGATTGCTTCAATGAGTGCTGGAGATGGCGAATAAGGATTTTCATTTGTATTAAGAGAGGCATCCGCACTTACTTGCGGTGCGCCATAAGGCGACATTGGAGCAAGTTCTTCGCGTAGCGGTAACCATTGTGGCCAGTTACTCATGATGAACTCTTACCTTCTAGGCGTGCACTCATAGCTTCACCGTGCGCAGGAAGATCTTCTGAATTTGCCAGTGTGATTACTGTCGGAAGAATGTCGGTAAAAGCTTCTTCGTTGTACTCAATGAAATGCAATCCGCGCAAAAATGTCTGCACCGATAGCCCACTTGAGTGACAAGCACAGCCACCTGTTGGCAACACGTGATTAGAGCCAGCTGAATAATCACCTAAAGAGACTGGAGAGAAACGACCAATAAATACAGCGCCTGCATTTCTAATCTTTTTGGCATCGGCCGCGCTATTTTTAGTTTGAATCTCAAGGTGTTCTGCCGCATACGCGTTGGCAACTTCAATTGCTTGTTCAATTGAATCAACTAAAACGCAGGCAGATTGGATGCCGGTGAGGGCTTCACTAATTCGTGCAGAGTGTTTTGTACGAGGCACACGAATGGCAAGTTCTTTTTCGACATCATCGATTAATTTCTTGCTATCGGTGATGAGTACGGCTGCAGCAATGACATCGTGTTCTGCTTGGCTAATGAGATCGGCTGCGACATCTGCTGCGATTGCGCTCTCATCTGCAACGATTGCAATTTCAGTAGGCCCTGCTTCTGAATCAATTCCGATGATTCCACGTAGTGCACGTTTGGCAGCAGCTACATATATATTGCCCGGTCCAGTAACAAGATCGCATTTTTCACAGAGATTTTCCATGCCATATGCAAAGAGCGCAATCGCTTGAGCACCACCTACTGCATAGACCTCGGTTATTCCCAGAAGTTCGCAGGTTGCAAGAATTGTTGGGTGTGGCAATCCGCCAAATTCGCTCTGTGGTGGAGAGGCAACGGCAATGCTTTCGACTTTTGCGATTTGCGCAGGAATAACATTCATCATCACACTGCTTGGATAAACAGCGCGCCCACCAGGAACATATAAACCAACGCGATCTACGGGTACCCACTTCTCTGTCACTGTTCCACCATCGACAACCGTGGTAGTTGTTTCACTGCGTCGCTGATCTTCGTGAACTTTTCTGATTCGCTGAGCGGATATTTCAAGTGCGCTACGAATTGCTGGATCTAACTCTTTCAGGGCTTTCGTGAGTTCTGCGCGTGGAACTTTAATTGACGGCGGAGTGACTCTGTCGAATTCTTGAGCTAGCGAGATTAAGTCTTCTTCGTTGCCGTTTTTTACTCGTAACAATATTGGTTCAACTAATTTCATTGCCTCGGCAACATCGAGTGCTGCCCGTGGAATCGCTTGTGAATATCCAGCTTTAGATAGGCGTTGACCACGAAGGTCTACTAAACGCATCATTGGCCAGCCTCACAATTGTTAAGAATCGGTAGAGACCAAATTCTACTAGCCCTGAAGGCAGTTGGGCCCGAGAATTGATTTGAGGTCAGCGCTGAGTGATGGCGAAGAAGTAATCAACGTCTCTAACTTCATGACGGTGCGCATTCCATTCTCGTCAAGGTGTAGATGCACTTCGCGCTTACCTGGGTGAGAACGCAGAATCTCTTTCATTCGATCAACAACTGGTGGTGTGCACTGATTGATAGGAAGCGTGATAACAAGTGGTCCAGTTGGACCCGCGCTGACATCTGCGTTCTTCATTTCAAGTGCTGTAAATCTGACTTGATCTTCGCGCTTATCTACTCGACCACGAACCAAAACAATGCGATCTTCGGTCAGCGTTAATGCATATTGATTGTAAGTATTGGAGAAGAAGAGTGCTTCGATGGATCCTTCTAGATCTTCAATTGTTACAACTGCCCACGAAGCGCCCTGTCGAGTTACTTTTCTTGTTACAGATGTAATCAAGCCGCCTATTGTCACAATCTGATCGTGATGGCCACCATCATCGAGTAACTCGCTGATGGACATATCTGTGCCGGAACGCAAAACATGTTCGATGCCGAGCAATGGATGATCAGAAACGTAGAGTCCTAGCATCTCGCGTTCGTATGAGAGCAGCATTGCTTTTTCCCATTCGCCGGAGGGAATATCTAAAGCAACGTTTGAAACTGACGTTGCAGACTCTCCGCCAAACAAATCAAATTGGCCAATTGCTTCTGCGCGCTTTGTTTCAATGACAGAGTCGATTGCTTCAAGGTAAACAGCCATCAAACCTTTACGAGTATGTCCTAGTGAATCAAAAGCGCCAGCCTTAATGAGGGATTCAATAGTTTTCTTATTGCATACTTGTGCGTCGACTTTTGCCAGGAAGTCGCCGAAAGATTGGTAGCGACCTTTGCTATCGCGTCCGCTCTTGATGGAAGCAACGACGCCTTCTCCTACATTTCGAATAGCTGCTAAACCAAAACGAATGTCTGTACCACGTGGGGTGTATTCGGCATCTGACTCATTGACATCTGGTGGCAAAACTTGGATTCCCATACGACGACACTCACTTAAGTACAGCGCTGATTTATCCTTGTCATCTCGCACAGAGGTAAGAAGAGCTGCCATATATTCAGTTGGATAATTCGCTTTGAGATACGCCGTCCAATAAGAAACTACGCCGTACCCTGCGCTGTGCGCACGATTAAATGCATAATCAGAGAATGGAATAAGAACATCCCATAAACGCTTGATTGCTGCATTTCCAAAACCATTGCTCTTCATGCCCGCTTCAAAAGGAATGTATTCCTTATCAAGAATTTCTTTGTTTTTCTTACCCATAGCCTTACGCAAGAGATCTGCACGACCAAGTGAGAAACCTGCAACCTTTTGTGCAATCGCCATAACTTGTTCCTGGTAAACAATTAAGCCGTATGTATCGCCCAGAATTTCATTGAGAACTTCAGATAATTCGGCGTGAATGGGTTCGACCGGCTTGCGCTTATTTTTTCTATCTGCATAGTTGTTGTGTGCGTTTTCGCCCATTGGACCCGGGCGATACAGAGCGATAACAGCTGAAATATCCTGGAATGAATCGGGTGACATGCTTCGAAGAAGTGCTCGCATTGGACCACCATCTAGCTGAAATACTCCCAATGTATCTCCGCGCGATAAGAGTTCGAATGTCTTTTTATCATCGAGGGTGAGATCTTCTAAAACTATGTCAACGCCCTTATTGGCTTTAATGTTTAAGAGCGCATCATCTAAGACAGATAAGTTTCTAAGGCCTAAGAAATCCATTTTGAGTAAGCCCGTTGCTTCACATGCGCCCATATCAAATTGCGTAATGATTGAACCATCTGCTTCGCGGCGATGAATCGGAATGACATCAAGTAAAGGCTCGCGAGAGAGAATTACACCAGCGGCGTGCACTCCCCATTGGCGCTTCAAACCTTCCAGGCCCATTGCGGTATCGACAACGGTCTTTGAATCGGGATCGCTCTCGTAAAGATTTCTAAACTCTCCTGCTTCGCCAAAACGATCATTGCTTGGATCAAATACACCAGCGAGTGAGATGTCTTTACCCATCACAGATGGTGGCAAAGCCTTTGTTAGTTTCTCTCCGATGGCGTATGGATAACCAAGTACTCGAGTTGAATCTTTAATTGCTTGCTTAGATTTAATTGTGCCGTAGGTAATGATCTGTGCAACGCGATCTTCGCCGTATTTTGTAGTTGCGTAACGAATCATTTCGCTTCGTCTGCGTTCATCGAAGTCCAAATCAATATCTGGCATAGAAATACGTTCTGGATTAAGGAAGCGCTCGAAGAGTAAGCCGTGCTCAAGTGGATCAAGACCGGTAATTCCAAGTGCGTATGCAACTAACGAACCGGCAGCAGATCCGCGGCCAGGACCTACGCGAATTCCAACTTTTTTCGCATGAGCAACAAGGTCGGCAACGACAAGGAAGTAACCGGGAAAACCCATCTTGATCATGACATCTAGTTCGTATTTCAAACGTGCATGATGTTCGGCGGTAGCGCGTGCACCCATGCGTCCTTGTAATCCACGTTCAGACTCTTTGATGAGCCATGAATCTTCTGTTTCACCAGCAGGAACTTCAAAACGTGGAAGCAAATTCTCGCCTTCACGCAAAGTGACGTTACAACGTTCAGCAATTAAAAGGGTGTTATCGCAGCTTTCGGGAATCTCTTTAAACAACTCTCGCATCTGCGCCGGGGTTTTTAGATAGAACTCATCGTTATCGAACTTAAAGCGTTTAGGGTCAGCAAGTGTTGAACCTGATTGCACGCACAAAAGAGCTTCGTGGGAACGCGCATCCTCGTGAAATGTATAGTGAAGGTCATTTGTTGCAAGCAGTGGTAAACCAAGTTCTTTACCCAGTTTGAGTAAATCTGCCTTCACGCGAGATTCGATATCAATCCCGTGATCCATTATTTCTAGGAAGAAGTTATTGGCACCGAAAATATCTCGGTAATCTGACGCCGCAGCTATTGCTTCTTTATATGCGCCCATACGAAGACGCGTTTGAATTTCTCCGCCAGGACAACCCGTTGTTGCAATTAATCCTTTTGAATATTGAGTCAGTAGTTCGCGATCCATTCGTGGTTTGTAGTAATAGCCTTCGAGGGATGCAAGGGATGAGAGTCTAAATAGATTAGAGAGGCCCTCATTATTTTCAGCCAAGATTGTCATGTGCGTGTAAGCGCCACCACCGGAAACATCGTCTTCTCCGCCTTCGGCCCATTTAACTCGCTTCTTTTCAAAACGAGATTCGGGAGCAACGTAGGCTTCAATTCCGATAATTGGCTTTACGCCAACTTTCTTTGCTTGCTTATAAAAATCAAAAGCACCAAATACGTTGCCGTGATCTGTCATTGCAATCGCGGGCATTTCTTGGCGAGCAACTTCTGCAACTAGATCGGCTACGCGCGCTGCACCATCGAGCATCGAGTACTCGGTATGAACATGAAGGTGGGCAAAAGATGACATCGGTGGTGAGATTAGTCGCTACGGAAGAACTGCGCTTGAAAGCAACGCCAGAGCATTTGTGAGATCAGCAGGGTACGGCGCATTAAAGGATAAGCGCTCTCCAGATACGGGGTGCGTGAGTTCGAGTTGCATGGCGTGCAACCATGGACGAGTCATTGATAGAGAAGCTGCAAGTACTGGGTCTGCACCATAAGTGAGGTCTCCAACCAATGGGTGGCGAAGTGCAGCAAAGTGCACCCGTATTTGATGTGTGCGACCTGTTTCGAGTTCTACTTTTACTAGTGAGACTCCCCTATAGAACTCAATTACTTCATAGTGCGTAATGCTTTCTTTTCCATTGGCAACAACTGCAAATCGATGATCTTCTTTTGGATGACGATCAATTGGTGCATCTATTGTTCCGGTGCTTGGATCCATGTGGCCTTGAATAAGTGCGTGATAAATCTTTGTAACAGTTCGAGACTTGAAAGCATCTTTAAGGAATGTATAAGCCTGATCTGTCTTTGCAACAACCATCAAGCCGCTGGTGCCAACATCTAATCGATGCACAATGCCTGCGCGCTCAGCAGGACCACTCGTTGAAATTGTGTAACCAGCTGCAGTGAGCGCACCAACAACAGTTGGACCTTCCCAGCCCGGACTTGGATGAGCTGCGCAACCAACTGGTTTGTCGATGACAACAATTGATTCATCGTTGTAAATAATTGATAAACCTGGGATAGGTGTTAAAGGAATTGGTTCTGGGTTCTTCTCTTGCGGCATGAGTACTTCAATAATCTGTCCGGCAGTAACTTTGTCTGACTTACCCATAGCTTTTCCTGATGTCGTGATATCGCCATCTTCAAGCAATTTGACCACTGAAGTGCGAGAGAGTCCGAGCACTCTGGTCAGTGCGCTATCGATGCGTTCACCAGCTACGCCTTCTGGGACGGACAAGGTGCGTAAAACTCGACTCATGATCAACTTTCGTCTTTAGGTTTAACTCCGGGAGTAATTGGTGCAATGTTTCGAATAGTCAGAATAATTGCCATTACTGCTGCAATCACAATAGCGCTATCGGCGACGTTAAATACTGGCCAACGCGGCAGTTGAATCCAATCAATTACGTGTCCTTGCAAAAAGCCTGGTTCTCGGAAAATTCGATCCGTGAGGTTTCCTAGAACTCCACCCAGAACCAATCCGGATACAACAGCCCATCCTCGTGAAGTGATCTGAGTTGCATATCGCGTAATAAAAATGAAGACCAAAACCGCAAAAATTGTAAAGATGATTGTCATCCCGGCGCCAATTCCAAATGCAGCACCCGGATTACGGATAAATGTCAATTGCAGAAAAGTTCCAATGACTTCGACGTTCGCTCGGGAAGATAGAACTTGCTCAGCCCATACCTTTGTCCCTAGGTCTAGCAACCACACAGACCACGCGATGAGAAAGAGCAAGCGCCATAGGCGCATTGTTAACGCCGTTCTTCTTTCTGCTTGCAGAGCATGCAGAGTGTTGCCCGTGGGAAAACTTGTAAACGTGCTTTGCCGATTGCTGCGCCACACTCTTCGCAATTGCCATATGTCTTTGTGTCGATGCGCTCGAGTGCACGCTCTGTCTGTAACACCATGTCGCGTGCATTAATGACTAGTGACATCTCATGTTCGCGTTCGAATGTCTTGGTACCGGCATCTGCTTGATCATCGCCAGCGCCATCTCCTGCATCTGCGATGAGGGCATCCATTTCACGTTCTACAACTGAAAGATCAGCTTGCAGTCGCACGAGTTCTTTTGCTAATTCCGCGCGAATGCTCTTAAGTTCGGCGGCGCTCCAGGCTGCCTCGCTCTCAGATACAACTACAGGTGTAGGCGCTTGCTTGATTGGCTTAAGCGGAGCAACTTTTTTACCACTCTTTACGGGACGAGCAGGAGGTGGCATTACGAGGCGTCGCTCTTCTACAACTGGAGTACTAGCCGGTGCCTGAATTGTTTTAACACTTACTGTTTGTGACTTCTCATCAACAGTTAACGTTGTCTTTGAAGGAAAGGGACGTCCAGAAATCTTCTTTACGGCTTTAGCCGGTGCTTTCTTTGCAGCAACTTTCTTAAGCGGCGCCTTCTTCGCTGGAGCTTTCTTTACAGCCTTCTTTACCGCGGCCTTCTTAGCGGGCTTCTTTGCGGACTTCTTTGCGGACTTTTTTACAGCGCTCTTTACCGCTTTCTTTATCGCTTTTTTTAACGCTTTCTTGGGCACGCCGCGCACCCTATGCCGATTAAGGCGCCAGTACCAACTTCGCCACGAAGAAAGTTACGCGTGAGCATGGAATAGACTTCCCTTCTTATGCCCTTTCGCCCAATATCTGCCCAGATCGATCTTCCAGCCATGGAGCACTCGATTCTAGATTTTTGGCGCACTCATCAAGTTTTTGAAAAATCTGTTTCAGGTCGAGAAGGTGCTCCTACTTGGACTTTCTATGAAGGTCCACCAACGGCAAATGGCCTGCCAGGTACGCACCATATTGAAGCTCGAGTTTTTAAGGATGTCTTTCCGCGTTTTCATACGATGAAAGGCAAACAAGTAGTTCGTAAAGCTGGCTGGGATTGCCACGGACTTCCAGTTGAGATTGCAGTTGAAAAAGAGTTGGGTTTTAACGGCAAAGGTGACATAGAAAAATTCGGTATTTCGCAATTCAATGACAAGTGCCGCGAATCTGTTACACGCCACGTAGACGCTTTTACTGCGATGACAAATCGTATGGGTTTCTGGGTTGATTTCGATGAAGCGTATTGGACTATGGCACCGGCGTACGTTGAAAGTGTCTGGTGGAGTCTTTCCCAGATTCACAAAAAAGGTTTGCTTGTTCAAGATCACCGCGTTGCACCATATTGCCCACGGTGTGGAACAGGTTTGTCAGATCACGAATTAGCACAAGGATATGAAACTGTTACTGATCCATCTGTCTATGTTCGCTTTCCAATTACCTCTGGTCCGCTTCAAGAGTTGGGCGCGGCTCTACTTGTTTGGACTACTACGCCATGGACACTGGTTTCCAATACCGCAATCGCAGTCAATCCTTCCGTGACCTACGTTGCTGCGCAGGTTACCCATGAAGAAAAGACTGAAGTTCTAGTCATTGCAGAACCGCTGCTAGAGAAGTTACAGGGCGAAGTAAAAATCCTTAAGAAAATCAGCGGCAAGGATCTTGAGCGCACAACGTATTCACGTCCCTTTGATTATGTAGAGATTCCTGATTCACACTTTGTTGTCCTCGCAGATTACGTAACCACAGAAGATGGAACTGGTTTGGTTCACCAATCCCCTGCCTTTGGCGCCGATGACTTGCAGGTGTGCCGTGCGTATGGTTTGCCAGTTGTAAATCCCGTGGCGCCAGATGGTCACTTCTTGGCAGAAGTTGAACTAGTTGGCGGGATGTTCTTTAAGGATGCGGATAAGCCTTTAGTTAAAGAGTTAAAAACTCGTGGACTCTTATATCGCCACCAACCATATGAGCACTCATACCCTCACTGCTGGCGTTGCCACACAGCACTTATTTATTACGCGCAACCATCGTGGTACATCCGAACAACATCAATTAAAGACGAACTCTTACGCGAAAACGCTGCCACTAATTGGTATCCAGAAACTATTAAAACTGGTCGATACGGTGATTGGCTCAATAACAACATCGACTGGGCTCTGTCCCGCAATCGATATTGGGGCACACCGCTACCTATTTGGCGCTGCGAGAATAAACACGAAGTCTGTATCGAATCCTTGGCTGATTTAGGTGCACGTGCAGGTCAAGAGTTATCAGCTCTTGACCCACATCGCCCATTTGTAGATGACATAACTTTTGCTTGCACCGAATGTAAAGAAATTATGGTCCGTGTTCCAGAAGTGATTGATTGTTGGTACGACTCCGGCGCAATGCCATTTGCTCAATGGGGATATCCGCATCAAGCAGGAAGCAAGGAAAAGTTTGAAGCTTCCTACCCAGCTGACTTCATCTGCGAAGCAATTGATCAAACTCGTGGTTGGTTCTATACCTTAATGACTATTGGAACATTGGTATTCGATAAGTCTGCCTATGAGAACGTTCTATGTTTGGGCCACATCTTGGATAAAGATGGCCGCAAGATGAGCAAGCACCTTGGCAACGTTCTTGAACCAATGGCTCTGATGGATCAACACGGTGCAGATGCTGTTCGCTGGTACATGTTGGCTGCAGGATCTCCATGGTCTGCTCGCCGCGTTGGCCACGATGCAATTAGCGATGTTGTCCGCAAAACATTGCTTACCTACTGGAACACAATCTCTTTCCACTCTCTCTATGCCCAGGCATCTGGTTTCGATATTTCTCAAGCACCTGCGCGCAATACGCGCCCTGTCATGGATCGTTGGATTATTTCTGAGCTTTCACTTTTGATCAATGAAGTAGACAAATGCTTAAATAACTTTGACTCACAGGGCGCCGGAAAAGCTCTGGCGCAATTTATTGACGACCTTTCAAATTGGTATGTCCGTCGCTCGCGTCGACGTTTCTGGGATGGCGATGTTGCTGCCCTTGCCACACTTCATGAATGTCTAACCACTTTGACACAGTTGCTTGCTCCGATGGTTCCATTTATTTCAGAGCATGTCTGGCAAGAACTTGTTCGTCCGGTAGATGCAACGGCTGCCACATCAGTTCATCTCACAGATTTTCCAGTAGCCAATCCATCGGATATTGATTCGCAATTATCTGCTCAAGTTGCGCTCACACGTCGAATTGTTGAACTCGGCAGAGCCGCTCGCGCAGAATCTGGAATCAAAATTCGTCAACCATTACAGCGTGCACTGATTGCTGCTAGTGGATGGGCTGCGCTACCAACTGATATGCGCGAACAAATCGCTGATGAGCTAAACGTTGCAGATCTTGCCGATATTGCAGATGCCGATGGCGATCTTGTAGATATTTCGGTTAAAGCAAACTTCCGTTCATTAGGTGCGAAATTCGGCGGCGAAGTTCAAGTGATTGCAAAAGCCATCGCTGCAACAGATGCCACAACGCTTGTGAAGAGTTTGAGAGCGAAAGGCAGTGCAGAAGTTGGCACGTGGAGTATCGATTTAGATGACTTAGTCATCACCGAAGTTCCTCGCACAGGGTGGATGGTTGCCAGCCACGAAGGCGAAAGCGTTGCACTAGACCTTGCACTCACACCCGAGCTAATTGCTGCGGGTAATGTGCGAGAAGTTATTCGCTTCATTCAGGAAGCACGCAAAACAAGTGGCTTTGATATCTCAGATCGCATTCGCGTGCTGTGGAACGCACCTGAGGAGATTGCAAGCGCTGTGCATGCCGCAGTCGATCACATCAGCGCAGAAGTTTTAGCAACAGAGTTTAAGCGCGATGGTGCACTTAAACTTGGAGATGGTGACTTAGGATTTAACGCGACACTACTTAAGAGTTAAATTAACAAAACCAGCGGCATCAACATCTGCACCGCAAAGAATAAAACGATAAAGGCTAGGTCTAATGAAACGCCACCTATGCGAAGTGGTGGAACAAATCGGCGAACGAAGTTCATTGGGCGATCTGTTATTGCATAGATAGCCTCGACCAAGATCAGAATAATTCCACCTGGTCGCCAAGATGGTTTAAACATACGAACATAATCCAGAATCAAACGACCAAGTAAGGCAAAGAGAAATATCTGCAGAATTAAATGAAGGATTTGCCCAATACGTAACATGAATTAACTATCAGCTCTGATTGAAAAAACTTGCTTCAGCAGCTGCAGTCTTATCTTCGCTACTCACTTTGACGTTTGCCGGTGAGAGTAGGAAAACTTTTGAAGTTACGCGCTCGATAGTTCCGTGGTGACCAAATACAAGTCCACTTGCAAAATCAACGAGGCGCTTGCGTTCTGATTCATCCATGTCAGTGAGATTAATAATGACTGGATTGCCTTGGCGATAGTGCTCACCAATTGTGCGAGCTTCATTATAAAAACGTGGATGTAATGTGATGATGCGATCAAGTGTTGGCAGATCTAATTGTGGAGTTGATTCTTGTGTGATCACAGCAGCAACGTGACGTGGTTCGCGTGTGCGAATACGTACATCAGGAACGCGAGAAGCTGGCGTTTCTACTGAGCTTTGGATTTCTGGGTCATCAACTAAACCTAGGTAATTTGCGACACGGCGCATTGCATTCGACATGGTTAAAAGGTTACTGGGGTGTAGGGCGTGAACCGAGGATTGAACTACCTACACGGATATGTGTCGCTCCATGGGAAATGGCAGATTCGAAGTCATTACTCATGCCAGCAGATAGGTAGATGGCCTGCGGGTAGGCGCTCTTAAATGCTGCATGAATCGTGGCCAGTTTTTCAAAAGCTTGATCGACTGGCACATCCAATGGAGCAACTGCCATAAGTCCCATCAGATCTAAGTGGGTTGATTGCACCACGGAATCGGCGAGAGCGGATAAATCTGTCGGGGCAGCGCCTCCCCTGCCCTGTGCTCCGTCGAGTGATACTTGAAGAAATACTCCGATGCGATGTGTGGCAACTTTATCTAAGGTTCGAATATGACGAATTTCATCGAGTGAGTGAATGACGTTGGCCCAGGATGCAATCGACTTTAATTTATTACTTTGAATCTGTCCTTGAAAATGCCACGTCCCCGGCACTGCAACGGCTTTTGGGGCACCTTCAGAATCACGATTTTCACCGTAGTGATGCACATCTAAACTCGCCAAAATATGAACATCGCTAACAGGAAATGTCTTGGTTACGGCAATCAGAGTGATCTCTTCATACGCGCGAGCACTTGATTGCGCAGCAGCTTTGATCTGCTCGATCACGCCATTTAAATTGCTTGCAATTTCCTCATATCGCGAAGTCATAACCTAATTAAACCTGCCTGACGTCCAGTGCGTTGGGATTTGCGGTAAGAAAAAAGGTTGGGATCCTCCATTGTGCACCGTGAATCGACAGTGCTTGTTATTGATAAGTGCTCAAGATCTGCAACTAACGCCTTCGTGAGATTTAAAGCGTGTGTGCCCTGCACGGTCTTGGATGCAGATAGTGGGTACACAGCAACAACTTCGTTAAAGGTATTTTCATCGACTTCATAACATGTGCCACAAACAGCTGGGCCGATATGCGCAGTGATTGCCTCGGCTCCCAAATCTCGCATGGCCTGTACGGTTTTACGTGCCACACCACTTACTAAACCACGTCTTCCGACATGAACGGCGCCAACTACGGCATCACTTGAAAGCAACAAAGGAATGCAATCAGCAGTCATAACTGCCAGAGTAATTCCAGGAACCGCAGTTACTAGAGCATCGCAGGTTGGACTTAAATCCGAGTGCTCGCGAATTACGTGCACAGCATCGCCATGCACCTGATTCATGTACATCGTGTTGCCGTGCGCCTTATTGATCAACTCTCGATTGCGCAAAACCGTTTCGGGTACATCTCCAACATGAAGGGCTAAATTCAGGGAAGAAAAATCGCCTTGGCTATATCCACCAAGGCGATCGGTAAAGAATGTAAAGCTCACTCTTATTTCATGAAATCTGGAACATCAATTTCATCTTCAGCAACGAGCTCTTCAAATGTAACTCGTGGACGTGGGGTCAGATCTGTTTCAAGATCGAGAGCTACGGCCAGTGGGTCATTGCTTGGAACTGGGTTGGCATTGCCAGCCAGAGTTGCTGCATTGATTACAGGAACTGAGACTCTCTTTGGTTCTCCCCCATCAAAGCCTGCTGCAATAACAGTGATGCGAACTTCATCGCCTAATGCATCATCAATTGTGGTTCCAAAGATGATTTTTGCATTTGGATGAGCCGCAGACTGTACAAGTTCGCACGCTTCATTGATTTCAAACAAACCAAGATCAGAACCGCCAGCAACTGAGAGAAGTACACCCATGGCGCCATCAATGGATGCTTCAAGAAGTGGGCTAGAGATTGCAAGTTCAGCCGCGCGAATTGCACGGTTGTCACCACGAGCTGATCCGATTCCCATCAACGCAGAACCAGCACCAGTCATAACAGTTTTAACATCTGCAAAATCAAGGTTAATCAAACCTGGCTGAGTAATTATCTCTGTGATTCCTTGCACGCCAGAGAGTAATACTTGATCCGCGCTCTTGAACGCGTCAACTGCAGTAATTGAACGATCAGAGATTGCGAGCAATCGATCATTTGGAATAACAATTAATGTGTCTACTTCTGAGCGAAGTGCTTCGATGCCTTCTTCTGCTTGTGCTGTTCGAATCTTTCCTTCAAAGCTAAATGGTTTTGTGACAACACCAATTGTTAGTGCGCCAATTTCGCGTGCAATCTTTGCAACTACTGGTGCGCCACCAGTTCCTGTTCCGCCACCTTCTCCTGCGGTAACAAAAACCATATCTGCACCGCGCAAAATTTCTTCAATTTCATCTATGTGATCAAGTGCTGCTTCGCGTCCTTTTTCAGGAGCTGCACCTGCACCAAGTCCACGAGTTGATTTGCGACCAATATCTAACTTCACATCAGCATCACTCATTAACAAATGTTGTGCATCAGTATTAATTGCAATGAACTCGACACCTTTGAGTCCGACATCAATCATTCGATTGATTGCATTAACTCCACCGCCACCAATACCAACTACTTTGATGACAGCTAAATAATTCTGCGGTGAAGCCACGGTACTCCTCCTTGAGAACGGTAAACCTCGAGTTGAGACTTAGTGTTCTCTCTTATTCGTGAGGTGAAAGTAAAGCGAATTAACTCGGTAAGCAAACACCGCCACGAATATATTTTTGATTTATTTTTTACTTAACAATCGGTGCATGTGGAGCAGATACATCAATTGCTGAAACTTTTTTATTTTCTTCAAGTGCCATAAGTGCATTAAATACTTTGACTTTAAGAGCAACATCATCTGCGCTTCCAAATCGAAGTGTGAGCTGGCGGGCCGGAGCCTGCAGGATCATGGAGAAATCGCTGCCACTTCGGGCACTCATCGACTCAATGTTTGCACGAAAATCCTGGGGCAAGGATGTAAAGAGCTTGATGGCTTCTAAACCAATCTCTGGAGTCGGTGCACTTACTCGTGGCACATCAACTGGTGGCACTGTTGGATCAAAAATGGGATCAAAAATCGTTCCGGATGCATCAATGTAGCTCGTACCAAATGCTCCAATAGCAGTTCGGGGTTGGACAGAGATACTGACTGAGCCAGAAAACCAATTACGGGACACATCTGCGCCATTAACCCACGACAAAGAGTTAATTGTGTTGGCGATTTGGCGTGGTTCGATTCGTGCCAGTTTTGTTCCGGTGAGATCTCCGACTCTTCTCTCAACGGCTGAAATCTGATTTGAATTACTTATGCCCGAGTACTCGACTTTCTTTACCGTGAACACTGATGACCAACCGAAAAGATATGTCAGCGATGAAAGCAGGAGTACGGAGATAAGAATCTTGACTATACGCGGCATCTGAAAATCAATTATTCGCGAAACGTTTTGATAGGCCATCGATGATGATCGGCCCTAATGATGAAACATCACCAGCGCCTAAGGTCATGATGACATCTCCCGGTTTAGCCAATTCAATAATGGCATCCGTAGCTTCTATGAAGTTTGGAATATATTCACCGTTCGCCATTGATTCGGAGATGACTTCTGAACTTACTCCCGAGATTGGTTTTTCACTTGCGGCATACACTTCAAGCAAGATGACGTTATCTGCTAGAGATAGCGCTGATGCAAAGTCAGACATAAATGCTTGCGTACGTGAATATCTATGTGGTTGGAAAATAACTAATAGGCGGCCATCTCCTGCATATCTGCGCGCAGCATCTAAAGTCACTCTTATCTCGGTTGGATGGTGTCCATAGTCATCGATTACACGGATGCCATGAACAGTTCCCTTTAATTCAAAACGTCGACCAGTGCCAGCATAAGAGGCCAAGCCAGCGAGTAATCCCGAAGTGGGCAGCCCAAGGTGTAAACCAACTGCTAAAGCTGCTGCTGCGTTATCAATATTGTGACGACCTGGAATGTTGAGTTCGAGATGTCCAATAGATTTACCTTTCCAAAGCGCGCGCGCCCGTGAACTCTTCGCGGAGAGTTCTATTTGATCTATATGTAACTCGCTCTCTGCATTTTCTCCATATGAGATTGCGGTGATGTTTTTTACAGATTCGCCAAGTATTTTCGAACCTGGATCATCTGCGCAGTAAACCAAGAAGCCATCATGGGAAATAGTTGCTACAAAATCCTCAAAGGCAGCGGTTACATCAGCTGGAGTCGCAAAATAATCCACGTGATCGTGTTCAACGTTGGTGACGATGGCGCCGAAGGGTCTGTACTCAACGAATGATCCGTCAGATTCATCAGCCTCTGCCACGAAATAATCGCCTGTTCCTCTGTGAGCATTTGAACCTGATGCGCTGATAATCCCGCCAATTGCAAAGGATGGGTCAACTCCGCATGCTTGAAGGGCAACGGTGAGCATGGATGATGTCGTGGTTTTTCCATGAGTTCCGGCAACTGCAATGCTTATCGATTGACTCATGAGTAGAGCCAGCGCTTGCGCGCGCGTATAGACAGGAATTCCTAATTCGTTAGCGTGCACAATTTCAGGATTGCTCTTGGAAATTGCATTGGAGTAAACAACTAAGTCCGCATCTGTAACCTGCGAGCTTTTGTGTGAAGAGAAAACTGTTGCACCGAGTGCTGAAAGGGCTGTAAGCACTGATGAGTCTTTTTCATCAGAACCACTGACATGTGCACCATGAGTAAGTGCAATCCGTGCTAATCCACTCATGCCCGCTCCACCAATACCAATAAAGTGAAGTTTTTTACTTGCAAGTTCGGAGAGTGCAATCATTCTTAACTCCCCTACTGAGAACTCAGCACATTTTGCATGAGCGCAGTAATCTTCTCATGGGCTGTGCTGTTAGCGGTGGAAACTTGAGCACTGCGAGCTTTTGAACTCGCAATCAATACATCTATGTTGGATAAGAGCCACGCTGAAGTGAACTCGTTTTGGGAGATTACTCGTGCACGCCCAAGATCTGCCAAGTGTTGCGCGTTGGGCAATTGCTCTCCATTTCCGATGGGAAGTGGAATAAAGAGCGCAAACATTCCCAGAGCTTCAAACTCCGAACATGTCAGAGCGCCTGATCGTGAAATTACTACATCAGCCGCCAGATACGCAGATGCCATATTGGCAATATATGAATGAGGCTGATAACCAGATTGTTCGGATGGCAATACATTGTTTTTTCCAAGTGAATGCATCACCTGAATCTTTTTCTCCAGTAAGGCAGAGAGAGATTGTGCGATGACGGTATTC
>JBIIRY010000014.1:0-44294 GCA_044341305.1 Candidatus Planktophila sp. | reverse complement strand
AACACTGCGCATCAGGTTGCGATATGCGCACCGATGTTCGTCGCGGAAAAACACTTCGCCGCTTAGCTGGCGATGACCCAACAATTAATGAAGAGTGGAACTGCGATAAGGGTCGATGGGCATTTAAATACATCACTGCAATTGATCGCCTTAAAGAACCAATGGTGCGCAACTCTGAAGGCGAATTAGTTGTTACATCATGGCCAGAAGCAATTGCCGCTGCTGCCGCCGGATTATCTGGGGCAAATGCTGCAGTCCTAGTTGGCGGTCGTACGACTTATGAAGATGCGTATGGCTATAGCAAATTTGCTCGCATCGCACTTGGTACAAACGATATTGATTTCCGTGCACGTGCAACTTCTGATGAAGAGCGTGACTTCTTGGCAGCACATGTCGTTGGATCACGCGCCACATATAAAGATATTGATAAAGCAGATCATGTACTTCTCGTTGGTTTCGAGCCAGAAGAAGAGTCACCAATTGTTTTCTTGCGATTAAATAAGCAAGTTAAAAAGCGCAAGCTAAAGGTCACATCAATCGGTACAAAACTCTCTATCGGTGTTGAAAAACTAGGTGCAACGTTTGTAAAGGTTTCACCAGGATCTGAAAGCACAGCAATCGCTTCTCAATCATTGACTGCACAATCACTTATTTTGGTTGGAGAACGTGCATCTGAAAGTGCTGGTGCACTCTCAGCAGTTGCAGCACTTGCCGCACAAACAGGTGCAAAGTTTGCATGGATTCCACGTCGCGCTGGCGAACGCGGTGCACTCGAAGCTGGTGCTATCGGAAATCTTCTTCCTGGTGGACGCCCTGTAACGGATGCCGCAGCACGCGTTGATCTTGCAAGTGCATGGTCTGTTCCATCGGTGCCAGCAAGTGTTGGTCGCTCTACACGCGAAATTATTTCAGCAGTTAATGCAGGCGAAGTTAATGCACTAGTTGTTGGTGGTATTGATCCACTAGATCTCGATAACTCTTCTGAAACACTTTCAGCACTCAAGAAAGCATTTGTTGTTTCACTAGAAATCGCACCAAGTGCTGTCACAGAGCGTGCTGATGTTGTTTTGCCAGTTGCAGCAGTAACTGAGAAGAGTGGTTCATTCCTTAACTGGACAGGCAGTGCACGCGCATTTGATGCTGCAGTTGCAGATTCACTTAATCGCAGCGATGTTCGAATTCTTTCAATGATTGCCGATGCACTTGGAAAAACAATCTCACTCGGTACGGTTTCAGCAGCTGCTCGCGAAATTGCATCCCTCGGTATTTGGGATGGCGCGCGTGCACCATTTACTGCAACTCCGGCGCGAAGTGCAGCAAATCTAGCTGCCGATGAAGCGCTCATTACTTCATGGCGTCGTCTGCTCGATCTCGGAACTCTTCAAAAAGGCGAAGATAATCTTGCCGGCACAGCTCGCCAAACAGTGGCTGTTATTTCACCAAAGCGCGCAACAGCTATTGGTGTGAAAACTGGAGATCGTATTTCAATTTCAAATGCACAGGGTTCAGTTGTATTACCTGCACTTGTCGAAGATATTCATGATGACGCAGTGTGGGCACCACGTAATTCACGCGGCTCCGAACTACTTGCAAAACTTGGCAACGCACATGGTGGAGTCGTTAAGGTGGTGAAGGCATGAGCGCAGCAGAGTTAATAGCTACGGATCCGGGTTGGATTATCGCTGTCAAAGGCCTTCTTGTTTTTGCTGCCTGCGTACTTCTTACACTTCTGGCAATTTGGGCAGAGCGTCGCATTGTTGCTCGCATGCAAGAGCGTCCAGGACCAAACAGAGTTGGACCACTTGGTTTACTTCAATCCTTATCTGATGGCGTTAAGTTAGCGCTCAAAGAAGATTTGATTCCGGCAGCAGCAGACAAAGTGATTTTTGTGATTGCACCAATTATTAGTGCAACTACGTGCTTCATGTTATTTGCTGTTATCCCAATTACTGGCCCGGTTTCATTGTTCGGTCATGAAACTGTTATGCAGATGACAGATATTCCAGTGGGAGTGCTTTATATATTGGCAGTCGCATCAGTTGGTGTTTACGGCATTGTGCTTGCAGGGTGGTCTTCAGGATCTACGTATCCACTCCTTGGTGGATTACGTTCCAGCGCACAAGTTATTTCCTATGAAATTGCGATGGGCTTATCTCTTGTTGCGGTATTTATCTACGCAGGTTCAATGTCTACTTCTGACATCGTCGCCGCGCAAGATAAATGGTGGTTCGCAGTCGTGCTCTTCCCATCATTTGTGATTTATGCAATTTCAATGGTCGGTGAAACAAACCGTGCACCATTTGACTTGGCAGAAGCAGAAGGCGAACTAGTCGGTGGATTCCATACTGAATACTCATCACTTAAATTCGCACTCTTCTTCTTGGCTGAATACGTAAACATTGTTGGAGTTTCAGCTCTTGCAACAACACTCTTCCTTGGTGGATATCACGCTCCTCCAGGGCTTGGATTTACAGAGGCGTGGCTTGGTGGCTGGTTTACAGCAATCTGGTTCTTTATAAAGGTTTCTGGATTCTTCTTCTTATTCGTTTGGTTACGCGGAACTCTTCCTCGTATGCGTTACGACCAATTCATGCAATTCGGTTGGAAAGTTTTGATCCCAGTTTCACTTCTATGGATCATGGTTGTTGCAACACTTCGCGTGCTTTCACAACAGGGAATATCTCGTACCGGCTTGTTGATCTTTTCTGGAATCGTGGTTGCAATCGTTACGTTGATTAGCCTGGCCTTCGATAATGCGAAGCAAAAGAAGAAGAACACGCCTCGTCCCGAATTATCTAAACCAGATTTTGCGGTTCCAGAGTTACCAAGCAAGGGGAGCGATCGTGTCTGAACAACTTGAACCAAGAGTTTCAAAAGATGTTGACGTCAATAACGTTGAATTCACACCAGTTGTTAACGAAGGTCCATCTTCTCTTCCTAGGCAACTAAAAGGTTTCTGGATCACATTTAGAACAATGTTTAAGAAGACTCTGGCCGTCGAATATCCAGAAGTTAAAGCTCCAACCCAAGAACGTTTCCATGGTCGCCACCAACTTAATCGCCACCCAGATGGTTTAGAAAAATGTATTGGTTGCGAACTCTGCGCATGGGCATGCCCAGCCGATGCGATTTATGTTGAAGGCGCTGACAACACTGACGAAAATCGAATGTCACCAGGAGAGCGCTACGGTGCCGTTTATCAGATTAATTATTTGCGTTGTGTTTTCTGCGGACTCTGTATTGAAGCGTGTCCAACTCGCGCACTTACGATGACAAATGAATACGAACTTGCAGATAACTCTCGCTCTAGTTTGATCTTTGAAAAAGAAGATTTATTGGCACCGTTGCGCTCTGGAATGTTGATGCCGCCGCATCCAATGTATCCAGAAGCTGATCACCACACCTATTACCGTGGTGAAGTTCCAGAAGCTCATCCATCACAAGAGGTAAAAAAGTGACGCCAGAAGAAATTATGTTTTGGATTATGGGGCCACTGGCGGTAGCTGCTGCCCTTGGAATGCTCCTTGTTAAAAAAGCTGTGCACTCTGCACTTCTATTGGCGTGGGTAATGATCACACTTGCATTTTTCTATATCGCCCAAGGCGCACTGTTCTTAGGAATTGTTCAGGTTGTTGTCTACACAGGCGCAGTGATGATGCTCTTCTTATTTATTCTGATGCTTGTAGGTGTCGATGCTTCTGACTCGCTTACCGAAACTATTCGCGGATTGCGCCCTATTGCAATCACTGCGGCGATTGGTTTTGGTGGATTAATGGTTTCACTTATTGGTCGCGCGTCACTTGGTCGCGAACCAGTTGGTTTAACTGATGCTAATGCTGGCGGCAATGTTCAAGGTATCGCGCTACTTCTTTTCTCTAGATATGTATGGCCATTTGAAATCATCTCTGCACTCTTGATTACTGCAGCAGTTGGTGCAATGGTTCTTGCACACCATCAACGTGAAGTAGCAAGACCTACACAACGCGATCTTTCAGAACAACGATTCCGTTCGGGCTCACTTGCAACTGCTGCCGGTTTGCCAGGCCCAGGTGTGTTTGCTCGACATAACGCGGTCGATGTTCCAGCTCTATTGCCAGATGGAACTCCAGCGCCAGCATCAATTTCTGAAACCCTTCGCACACGCGGAGACATGATTGATTCTGCTGAGTTCCAATTAGATAAAGTCAATACAGAAGTTAAAGAGGAAAAATAGTGAATCCAACTAACTATTTATACATCTCTGCTCTTCTCTTCACAATTGGCGCAATCGGAGTTGTTGTTCGCCGTAATGCCATTGTGGTATTTATGTGCATCGAATTAATGCTCAATGCTGCAAATCTCTCATTCGTAACTTTTGCCCGAATGAATGGAAATCTCGACGGACAGGTAGTTGCCTTCTTTACGATGGTTGTAGCTGCCTGCGAGGTTGTTGTGGGACTTGCAATCATCGTGACCATCTATCGATCCAGGCGATCAGCATCTGTTGACGATGCTAGTTTGCTGAAGAGATAAACATGTTGGTAAATAACGGTCTGGTTTACCTCATCGCGCTGCCCCTATTTGGCTCAGCCTTTTTGCTTTTAGTGGGTCGCCGCGCTGATCGCTGGGGCCACTTATTGGCTACTGCGCTTTCAGGAATGTCATTCATATTAGGCGCCGTTCAGTTCTATCAGATGCTCGGACGAAGCCCAGAAAATCGTGCAGTTTCTCAAAAACTCTTTAACTGGATTTCAGTTGGCTCATTTAATGTTGATGCTGGTCTGCTCGTTGATCAACTATCAATCTGCTTTGTTCTTCTGATTACAGGCGTTGGTACTTTGATTCATATTTACTCCATTGCTTACATGGATAAAGACAAAGATCGTCGCAGATTCTTCGCCTACCTCAATCTCTTCATCGCATCCATGTTGCTACTCGTTATGGGCGATTCTTATCTCAATCTTTATGTTGGCTGGGAAGGCGTTGGACTAGCGTCCTATTTATTGATTGGTTTTTGGAATCAAAAGCCTGCGTACGCCACCGCTTCAAAGAAGGCATTTATTGCAAACCGTGTTGGTGATATGGGACTTTCATTTGCAATCATGATTGCTTTTGCAACGATGGGAACAGTTTCATTTAGCGGTGTCAAAGAAGCATCAGAGGGCACATCACAAGGTGCCCTGACTGCAATAGGCGTCATGCTTCTAATTGCTGCAGCTGGAAAATCAGCACAGTTCCCTCTTCAGGCATGGCTAGGCGATGCGATGGCAGGCCCAACCCCTGTTTCTGCGTTGATTCACGCAGCAACAATGGTTACTGCTGGTGTCTATTTGATTACGCGCTCTAACTTTATTTTCGATGCCGCACCAACTGCTCAATTACTTGTTGTGATCGTTGGAGCTATCACACTCTTGTTTGGTGCCATTATCGGTACAGCAAAAGATGACATCAAGAAAGCACTTGCTGCCTCAACTATGTCTCAAATTGGTTACATGGTTCTTGCAACTGGTCTAGGTCCAGCTGGATATGCATACGCAATCATGCACTTAATAACTCACGGATTCTTTAAGGCCGGAATGTTCCTCGGTGCAGGTTCGGTTATGCACGGAACTGGTGATGAAGTAAATATGCGTAAGTTCGGTGGCATTAGACACTTCATGCCAATTACATTTGCAACATTTGGTCTTGGATACTTAGCTATTTTGGGCGTTCCACCATTTGCTGGTTTCTACTCCAAAGACAAAATTATTGAAAGTGCTTTTTATTCTGGAGGAATTCAAGGAATTCTTATCGGATCAATTGCACTCTTCGGTGCAGCGCTCACCGCTTTCTATATGACTCGCGTAATGATTCTTACTTTTGCAGGAACTCCGCGTTATGACATCAATCATCCGCCACACGAATCATCATTCTTAATGTTGCTACCAATGGGCATTCTTGCACTTGGTTCAGTTGCTTCAGGATACCTACTTGCACGAGGTGAAGCACTTGTTCACTGGCTCGAACCACTCTTTGAAGGACACAAAGGTCACGGCCCCGAGATATTACCGCCAGTTGTCATTTCATTAATGGCACTGACTGTCGTCATTATCGGTGCAACTTTTGCATGGTTTAAGTACGGACGTGGGCCTGTCGCAGATATAGCACCGACAAATGTTTCAATATTTACTCGCATTGCACGACGAGACTTGTTACAAGATGACTTTAACGAAGGTGCGTTTATGCGCCCAGGACAAGCACTCACTCGCTTACTCGTTAAGACAGATGAGGTCGTTGTCGATGGAACAGTTCGTGGCGTTGCATCGGCTGCCTTGGCTTCAGCAGGTTCACTTCGCTCAACACAGACAGGTTTTGTTCGTAGCTATGCAGCACTGATAGTTATTGGTGCGATTTCATTAATTGCAGCGATTTGGGCGGTGACGCTATGAACTACTTAACGTTGATCATGGCTATTCCACTTGTTGGTGCGGCGCTTATTGCGACTTTGCCTCAGACCAAAGCCTTACTTGCAAAGCAATTTGCTTTAGGTACCACCCTGGTTGCCGCACTTGCAACGATTGTTATGACCATTAACTTTGATCGCCGAGTTACTGATCTTCAATTTGTTGAGAGCTATGACTGGATTAAGGCGTTCGGAATCAAGTATGCAGTCGGTGTAGATGGAATTGCACTTGTTCTGATTCTGATGACGGCATTGCTCACACCAGTTGTGGTTCTTGCAGGCTGGAATGAGTCACAAGGTGGACGCTGGAGCACAAAGACTTTCTATATTTTGATCTTGGTATTGCAGACAATGTCATTCGGTGTCTTTGCAGCTACTGATGTATTCCTCTTCTATGTTTTCTTTGAAGCGATGTTAGTGCCGGTGTACTTCCTTATTGGTGGGTACGGAAGCGGAGAACGTGCAGCAGCAGCTGTGAAGTTCCTGCTCTACTCACTCTTCGGTGGATTACTCATGCTCGCATCAATCATCGGCCTATATGTAATTTCTGGCGAACAAGGCGGACACACATTTAGCATTACCGCTCTATCTGAACTTGAATTAAGTTCAACAACTCAAAACCTTTTGTTCCTTGGATTCTTTATTGCCTTTGCAATCAAGGCCCCACTATTCCCATTCCACACTTGGTTGCCAGATGCTGCAAAATCAGCGACACCCGGAACATCAGTGTTGCTCTTGGGCGTTCTCGATAAGGTCGGCACCTTTGGAATGATTCGTTATTGCTTAACACTCTTTCCAGATGCAACAAAGACATTTACGCCTTTGATCATTACGCTCTCGGTTATTTCAATTGTCTACGGTGCATTCCTTGCAATTGGTGCAAAAGACATCAAGCGACTAATCGCATATACATCGATTTCTCACTTCGGTTTTATAACCCTCGGTATTTTTGCAATGACTACTCAATCCCACAGCGGAGCGACGCTCTATATGTTTAACCACGGCTTCTCGACCGCAGCACTCTTCTTAGTTGCTGGTTGGATGATTTCTCGCCGTGGTTCTTCAACTATTTCAGACTTTGGCGGTTTACAACGAGTGACCCCAGTTATGGCATGGTCATTTTTCATTGCAGGCTTGTCCGGTTTGGCTCTTCCAGGATTATCGAGTTTCGTCAGTGAATTCTTAGTACTTGTTGGAACTTTCACGAGATATCCAGTCGCTGCAGTGATTGCAACATTTGGAATTGTTCTTGCTGCGCTATACATCTTGATTCCGGTTCAACGTGCCTTACATGGACCAACAACTCCTGGAAATGAAAACCTCAAAGATCTGAATCTGCGCGAGAAAATAGCAATTGCGCCAGTTATGGCAATAATCATTTTCTTAGGTTTCTATCCAGCACCAGCTCTCAACGTTATTAATCCAGCAGCAGCTCATGTTCTTTCGCAATTAGGATTTACAGATCCTGCACCCACTAATGGAGGCAAATAAATGAGTGAATTTCTCTCACCCACACTCTCATACTCGTTGCTTTCTCCGATGTTGGTTGTTTTTGCAGGAGCGATTATTGGTGTTTTGATCGAAGCTTTTGCATCCAAATCAATACGTCCGATTGCACAAGTAAGTGTGAGCATTGGAACCTTGGTTCTTGCACTCGTTCAAGTATGGCGAATTAGAAACTCTGGATCAACAAGTGCTGCGATGGGTTCTGTAATCATTGATGGGCCAGGTTTATTGCTTCAAGGTGCAATTCTTATTATTGCAATTATTGCTATTTTCCTTATTGCAGATACCGAAAATTTTGCAGCCGCACCCGCTGCAATTCCTGGATCACCAGAAGAACGCGAATCAATCGCTCGAGGCCAGCAAGTTACAGAAGTTTTTCCACTCACACTCTTTGCAGTCGGAGGAATGCTGCTATTTCCGGTTTCTTCAGACCTCATCACTCTCTTTGTTGCACTCGAAGTTCTCTCTTTACCGCTGTACTTAATGGCAGGACTTTCTCGCAGACGTCGACTTCTTTCACAGGAATCTGCTCTTAAGTACTTCCTATTGGGTGCGTTCTCATCAGCATTCTTCTTATTTGGTGCGGCATATCTTTATGGTTACTCCGGTTCGATCACATTCGAAGGAATTCGCACAGCAGTAGTAGGCGGCACAGGAAATGATGTATTCCTATTAATCGGAATCGCGTTTCTTTCTATTGGACTCTTATTCAAGGTTGGCGCCGTTCCTTTCCACACCTGGACACCAGATGTGTATCAAGGCGCACCAACTCCCGTAACAGCATTTATGGCTGCAGCAACAAAAGTTGCGGCATTCGGTGCAATGCTTCGTATTTATTACACATCATTTGCCAATGCCGAATGGTCATGGCGTCCGATGATGATTGGTATCGCAATCATCACGATGGCCTTTGGTTCACTTGTTGCAATTGCACAAAGAGACATCAAGCGCATGCTTGCTTATTCATCCATAGCTCATGCTGGTTTCTTGCTCACAGGTGTTATCGCACTTAATAAAGCAGGACTAGACGCCAGCATCTTTTATTTATTTGCGTACGGTGTTGCAACAGTTGGTGCATTCGCGGTTGTGACACTTGTTCGAGATAGTGCTGGCGAAGTTACAGATCTAAATCGCTGGGCAGGTCTTGGAAAGCGTTCGCCATGGGTTGCAATTTCATTTGCAACATTCTTGCTGGCCTTTGCAGGAATTCCTCTCACAAGCGGATTTATTGGAAAGTTTTCAATTTTCTCTGCTGCGTATGAAAGTGGCGCCATATCTGTTGTCATCGCAGGCGTTCTCTCAAGTGCAATTGCGGCATTCTTCTATATCCGCGTAATTGTTCTGATGTTCTTCTCTGATCCACTAGATGATGCGACGAGTGTTGTTATCCCGTCAATACTTACTCGCATCACGGTGTTATTCTCAGCAATCCTCACAATCGTCTTGGGCGTATTCCCATCTCCACTTCTTGATTTCATCAGTAATATCGCGATCTTTATCCGCTAATGGCATCCCTCGGTATTCCTGATATCTCTCCAGAGTTTGAGGCACAACTCTCCGAGGGCTTATCACGAGTGGAAACTCGTTTGCGCGAACAAATTGTTGGTAAGTACCCATTAGTTATTGAAACATCACGCCATTTAGTTGATGCAGGCGGCAAGCGCTTACGCCCATTACTCACTCTCATTTCATCGCATTACGGAGATCCAAGTCGTACGCAAGTAATTGATGCAGCAGTTGTCTGCGAATTAACGCATCTCGGAACTTTGTATCACGATGACGTTATGGATGAAGCGCCATTGCGCCGCGGAGTCATGAGTGCAAATATGCGTTGGACAAACTCAGTTGCAATTTTGACTGGAGATTATCTCTTTGCAAAAGTCTCAGATTTGCTTGCAGATATGGGCCCCGAAGCTGTTCGACTACAGGCACGTACATTTGAACGACTAGTAATTGGTCAAATAATGGAAACCCAAGGACCTAGTGCTGGCATTGATGCTCTCGAGCACTACCTCAATGTTGTCGCAGATAAAACAGGATCTTTAATTGCAACCAGTGCACGCTTTGGCGCTTTGCTCTCGGGTGCACCGCGCGACATCATGGAAACACTGACTGTTTTCGGTGAAAAAATGGGTGTTGCTTTTCAACTAGCCGATGACGTTATTGATATCGCAAGCGAATCATTTGAATCAGGAAAAACTCCCGGAACAGATTTACGCGAAGGTATTCCAACGCTCGTGACTCTTAATGTTATGAAATCTCATGACTCTGCAGATGCTGAACTCCGACATTTGTTAAGCGGGCCAATCGAAGATGAAGCAACAGTTGCTCAGGTTTTGCGCGAATTGCGTTCGCATAAAGCACTGGAAGAGTCACGCTCTCAGTTAGTTTCAATTGCTAAAGAAGCACGCGCAGCACTTGGGCCGCTGCCAGTTGGCGAAGCAACAGGTGCGTTGTTATCCCTGTGTGACGCTGTTATTGACCGTACGGCCTGATTTAAGTAAATCAATTGCTAGCGTGAGTAGCGCTGCCCAAATAATCAAAAACCCAATCCAACGCGCTGTTGGCATATCTTCGTGACGAACCCATACGCCAATTGAGAATTGAATAGTTGGTGTGATGTATTGAAGTAAACCGATGATGGTAAATGGCAGGCGAGTTGTCGAACCGTTAAATAATAAGAGCGGAATCGCAGTAACGACGCCGCCACCGATGAGCAAGAGAGATAAACCAAGAGATGAACCGAGTTGGCCTGTTCCATTGAGTCCGATGTAGATCAAATAAGCACCGTAAAAAGGCAGTGAAAGCAGAGTTTCAATGGCTAGACCTTCAAGTGCTCCAAGGTTTAGTTGCTTCTTTACAAGTCCATATGAGCCCCACGAAACGGCCAATGTAAGTGCAATCCAAGGCAAGCGACCGTAATCAATTGTTAAAACCAGCACACCAAGTGCACCAAAGCTAACTGCCAGCCATTGAAGTTTGCGCATTTTCTCGCGCAACATAATGACACCAAAAGCAATAATGATCAGTGGGTTGATGTAATACCCAAGGGCTGATTCAACAACGTGCTCATTGTTTACTGCCCAGATATAGACGAGCCAATTAACTGATACCAGTGCGGCAGCAAATAACAAGCGAAAAAATACTCGTGGAATTTTAAGAAGTGCGTATGTACTTTTGAGTTGCTTAGCAATTCCTAATGCAACTAAACAGAAAAATAAGGACCACACCGCGCGGTGCGAAACAATTTCCATAGGACTAGCTGGTTGTAAAAGTGGCCAGTACAAGGGGAATGCGCCCCACAAGCTGTACGCAGATACACCGAAGATTAATCCGGTTTTATATCTAGTCAATTAACGGAAATTCGTGAATTGAACTGCAAAGTCCCAGGCACCATCTTTTACAAGTGCCATGGCTGTCTGAAGATCATCGCGACTTTTACTAGTGACGCGAAGTTCGTCGCCTTGAATCTGAGTCTTTAAAGACTTTGGACCGTCATCGCGTAAAAACTTTGCAACCTTCTTGGCATTTTCTGTAGAGATGCCCTCTTTGAGTGGAGCAGCAATTTTATAAATCTTTCCACTTAGTTGCGGTGTTCCGGCATCTAGATGCTTCAGTGATACTCCGCGCTTGACCATCTTGTCTTTAACAACATCAAGGGCTGCCTTCGCACGCTCTTCCGTATCAGCTTCGATATTGATTACTTCACCTTTGAGTTCGATTGAAGAACCTGTGTTCTTAAAATCAAAGCGGGTATCAATTTCGCGGATTGCTTGATTGATCGCATTATCTAGTTCCATGCGATCTATTTTGGAAGTGATGTCAAAACTGCTGTCAGCCATTTGCTCATCTTATCTTCTCACCCGAAAAGTTATGAAATTCTTGCGTTAGTGGACTAGATTTTTACCATGATTCGGGCACGGCTTACCCTATTAGTTTTGCTTCTGAGCCTTATCCCAATTTCACAATCGCATGCAACCGAAGTGGTGTATCCAGGTGATCGGCCATTCACATTAGTACTACCTAATAATTATCAACAAGGAACACCAGCACCCTTGATTATTGGATTGCACGGGTACACCGCCAATGCCCCATATGCCGAGAGTTATTTCCAACTAGGTAAAGTGGCAGATGAAAAAGGAATACTGACTGTTTATCCAAGTGGAACTAAAGACTCCAATGGATTTTTATTTTGGAATGCGACACCTGCGTGTTGCAACTTTGAATCAAGTACGGTCGATGATGAGCAATACCTAATCGACATAATCGATTCTGTATCCAATGATTATTCAGTCGATCCAGCACGAGTATTTATCGTCGGACACTCCAATGGCGGCTTCATGGCCCACAGAATGGCGTGCAATCAATCAGATCGAATTGCGGCAATAGTTAGCCTTGCCGGTGCAACGTATTCAAATCCAAAGAGCTGTAGACCAACGTCACCAGTGAGCGTCTTACAAATTCATGGCAGCAGTGACTCGGTTATCACGTATACAGGTGGATATTTATTTAGCAGTGCGTATCCATCGGCTCGCAAAACAATTGATTTGTGGGGAAAGAAAAATGAGTGCGGTAAAAAACCTTACAGAGTTCTTCCACGTCTAGATTTAGATAGCAAGCTCAGTGGACTCGAAACAACTGTCCTGCGATACAAGGGCTGTAAAACTGGAGCTAATTCAGAACTCTGGACAATAAATAAGGGTAAACACTCACCAGAGTTATCTGCTACCTTTGCAAAATCCGTAATTAATTATTTATTGACTCATCCAAAGAAGAGAGTATGAAAAAATCACTAGTTTTGTTCGTAGTTGCTGCATTAAGTTGTTTGCTTTCATCTGCATCTGCACACTCTGAACTCGTTTCATCTAACCCAAGTGCTTCTACTTACATCGAGGAATTGCCAGAACAGATTGAACTGGAATTCAACGAAGAGCTATTAAATCTAGGTAGTGGCAACTCTGTTTCAATTGTGGGTCCAAGCGGTGAAGATCTCGGAATGGGCGAAACAAGTACAGAAGGCACCCGAGTTACGCGTCTACTTAACACAACCTCAGAGCTAGGTGCTTTCGAAGTTAAATACCGTGTTGCTTCAGCTGATGGTCACATTCTTAATGGAAGCTTCACTTTTAACTTAACAGAAACCGCTGTTGTAACTAGTGAAAATGAAAAAACAACAGATTCAGAATCGGGATCAAATCTTCTAGTAACACTTGTCACAATAATCCTTGGAGCCGCAGCAGCACTCTTGGTTGGCTTCGGTATTCGCTCAAGAAATCGACGAATTACCTCTACTGATTAATTTGAGGTAATCTTCGGTCGCCGTAAAGCGTTCGACCTTGGCGGGTTGCCCGAGCGGCCAATGGGAGGGGACTGTAAATCCCCCGGCTCTGCCTTCGAAGGTTCAAATCCTTCACCCGCCACCAGTAAGAAATGTTTTATTTAGCAGCACTATTCCGACGTGCTGAGCGAGATAAAAATAGTGCGAATACAAGAGCTAACACGATTCCAGTGTTAACGCCCATTTCAATTAAGGATCGGTTGAAATATTCAGTTGTCTTTTCTTTTTCCATTGTCAGTGATGCGCCAACGGTAAGTATGTGTCGAACTGCGGCAATAACTCCAATGATTAAGAAGCTGTCTAGTTGAAAAATTCCGTCAGTAAATCTCACGATTACTGTTCTCATGATTTCAAGAATGATGATTATAAAGAGGATGTCGTTAATGCCTTGAATCATTCCTAGAGGAAAGAACGGACGAGTTTCAATGAGGCGTTGAAGAGTGTAACCAACAGCTAATACTGAAATAATGAAAAGAACTATTCCAAGAAAGCCATGCACAATATCTTCGAGTTTGTCGATGAAAGTTGCTGGAATGAGTGACTCATCTTTTGTAAGTAAGCCTTTTACTGACTTGTATTTCATAGCAACCATCCTTATCAGCAGAGTTTAAGAGTAAGTGCATGCCCGAACTCTGGCAAGATTTAAGGCTTCTTCTGGGGCTAACTCCTCAGTAGGGGTGGCTTTCTGCGTGTAATTCGCGTGTGGACATTCATAACCGGTCTTTATACCCTTTGCACGTAACAATCCACCTCAAAGGAGAACTTGTGAACAAGCGCTTTGGAATTTTTTCAGCTGTTGTTATTGCAGCAGCACTAACACTTACAGGATGTTCATCATCAGATTCTGAAACAACAGAGTCAGCATCTTGTGAAAAAGCTGATCTAGCAACAGTTACTGCAGGTACATTAACAATCGCTACTGGCGAACCTGCTTACTACCCATGGATTATCGATGACAAGCCAGAATCAGGCCAAGGATTTGAAGGCGCAGTTGCATACGCAGTTGCAAAACAACTTGGATTTACAAACGAAGAAGTTGTATGGGTTCGTACAACATTTGATTCTGCTGTAACACCAGGTGAAAAGAACTTTGACTTTAACTTGCAGCAATTCTCAATTACAGAAGAGCGCAAGAACGCAGTTGACTTCTCATCTCCTTACTACACAGCCCCACAGGCAATCGTTTCATTTAAGGGAAGCAAGATTGATGGAAAATCATCACTTGCAGAGCTTAAGGATGCAAAGCTTGGAGCAGCAGTTGGAACAACTTCACTTGATGCAATTGAAAACCAGATCGGCATTAAGCCACAGGTGTTTAATGACAACGCGGCAGGCGTATCTGCACTGAAAAACAAGCAGATCGATGGTTTGGTTGTCGATCTTCCAACAGCGTTCTATCTATCAGGCGTTGAAGTTCCAAATGGTCTAATTGTTGGTCAGCTCCCATCTACAGGAAGTGGAGATCAATTCGGTCTCTTGCTTACTAAGGGAAGTGCGTTGACTTCATGTGTAACAGGTGCCGTGGATGCAATCACAGCTGATGGAACACTTGCTGCAATCACTGATAAGTGGCTTGCAACTGATGCTGGCGCGCCAGTATTAAAGCCATAAGTAAAATAAAGAACTAAACACGGTAGTTTGGCGACCATGACAGAGAGAAATAACTCTGCGTGGTCGCCAAGCTCACGTGAAATAGAGCGCCGGGTATCGCGTCGAGCAATTAACCGCAAGCAAGTAATCGTTGCTGCGGTTTCTTCTTTTCTAGTTCTAGGAACACTTGCAATAGTCCTTGTTACATCGCCAGGTTGGCAGACTGTAAAGACAACATTTTTTGATATCGAATACGGCAAAGAAGTATTTCCAACTGTAATTAAAGGCCTATGGATTAACCTTCAATTAACTTTTATCGGCGGCGTTGCAATTGGCGTTATTGCACTGGGGCTGGCACTACTGCGAACAACTAAATCTCCGACGCTCACACCATTTAGATATCTGGCCACGGCTTACGTTGATATTTTCAGAGGTGCGCCACTGATTTTGATCATTCTCTTAGTTGGTTTTGGTGTTCCGGCCCTTGGATTAAAGGGTATTTCTAGCAACGTTATTTTCCTTGGCACTGTGGCGGTTGTACTTACTTACTCAGCATATGTGGCTGAAGTTATTCGAAGTGGAATTCTTTCTATCCATCCAAGTCAACGTGCTGCCGCCAGATCACTCGGGTTGTCATCTGGCCAAACAATGCGTTTTGTAGTTCTGCCACAAGCGATTAGAAGAGTTGTTCCACCTCTACTTAACGACTTTGTATCACTACTTAAAGACACAGGCCTTGTCTCAATTCTTGGAGTTACCGATGCTGTGCGAGCTGCTCAAATCAATGCAAGCCGCACATTTAACTACACCCCTTATGTTGTCGCAGCCATTCTCTTTTTGCTGATCACGATTCCGATGACACGTTATACAGATAGAGCAATTAGACAACGAACGAATGCCCAAAGTTCAGAAGGTGCTATCTAATGAGCACCGTTTTAGAGTTAAAGAACATCCGCAAATCTTTTGGTGCAGAAGTTGTACTCAATAATCTCTCGTTAACGGTTCCAGAACATACTGCGACAGTTTTAATCGGTGCATCTGGATCGGGTAAGTCAACACTGCTTCGCTGCATTAATTTACTTGAAACTATTGATGATGGGCAGATTCTGCTCGATGGCAAAGAGATATCTGATCCATTAATAGATGTAGATGAAGTTCGCAGAAAGCTTGGAATGGTTTTTCAATCTTTTAATCTCTTTCCACACAAAACAGTTCTAGAAAACATCACACTTGCGCCAATTAAAGTTCAAGGAAAGTCCGAAGAAGAAGCACGTGCCGCAGCCACAGCACTGCTCACTCGTTTTGATTTAGCAGACAAAGCAGAGCAGTATCCGGATCGCTTATCTGGAGGACAGCAACAACGTGTTGCAATCATTAGATCTTTAGCGGTAAATCCGCGCTTGTTATTACTCGATGAAATCACATCTGCACTTGATCCAGTATTAGTAAATGAAGTCCTCAGCATTGTTCGAGATTTAAAACATGATGGAATGACAATGGTTCTTGCCACACATGAAATGGGATTTGCAACCCAGGTTGCTGACGAAGTGTGCTTCCTAGAATCAGGAAATATTCTCGAGCGCGGCACGGCTCAGGCTGTACTTCAGAATCCGCAGAATCTGCAGACCCAAGAGTTTCTGAAGCGTGTGCATCAAGCAGGAAGATTGTAAATATCCTTTAAATTTAAATATTTTTTTGGCAAAATATCTCTCATGAGTAGCAAAGACATCTGCCTATCGCTCTTGGATAAAGCAGGCATTGAGGTAAATGGTTCAAAGCCATCCTCAATTCATGTTCATAATGAAAAGTTATGGGATCGCGTCATCTCACAACAAGGCCTTGGATTGGGCGAGGCATACATGGATGGTTGGTGGGATTGCGAAGCAATTGATGAAATGCTCACTCGATTACTTGCAATTAATGTAACTAAAGAGTTAAAGCCAGGGGTTTCTTTAATCGTCCATGGAATCAAATCATATGCGCTTAATCGACAGACTAAAAACAGAGCAGCATCTAATGCGAAACATCATTACAACATAGGCAATGATCTGTATCAGCGAATGCTTGATCCTGAAATGGCTTACAGCTGTGCCTATTGGGCAGATGCAAAAAATCTAAAGGATGCACAGTTAGATAAATTTGATCTCATTGCCCAAAAGTTACAGCTCAAGCCCGGCATGAGAATTTTGGATGTTGGTTGCGGTTGGGGTGGATTCTTGCGCTATGTCGCCGCAAACTATGGAGTCACCGGAGTTGGAATTAGCCCGGCCGATAATCAAATCGCGATTGCTAGAGAGCGCAATGGAAAATTACCCCTGGAATATATCCAACAGGATTATCGAGACCTCACAGGTTCATTTGATCGAATTGTTTCCGTCGGCATGATGGAGCACGTTGGACCAAAGAACTATGAAACCTTCTTTGATAAGTGCATTTCACTTCTGAAACCTGATGGCATGATGTTGCACCACACTATTGCGTCAAATGTTTCTAAAGAAGTGACAGACCAATTCTTTGATAGATACATATTCCCAGGCGGAGTTCTACCTTCACTCGCGCAAGTTTCTCGCGCAGTCGAAAAGAAAGTAATTATCGAAGATGTACATAACTTTGGACCTGATTACGACAAAACGCTTTTAGCTTGGCACAAGAACATTAATAAGCGTTGGAAAGAGATTCCTCATTATGACGAAAGATTCCAACGTATGTGGAATTACTATCTCTTGAGTTCAGCAGCTGGTTTTAGAGCGCGACATCTTCAACTATTGCAGGTTGTATTTAGAACATTCTCATCACGAGGTACCTACATAACCGCTCGTTAAATCATTAAAGAACGCCCACCATTTCTAGTCAAGAGAAATGGTGGGCGTTTCGCCTCTAAGCGGTCTATCTTTTAAACGCTCTTAAGTGGTTCTCTGAACCTTTTTTGAGATATGAAATTGCGGTCTTGATATCTGTTTGTGTAACAGACTTAGAAAGCGTCGCTAAATCTGCTAAATCTTTCTCCTCAATTAAGATGCCTACCTGAAGCGCATCAATAGAAGATTTCTTGCCCTTAGTAACTAGAGTCTTGTAGAGAGCAGCCAAGGATTTATTCGTGAATACGCCCGCTTTTTTACCAGTAGTTGGATTCTTAATTCCATAAGTCACAAGAAGAGCGGAAATGTAATCCATGTGTGTTTGCTCAGCACCCGATATATTCTTAAATTTTGGACTGATAGAAACAGCATCGAGGGCTGTGTACACATCGTGTGCCAGTTTCTCTTCTTCTACTAGATAGAGAAGTTGCGCCTTAACAGTGGCGCTAACCGTTGGTGTGGTGGCTTGGGCAGGGATCACGGTAGCGATCACTGCAATTCCAACCAGTGTCGCGAGGGCTTTAATTGTGGTTCTCATGTGAGCTCTATTCATTTGTACTCCGCTGGAATATCCAGTAACTTGACCATACCCCTAGGGGTATGTAGACTCAAGGCAATAGATACCAAATTGATGGAGGTAGCACTCATGTGTTCTCAAGTTATGTGTCAGACATGCAAGAAGCCAACATGGTCAGGTTGTGGAGAGCATGTTGAAGAAGCACTAATAAATGTTCCAGAGCAAGACCGTTGTAAGTGTTAATTAGAAAATTCCAGAGGAGTCTGTAATGGCCACAAAAAAAGTTTCGCACGTACTAAACGATGAAGAGCAACTAGATCTCATCGTTAAGCGAATCAAGCGAGCACAAGGCCAACTTGGCGCGGTCGCTCGCATGCTCGAAGAAGGCCGTAATTGTGACGAGATTGTTACTCAGATGTCGGCGGTTTCTAAGGCTGTAAATACAGCAGCGTTTACGCTGATCTCAACAAGTCTAAAAGAGTGCTTGGTCGATAATAAATCAAATTCCAAGGCTGTTACCGCTCAACTTCAAAAACTATTTTTAAGTCTTGCGTAAAGGAATTCAAATGAAAAAACTATTATCAGTTCTCTTTGTTTCAACTCTGATTTTAACAGGCTGCTCAAGCGGTGGATCAGCGACAAACATGGAAGCATCTGAATTTGCCAACAAAATTGCAGAACCTGGTGTAGTAATCCTGGATGTTCGCACGGCGGGTGAGTTCGCTGAGGGTCATATTCAAAACGCAATCAATATTGATGTCGAAGGTGGACAATTTGATTCTGGAATTGCTCAGTTGGATAAAACCAAAACTTATGCCGTGTATTGCCGAAGTGGTCGACGCTCGGGTGCAGCGGTCGAGAAAATGAGCGATGCAGGGTTTACTTCCCTCTTTAATCTGAATGTAGGAATTGTTGACTGGCAGAGCCAGGGCTATCCGGTAGTCGCCTAATGAAGAAAATTGTTGTTATCGGTGGCGTTGCTGGCGGAATGTCAGCTGCAACCAGACTTCGCAGACTCGATGCTGAAGCAGAGATTATCGTGCTTGAAAAGAGTGGCTACGTTTCTTATGCCAACTGCGGACTTCCTTATTATGTTGGTGGAGTTATTGAAGAAGAAAACGATTTGTTATTGCAAACCCCAGCAAGTCTTCATGCGCGCTTTCGCTTAGATGTCCGCGTACTCACTGAGGCTTTGATTATTGATCCAGTGAAAAAGGAAGTTTCAGTACAAGATTTACAGAGTGGCAATCGCTACACATTGGCATATGACAAGCTCGTACTTAGCCCAGGTGCATATCCAATTGTTCCACCGATGCCAGGAGTTGAAAGAGCACTCACACTTCGAACTGTCGAAGATGTGGAAAGAATCGTTGCGCAAGTATTAGCTAAACCACAGAGTGCAGTTGTTATCGGTGGTGGATTTATCGGTGTTGAAATTGCCGAAAACCTGATTCATAAAGGAATACAGACATCCGTCATTGAAGCATCCGATCAAGTCTTAGCCCCACTAGATCCTGAAATGGCAACACTTGTTGCTAAAGAGATGCGCTTGCAAAAAGTAGACCTACGTCTTGGCGTGAGCGTTTCTGCCATTAATCCAAAGAGTGTCACGCTTTCTGATGGCGTTGAGATTCCGGCAGAGCTAGTAATACTTGCTATTGGTGTAAAACCAGATACTTCACTCGCTAAGAATGCTGGGCTTCTCATTGGTTCCAGAAATGGAATTAAAGTTGATGAATTTAATCGCACAAGCAATCCAGATATTTATGCCATCGGTGACGTAGCAGAAAAAACTGATGCGCTAGATGGTGAAGCAACACTGGTTCCGCTCGCAAACCTTGCTAATCGCCACGGAAGAGTTGTGGCTGATCACATTAACGGACGTACGGTCCGTCCTGTAAAAACTATCGGAACCGCAATTGTGAAAGTTTTTGACTTGATGATTGCCACAACAGGCTGGAATGAAAAACGTCTGAAAGTTTCTGGACGTTCATATACTTCAATTCACTCTCATCCAAACTCACATGCTGGTTATTATCCAGATGCAAAACAAATGACTCTCAAACTCATCTTTGATCCACAGAGTGGTGAAATTCTCGGAGCACAGGGAGTTGGCATCGAAGGTGTAGACAAGCGAATCGACGTAATCTCCACTGCAATCCGTGGAGACATAACCGCACCTGAATTAGCAGATTTAGAGCTGGCTTACGCTCCACCATTTGGTTCTGCAAAGGATCCTGTAAACATGTTGGGATACATGGCAGAGAACGTGATTTCTGGATTAATCGAAACCGCTCAATGGAATCAAATCGAGGAGTTTCGTGACAAAGGTTATGAACTTATCGATGTACGCACAGAAGGTGAATTCGACCGCGGATCTATTCCCGGAGCAATCAATATTCCCGTTGATGAAATTCGTGAAAGACAATCAGAAATTTCTAACAAGAATTTATTGGTCACCTGCCAAGTTGGACAACGAGGGCACACGGCCTCACTTCTACTCAAAGAGTTAGGTTTTCATGCAGTAAATCTTGATGGTGGATATCTCCTCTGGAGTAATTCACCAGCAGCAAAAACACTCGTAACTAAGTAAAGGATAGAACTATGTGCAGCAGAACGACATGTCGCAAGTGCAGCAAACCAACCTGGTCAGGTTGTGGCAATCACATCGAAAGCGCTCTCAAAGGCGTAGCAAAGAAAGATCGTTGTCAGGGTCATGCAAATGATCCTAAAGAACCAGGTTTGCTAAGTCGTTTGTTCGGTGGCAAAAAATAATTCTAATTACAACCTTGATGCACTGGTCCAAGAAACGTTGGGCGGTGGCCGTCGGGTCTTCAATTTTAACTGGGCTCTTTATTTCTTTACCAACAGCCATTATTAAAACACCCATCTTTGGGCGCGAGATTGAAACTACATCCTGGTCGATTCCGGTTGTGATTGTGACTTCAATTCTCTCGGGGTTGCTCTTTGCAACTTATATAAAAATGGAGCAATCTATAGATGAAGATCGTTCGTTAAAGATGGGTGGAGCTGGAGCTTTCTTTACTTTTCTTGCTGTTGGTTGTCCAGTCTGCAATAAACTCGCACTCGTAGCGCTTGGTTACAGCGGAGCAATTCAATACTTTGCTCCTGTTCAACCATATTTAGCGGCAGCTGGAATTCTTTTATTAGCTTACGCTCTTCGCAAAAGATTAATAGGAGAGTCTCTTTGCCAAGTTAGATTCGATGAAAAAAATCAAGAAGTAAGGAATGGATAAATGGCCACAGTAAATGTTAAGAGCGAAGAATTCGAAGCACTCATTGCAAAGAGTGGGACTGTACTGGTTGATTTTTGGGCAGCGTGGTGCGGACCATGTGGATCCTTTGCTCCAATTTATGAAGCGGCATCTGAAAAACACTCAGACATGACATTTGCGAAAATAGATACAGAAGCAGAGCCTGAAATTTCGGCAGCTGCTGGTATCTCATCAATCCCAACTCTGATGATTTTTCGCGACGGAATTCTTTTGTTTAGTCAGGCTGGTGCGCTGCCAGCTGCAGCCCTCGAAGACATTATCGGCAAAGTTTCTGCACTCGATATGGATGATGTACGAAAGCAAATTGCCGCTGAAGAGATTAAGACTAAGTGAGTTCAGGTGGGATACGATTTGAAGCATGAATGATTGGATCGCAGCGGTACAAAAAGAACTTGGCTTAGCCGTTTCTTTTGATGAAGATGCAATTTTGGATGCTGCGCGTGATGCGGCGCATGCAACAGAGCGTAAAGCCGCGCCAATCACAACATATTTAATGGGAGTTGCTGCTGCTCAGGGCGCAAACCCACAAGAGATTGCAGCAAAGATTGAGAAGTTAGCAAAGAGCTGGCCAAGCGATAAATGATTCAAGAAGCTCACTGGGAACAAGCCAGAAGTGAGGCGTATGGTTCTTGGAAAAAGTTACCAGTGGAAAAAATTAGTATCGGCGCATGTCTTGATCGCACACTTGCAAAAGATGCACTCGCACTCGTAGAACTTCCAACATATCCAACATCTGCAATGGATGGCTATGCAGTTGCAGGCAAGGGACCCTGGAAGATTGTTGGCGAAGTAAAAGCAGGAGCGCCAATGAAAGGCGCTCTTAAAGATAAGACTGCAGTGAAAATTGCAACGGGTTCTGTAATTCCAGAAAATACATTTGGAATTATTCGCTGGGAAGTTGCAACAGTTGACGGCGATGAATTAAGTGGAGAAGTTAAGCAAGGCCAAGATATTCGTCCTGAGGGTTTAGAGAGTAAGCAAGGTGATGTTCTTGCCGCTGCTGGGACAGTTCTTAATCCAGGATTGATTGGCTTGCTAGCAGCTGCCGGCCACGATGCACTCGCGGTAGTTCGTAAGCCTCGGGCCACAATTATTCTGCTCGGCGATGAAATTGTTTTAGATGGCTTACCTCATGACGGATTAGTCCGTGATGCACTGGGACCGCAGTTACCGGGTTGGTTACACAGACTTGGGGTTGAAGTGATTGCTACAGAATATGTATCAGATGAACTAGAACTTGTAGAAAAGGCATTTGCAGCCGCTACAAAAAACAGTGACATTATTTTTACGACAGGTGGAACTGCAGATGGTCCACGTGATCATGTGCACGCCGCAATTGCAGCATTAAAAGGTGAGTTGATTATTGATCGCGTCAAAGTTCGCCCAGGACATCCCATGTTGCTGGCACACATAAACAAAGTTCCACTGGTTGGTTTACCAGGTAATCCACAATCAGCAATCGTTGCTCTCTTAACACTTGGTCAACCAGTAATTGATGCGTTGATGGGCCGCAAAGAGACGGAGCTTAATCAAATAGTTACTGGCGATGACATCGATGTTCCAGAAGGATTTACGCGATTGGTTTTAGGAAACATTGTTGATGGCTGGTTTGAAATGGGGGAGTACTTGGGATCTGCCATGTTAAGAGGTCTTGCACACTCAACAGGTTTTGGTGTGGCTGATAAATCTATGGAAGAAGGCGAGATGGTCGCCTGGTTACCGCTGCCGTAACGAAATACTTAATTATTAGATTTACCAGATGGACGCGTTTTCGCCTTTTCATTGAAGTACATAAACCATCCAACGAGGGCACTAATGATTAAGTAGGGAGCCACGCTTGCAAGCGCGGCAATAAAATCGATGCCAACGCGACTGATTTTGATTCCATGTGTAAAGATGACGCTTACTAAAACAGTTGCAGCAAAGGCGAGTGGCGGAGTAACAACGCTGACATAACGCGTTCCGGGACGACCAAAGCGAACTCCACCAAATACGGCAAGGCAAATAACTACTCCTGTAATGATTCCAACACCGCTTCTGATCCAGAGTTCTAGAAGTGTGAAGAGGGCGATAAAGAGAGTTTGCAAGACAACAACGCCCTGCTTCTTTAAACCAGGACCAGTTATTGCAACTCTATTTGATGCATCTTGACTCATACTTCTTCTTCATCCTCTTCAGCGTCGATGTAATCAATTTCTAGTGCTGCAGATTTAATGGCGCGTACTTCGTCATCAACATCTGGCAACACACCAATCTTATTGCTTCCGCTAGATACTCCTAATTGAATCATTTTGCGTGCTGGGCGCATCACAGTTGTTTCAGCTGTTGCAATGACATCGTTATATGCACGTTCGGCGCTCTTAATGCGATCGCCCAACGTAGATAGCTTGCTGTGCAATGAACCGATTCGCTTGAGTAATTCACCAGCTAAGTTTTGAATCTCAGTTGCATTGCGCGCCAAGTCATTGCGGCTAAACGCATATCCGACAGTGCGAAGCAGTGCCAACATAGTTGTAGGCGTCGCAATAGTTACGTGCTTCGAAAAAGCTTTTTCTAATAGTTGCGGATCTGCTTTGAGGGATTCAGAGAGAATTGATTCGAAAGGCGCAAAGAGCACAACAAAGTCAGGGGAGTTAGAGACTCCTTGATAGTCACGTTTTGCTAACGCATCAACGTGCTTGAGTAAATCCTTTGCATGCAGCGCCATTGCTTCACCGCGCGCATCGGGATCTTCCATGTCCACTGCTTCTAGGAAGCGATGAAATGGAAACTTTGAATCGATAAATATCTGAGATCCACCAGGAATTGCGATTGTGATATCGGGACGTGAAACATCTGCTGAATCTGAACGCGAAGACTCTTGTCGCTCAAAGTGAACGCCTTCGATAAGGCCAGCACTTTCTAGAAGAATTTCTAATTGTGTTTCGCCGAATTTACCGCGTGTCTGTGAATTAGAAAGTGCGCCTGCAAGTTTGGTTGCTTGTTCTAATAGAGATTGGTTTCCAACGCGCATAGATTCGATCTGCGTTTTAATCGCGGATTCGGCAGCAAAACGTTTGTTCTCGGCCTCTTGTGCCTGCGTTGTTAATGTATTCATGCGCGCTTTTACATCGCTAAGAACTTCATCGAGACGCACAGTGTTATTTTGTTGAGTTTGCGCAGCAGCTAATTGATCGGTGAGCATCTTTACTTGTGCTTGTGCACCAACAGAACTGGCATTGGCTGCGCGAGATCGAAGGGCTGCAATGACGAATCCAAGGGCGATACCGATGGTGAGGCCAATGAGGAGGGTCACGGTTGCGGCTGACATAGGCATATCGTGGCAGTAACCACTGACGAAGGCGCGTAGGCTCTACTCCTCGTGAGCCTCTCAATCGGAATCGTCGGACTGCCAAATGTGGGCAAGTCCACCCTTTTTAATGCGTTGACTAAGAACAATGTTCTTGCCGCTAACTATCCCTTTGCAACTATCGAACCAAACGTGGGCGTTGTGGGTGTTCCTGATGATCGATTGCCAAAGCTTGCAGAGATTTACGGTTCAGAAAAAATTCTTCCAGCAGCACTCTCATTTGTAGATATCGCAGGCATTGTTAAAGGCGCATCAGAAGGTGCAGGCCTTGGAAATAAGTTTCTAGCAAACATCCGCGAAACAGATGCAATCTGCCAAGTAATTCGAGTCTTTAACGATGGCGATGTTGTTCACGTTGATGGAAAAATTGATCCAGCAAGTGACATGGAAACAATTAACACCGAATTAGCGCTCGCCGATTTACAGACCCTTGAAAAAGCATTGCCACGCATCGAAAAAGAAGCTCGCGTCAACAAAGAGCGACAGAGCGTCTTGGATGCGATGAAGGCCGCCGAAGCGCATCTTCAAAGTGGAAAGCCTTTATCTTCCAGCAAAATAGATTTACCAGAACTCAAAGAACTGCACTTACTTACGGCAAAACCATTCTTGTATGTGTTTAACGTAGATGCAGCCGAACTCGGTGATGAAGAGTTAAAGAAAAAGCTTGCAGCACTGGTTGCACCAGCAGAAGCAATTTTCCTAGATGCAAAGACAGAGTCAGAACTCGTAGAACTCAGCGATGAAGATGCACTCGAATTACTGCAATCAATTGGGTTAAAAGAACCTGGACTTGCAACACTTGCACGCGTTGGATTTAAAACACTGGGCTTGCAAACTTATTTAACTGCGGGACCAAAAGAGACTCGTGCATGGACAATTCATAAAGGTGACACTGCGCCAATGGCTGCAGGTGTTATTCATACAGATTTCCAAAAAGGTTTTATTAAAGCCGAAATCGTTTCATTTAGTGATCTGCTTGAAGCAGGTTCTGTTGCAGAAGCAAAATCAAAGGGCAAAGTTCGAATGGAAGGTAAAGATTACGTAATGGCCGATGGCGACGTAGTCGAGTTCCGCTTTAACGTTTAGTTTTTACTCTTTGTAATACTTAGCAACTGATTCGAGTGCTGTATCAAACATCTCAAGACCCAACTTCGCATCTTCAACTGAGATGTTGCATGGTGGGCACAAGTGAATTCTGTTGAAGTTATTAAATGGCATCAATCCTGCGGCTTTGCACGCAGCAACAAGTTCATTCATTTCAGGACTTGTTCCGCCGTAAGCAGCCATTGGATTGCGGGTTGTGCGACTTGTAACGATGTCGATTCCCCAGAAAACTCCGCCACCGCGAATATCGCCAATAACTTTGTGCTTCTTTGCTAATTCAGCAAGGCCAGGGCCCAAGATTGTTTCACCAATCATGGTGGCGTTCTCAAGCATCTTCTCTTCTTTCATAACATCAATAGTTGCAACTGCTGTCGCGCACGCAAGTGGGTGTCCTGAATAGGTAAGTCCGCCTGGGAATGCGCGGTCATTAAATGTATTTGAGATCGCTTCTGAGATAACAACACCGCCAAGTGGGACATAACCTGATGTCACGCCCTTAGCGAATGTGATCAAGTCGGGAATTACTGAAGAGTTTTGGTAGGCAAACCATTTACCTGTGCGACCAAAACCTGACATAACTTCGTCAGCGATCCACATGATCTTGTACTTATCGCACAACGCACGAAGACCTTCGAGATACCCCTTCGGTGGAACAAGTACTCCTGCAGTTCCGCCAACTGATTCAAGCAAGATTGCACCAATTGTGTTTGGACCTTCAAAAATAATCATCTGTTCTAGATGAGCAAGTGCGCGCTGGCACTCTTCCTCTTCAGTTGTTGCCTGAAATGCTGAGCGATATAGATATGGCCCCCAGAAGTGAACGTGGCCAAAGCTGTATTCATTTGGGAAACGACGTGGGTCACCAGTTGCGTTAATCGAAGAGCCAGTATTGCCGTGATACGAACGATATGTTGAAAGCACCTTATGTTTGTTTGTGTGCAGACGCACCATGCGGATTGCATTTTCAACTGCATCTGCTCCACCATTTGTGAAGAAAACTTTTCTAAAGTGTCCGCCAGCTAACTCAACGATGCGTTGTGCCGCCTCATTGCGCGCGTCATTTGAATGTTGTGGAGCAAGAGCTGTAAGTGTTGCTGCTTGATCTTGAATTGCTTTAACAACTTTTGGATGTTGATGGCCAATATTTGTAAATACAAGTTGTGAAGAAAAATCTAAATAAGTTTTACCTTCGTAATCCCAGAAACGTGAACCCGAACTGCCGGCAACAGGAAGAGGTTTGATTTGTCCTTGGGCTGACCATGAGTGAAAAACATAAGAATGGTCGGCTGCCGTTACTGCAGCACCTTTTTTTGGATCTGCCTGTGGGTTGGACACGAAAAAGACTTCCCTTCAACACTGAATAGCGCAAGCATAACGCTCTCAGATAGTGTGCGTCTATGAGCGAAATTACCCATTGGATTAACGGAAAAACATTCGATGACTCAGCAAAACGTCACGGAGAAATTTTTAATCCTGCAACAGGTGAAGTTTCCAAGAAGGTTGCATTTGGCACAGCAGCAACTGTCGATGTTGCAGTTAAAGCTGCCACAGATGCATTCGTAGAATGGCGCCACAGTTCGCTCACTAAGCGCGTCAATGTTTTGTTTGCATTTCGTGAATTGGTAAATACAAATAAAGAAAAAATTGCTGCTCTGATTACTGCCGAGCACGGAAAAGTTCTCAGCGATGCTGCTGGCGAAGTCACACGTGGACTCGAAGTAGTTGAATTTGCTTGCGGAATTCCACACCTACTTAAAGGTGGATTCTCAGAAGAAGTTTCAACTGGTGTTGATGTGTATTCAATTCGCCAAGCACTTGGTCCAGTTGCAATTATTTCTCCATTTAACTTTCCAGCAATGGTTCCGATGTGGTTCTTCCCGGTTGCCATTGCGTGCGGAAACACAGTCATCGTTAAACCATCTGAAAAAGATCCAAGTGCTGCGATGTTCTTGGCACAACTCTGGAAAGAAGCTGGATTGCCAGATGGCGTATTTAACGTTGTTCATGGCGACAAAGAAGTTGTCGATGCAATCTTGACTCATCCAGGAATCAAATCTGTTTCATTCGTTGGTTCTACTCCAATTGCTAAGTACGTATACGAAACCGGAACAAAATCTGGAAAGCGTGTACAAGCACTCGGTGGAGCAAAGAATCACATGGTTGTTTTGCCAGATGCTGATTTAGATTTAGCGGCCGATGCAGCCATCAACGCAGGCTTTGGTTCTGCCGGAGAACGTTGCATGGCGATTTCAGCACTCGTTGTTGTCGAACCCGTAGCGGACGCGTTAGTTGCAAAGATTAAAGAGCGCGCAGTTAAGTTAAAGACTGGCGATGGAACAAAGGGCGCGGACATGGGCCCACTTGTTACACAAGTACACCGCGACAAGGTTGCCTCATACGTTGATGCGGGCGAAAAAGAAGGCGCCACAATTGTTGTTGATGGACGCACAGTTAATCCTGGCGGTAATGGTTTCTGGCTTGGGCCAACACTCTTTGATCACGTCACACCAAAGATGTCTATTTATACAGATGAAATTTTCGGTCCTGTTCTCAGTGTTATTCGCGTTAAAACATATGATGAAGCACTGGCGCTAGTTAATTCACACCAATACGGAAACGGAACTGCAATCTTTACAAATGATGGTGGCGCGGCTCGTCGTTATCAAAATGAAGTTGAAGTTGGAATGGTTGGAATAAACGTTCCTATTCCAGTTCCAATGGCGTATTACTCATTTGGTGGCTGGAAGAATTCATTATTTGGTGACAGCCATGCACACGGCACTGAAGGTGTTCACTTCTTTACTCGTGGTAAAGTTGTGACAAGCAGATGGCTTGATCCAAGTCATGGTGGAATTAATTTAGGATTCCCACAAAATACGTAATTTAAATCTCTGATTTACCGCTGATACGCGTGAGATTTAAGGTATTGCAACCTCAACTGCTATTCTTCGCTTCGTTCTGTGGAGTTCTTCCAGAGCACATACGTCTGGAGTGAAATTTCAATGGCTAAAGCATCTACTGCGCACTTGGCTGGCCTGCCGATTAAAAAGCGCGAGAATCTTCGTAACGTTGCAATCATCGCCCACGTAGACCACGGAAAGACAACACTCGTTGATGCCATGTTGTGGCAATCAGGTGCATTCGCTGCCTACAAAGTTCAGGGCGAAGGTCAAGATCGCATGATGGATTCAATGGATCTAGAACGCGAAAAGGGAATTACGATTCTTGCGAAAAACACTGCTGTTAAGCGCGGTGACACAATCGTTAACATTATTGATACACCAGGCCACGCAGATTTTGGTGGAGAAGTAGAACGCGGACTTGAAATGGTTGACGGCGTTATTTTGCTTGTTGACGCATCAGAAGGCCCACTTCCACAAACACGTTTCGTATTGCGCAAAGCGTTAGAAAAGAATCTTCCAGTTATTTTGCTTATTAATAAAGTAGACCGTCCCGATTCACGTATCGCAGAAGTTGTTGATGAAGCGTACGAATTATTCTTAGATCTCGATGCAAATGAAGAACAAATCGAATTCCCAGTTATTTATGCATCCGCAAAAGCTGGTCGCGCATCACTTACTCGCCCTGCAGATGGTGGAATGCCAGAAGAAGAAAACCTCGATGTTTTGTTTGACACTATCTTCTCTGCGATTCCTGCTCCGGTTTATCACGAAGGTGCACCACTACAGGCCCACGTAACAAACCTTGACTCATCACCATTTCTTGGTCGTCTTGCACTCTGCCGCGTACGCGAAGGTGTAATCAAAAAAGGCCAATCAGTTATGTGGATGAAGACTGATGGAACATCAGAGCGCGTAAAAGTTTCAGAACTATTAATTACAGAAGCGTTAGAACGTGTACCAGCTCTTGAAGCACACCCTGGTGACATCATCGCTGTTGCAGGAATTGAAACAATCACTTTGGGTGAAACTCTTGCTGATCTAGATAATCCGCATGCGCTTCCACCAATCATTGTTGACGAACCATCTATCTCTATGACAATTGGTATTAATACTTCTCCACTTGCAGGCAAGAGTGGAAAGTTGCTTACTGCGCGCCAAGTTAAGGGCCGTTTAGATGCCGAACTCGTAGGTAACGTTTCATTACGTGTTCTAAATACAGAACGCCCAGATACATGGGAAGTACAAGGACGTGGAGAACTACAGCTAGCTGTTCTTGTAGAAATCATGAAGCGCGAAGGTTTCGAACTAACTGTTGGAAAGCCACAAGTAGTTATCAAGAAAATTGATGGCAAGGTTCACGAACCGATGGAGCGTTTAACAATTGATGCGCCAGAAGAGTACTTAGGTGTTTTAACTCAGTTAATGGCACTTCGTAAGGGTCGCATGGAACAAATGGTTAATCACGGCACTGGTTGGATTCGCCTTGATTACAAAGTTCCTTCACGTGGACTTATTGGTTTCCGTACAGAGTTCTTAACTGAAACTCGCGGCACAGGTTTGCTACACCACGTATTCGATGGTTACGAACCTTGGTATGGCGATATTCGCACACGCGGTACTGGATCACTCGTTTCAGATCGCATGGGAACAGTTACTTCTTACGCACTTTATGGAACACAGGATCGCGGAACTATTTTCGTAGAACCTGGCGATGAAGTGTATGAAGGTATGGTTATTGGCGAGAACTCACGTAGCGATGACATGGACGTTAACTGTGTTCGCGAAAAGAAGTTAACAAACATGCGTGCATCAGGTACAGATGAATCAGAGCGTTTGATTCCGCCTAAGAAACTCAATATGGAAGGTGCTCTCGAATTCTGTCGTGAAGATGAATGCGTAGAAGTAACTCCAGCAGTTGTGCGAATTCGTAAGGTCGTTCTCGATGGATCTGAACGCGCGCGCACTACATCACGCCAAAAGAAGGCAAACCTCAACGCTTAGTTCTACCAGTCGCGTTCTTGGCTGGTTTTGTCACACGGGTCGGGCAAGATAACCACTGTGAGTAAAGCGAAAGTTACCCTGGTCGCCAGCTTCCCTGTCGCCCCTGCAATCACACTTTCCGCGCAGCAATTAGCAATCACTCAGCATCGCAATACTCCGATGATTGCACTCGGTGCACCTGGCACAGGAAAAACAACAGTGCTGATCCACTCAGCGCTCTCACGTATCGCAGAAGGTCACAATCCAGATTCAATTCTGCTCATCACTTTCGGTCGAGAGAGCGCATCAGATTTACGCGATGCAATTGCGCTGCAAACGAGTGCGACGATGTACGAACCACTTGCGCGCACATTTCACTCCCTAGCTTTTTCAATTCTTAAGATGAAATCGCACGTCGATGATCCAGATCCAATCTTGCTATCAGGCCCCGAGCAGGAGAGTTTTATTCGAGATCTTTTACAGGGCGACATCGCCGATGGATACAGGCAGTGGCCAGAAGATTTACACCTCGCACTTTCGACACATGGATTTGCTCGCGAATTACGCGACCTTATTTTGCGTGCATCAGAGCGTGGTGTAACACCAGAAAAACTAGAAGAGTATGCACAGTCCTACGGTGAAAAATACTGGCAAGGTGCGGCAGATTTTTGGACACGTTACAACGGTGCAATGTTTTTGCGCGAAGTATCTGCTGGTGATTCAAAGCTGCGTATTGACCCATCCGAACTCTTGTCGCGCGCAATTAGGCACCTCGAAATCAATCCAGATTTATTGGCCGAACTTCGCAACCGATTTAAAACAATTATGGTTGATGAGTTTCAAGAAACAGATCCCGCACAGAGAAGGTTGCTCCGTTTATTAGCACCACAAGATCTTGTTTTAGTCGGCGATGCTCACAGTGCAATTGGTCGATTCAGAGGCGCAGATCCTGACGGCATGGCTAATGAAATTGATTATTACCTTGCGCAAAACGGAACACAAGTTGTGCTCAATGAAAACTTTAGAAGCACACCTGCAACTCATGCACTCGGCATGAGTGTCTCATCTAATTTCAGACTTACAGGGCCAACACATCAACGCACATGCGCAAGCACCGATACAAAGGGTGCTGTCTCAATTGAAAGATTGCGATCTGTATCGGAGGAAGCGCAATACATTGCATACCAATTCCGCCGTGCTCATCTTGTCGATGGTGTGCCATATTCACAGATGGCCGTGATCGTTCGCTCTCCAGGTTCACTGACATCAGCACTTCGACGAGCATTCGCACAGGTTTCGATTCCTGTAGCTGGCGAACTCGAAGCGCTTGCAACCAATGCCAGCATCGCACCATTTTTGTTACTCGCTGAAATTGCAATTAAGGCTAAGCCACTGAACACTGAAAGCGTTGAGCGTTTATTGCTCAGCGAATTTGGTGGTGCTGATGCAATTTCATTACGTCGTATTCGCAGAGCGCTGCTTGCATCCAGAGGCGATGATGACAAGCGAACCGGCAACCAACTCTTAATCGAAGCAGTCGATACTGGCGATATTTCCATTGAAGGTGCACAACCAATCCAGCGAATCAGTTTATTGCTTACCAAGGCACGCTCTGTTGCAAAGAAATCTGGTGCACGCGGTGAAGATTTGCTCTGGGCTATTTGGGATAACGCACAAACTAGTGATGGCGCAAAGTTAAGTACAGCGTGGCAAGAGATTGCACTGCGAGGTGGAAATCGAGGCGCAGCAGCAGATCGCGATCTCGATGCAATGATGCAACTCTTTCAAAGCGCACAACGTTTCTCTGAGAGATTTCCATTATCTGGACCGGACGCGTTTATCCGCGAAGTTAGTGCCGAAATAATTGCGGGCGATGTAATTACCGCACAAGGCGTTCGTCCTGACTGCGTTGAAATCCTCACAGTTCATGCAGCAAAGGGACGCGAATGGGATCTCGTTGCAGTTGGTGGATTGCAAGAAGGCTTATGGCCCAATTTACGTCAACGTAGTTCACTGTTGGGTGCAGAAAGATTGGTCGAACGCGAACGTCACGGAAATCTTGCACGCACAGAACTCGATGTCATTGCAGCGGGTGCACTCCTAGAAGATGAGCGTCGCTTGTTACACGTCGCAACCACTCGTGCGCGCACTTCGATGTTTGTTACCTGTGTTTCTTACGAAGATGATCAACCCTCACAATTCTTTGAAGAAATCACTGATGCAATGCTTAATACTTCTAGTGAGTCACTGCCGCAGTACGTATTACCAAGACCAATCACAACTGCAGCACTCGTGGCTGATTTGCGTTCGTCACTGCAGAGTGAAAAAGCAACAGATGCAGCAGCAATCATTAAATCGCTCAGCGAATCAGGAATCCATAGCGCAGACCCACAGAGCTGGACAGGTGTTGCGCAATTAAGCACAACCGAAGATATTTCTGCCGGAAATGTTCCGGTGGCAGTCTCACCAAGTAGCGCGGAAAGCTTTACAGAGTGTGGAATGAAGTGGTTCTTAGAAAAAAGCGGTGGGACCGATGGAGATAGCGTCGCCCAAGTTTTAGGTTCAGCAATTCACGCATTCGCAGCTTTAATGGTGCAAGAAGAAGGAATCACTGAATCAGTACTGGTTGAAAAACTCAAGAAATCTTGGAACTTAATTGATCCACAAGAAGGTTGGGTCAGCAAAACTTCTCAAGAAAAAGCTATCGCAATGATTACTCGCTTCATGAAATATCACATTAAGCACGAACGCGCAGTAGTCGGTGTTGAACTTGGTTTTGATGTCACTGTCGGCAGAGCTCGGATTCGAGGATCAGTAGACAGACTCGAAGTTGATTCAGCTGGCAATCTCTTTGTAATTGATTTTAAGACAAGCAAAGACCCAATCTCTTATGAAAAAGCTAAGCAAAACCTGCAACTTAAGAGTTATCAGATTGCTATTACCGAAGGTGGATTTAAAGCGCATCACGCGAGCACAACATCAAGTGGCGCGGCGCTAATCTATTTAGGTCACGACATACAAAAGATTTCATCGCGCGAACAAGGTGAAATTAACATTGAAGAAGCACGCGCTGAGATAGAAAACATCGCGCAATCAATGGGTGCTGCACAATTTGTGGCAGCAACCAATAGCCGATGCAAAGAGTGCCCAGTAAAGAGTTCGTGCCCAATTAAGGCAGAAGGGCGCACGGTGATCGAATGATTTCTCCATTAGATATCGCAAAGGCTCTTCGAACCGTAGATCCAAAGGTCTCAGATCCAACTCCAGAACAAATTGCAATCATTAGCGCACCGCTCGAACCCGCAGTTGTTATCGCTGGTGCAGGTTCTGGTAAAACCGAAACGATGAGTGCGCGCGTTTTGTGGTTAGTTGCAAACAAGATTGTCCGACCTGATGAAATCTTGGGACTTACCTTTACTCGCAAAGCTGCTGGTGAACTATCTATTCGAGTTCGCAAACGCTTACGTCAATTAAAGGAAGCTGGATTACTAGATAAAAATATTGCACTTGATACTGCAATTACTACCTATCATTCATACGCCGGTCGAATTCTTAGCGAGCATGCAATTCGTTTAGGAATAGATGCAACCAGTGACCCACTGGGGGATGCGGCGCTATGGCAATTGGCCTCCGATGTTGTACGCAATTGGCCAGATGAAGAGTTCACAAATGAAAGCGCTGTCAGCACAGTAATAGATGACGTAATCGGGCTCGCAAAGTTAGTTCTAGAACATCAAGTTTCATTTGAATCTATTCAACGCGAAGATGAGAAAACCCTTGCCGAAGTTCAACGCATTGGTGGAACAAGCAATGAAGAAGTTCGAAAAGTTGGGCGCATTGCGCGACAGAGAATTGCAATCCTGCCGATGGTTGAAGAGTTCATCAAACGTCGTCGAGATGATGGACAACTCTCTTTCGATGACCAGATGTCTATTGCGGCCGACATCGCTGAAAAATACCCAGAAGCGTGCGAACTAGAACGCGCTAAATACAAAGTCGTTTTGCTTGATGAGTATCAAGATACGTCGCAATCACAGGTTCGCATGTTGTCAGCTCTATTTGGTGGCGGGCATCCCGTCATGGCAGTTGGTGATCCTTGCCAAGCGATTTACACATGGCGCGGTGCATCTGCCGGCACTATCGGAACATTTGCAAAGTATTTCCCAAAGAGCGCGGGACAGAGCGGTGCTGATTTATTTAATCTCTCAATCACCTTTAGAAATGATAAAAAGATTCTAGAAATTGCTAACTCAATTTCAGATCAGATTCGCTCCACATCCACTGTTCGAGTCGATCCACTTCGTCCACGCGATACAGCTGGCGAAGGTGAGATTGCATACGGCGTATTTGAAACTCTCGACGCTGAAGCACAGGGCATTAGCGAGTACTTTCACAAGCATTGGTTTGCACCAGAGCGCATGGCAAAGGATGAAGACAAGCGAACTTCATTTGCGGTCTTGGTTCGTAAACGTTCACAGATTTCGATTATCGAAAGCGCGCTTCGTGCACGCAATATTCCAGTCGAAGTTATCGGAGTTGGCGGCTTAATTTATATTGCAGAAGTTGCAGATGTTTTATCTCTTATGAAAGTTGTGACAAATCCAGAAGCCGGAACAGCGTTAATGCGACACCTAACTGGCCCACGTTTAGCACTTGGTGCGAAAGATATAGCCGCACTCGGTGCGTACTCCAGACGCAGAGCAAAAGAGAGCCACGAAGATTCACACTCATTTATTGCAAAGATTGCAGCAGGAAATCCTGATTCCGCCGAAGCTGATGATTTGTTTATTGGTTCACTCATCGACGCCCTAGATGAAATCGATCAGTGCGATAAAGAGAGCCGCGCGTTATTTAGTGATGTGGGATTTACGCGCCTATCTCGTTTTGCAGCAGATCTTCGTCGTTTGCGATCACGTGCAGGTGGATCAATTATTGATTTGATTACAGAGATCGAAAATTACCTCAACCTTGATCTCGAAGTTTCTTTACGCGATGGCACTCGTAATGGTCGTCGCCACCTCGAGAGATTCTTAGATGAAGCCTCAAAGTTTGCTCGTAGCGGCGGCAGCATTTCAGCCTTCATCGAGTGGCTAGATGTGACATCAAAGAAAGAGGGCGGACTTAAATCCGGGGCTCCAGAAGTACGCAGTGATGTCGTTCAATTGTTAACTGTTCACACAGCAAAGGGTGCAGAATGGGATTTCGTTGCAGTTCCAGGATTGGCAGAAGGAACTTTCCCAAGCAATAACACAAATGATCCAGATAACTGGATTACAAATGAGCGGCAGATTCCATTTGCGCTTCGCGGTGATGGCGATGAGTTGCCGGTCTTTTCTTTGGCGCAGTGCACAAAAGATAGTGAAGCGAGCAAAGTCATTAGCGCATATGCAAAATCATGTAGCGCAATCAAAAAACAAGAAGAAATCAGGTTGGGCTACGTTGCGGTCACCCGTGCACGCACGCATCTGCTCTGCACAACATCGTGGTGGCGCGAAGGTGCGAAGTCTGTAGATCCATCAGAGTTATTTACCCATGTTGCAAATGTTGCGCACGAACGTGGCGGAATTTTGCTCAGTAAAACTCCAGCGCCAGAAGATGGTGTGCGCAATCCAATTGAAGTAAACCCCGATACCGGTTATTGGCCACGTGATCCACTCGGTGATCGACGTGCAGATTTTGATGCCGCAGTTGCCTTAGTGCAGAAATCTTCAGCACATTCGCTAAAGGCAGCAGGGGATAAAGTTATAGATTCGTGGATTCATGATGCACAAGCACTTATCGCAGAAGTAAAACTTCGGAATTCAGGATCCATCGAAGTAGCACTGCCATCTCGAATTTCAACATCAACTCTCGTAGCTCTGCACGAAGACCCAGAAGCGTTGGCTCTTGCAATCCGCAGACCAGTACCGCGTTCGCAAGATCCATATTCACGGCGTGGAACCGAGTTCCATATGTGGGTGGAAAAACAATTTAGCGCGATGACATTATTTGATGATTCATATATAGATTACTTCGATCCGATTGAAGAAGATGGAAAGCTCGAAGATCTTAAAAAAGCATGGCTCAGCAGTGCTTATGCCAACCGCACACCTGCTGCGATCGAAGTTCCATTTGAATCCGTTGTTGGTGGCGTATTAATTCGTGGACGCATAGATGCTGTCTATGAAACATCTGATGGCTTTGAAGTCGTGGATTGGAAGACTGGTTCTAAGCAACTCGGAGAGTCTGCGGCAATTCAATTAGCTATGTATCGTTTAGCGTGGGCAAAGCTTAAAAATATTGATGTAACAAAGGTAAGTGCAGCCTTTCACTATGTTCCAACCTCAGTTACAGATAAGCGCGCAGATTTACTAGATGAAGCGGCCTTAGTCGCCCTTATTCAATCTCTACAGTAATTGGCAAGTGATCACTAATTCCAGTCGTAGTTGTTTCAATTACCTTTAACTTCTTCACAGCATCTTTCGTCAAGATGTAATCAAATTGAATCTTTGCACCCCAACTTGGATAGGTATTTTGTGTGGCAAGTGAATTCCACTTGGAACCCACGACGGGCAAACCTTTGGGCAAGTTCAGATCTCCCATGATGACAACTCTGTTTCCAGTTTGCGCTGCGGACTTCTCTGCCCAGCGTTTGAGTTTCTTGAGTTGAGCAACGTTGAGACCTGGAACAAAAGATAAGTGGGTATTGATAATGCTCCAACCATTTTCGAGATGGGCAACGAGTGCAACTCGTGGTTCGTCCTGCACATAAATGAAACGTGGTTTACCGCGCCCATCTTCTCCGCCAGGAACAAGTAATGGCATTCCAACAAGTGAGCGACCGAGTTCGATTCTTTCGTATGCAGTTACTGGGATAGTTGATGCGAAAGCAATTCCATAACCGCCCGTGGGAGAGTTGCTCGCTGCAGTAATTATTAATTCATCACTATCTTTTAGTGCGCGCCATTTTTCGCCAGGTGTTCCAATAATTGCAGGAGCAAAAGCCCAATCAACAGCCTTCATCGCTTTGGCTATCTCTTGAATTTGATTGACGGAATTACTACGCGGCAGAAAATGATCGACTTCTTGCACGGCCAAAACCTGCGGGGCGATTTTCTTAATTGCACCCGGCAATGAGGCCTTGCTGCCAGGCGGAATGGCCATCGCATGCAGGAGATTCCACGATGTCAGCCTCATGCGCACAGGCTAGTAGCGTTGCCCCCCTATGAGCACGCTCAAACCAATTAGCGCCCCACTGGATCGGGCTAGCGAACTTCGAAGTGATGAAGCCGCTCTCGATCGCTTGTGGAGCGCTGCAAAAATTATTCGTGTCTCTGATTCAAAGTTGGCTAGCGATGGAAGATCACTTCAATTCCTTAGCGCTGCTGAAGTTACGAAGTTAATTTCGGCACAGATTTTTACATCCGGCGATAAGTATTTTCTAGGAATCGATACGACAACACAGGTTGCTTACTTTGCTTGGGATTGTGATGAAGAAGGCCAAGAAGCTGGAGAAACTTCTTCTGAAGGTATGTCATCGCTTCGCGAATTAGGTGCAACTCTGGATGAGTTTCATCTAGGGATTTCCATGCATGCAATCGCTTTATCTAATTGGCATCGCTCACATCCACACTGTTCTAGATGCGGTGCGCAAACAGAGTCCTCACTCGGTGGCTCGGTTCGAGTATGTGTCATAGATCAGAGCCAACACCATCCACGCACAGATGGCGCTGTAATTGTTTTAGTAAAAGATAAAGCTGATCGAATTTTGCTCGGACACCAACCAATCTGGCCGGATGGAAGATTCTCTACTTTTGCTGGCTTTCTAGAACCGGGCGAAACTTTTGAACAGTGCGTTGAACGAGAAGTATTTGAAGAATCTGGCGTTAAGGTTAAAGAGATTAAATATCTTGGATCCCAACCATGGCCATTTCCAGCGTCAATCATGATTGCATTTTCTGCCGTGGTTGATGACCCAAGTACGGCAAAACCAGATGGTGTAGAAATTACAGAAGTGCGTTGGTTTAGCCGAGACGAACTAAAGAAATCCGTTTCAGATGGTTCATTATTATTGCCACCAACTATTAGCGTTGCACGCAAAATGATTGCAATGTGGTTTGGGCCAGGTGCAGATAAGTTAACTGGCGGCGAATCATGGCGCTAGATTCAGAAGAGATTCTTGCGGCCCTCGATGATGAACAACGCGCTGTAGCACTTGCTAGTCGTGGTCCCGTCTGCGTAATTGCAGGCGCTGGCACAGGTAAAACTCGAGCGATTACTCACCGCATTGCTTACGCCGCATCTATTGGCGTGATGGATCCACAAAAGGTTTTAGCGCTGACATTTACCGCACGTGCTGCTGGTGAAATGCGCATGCGACTTCGCACATTAGGTGTGCCAACAGTTGCAGCGCGCACTATTCACTCAGCTGCCCTTAAGCAATTACTTTATTTTTGGCCACAAGTATTCGGTGGTCGAGCACCGGATTTACTTACGACAAAGACCGGGTTTATTACTCAAGCAATTACTCGTGCAGATTTACAGGGCTCGCTATCCATTACTTCCAGGGATTTAATGCGCGATATTGCATCGGAAATTGAATGGGCAAAGTCTTCCCAAGTAGTCCCCGAAGATTACGTAAATGAGTCATCAAAGCGCACGCAAAAACCACGCATTAATCCAGAGCAGATTGCTCAGGTGTATTCGGCATATATGTCATTGATGAAACAAGAGCGAGCGATGGACTTTGAAGATGTTTTATTGCTGACCGCTGCAATGCTAGAAGAAGAGCGCGAAGTCCGAGAACGCGTGCAAGATCAATACCGATATTTCACAATTGATGAGTATCAGGATATTTCACCACTTCAGCAGCGAGTCATTAACTCCTGGCTCGGAAGTCGTCAAGAGATCTGTGTTGTTGGCGACCCCGCACAAACGATTTATTCATTCGCTGGCGCAACCCCTGTATTTCTAAATACCTTTACGCAACGTTTTCCAGATGCCAAAGTAATCAGATTAACCAGCGGATATCGCTCGACGCCTGAAATCACATTAATGGCCAATACTGTTTTGCGAAGTGCATCAATGGGGCAAGAGCTCGTTGCGCAAAACGAGCACGGTGCAAAACCAACAGTGGTCGCCTATAAAGATGAGTCTGCAGAAATCGCAGGAGTAGTCAAAGACATTGGTGTGCTCTTATCTGAAGGAGCACCAGCACAAGAAGTAGCGATTCTGGCTCGTACCAACAATCAGCTGAACTCAATTGAAAAAGCTATTGCCGCCGCGGGATTGCCGTATCAAGTGCGCAATAACGAACGATTCTTTGATCGCACCGATGTGCGCGAATTCCTTAAGGGTGTTCGCACCGCATCGGTTATTCCAACCGAAGGCGTTTATTGGCTCGATGAACTGCGCACGTTGGCGCAGCCATTTTTGACGGGCGCAGCTATCGATGGAATCGCCGGCTTGTTACACCTTGCCCGAGAATTAGATGCTGATGATTCATTTGCACCAAAGACTCTGCGCGCATATCTGCGCGAAGTAGAAGATCGCGTGCAACAAAATAATCCACCAACAATGCCTGTACTCACTTTGGCAACGTTGCATGCAGCTAAGGGACTTGAATGGGAACGCGTATTTCTCATCGGCGTTAGCGAATCGATACTGCCATTTGATTCAGGCAATACGGGTCCAGAGAATCAGAGCGCTATCGATGAAGAGCGCCGATTGTTCTACGTTGGAATTACGCGTGCGAAGAAGGATTTACGCATGAGTTATCGCGGAGAACCAAGCCGATTCCTGCGTGAATCTGGGTTACTGGCTAGTTCCTAATAAACCCATTTGCATCAATGCGGGGGCATGCTTTACCCTTGGACTTCATCCAAAATATGGATGTGCACGAGAGAAAAGGGAGCACGCGATGTCAACAATCGTAAGCACTCTAAACGTTAACGCTTCACGCGTTAGCGCTGTTTCTCATGCCCATTCACATCCACGTACAGCGACTAATAAGCGCTATACAACTTGGCCTACTGCTACAAAGCCAGCGTTTTACGCAGCTTTTTACGCAGTGGATGAGGCCACTTGGGGCACTATCGCCTAACCGATAGCAGCCAACCAAGGGCCTCGAATCCACAAAGGATTCGGGCCCTTTTTCATTTCCACCAGGAAAACCGACTACTAACCGACTAACAGGAAGAACAACGAGAGGGAAGAGGTGAGAACCATGAGCGTTCTCTACAGCGAACTACTAGTACCAGGATGGGCAGAAACCGGCGACAAGATCGGATTAAACGATGTCACCGGAACCTATGAAAGCGCGATCGGTTATGCGCTTCCATGTCACAGCGCCAACCCGGAAACATTTTTCTCTGAAGCCGAGGCCGATATAAAGGCTGCAAAGGCACTCTGCGGTGAATGTCCTGTTCGTGCAAAGTGCTTAAGCGGTGCACTCTCACGCCAAGAACCAGTGGGCGTGTGGGGCGGAGAATTATTTGAAGATGGTGTTGTGATCGAACGTAAACGTAAAGCGGGACGGCCACGTATCGCTGCGTAAGGTAAATGAGCGGGTGTTGAGAAGGCCTCAGCACTCGCTCATTTGCTTAACGAGCTAGCGATGCAGGTGTAATTTCAGGCAACCAGATAATGGCTTCATCAAGCCAACGACCTTCTGCTTCTAGTTGGCAGAAGATTCCGGTAGTTCCCATTGTGACTCGGTGAATTAATACATATTCAGCAGGTAAATTTAATTGGAAACCAATCTTTGCAGTTGGATTACGAGGATCTCCCACACGGGCGCTTTGATCACGTAGCCATTCACGCGAGTATTTGAACGTTGGTGTGCGCAGGGGTTCAACGAGTGGAACAAGGAATTCGAGAACTAATTCAGGTGCAACGTTTACTTCCGGAAGAATAAATCCATCTTTCTTAAAACCTTCATAGAGCGCTTGTGCATCATCATCGAGTGCGTTTTTCAATAGATTCTTAAATGGTTCTGGGAAACCATTTGGCAGACGATTACATGCACCGAAATCAAGAACACCTAAACGCCCATCAGCTAAGACTCGGAAATTTCCTGGGTGAGGATCTGCGTGCAATAAACCTGCGCGGATGGGAGAAGTGAAGTGGAAGCGAGCTAATTTGATACCAGCGTTATTGCGCTCTTCTTGTGTGCCGTTCTTAATCACTTGTGAAAGCGGCTTTCCTTCAAGCCATTCACTGACCAAAACTTTGTCAGATGCCATCACAACTTTAGGAATTGCAATATCTGGATCGCCATCGTATGCCGCGGCGTATGTGGTCTGTGCTTCTGCCTCATACATGTAATCAACTTCCTCGATGATGCGAGCACGTAGTTCTTCAAGAAGTGGCTTCATGTCCAGGCCAGGCAAAACCAATTGGAAAATCTTTGAGAAGCGTTGAATCTGGTTGAGATCTGCAATAAGCGCTTCAGCAGCACCAGGGTATTGAATCTTTACTGCAACAACGCGACCATCTTTCCAAACCGCTTTGTGTACTTGGCCAATAGATGCCGACGCGGTTGCCTTGTCTTCAAAGCTTGCAAAATTATCTCGCCAGTTTTCGCCGAGTTCTTTTGCTAAAACTTTATGAACAACGCGAGTTGGAAGCGGTGGCGCGGACTCTTGTAACTTTGTAAGTGTTTCGCGATACGGCTTTGCAATATTTTCTGGAAGCGCTGCTTCAAAGACAGAGAGCGCTTGACCAAATTTCATGGCGCCGCCCTTGAGTTCGCCAAGAACTTTAAATAATTGCTCCGCAGTTTTTTCTTGAATCTCAGCAAGAACAACAGAACCAGATTGCCCAACTAGTTGGCGACCAAGTCCAAGTGCTCCGCGTCCTGCAAGACCGAGTGGAATAGAAACCATCTTTGCCGAGCGCACAGCACCAGAGCGGGGGATCTCTGTTTCGTGAACTTTGTCTTCGGGCATGGGCTTATTCTGGAAGAAAATGGCTCAAATAGCACCTTGAGAAATCGCACGCATAACTGATGGTCTGAAAATATCGGCGAGTTAACGCCAGGAACACCCACATAGGGGGTGGCGCGCAAAGCGGATGTGTTGAGGATTACATACATCCAGATAATTGGTACGCACTCGGGTTGAAATCAGAACCGATTTTTTCGTATCGATAAATCGAAGAATTTCTGAGGCAATTTGCGAAGCAACAAAGTGTGCAATGGTGACTGGAATTTCTAATTCGGTGTGGGTGCTTCGGTAGATATCAATTTCACGAGCGCGCGGATGTTGATCGCCTCGAGCAAGTGTTACGCAACGAGAACAAGCACTTTTTCCTGGAATAACAAGCGGCCCCACTTCGATAGATGGACCATCAGGTGCTGCAACAATTAAATGTATTTCGTCTTCACTCATGCTCTGTGCAATGAGTGCTTCATGGCCATTTCCAATAAATATTTTGAGGAACATTTCAGGAATGTCATCTGATGCAGATTTATCCTTATTAGGAAAGAGTGCTAATTCACGAGACTTCTCTTCAAGTGTGTGTTGAAAGTTAGAGCCCACATCATTACTGGCTAGCAGCCCCGCACACATATCTTGATTTCCAATACGTGCACGATCTCGCCTTGAAGCAGATGCCATCTTTGTTTGCGTCACACCACTTGCTAACAAAATTCCATACAGCTGTGTTGCGATTCTGTTCTCACCAGATATTTCAATCAGCGCCAGCCTGCGATTTGTCAGCACTTCAACTCCGCCATCGTTGACACCGGCAATCCATGTTGTTGCAGATAACTCAGGAGTGATTTTTGATTGCAACTGGATGTAACCAGCATCGGCGCTCTGGTCTTGTTCCTTAAATCGGCCAGGCGCAATTATTTGTGTAATGAGATGATCAATAAGTCCGGCGCGCAAGAGTTGCTGAATTACTTCGCAGACAATGTATGGGTCAATCGAAAGTGATTCTGCAATTTCTTGGGCACTCTTCTTTCCATCAAAGGAGCCAACAATTAATCTGATACCAATTGCCTCGCACTCAACTCCTGAGCCGTTACAGCCAACGAAGATGCGGCTCCCTTCAATGGGTGAATCATTAAGGGGCAGGACAATTGCGCCTCTTTTAAGGCGTGGGCGCATCAGCAATAGATCTTTGGAGTCAGTTTCTTGTATTTGTATTTTCATCTGCGCACAATGGCGTTAATTCTTTGGCCATCCCGCGAGCGCCCGTATTTCTGTGTACGCACGGGCGAATTGATTGCGCTCTGTCACAGGGGATAACTGAGAAAAAGAAAAACCCCCACTTGGCAATTTCTGCCTAGCGAGGGATTTCTTAAAAGTGCTGTGTGCGAAAGCTTGAATTAAGCCTTACCGAGGATGCGGTTCACCTTGGTGCCACATACTGGGCAGATGCCCTGTGCCATGCGACGACCAGAGTCTGAGACCTTTACGGTTCCCTCGAATTCACGCTTCTCTTTGCA
>JBIIRY010000013.1:0-45223 GCA_044341305.1 Candidatus Planktophila sp. | reverse complement strand
CTCACGTGTTCCTCACCCGTTCGCCGCTAATTCACTACCGAAGTAGTTTCATCGCTCGACTTGCATGTGTTAAGCACGCCGCCAGCGTTCGTCCTGAGCCAGGATCAAACTCTCCATAGAAAGTTTTATCTTGGCGTACAGACCAAACAAACTGTCGTTTATTTATGTCTTTACCAAAGGAAATCAACGAGTATTGCCAATCGCTATAAATAGTGATTGGCGCATACTTCATTGAAGTATTTATTTAGAAGATGGATTTAGAAATTTGCATAACTAAGTAAGCCATCTTCTGGCATTGACTTATGGCACGCTGTTGAGTTCTCAAGGTACGGATGCGCACTGCTTCCAGGAATTTCTTCCTATTTTCAGGGCAGACCGCCAAACCTAGTGCATGGGCGGAGAACCGGTCAAACCGGCCTCTAGCCATCTAGGTTTGGGGATCAGCTGTTCGGCCTAAATCGTCCGTTTCACAGCAGGTGGGCAACTATAGGGGTACCTGGGGCGAGGGTCAAATTGGGGGAAAACCCACCCCCGCATGAGTTTTAGGGGATCTTTATGACTATTTGATTAACTCAACCGCTGCAAGATCCCTCTTGCCCTTACGCAAAAGAGCATATTTGCCGCATAAAAAGTCTGTTTTTTGAAGGCGGAAATCTTCCGTTTCAACCTTGGCATTATTCAAATACGCGCCACCTTCTTTAACAATGCGGCGGGCGGCAGATTTGGAATCAACAACACCGGTGGCAGCTAACAAATCCACCCATGAAGGGATTTCTTCTCCAGATTTAACAGTAACGCGAGGCAATTCCGATAAAGCACCTGACAGTGTTGATTCATCTAACGCCGCAAGATCTCCTTGCCCAAACAGTGCTTTAGCTGCTTCTTCGACGCGATCAGAAATTTGTGGCGAATGAACAAGTGAAGTGAGTTCTCTGGCCAGAGCACGGTGTGCTTCACGCAAACCCGGATTCGCATTGTGAGATTTTTCAAGTTCCAGAATCTCATTATGAGATTTAAATGAGAAGACTTTCAAGAATTTGATAACATCTTTGTCATCTGTGTTCAACCAATATTGAAAGAACGCGTAAGGTGAAGTCATCGTGGCATCAAGCCAAATACTTCCACTTGCTGTCTTGCCAAACTTAGAACCATCGGCTTTCGTTAGCAACGGAATTGTTAAAGCGTGCCCACTGCCACCTTCAACTCTGCGAATCAAATCAAGGCCAGCAACGATGTTGCCCCATTGATCAGAGCCGCCAAGCTGCAAGGTGCATTGATAGCGACGATATAACTCGAGGAAATCTAGTGATTGAAGCACTTGGTAAGAAAACTCTGTGTAAGAGATTCCTCCAGTTTCAAGTCGCGACGAGACCGCGTCTTTTGCCAACATTTGATTTACTGAAAAATGTTTACCGATATCACGCAGGAACTCAATTGCAGATAACGGTGAAGTCCAATCTAGATTGTTAACCACTTGAGCTTTATTTGGACCCTTTTCAAAATCAAGAAATGATGAAACCTGTGTGCGAATCTTTGCGACCCATTCAGCGACAGTATCTCCACTATTTAATGTGCGTTCTTCATTGCGCCCCGAAGGATCGCCAACTAAACCGGTGGCTCCCCCAACTAAAGCAATTGGATTGTGGCCTGCTAACTGGAAGCGACGCAAGACGAGCAAAACAACGAGATTGCCGACGTGTAAGGAAGGCGCGGTCGGATCAAAACCAATGTATAGCGTAATTGGTTTCTTCAAAGATTCTCGAAGCGCAGCCTCATCTGTTGATTGGGAGAGCAAACCTCGCCAACGAAGATCTTCTAAAAGATTCATGCACCCATCATCTCGGAAAACGCCTTGATTTTGTTGGTAATTTCTCTACGTTGATCTGTCGTTTTCTTCATAGCATCGCTTATCTGCACCGCCACCTGAGAAGGAGCGGTTCCTCCAGCAGTATTTCTAGAAGCAATGGCTCCTTGAACCGTGAGAACTTCGCGAATCGTTGGTTCAAGTGATGGGTGAATCCCTGCGAACTGTTCATCACTTAACTCATGCAAATCACATGAGAATTTTTCACAGAGTGCAACGCATGCGCCAGCAGCTTCGTGGGCTTTTGCAAACGGAACATTCTTTCGAACCAGATAATCCGCAATCTCAGTTGCTAGAGAAAAACCAGTAGGAGCCGATAACTTCATTTTTTCACGGTCGAAATCGGTGGTCGCAATCATTCCTGAAATAGCGGGAATCACTAACGCTAAAGTATCCAGGCTGTCGAATAAAGGTTCTTTGTCTTCTTGTAGATCGCGATTGTATGCGAATGGAAGACCCTTCAACATTGTTAAGACCGAAACTAAATTTCCAATAAGTCGACCAGTCTTGCCTCGAGCTAGTTCGGCCATATCTGGGTTCTTCTTCTGCGGCATGATTGATGAACCTGTTGAATACTCATCAGCAATCTTTGCCCAAGAAAATTCAGTAGAACCAAGAAGGGTCCACTCTTCACCGATACGAGATAGGTGAACTCCAATAAGGGAAACTACGAATAATGCTTCCGCCACATAATCGCGATCACTGACGGCATCGATACTATTTTCAAAACTTTTTTCAAATCCTAAATTCTTCGCAACGAACTCAGGATCCAGCTTCAAAGAGGAACCAGATAGTGCGCCAGCACCTAGAGAGCTCACAGATGTTCGTCCGTACCAATCTTGAATACGATCAATATCCCTAGCGAATGCATGGGCATGTTTTGCAATTTCGTGACCGAAAGAAACTGGTTGGGCGTGTTGTATGTGTGTAAATCCAGGTGCCGCGTCATCTACGTACTCAGAAGCTTTCTTAAGAATCACTTCATTGAGTTCAGTAAGTGACTGCGCCAAAGAAAGCATGTGATCAATTGCGAATAATCGAAGATCAGTAGTCACCTGGTCATTTCTTGAACGACCTGCTCGAAGAGAACCACCCAGCGCACCGAGTTTCTCAGTCAATCCTCTTTCAAGAGCACTGTGCACATCCTCGTCCTGGTTATTTGGCAGGAATTTTCCAGAAGTTACTTCGGCAGATAGTTCTTTAAGTGCTTTCCTTATCTTTGCGGCATCGTCGGATGACAATAAAGATGCTCTTTCAAGCACAGCAAGATGTGCAATCGATGATCTCAAATCATACGGAGCTAAGCGCCAATCGAAAGCGATGCTCTGTGATAAAGCAAAAACTGCATCAGTAGGTTTGTTTGAGAAACGTGCGCCCCATAGAGCCATCTATTTTCTCCCTGCTTTATGGATTCGCGAGTTTTTCGCATTAGCAAATGCAAGCAACTCTTTGGCCAATTGCGCACCACCGGTTGCTTTCTTGGACACAAGGATAATCGTGTCATCGCCAGCAAGGGTTCCAATGACACCCGTGAGATTGGCGTGGTCTAAAGAACTAGCTACAAACTGAGCCGCTCCTGGTGGAGTATGAACTACCGCCAGATTCGCGCTGTGATCAACAGAGAGAATTAGCTTGGAAGGAACAGGGTTGATGCGTGTCAGTGCGTCATCGGAAGACTCACGAATTTGATAGACCGAGTCGCCATGACTATTGCGTCCACGTACCGCACCAATCTCTTCTAGATCTCTGCTCGCAGTTGTTTGAGTTACGCGAAATCCACTCTTCTTAAGTTGGTCAACTAGGTCCGTTTGGGAATGGATTATTCCAGATTGGATTAATGAAATAGCTCTAGCTCGTCTAGCGGAGACGTTCTGCGAATTAGTAGACATCAGACAGAACCTCCTTGAACGCCTTTACAAATATGCTGAGTTCCTTTCTGGGAATTGTCAATGCAGGTGCGATGCGAATTGTGTTGGGATTCGCTGCATTAACCAGAATGCCTTTTTCTTGAAGTTTTTGAGCCACTAAGGATGAGTTCTCATTATTTAAAGAAATGCCAATGAGCAATCCTGCGCCACGAACCTCTCGAACACCAGGTACCGTATTCAGTGATGATTGGATGTACTTATAGTCCACTTTGCACTTAGCCAGAATCTTATTTTTCTCGATCCATTTAATTGCGGCGACGGAAGCGGCTGTAGTTACGGGATTGCCACCAAAGGTGGATCCATGATCCCCGGGTTCAAACAGCTGCGAGGATTTACCAACGGCGATCAAGGCGGCAAGCGGAAGTCCAGCGCCCAATCCTTTGGCAACAGTGATTACATCTGGTTGTATGCCTGAGTACTCATAACCAAACCACTGACCAGTTCGTCCCATGCCAGTTTGCACAGCATCGATAACCAGCAGTGCTCCATGAGCAGTGCAGGCTTCACGCAACTCTTTTAGATAATTCGAAGGAGGAACAATCACACCCGCTTCACCCATGATTGGTTCAACAATGACCATGGCTGTTCTTGAATTTATAGCTCTCTTTGCCTTCTTAATATCCCCGAAAGGAACGTGCTTTACATTTTTCAGTAAAGGTAAGAAAGGCGTTCTCTTAGAACTTTGCCCTGTAAGAGAGAGTGAACCCATCGTGCGACCATGAAAAGATCCAGTAGTTGCCACAATTCTTGTTCTGCCGGTTTTTCTAGAGAGTTTTATAGCCGCTTCATTTACTTCAGCACCGGATTGAGCAAAGAACACTCGAGACTCTTTATTTCCAGTGAGGCCAATGAGAATCTGGGCTAATTCAATTACTTTCGGGTGCGAGTAAAAATTGCTCACATGCGAAAGCGTCTTGATCTGTTTTGATACAGCTGCAACAACAGTTGGGTGCGAGTGCCCAAGAATGTTGGTCGCAATTCCGCCCAACATATCAATGTATCTCTTTCCATCAGCATCAAAAACAATTGAACCTGTCCCTTTGATCAATGTGATTGAAGGCACCGCATAGTTAGTCATCAAACTCTTCGACCACAAATTGCTGAACTCCTCGTTTCTCATGCGTGCACCAGAGTTCCGCCAGTACCAGATAAAGCTTGTTCAAAACTTACTTCACTGGTCCCATCAATTATTCGTACGGATTTCGCACCTGCTGCGATGGCTTCTAGAACTGCTTCTACCTTTGGCAGCATGCCATCAGTAAAAATAGGCCTTAGTGCTTCTAAATCACTTGCTGAGATGTCTGCAATGAGCGAATTTTGATCTGGCCAGTTTCGATAAATACCCGCAACATCAGTCATGATAATGAGTGTTGACTCTGGATAAGCAGATGAGATAGCAGCAGCCGCTAAATCTGCATTTATGTTTAATCCCCCACCCCCTAAAACATCAATTGCAATTGGAGCAATGACAGGAACTACTCCATGAGATAAGAGTTCATCTACTGCAGCCTTTTCTACTCTGGAAACCTTTCCTACTCTGCCTAAACCTTCTATTGCTTCGGCGAACAAAATTCCAGCATACTTAGCAGAAATAGATTTTGCATTCACTGCATGAGAATTTAAATTGGCGGCTACGTTTGGACCAACAGATTGAGTCAATACTCTCTCAACCACTGCCAGTATTTCTTCCGTCGTAAAACGATAACCGTTTACAAAGGTGCTCTCTATCGCAAGATTGGACAGTTCTGCGTTAATCTGAGGACCACCACCGTGAACAACGATTACCTTTTCGCCTTTAGATAAAGCCGACTTCATTGACTGCGCAAAGAGTCCCTGTGAATCCTTCATTGCATGTCCACCGTACTTAATAATCATCATGTGGAATACGCTGAATTCTCGTGTACATACGCGTGCGATAAGTCATTAGTTTTAACAGTTGCAGAATCTGAACCTACATTCAGGTTAATTTCGATTAGAACTGATCTGTCATCGAATGAAACCGAAGTTTTATCCGCGGCTGGAGCACTTGAAACACAAACAGAAACACCGTTGAGTGAAACATCGATCTTCAACGGATCCATAAATGCATCTGCCGTTCCAACCGCCGCCAACACTCTGCCCCAATTGGGGTCGCCCCCGAATATTGCGGCTTTGAGAAGATTATTTCGCGCACAAGCGCGAGCTACATTAACCGCATCTTGCTCAGTTTTGGCGTTCCTCACATTTATATGAATCGTCTTAGTAGAACCTTCAGCATCGGCAATCAATTGGTCCGCCAAAGAAGTACAAACTTCCTGCAACATCGCGGTGAACTGATTATCGTCTAGGGCAACACCACTAGCACCGGAGGACATTAGCAAAATGGTGTCATTGGTTGAGGTGCAACCGTCAGAATCAATACGATTAAATGTTTTCTCAATGATTTCTTGGAAAATTCCTTCGGCGGAATCTGGGACGACAGCATCTGTCATAATCACAGAAAGCATTGTTGCAAGGGCTGGAGCTAGCATTCCTGCACCCTTGGCTATTCCACTCATTTGTGTGCCAGCAAGATTAACTGTCGATATTTTCGGGACAGAGTCGGTTGTCATAATTGCTTGTGCGCAATCCAACAATGATTCATTTGACAGATCGGCAGCAACGGAATTGATGCCATTTATAATTTTTTTCATCGGTAGGAATTCACCGATCATGCCCGTTGAACATACGAAAATCTCTGATGATGATAATTGCAACAGTGAGGCTACGTGCTCAGCGCTCTGATGGGTGTCTTGGAAACCTCGTGGACCTGTGCACGCATTGGCTCCACCTGAATTCAGAACTACTGCGCGCACAGAAGAGCCTTTTATAACTTCTTTACTCCAAATAACGGGGGCTGCAATAACTTGATTCGTTGTGAATACAGCAGAAGCCCAGCTCGACGGGCCTTGATTCACGATAAGCGTTAAGTCTGTTGCACCAGAACTTTTTAACCCAGCTGCAGTTGCCGCCCCTACAAAACCTTGTGGAAGTTTCATGTTCCTAAACCATCAGTAGACAAACCTGCTCCTTCATGGAAACCGCACATTAAGTTTGCATTCTGAATCGCCTGACTTGCCGCTCCTTTACCTAAGTTATCGATGGCAACACTGACCACCAAACGTTGCGTATGCGAATCAACAGCCACTTGTATCTGTATCTTGTTAGAACCTGTTAAAGATGCAGTTTTAGGCATGTGGCCGATTGGTAACACGTCGACGAAGTAATCATCTTTGTAAAAATCTGTATACATCGAATGAACTTCTTCTGCAGCAATTTCCTTCGATAAACGAGCTGTTATCGTTGAAAGAATTCCTCTAGGCATTGGTGCAAGGATCGGCGTAAAAGAGATCTTTACATCTTTGCCTGAAGCGGCACTTAATTCCTGCTCAACTTCTGGCGTATGTTGATGAACTCCCCCAAATTTGTAAGATGTGAGCGAACCCATAACTTCACTTGCAATGAGATTGACCTTTGCATTACGACCAGCACCTGTTGTGCCAGATGCTGCCACAACAACTATGTCGGATGAATCAATCACATCTGAAGCAGGCAATACTCCAGTGATAATTGATGTCGCATAACAACCAGGATTTGCCACACGATTGGATTCCACTACCTTTTTTCTTGCGCCAGGAATTTCCGGCAACCCATATGTCCAAGTTCCTGCATGAGTACCTTCGTAATATTTCGACCATTGCTGTGAGTCAACGAGTCTGAAATCAGCACCAAGATCAACAATCTTGGTGCTACTTGAAAACTTTTTCACTATTGCCGCAGATTGACCATGAGGCAAGGCAATGAAAGCCACATCAATATCATCAAAATTTAATGAATCGAGGGAAAGAAACTTTTCGCCTTGATGCGTTGTCAGATGTGGGTGCACAGAAGTAATCAATTCACCAGCATTACTGTGAGCACTCACTTGGGTGACTAACAGATGTGGGTGAATAGATAACAGACGTAAGAGCTCTCCGCCTGCGTATCCACTAGCGCCAATAACTGCAGTTTTCATGGAAGAGAGTCTACAGAGATGTGGGTAATTATGCAAATATATGCATAATTATGCAGTTCTTACAACTGCTCCACAACGCTTGGCCGCCAGATTTGTTGCCGCCTCTCGCATAGCTGAAACTTCTTCGCCCGTAAGCGTGCGATCCTCTGCTCTAAATGTCAGAGTAAAAGCAAGTGAAACTTTGCCATCTCCAACCTTGTCATATCTGTCGAAGAGGGAAATAGATTCCAGTAGATCTCCTGCGCCATCTTTGAGTGCTTGCTGAACTTGCAAAGCAGTTACAGATGAATCCACAATAAGGGCCACATCTTGTACTGCAGCAGGCATTACGCCAACGCGACTTGGGCGTACCATCAATGAAGGCGGTAGAGCTCCCAGATTAATTGCAAACGCGCTTGATCGAGCGGGTAAATTGTATTGAGCCAATATTCGAGGGTGAATCTCCCCGGCATGAGAAACAACTGTTCCATTTACTATTAATTCAGCACAGCGACCTGGGTGCCACGGAGCCAAATCTGAACGTTTTATCTCATATTCCAAATGACATAGCTCGAGAATTTCCTGTGCGAAAGCGATTGCATCCTTCCAATCAAAACTTGAGGTTTTTCCATCCCAATTTTCAACCTCTTTATTACCTACTAACAATCCTGAAACCATTTCTGTCTGATGAGGCACTGAATCAAAAATGGTGGAAATGATTTTCTCGCTCGGCCTACTGCTGGTATCCGGATTAACAAAAGTCCCTAACTTTTCCGAGCTTCTGAAAATAGAACCTATCTCAAAGATTGCAAAGTTTTGAGCGCCTCGACTTATGTTGCGAGCAGCCACCTCAATTAATCCTGGAACAAGATGAACGCGCATAAGAGGATTCTCATCTGACATCGGGTTTGCAAGAGCGAAAGTTGTTGCTCGTGGACCGACAAAGCCCATCTCATCGATGGTCTTTTGATTGGTGAATGGAAAAGTTAGTACCTCTGCGAATCCACGATTTGCGAGGAATTGGGAAATAGCTCGTCTTCTCTTCTGAAGCACGGTGAGCGAAGCGTGCAGTGGACGGTTCGGCAGGATTGAAGGGATCTTGTCATATCCAATAATTCGAGCTACTTCCTCGGCAATGTCAGAAACATTGGATAGATCAGGTCGCCATGAAGGAGGTTTAATATCAAATTTCTTTTCGTCGATATCGCAACCAATGGTGCGAAGAGATTTGAGAATCTGATCAGTTGATACCTCAAATCCTAAGATATTTGAAATGTGTGTTGGATTGATACTAAAGGAGGCGGGGTATTGAGCATCTCCTGTGCATATTGATTCAACATGTTTTGCCGAACTATGTTCGGTCAGCAACTGAACAAATCTTGCAGATGCGAACTCAGCTAACGAAGGATCTACACCACGCTCCAATCTGCGTGATGCTTCCGAAGAAAGCTTGTGGCGGCGAGAATTCTGGGCAATAGCAATTGGATTGAAACGAACAGCTTCCAATGCAATCTCCGTTGTTTCATCCGTAATTTCGGAGTACAAACCACCCATAGTTCCGGCCAAGGCAAGTGGTCGGTCATCATCGCTCACCATTAGATCAGATGGATCTAAAGTCCGCTCTTGACCGTCAAGTGTTGTGAACTTCGAAGATTTTCCAGCTTTAGCGATTCTTAAGTTGCCTTTAACTTTCTTGCGATCAAATGCATGTAAAGGCTGACCTAGTTCGAGCATGACATAATTTGTAATGTCTACGACTAAGGAAATAGAACGCATTCCCATTTTCTCAATTCTGCGTCGCATCCATAAAGGCGTTTTAGCCTTGGAATCAAAGTTGGACAACGTGCGCACATAGAAAATCGACGCTGCATCTTTATCTTCAATCTTAGGTTGAAGACCGGTACCTGTTTTTTCAAAGGTCAATCCGCGTAATTTGTCGACGGGATCTTGGAACTTAAGATCGAAAGCACCTGCAATTTCTCGCGCCACTCCCCTAATACTTAAGGCATATCCACGGTCTGGATTGACGGCGATATCAAAAATTACATCATTGATTGAGAGCTTTTCGCGCACATCATCATTTGAAGATACTTGCTCTTTATCGAAAACCATAATTCCTGCGTGATCATCGTTTAAACCTAATTCTTTAGCCGAACAGATCATCCCATTCGATGTTTTGCCATAAGTTTCACGAGCGGCAATTGAGAAATCTCCGGGCAACACTGCTCCAGGTAAAGCGACCAAAACCATGTCTCCCACGGAGAAGTTTGTTGCGCCACAGATCACATACCGAGTTTGTTTCTCACCACAATCGACTCCGACGTATCGAATTGGTTTTTTAAACTCTGTAATTTCTTCTATTGAGAGAACTTCGCCGAACACCAAGGGACCTTTGATGTCTGATCCCTGATGAATAACCTCTTCAACTTCAAAACCGACTCGGACTAACCCTTTGCTTATTTCATCGACAGTAAGTGATGAAGGTATTTCTACGAATTCTTTAATCCAGGACAATGGAGCGCGCATTACAAACCTACTCCGAATTGACGGGTAAATCTAAGATCGCCTTCAACGATGTCATGCATATCGGTAATACCGTGACGGACCATAAGCGTACGTTCGAGACCCATTCCAAATGCAAAGCCACTGAATTCGGAAGTATCGATTCCACATGTTTTCAAAACACGCGGATTAACCATGCCACAACCGCCCCATTCAATCCACTTACCGTTGAAGAACACATCTACTTCAGCACTTGGTTCTGTGAATGGAAAGAATGATGGTCGTAGTCGCGTTGTTACATCGGGACCAAACATATAACGAGCAAAATTATCCAATGTACCTTTGAGATGAGCCATGGTGATACCGCGGTCTACGACCAAACCTTCAACCTGGTGAAATACCGGACTGTGCGTTGCATCCAATTCATCAGCCCTAAACGTTCGACCTGGGCAGATCACATAAATAGGGGGTTGCTTTGTGAGCATAGTTCTAATCTGCACCGGGGATGTGTGGGTTCGTAGCACCATTCCAGATTCGAGTGGTTCGATGAAAAATGTATCTTGCATTGTTCGCGCTGGATGATCTGCTGGGATATTTAAAGCATCGAAATTTAACCAACCTGATTCTAACTCCGGGCCTTCTTCTACAAAATAACCTTGCTCTATGAAAAAATCAGAGATGTCATTTTTGATAATGCTTATCGGATGTAATCCTCCTCGGTGTGCTCTGCGTACCGGAAGCGTTATATCAACAACTTCTTCAGCGAGCATTTTTTGATCACGTTCGTCTTCAAGGCGCTTGGTTGCTGCAGACAATGACAGAGCTATCGCGGCTTTCGCTTCACCAATTACTTTGCCGAACGATGCCTTCTCATCGGGTGAGAGAGCTCCCAAATTTCTGGAAGCACCAGCTATAGGTGACTTGTCACCGGAATGAAGTAAACGGGCGCTCTTTAACTCATCAAGGTTTGAGGCTGATGCAAAAGCCGCAGAAGCAGCGTCTACCCACCCTTGAATTTCCTGCGCATTCATGGGCGAGAGTCTAATGCCTCACAGATTAAGAAGTCGGGATATTTGCTAGTTGATACATAACGATGCTTGCAGCCGCAGAAAGATTGAGACTCTCCGCATTACCTGGCATCGGAATTCTTACTGGAAGTATTGAGTTCTTGGCGTCAGAAATTTCTTGCGAAGTGTTTAATCCTCGTGCCTCATTTCCGAATATTGCAACAACAGAACGATCAGCGCGGACCTTTGATAGTGGTGTTTCCGCTGTCGCATCTAGTGCTATGAATTGGCAATCCCACGCCAAGATCTCTTGAAGATTAACCCCTTGAAATACTGGGATGTGCCATAAAGATCCAGCAGTGCTTCGTGCGACTTTAGGTGAATACACATCCACACTATGTGGCGATATCAAAACTGCGTCAAAACCAAATGCATCTGCTGATCGAATAATTGTCCCAGCGTTTCCTGGATCCTGAATTTCGCTGAGATATACAAACTTACTAAAAGATTTTGGAGAAACTTGAGGAAAACTGTGTTGTGGAATTTCGCATACCGCAATTAAACCTTGTGGTGTAACGGTGTCAGACATTGCTCTGGCAACATCATCCGAGATAGTTAAGATTTCACAGCGCGCTTCATTAATAATGCTTGAATGCTTTTCTATAGCCGAATTAGTTGCATATATCGTCTGTAACGCAGGCCCACCATCTGAATTCAAAGCTTCTTTTATGCATTGAATGCCTTCTGCAACGAATAATCCGGCTTCATTTCTTTCTTTAGCGCCCCTCGAACTGATAAGAGCCTTAACTCTCCCGACGTGCGGGGAATTAAGGCTCTCAATCATGAGTTCTGTTTAAGCAGATGCGAGACTCTTACGAGCCACATCAACAAGTGCTTTAAATGTTGCTGGATCATTCGTCGCTAATTCAGAAAGAATTCTGCGATCAATTTCTACACCAGCGCTCTTCAATCCTTGGATAAGACGGTTGTATGTCAAACCGTTTTCACGACTTGCAGCATTGATTCGTTGAATCCAAAGCTGACGGAAATCGCTTTTCTTATCTTTACGGTCATTGAACGCATAAACCATTGAGTGCGTAACTTGTTCCTTCGCCTTTGTGAAAAGACGTGAACGTTGTCCGCGATAACCGCTTGCACGCTCAAGAGTTGTGCGACGCTTCTTTGCTGCGTGAACTCCACGTTTTACTCTCATTTAACTCACGCTCCTTACTTCAAACCAAGCATGCGCTTGGCTGTAAATGTAGTTGATGGCTTTGCTGCTGACTCTGTGCTCAAGCGACGTGTAACACGTGAGGACTTGTGCTCAAGGAGGTGGCGCTTGCCAGCACGTTCGTGCATAACTTTTCCGGTTCCTGTGATGCGAAAAGTCTTCTTCGCCCCACTGTGTGTTTTCATCTTTGGCATCGTGCTCTCCTTAGTTCGGTTTCTGCTTACGCTTCTTCTTTCGCAGCTGCTTGCTCTTTAGCTTTGCGCGCTGCGCGTTGTTCGGCTACTGCTTCGGTCTTCTTCTTCGTCGGTCCTAATACCATTGTCATGTTTCGACCCTCTTGTTTAGGGGCGAACTCCACAAACGCAACTTGTGCGACATCTTCTGCAAGACGTTGCAACAACTTGAAACCAAGTTCTGGTCTCGTCTGCTCTCTTCCTCGGAACTGCATCGTTACCTTTACCTTGTCGCCACCTTTGAGGAATTTCTCGATGTGAGCACGTTTGGTCTCATAATCGTGATTTTCAATCTTTGGTCGCATGCGCACTTCCTTAACCACAATGTGGGTTTGGTTCTGTCGCGCTTCCCGAGCTTTTTGTGCGATCTCGTACTTGTACTTTCCGAAATCCATAATTTTGCAAACGGGAGGATTGGCATCTGGTGCTATCTCGACTAGGTCAAGACCAACTTCATCTGCCATCTTCAACGCGGTATCGATATCTACAACTCCAACTTGATCACCGGTGTAACCGATGAGTCGAATTTGAGGTGTGCGAATTCGATCGTTAATGCGCGGTTCAGTGCTGATTTGTGCTCCTTTGGTTAATCGCGGTTCGAACGCTTTGTGTGTTGCTAGCGCTGCAAGAAAACACCGCAAGGAGAACTGGATTGCATCCAATTCGTAACCCTGACAAACCAACTCGCCGTAGCGATGGAGGTGGGAGCGGTACTCCTCTTGCAGTAACTATGCAGTCACTGGTCTGGGGTGAAGATTACCCGAGGTGGTTAAAAAGGGGAAATCTACGCTTACGCTCCCATGGCATGGACGCCGCCATCTACGTGGATGATCTCGCCCGTGGTCTTGCTAAACCAATCAGATAAAAGTGCCACAGCCCCTTGAGCAGCTGGTACCGGATCAGTTACATCCCAATGAAGTGGTGCGCGTTCGTTCCATACTTTTTCAAATTCATCAAATCCTGGTATTGATTTGGCTGCCATAGTTCTAATAGGACCTGCGGCAACAAGATTTACTCGAATATTTTTTGGTCCTAAATCTCGAGCCAAATACCGTGATGTGGATTCTAGCGCCGCTTTCGCAACTCCCATCCAATCGTATTTAGGCCACGCTACGGTGGCATCAAAATCTAAGCCAACTATTGATGCACTCTCTTTAAACAAAGGTACACACGCCATCGACAATGATTTTAGAGAATACGCAGAGACATGCATCGCAGTAGCAACATCATCCCAAGAAGTATTCAAGAAGTTGCCACCAAGAGCGCTCTCAGGAGCAAAACCGATTGAGTGAACAACGCCATTTAGATGTGGGAGATGTTCGCGAACTCGATTTGCTAACTCATCTAAATCACTTTGATCTGTGACATCTAATTGAATAACGGGAACTTTACTTGGTAAGCGCCCCGAGATTCGTGTCGTTAAGTTCAGGACGCGACCATAAGAAGTTAACACAACATTGGCGCCCTCTTCTTGAGCCAAGCGTGCAATATGAAAAGCAATGGATGCATCCGTAAGCACACCAGTGACGAGAATGTTTTTTCCTTCTAGTAATCCCACCTAATGCCCCATTCCTAAACCACCATCTACAGGTATAAGTGCTCCAGTTATATAACCAGCTTTAGTTGATGCAATAAATGACACAACATTGGCAATCTCCTGCGCATCTGAGAATCTCCCCAACGGAATTGACGAACCAATTTCTTGCCGGCGTTTATCATCTAACGACGCAGTCATATCAGTTTCTACAAATCCCGGAGCAATAACATTTGCAGTAATTCCCCGACTTCCTAACTCTCGGGCGAATGAACGGGCCATTCCAATTAACCCTGACTTACTCGCCGCATAATTCACCTGACCAGGAGAACCCAACATTGCTACAACAGAACTGATAAAAATCAAACGACCCTTCTTTAACTTCAACAAACCTTTTGTGGCTCTCTTTGAAACTCTAAACGCGCCAGTTAAATTCGTATTGATAACATCTTCGAAATCCTCATCGGACATTCGCATTACTAATGCATCCTTTGTAATGCCGGCATTACAAACCAAAACCTCTGGAATGCCCCATGTATTTTCAATATGAGAAAAAGCGTCCTCAACACTTTGGGTGGAAGAAACATCTATAGCGACAGAATCGAAGCCATCAATTACTTGCCCAGATCGTGAACCGATGACAACATGAAATCCGTCGTGCGCTAAGGATCTAGCAATAGCTAAGCCAATGCCCCGATTGCCGCCAGTGATTAAGGCGATTGGCTTTTCAGACATGCTGTAAATCTACTCGTTACTCTCGCGTAAGGTGGATTTCATCTGGCAACGTGTCTTTCTCTCGCCTAGAATCATGGCATGAACAATGATGACGATGTGTATGACATCACCAGCGCTCAGAAGTCGCTAAGTTCTGATCAGCCTGGGCGTCAACGTCGTTATTTCTATTCAATGATGGTTCGCACAGCATGTTTTGTTTTGACAGTCGTCCTGCCTAGTCCGTTTCGCTGGTTTGCACTAGCTGGTGCGGTTTTCTTGCCATACATTGCAGTTGTTATTGCTAATGCAGGTCGCGAAACAATACTTCCTGGAACAGCAATCTTAAGAAAAAAACCACGTTCCCTCTCGTAAAGTTAAGTTAAAGTATCGTCGTGGTTAAAGAGCGGTACTCAATTCTTAAATCTCTTGTCGCACTTGTTCTGGTCATTCTTTTTCTCTGGGCAGGCCAATGGCAGTATGAACGAGGAGTTGAGCGGCATGCTAAGAACACATTAATTAAAGAGCAATCCTTATTGCAACCCATTCAAGTAAGTCACTTAAACGATGACATCACCGCACTTGAATGGCGAAAAATAACCTTAAGTGGCTTTTTTGACTCCAATAATGAGATTTTGTTGCGCAACAGATATCACGAGGGTTTTTACGGTTTCGAACAGTTAACTCTCTTCGCCTTTGGTGAGAAGAAAATCTGGGTTGATCGAGGATGGATTAAGGCCGGGGCTGATGCGACGATCTCGCCGAAACTGCAAGAAACATATGAAGGTAATGTCACAATCACTGGTCGCATACGGATGGATTCATCTTTGCCACGTGGAAAGTTCTTTGCGATCTCGCAAGATTCGAATAGAAATATGGTTTCTCAACTGGATGCACGAAAAGGAGTGCAGACAGAAAAGTTTTATGTTGATCTTATTGCCGTATCGGATGCACGCATGAATCCTGATGTTCCAGTTGAATTGCCAGAACTAAGCGATGGTCCGCACATGGCTTATGCACTGCAATGGGTCTTTTTTGCGGGCTTAGTTATTTACGGTAGACGATTAATTAGAAAGAGCGCTTAAGTCTTGCCTCTCGTTAAGTTCTGAGTACAAACCACCGGCGGCAATGAGCTCGTCATGCTTTCCACGTTCAACGATTACCCCATGATCAATAACAATTATTTGATCCGCATCTCGGATAGTACTTAAACGATGTGCGATGACAATGCTCGTGCGATCTTTTAGAGCAGACCTTAAAGCTTTCTGCACTAAAGCTTCATTTTCAGAATCTAAGTGTGCGGTCGCTTCATCTAAAATTACGATTGATGGAGACTTGAGCAGTAAGCGAGCAATTGCTAAGCGCTGCTTCTCTCCCCCAGATAATCTGTGACCCCGCTCGCCGACGAGAGTTTCAAACTTGTTTGGAAGAGATTGCACGAGTTCCCATATCTGAGCCGAACGACACGCTTGCTCCATCTCTTCTTCTGTTGCATCATGTTTTGCATAACGTAAGTTATCTGCGATGCTTTCGTGAAATAAATGTGCATCCTGTGTAACAACGCCTACATTTGATCTCAAAGATTCGAGAGTGAGGTCCTTCACATCTATACCGTCAATCACAATAGAACCCGAAGTAACATCGTAGAGTCTTGGAACTAATGTACTAATCGTTGTTTTACCGGCTCCCGATGGCCCGACTATTGCTGTGAAACTACCGGCAGGAACAGAAAATGAAACATTCTTCAAAACTTCGCCACTCTGTATGAACTCCTCTTTGGCAGCTGATTCTAAAGATGCGAGGGAAATCTGATCAGGTCGTGGATAAGAAAATGAAACATCTTTGAACTCAATAGTTGGAATCTTTTTTGTTAGCTCTTGGGCGCCATCTTTATTTGAAACCATTGGCTGAAGATCGAGTACTTCAAAGACTCTCTCGAAAGAGACAAGGGCAGTCATAACATCGATTCGAACATTCGATAACGCGGTGAGAGGACCGTATAATCGAGCAAGCAAAGCAGTTATCGCGAGCAACGTTCCAACAGTTACGGTGCCGTTAAGTGCTAAGTGTCCACCAATTCCGTAAGCGAAAGCTGTGGCTATCGCTGCAACGCTGGTGAGTGCGATGAAAAAAAGACGATTGAGCATGGCCATACTGATGCCTATATCAGCGACCTTTCGTGCTCTGGAGCGAAAGAATTCATTTTCACTCTCAGCTTGACCATAGAGAGATACAAGCATGGCTCCTGAAACATTGAATCGCTCCGTCATTGTTGATGACATCTGCGCATTTAGCTCAAAAGAATCCCGCGTCAATAATTGAAGTTTTCGTCCCACCCATTTAGTGGGAATCAGAAATAAAGGTAAAAGAATGAGTGAAACAACCGTTATCTGCCAAGAGAGAAAGAGCATGGCTGCAGTAACTAAAATCAGACTGACAACATTGCTGAGTACGCCAGATAAAGAAGAGGTAAAAGCTTGTTGAGCGCCAATAACATCTGAGTTAATGCGAGAAATGAGAGCACCGGTCTGGGTTCGAGTAAAGAAAGCAATCGATTGCTTCTGAATATGCGTAAAAACCTGTGAGCGAAGGTCGTAAATTAAACCTTCTCCAATTCTTGCTGAGAACCATCGCCCAATGATGCTCATGATCGCATCGGCAACGGCTAAGAGTCCAACGACGAAAGCTAGACGAGTAATTAACTCACCATTCTTTGGGATCACTCCATCATCGATTAGCTGCCGTAGTAAGAGTGGTGTGGCAACAACCAGAAAAGCATCAATTACAACTGTGAAGAGAAATATTGATAGGTAAAGACGATACGGCTGAGCAAATGAAAAGATGCGCTTAACGGTTCCGGGCTTAAGTTTTGCATTCTTTACCGCTGGATCAGCAGTCATTGTCCGATGCGCGGACCACACTGCTTGGACTGACATCCTTAAACCGTGAATCCCAACGCTCGTAATTGTTCGCGACCATCATCAGTAATTTTATCTGGGCCCCATGGTGGCATCCATACCCAATTTATTTTTACATCCGCTGCCATTCCGGCCAGTGCTTGTCGTGTTTGGTCTTCAATCACATCTTGGAGTGGACAAGCTGCAGAAGTAAGAGTCATGTTGAGAACTGCAATATTGGCATCATCAACCATGATGTCATAAATCAATCCCAAATCAACGACGTTGATTCCCAGTTCAGGATCAACCACATCTTTCATCGCCTCTGTTACATCATCAACATTTGTAGGCATTTTCACGAACCCTTCTCTGTGGAGGTTAGTTTAGTTCTTTTTTTTGTGCTTGCACTGATGCGTCTTTAAATGCCATCCAGCCTAATAACGCACATTTTATGCGCGCTGGGTATTGCGATACCCCGGTGAGCGAAACACCATCTTCAAGAATGGACTCATCCGGCTGGCCATTACCTTTGCTCTGCATCAACTCAACAAAATTATCAAAAATCACCTGTGCTGCCGCTAACTCTTTCCCAATCATCAGGCCACTCATAATTGAAACACTGGCTTGGGAAATCGAGCAGCCGACACCATCCCATGACACCGATTTAACGAGCGAACCATCCAAAGTTAGATTGAGCGTTATCTCGTCACCACAGCTTGGATTAATGTGATGAACTTGTGCGTCAAAAGTTTGGGATAGTCCCTTGTTCTCAGGGTGCTTATAGTGATCCAAAATCACTTCTTGATAGAGATTATCTAATTGCATCATTGACCAAAATATTTCTTAGCATCTTTTATGCCATTAACCAATGCATCTAAGTCAGTTCGATCGTTATACAAATAGAGAGATGCTCTAGTGGTGGCTGGTACGCCCAATGCTCGCGTTAAAGGCCACGCACAGTGATGACCTGTTCGCACTGCTATTCCCAAGCTGTCTAAGTATTGACCAAGATCGTGAGGATGAATTCCGTTGACCGTAAATGAAACTGTTCCACCTCGTAAATCTGGATCTTTTGGACCGACAACTACTAAACCCTCTATTTTTCCAAGTTCACTTAAGAGATAACTTGTTAAATCTTTTTCATGATCGTGTATCGCCTTTAAACCAATTGCTTGCAGGTATTTTAAACCTGCCGCCAAGCCAATTACTTGAGCCATATTGGGAACACCCGCTTCAAACTTACGAGGTGCCTCTGCCCAAGTTGCATCGGTCATGGTTACATTTTCAATCATTGATCCACCAAAGAGAAATGGTGGCAAATCATTAAGTAGGTCGTGACGACCCCAAAGAACTCCAACGCCTGTTGGTCCTAGCGCTTTATGGCCGGAAAAAGTTAAGAAGTCAGCGCCCAGCTCTGTCACATCTACTGGAAGATGAGGAATTGATTGGCATGCGTCAACAATGACGATAGCGCCGACAGCGTGTGCTTTAGAGATTATCGAACTTAAATCATTAATTGTTCCGAGTACATTTGATTGTTGCGTTATCGCGACAATCTTTGTTTTCTTAGTAATTAATGAGTCAATGTTTGATTGATCTAATCTTCCATCTGGGGTTACACCAAACCACGTAAGTTCGGCTCCGCTACGTTTTGCCAGCTGCTGCCAAGGAATCAAATTGGCATGGTGCTCCATTTCAGAGACTACGATTGAGTGTTCTGAGCCAATTGCAAATCGGCTCCCAGGTTCTGCGTTGCTAAAGGCGTAAGCCAAAAGGTTAAGAGATTCCGTAGCACTTTTCGTGAAGACTATTTCATTAGCTGCTGCACCAAGGAATGAGGCAACCACTTGACGGGAGTCTTCGAATAACTCAGTTGCTTCCTCGGCTAACTGATGAGCACCTCGATGAGCAGCAGCGTTATGAAACCGATAAAAATCAACTTCAGCATCAATAACCGATTGAGGTTTTTGACTCGTTGCTCCGCTATCTAAATAAACTAGCTTTTTGCCGTCGCGAATTGTCCGTAAGAAGATTGGAAAATCTCTACGAATTGCATCGACGTCTAAAGCCATTTGAAAAGTTAGTTTCCGACGTATTCGGCATACCCTTGCGATTCGAGCTTATCTGCTAGTTCTGGACCGCCTTCTTCAACAACACGTCCATTTGCAAATACATGTACGAAATCAGGTTTGATATAACGAAGAATTCTTGTGTAGTGAGTGATTAAAAGAACTCCCAAGTTATTGGCATCTTTTGCGCGATTTACGCCCTCTGAAACAACTCGTAGCGCATCCACGTCCAATCCGGAGTCTGTCTCATCAAGAATCGCAATTTTTGGCTTTAGAAGTTCCAGTTGCATGATTTCGTGGCGCTTCTTCTCTCCACCAGAGAATCCTTCATTTACATTTCGCTGAGCAAAACTTGGATCAATCGATAGAGCATCCATTGCATCTTTAACTTCTGTGACCCATGTACGCAACTTAGGGGCTTCTCCGCGAAGTGCTGTCGCTGCGGTACGCAAGAAGTTAGAAACTGAAACGCCTGGTACTTCAACTGGATACTGCATAGCCAGGAACAATCCAGCCTTAGCGCGTTCATCAACACTCATTTCGAGCACATCTGCTCCGTCGAGAGTTACTGAACCACCAGTGATTGTGTACTTAGGATGTCCGGCGATTGAATAGGCAAGAGTTGATTTACCGGAACCATTAGGACCCATAATCGCGTGTGTTTCACCGGACTTAATCGTTAGGTCAACACCTTTAAGAATTTCTACAGCACCATTTTCAGTGTCAACAGAAACTTGTAGATTGCGAATCTCTAGTGTGCTCATGGTTTCCCTGTTATCTCTCGTTTTATGTTTATGGACTATTTGCTTGTGAATTGAACTTCTACAAGATCATTTACGATCTTTACTGGATAGGTTTTTACTGCGATATTTGCGGGTAACGTCACTGCAGCGCCTGTACGTAGATCAAATTCGGCGCCGTGCAGCCAACATTCAATCTTGTAGTCGGTTACATCGCCTTCAGATAGTGATGCTTCAGAATGTGTACAAGTGTCAGCAATGGCAAAAACTTCATCGCCAATACGGGTTACACAAAGATCCTCACCGTTGATCGTGATCTTAACCGGCTTACGATCTTGCAGCTCCGATAATTTTAATGCGCTCACTTTAGGCTCCAACCTTGATGAGTTCGCCATCGATGCGCGCCATCAATCTATCCTGAACTTCTTCATCTGCTATTTCGCTGATAATTTCGCTAAAGAATCCGCGCACAACTAGACGGCGAGCATCTTCTACCGATATACCGCGAGACATCAAATAGAAAAGTTGTTCATCATCAAAGCGACCTGTAGTGCTCGCGTGACCAGCTCCGACAATCTCGCCTGTTTCAATCTCTAAGTTCGGTACAGAGTCAGCTCGAGATCCATCAGTAAGCAGGAGATTACGATTTAATTCGTAAGTATCCGTTCCTTCTGCATTTGCCCGAATGAACACATCGCCTATCCAGACTGTGTGCGCTTTGTCTCCAGATAGCGCGCCCTTGTAGTTAACTCGAGATTTAGCGTGTGGAACACAGTGATCTACAAAGATTCGATGTTCGAAGAATTGACCAGTTGTCGCGAAATAAACGCCTAGAAGTTCTGCGTCTGCTCCAGAGCCAGTGAATTCAACCGTAGGCAACAAGCGAACAACCGAACCGCCTATTGTCACGGTGATGGATTTGAATTTTGCATCTTTATCCACGATTGCATGGTGCTTACCTACATGAACAGTTTTTGAATCCCATTCCTGTAAAGATACAAATGTTAAAGAAGCACCAGATTCAACTTTGAATTCAATATCTTCAGCAAGCAAAGTATCTCCAGTATTGGAAAGAATGACGCTTGCGCGTGCGTTCGCTCCAACATGAATCAGTACTCTTGAAAACTCTGCAGATGCTAAATCAAAAGATTCTCTAGCTAAATATATTGGTGTATTTACCTCAGTATTTGGTGCAACCTTTAATACAGCCACATCACTTGAATTCTCACGAACTCTATTCATTACAGCATCATCCGTAGCGCTCAGTGGAGTTAACAACTCTCGTGAAACTCTTTCGAATGTAACGCCGGATGTAACCCCTGATTTCAAAGCAAGGGAACGATGTTGAGCAATCGCCGCACTGCCGTCATGTAACCCTTTGAGACGATTTAGTGGCGTAAATCGCCACGACTCTTCTCGCCCGTGAGGGATCAAAATGTTTGAGGTGAGAACGCTCATTAGCCAACAGCGCCTTCCATTTGAAGCTCGATCAAACGATTGAGTTCAAGGGCGTATTCCATTGGAAGTTCACGTGCAATAGGTTCAATGAATCCACGAACAATCATGGCCATTGCTTCGTCTTCTGTAAGTCCTCGTGACATGAGATAAAAGAGCTGATCATCGCTGACCTTAGACACAGTTGCTTCGTGACCCATAGAAACATCATCTTCGCGAACATCCACATATGGATATGTATCTGAACGGGAAATAGTGTCAACTAGCAAGGCATCACACTTAACAGTGCTCTTTGAATGATGCGCACCTTCTTGTATTTGTACAAGTCCACGATATGAAGTTCTGCCTCCACCGCGCGCAACTGATTTAGAAATTACCGTAGATGATGTGTAAGGCGCCGCGTGAACCATCTTTGCGCCAGAATCTTGATGCTGACCCTCGCCCGCAAAAGCGAGTGAAAGAGTTTCACCCTTTGCGTGAGGTCCCATCAGAAATACAGCTGGATACTTCATGGTTACTTTTGAACCGATATTTCCATCGATCCATTCCATCGTCGCGCCTTCGGCACACGTAGCTCTCTTTGTAACCAAGTTATAGACGTTGTTGGACCAATTCTGAATCGTTGTATAACGAACTCTTGCGCCCTTTTTAACAATAATTTCAACAACTGCAGAGTGAAGAGAGTCAGATTTATAAATCGGTGCTGTACATCCTTCTACATAATGAATATATGAATCCTCGTCGGCGATGATTAATGTGCGCTCGAACTGACCCATGTTCTCTGTATTAATGCGGAAATAAGCCTGTAGTGGAATCTCTACATGAACACCTTTTGGTACATAAATGAAAGATCCACCCGACCATACTGATGTATTAAGCGCTGCAAACTTGTTATCTCCTACAGGAATTACAGTTCCGAAATACTCTTTGAACAATTCTGGGTGCTCGCGTAAACCAGAGTCTGTATCAAGGAAAATTACACCCTGAGCTGCTAAATCTTCACGAATAGAGTGATAAACAACTTCTGACTCGTATTGGGCGGCAACACCAGAGACTAATCTCTGTTTTTCTGCTTCAGGAATACCTAAGCGATCATAGGTATTCTTAATGTCCTCTGGCAGGTCATCCCACGTTTGTGCTTGCTTCTCTGTAGAACGTACGAAGTATTTGATTGTGTCGAAGAAAATTCCAGAGAGATCTGAACCCCATGATGGCATTGGCTTTTTCTCAAAGAGAGATAAACCTTTGAGTCGAAGGTCGAGCATCCACTGTGGTTCAGACTTCTTTGCGGAAATGTCTCGAACAACTTCTTCACTGATACCGCGCTTTGCATTATCGCTCGTCTCATTTTTATCAGCCCAGCCGTATTCGTAATTTCCGATTCCGTCGAGTTCTGGATGCGCGATTGTCATGAGCGACCTTTCTTAGTAGTTGATGTAGAAGCAAGTTGTGGAATAAAAGTTGTGCAAACACCATCTCCATGGGCGATGGTGGCTAGTCGTTGTACGTGGGTTCCTAGAAGTTCAGAGAATGCCCGCGTTTCGGCCTCGCATAGTTGTGGGAATTCGGCAGCAACGTGGGCTATCGGACAGTGGTGCTGACAGAGTTCCTCGCCGTGTGACTTGCTTTCAACACTTGCCGCATATCCTTGTTCAGTTAAAAAGCTAGCAAGAGCATCGCTCTTTCGAGACTTCTTCGATAATGATGGTGACGCTTTTTTTATGATGTCATCTGCGCGGGATTCAGCAAATGCTTTTATGCTCTGCTCCCCTAATTGCGATGACATAAATTTCAAAGCAGCCACTGCTAAGTCATCGTATGAGTGTTCAAACTGTTCACGACCGTTATCGGTCATTACAAAAACCTTTGATGGTCTACCTCGGCCACGCACCAAAGCAACATGGGGTTCGCGTGCTTCAAGAACACCTTCCTGAACGAGTGCATCTAGATGGCGACGAATACCGGCTGGAGTAAAACCGAGTTTTTCCGATAGCGCCGCAGCTGTTGAAGGACCGTTTTCTAAGATCTGACGCGCCACCGCATCGCGAGTGCGCAGGTCATCGCTAGGGGTCATAGGGGCGGCTAATTTCACAACACTATTGTGTCTTAAATCAATGATTCTTACCACTCGAGACGCAAGCCACAATTGCCTCGGCAATCCGTTGGGCCAATCTAGGCTAAGGCCATGACTGAGTTTGCTAGAAAAAGGTTAGTGGCAATACTTCGGGTCCTTCTGGTTTTTCAAGCAGGAATCGTCCTTACGGGTGCCATCGTGCGATTAACTGGTTCGGGACTCGGTTGCCCTACATGGCCTGAGTGCTCAGGTGATTCCTTTACACCTGTTCATGAACAAATTGAAGGTTTCAATGCGTGGATTGAATTTGGAAACCGCTTACTCACCTTTGCATTGCTTTTTGCATGCGTGCTTTCTATCTTGGCTGTACTTATTAGCAAGAGAAAAGATCTAAGACTTCTCGTGCTTGGTCAGCTGGCAGGTATTTTCGGACAAGCAATTCTTGGTGGAATCACTGTTCTTACTGATTTAAATCCTTGGACTGTAGCGGGACATTTTATTCTCTCAATTATTCTCATTGCTGGCGCTCAATCTCTTGTCACTAAAGCGAAGCTTCCTTACGAGCGTAAACGTCTTGGCAAAAATACGTTGCACGCTATATCCCGAGTACACGTTGTTCTTACATTCATAGTAATTGTCGCTGGAACTATTGTCACCGGCTCTGGACCCCATGCAGGGGATGTAACCTCTCCACGTATTGATTTTGATGTTCGAACTGCTGCTTGGTTGCACGCCGATCTACTAATCGCTCTATTAGGTTTATCAGTTGCTTACTTTGTATTTGCAACAACACCTGGACCTACAAAGCGGTTACTCAAATTCTTTTTTCTAACTGCATTGTTGCAGGGTGCAATTGGATATATCCAGTACTTCATGGGTTTGCCAGAGCTTATAGTTGCAGCACACATACTTGGGTCCACATTGGTGTGGATTAGTGCTTGGAAAGTATGGCTCTCCGTATCAAGACAACCTAAGAAAGTGAACTAAATTAAATGAGCAAGATTTCGAATTGGAACGCACAGGATGATTTAGTTGTTGCTCATGCACGTGCTTTGGCAATGGATGCCGTGCAGAAAGTCGGTAACGGGCACCCAGGAACTGCGATGTCCTTAGCCCCTGTCGCTTACTTGCTTTTTCAGAAACATCTTGTGCACGATCCGAATGATTCACAGTGGATAGGTCGAGATCGCTTCATTCTTTCTTGCGGACACTCTTCAATGACCCTGTACACACAACTCTTCTTGAGTGGTTATGGATTAGAACTTAAAGATTTACAAGAATTTCGCACATGGGGTTCGCTAACTCCGGGACACCCAGAGTATGGACATACCGTCGGCGTTGAAATGACAACAGGGCCCTTAGGTCAAGGTGTCTCAACTGCAGTAGGTATGGCGATGGCGACTAGATACGAACGTGGGCTCTTTGATCCAGAAACTACTGATGGAACATCAATTTTTGATCATCGAATCTGGGTTATATGTTCGGATGGAGATTTGCAAGAAGGTGTAAGTAGCGAAGCTGCATCGTTAGCAGGGACACAAGCACTTGGAAGTTTGAACGTCATTTATGACGACAATCGCATCTCAATTGAGGGCGATACACACGTAGCATTTACTGAAGATGTTTCCGCCCGTTATCGGGCATATGGGTGGGAAGTCATTGATGTAGCAGCACAATCCAATGGCGATGTAGATCTAGTGAGGTTAGATCAAGCGATGCAATCAGCGGCCAAGAATCTCAAGCAACCAACTCTTATTCGCCTACACACTGTTATTGCGTGGCCATCTCCAAACGCACGTGGAACTGCTAAATCACATGGTTCCGCATTGGGAGCTGAAGAAGTAGCAGCAACTAAGTCTGAACTCGGCCTTAATCCAGAAGAACATTTTGCGTTTGCCGATGATTTATTAGCGCACGCACGAGAAGTAAAGAAACGCGGTGCACAGGCACATGCAGATTGGAATAAGAGGTTCGAGGTATGGAAAAACAATGAACCTGAACGTGCCAAATTACTTACCAGAATTTCGTCAAAGGAGTTGCCAGCAGATTGGGATTCTTTAGTTCCAACTTTTGAAGCAGGTAAAGATGTAGCGACTCGAAAAGCGTCGGGTGATGTCATTAACGCACTTTCAAAGAAATTACCTGAAATGTGGGGTGGATCTGCAGATTTAGCTGAGAGCAATAACACGACGATTGAAGGCGGCGGTTCGTTTCTGCCTTCAACTAGTGCAATGAAGGGTGCTAATCCTTATGGGCGAATCATCCACTTTGGAATTAGAGAACACGCTATGGGTTCGATAATCAATGGCATTGCTCTAAGTGGTTTAACAAAAGCTTTTGCTGGAACGTTTGCGGTATTTAGTGACTATATGCGCCCCGCAGTGAGATTAGCTGCTTTGATGAAATTGCCTTCAATTTTTGTATGGACTCATGACTCAATCGGATTAGGTGAAGATGGACCTACTCATCAACCAATTGAACACTTTGCAGCATTGCGCGCAATTCCAGATTTTGATCTGATCAGACCAGCAGATGCAAATGAAGTTGCTGCTGCTTGGAAGGAGATATTAAAGCGTCGCAAGGCGTGTGGAATTTTGCTTTCAAGACAGAATTTACCGGTCTTTGATCGAGAAGTATTTGGTTCGATTGATGGCGTAGCTCGTGGTGCTTACATCCTTAAAGAAGCAAGCTCTGCACCGAAAGTTATTTTGATGGCAACGGGCTCTGAAGTCGCTCTAGCTGTAACAAGTGCCATGCAATTAGAAGAGTCGGGAGTTCCAACCCGTGTTGTCAGCGTTCCATGCTTTGAATGGTTCAACGAGCAAGATCAAAAGTATAAAGACGAAGTTCTACCTCCTTCAATAAAAGCACGGGTAAGTATTGAAGCTGGTATCGCACAAGGTTGGCGCGACTACGTTGGTGATAATGGCGCCTGCATCTCACTTGAACACTACGGCGCTTCCGCTGGTGCAAACGTTCTCTTTAACGAGTTCGGATTCAACGTTGCTAATGTGATTGAAACTGTCAAGAAAGTACTTGCATGATTACGAATGAGATTGCAGGTGTTGGAACTTCTATTTGGTTAGATGATTTATCACGTGCAAAGTTAAAGGGCATGGATCCTCTCAGTCTGCCTGCACGAATAAAGAATTCAGGAGTAGTTGGAGTAACTACCAATCCAAGTATCTTTAACTCAGCTATTACTGGTTCGACGGATTACGCCGCCGACATCTCCAGTATGAAGCTCCTATCCCCCGAAGAGATAGTGAAGAAGCTAACGACAGATGATGTAAGAGACGCGTGCGATCTTTTTTCAAAAATTTACAGTAAATCCGCCGGAGTCGATGGACGAGTAAGCATTGAAGTTGACCCACGTCTTGCTCACGAAACAGAAGCAACGATCGCTGAAGGTAAATCCCTTTGGGCACTAGTTGATCGTCCAAACCTAATGATCAAAGTCCCGGCAACGTTAGCGGGACTACCAGCAATCACAGAGCTGATCGCAAGCGGAATTAGTGTGAATGTAACGCTGATTTTCTCCTGCAAAAGATATGAAGAAGTCATCGAAGCTTTTATCTCAGGAATTGAAGGTGCGCATAAACGGGGTTTAGATGTTTCCAAAATTCATAGTGTTGCTTCTTTTTTCATAAGCCGGATTGATACAGCTGTCGATCAACAGCTAAAGATTATTGGCACACCATCTAGTAATGAATTACTGGGTAAGGCTGCAATTGCTAACGCTGTTTTGGCCTATGAATTATTTCTATCGAAGTCCTCTTCCCCTGGCTGGGCTAAATTGCGTGAAGTTGGCGCACATATGCAACGACCTTTGTGGGCATCTACGGGAGTTAAAAATCCGGCCTACGAAGATACTCGTTATGTAATCCAATTGGTTGCTCCGAATACCGTAAATACAATGCCGCAATCCACCTTAGATGCGCTTATAGATCATGGAAAATTTCACGGAGATACTGTTTCACCAGCCATTGCAGAGTCTCATCAAGTTCTGGCCAAGTTATCTGCAACAGGTGTTTCACTTAATTCAATTACCGATCAACTAGAAATTGATGGAGTTGCTGCATTCGCTAAAGCCTGGCAAGCACTTCTAGATGATGTACAAAAGGCTCGTACTGCATGATTGAAGTTCGTTACTCACACGATAATCGCATTGATACCAATTCCGCGATGTATAAGAATTTGCTCGCGGCTCATCAACGTCTGCTCGAACAAGACTTCACAATTTGGGGCCCGAAAGCCACTGCTGAGGCGAGCATTCGAATGGATTGGATAACACTGCCGGAAGAATCCAGATCCTTACTCCCGCAACTAGATGCGCTGTCAGCTAAAAATCGCCATCTAACCAATGTCATTTTGTGCGGAATGGGCGGTTCCTCTCTCGGTCCAGAAGTAATTGCCCAGACATATGGCAAAAAATTGTTCGTCCTAGATTCAACTGATCCAAACTACCTAGAGCAGGCTATTCCAAAGAACTTGAAAGAGACGCTAGTGATAATCAGTTCCAAATCTGGTTCAACTATTGAAACTGAGAGCCATAAAGCTTTTTTTGAAACTCTTTTTACTGAAGCCGGTTTGAACAAAAACGAACACATAATCATTGTGACAGATCCACTATCTCCATTAGACATTGCTTCACGTAGTGCTGGTTTCAACGTGATTAATGCGAATCCAAATGTTGGAGGCAGGTTTAGTGTTCTCGGTGCTTTCGGCTTGATCCCATCAGCGCTGATTGGCATTGATGTTTCGATCATTCTAGATAGTGCAATTGAAACCAAAATCGCGATCAGCGAAAATCCACACTCTGCCCTGGTTGCCGCGTATGCAATCGTTGCCGCAACCGATCAATACTTCTCGCTTACAGATTCACATTCAAGTATGCCAGGATTATCCAGCTGGATAGAACAGCTTCTTGCAGAGTCCACTGGAAAAGATGGTGTTGGTCGATTACCAATAGTTCTCAATAATTCGAATGACTTCACTCCTGCCAAAACACTTTCAATCTCATTTAAAGGCGAATGCGATCTCGTGGTGGAAGGCGACTTAGGTTCTCAATTCTTTTTTTGGCAATGGGTGACAGCCCTTGTAGGAGCAGGTTTAGCAATTAATCCATTTGATCAGCCAGATGTTCAAGAGTCTAAATTTGCTACTGGATCATTACTTAGTACTTGGAGTAATCGTGTTCCGGAACTAGAAAATCTCAGCGTTGATGGATCTATTGCGCTCTTTGATGAGAGTGAAGATGTTGCAACACTCTTATCAACATTTATTCATGGAATAGATGATGGGGGTTATTTGGCGATAACTGCATATATGGATCGAAAAAACGATGTTGATCTAGCGCTGCTGCGTGAAATCATTGCTAAGAAAAGTAAAAAAGCCGTCACCTTTGGATGGGGGCCTCGCGTCTTGCATTCAACTGGGCAAATTCATAAGGGTGGACAACCCAATGGTTCATTTCTTCAAATAACCGCTGATTGCGACAAAGACTTTGCAATACAAGGCCAAGATTTCACATTTAAATCACTCTGCATGGCCCAAGCGATCGGAAATCACAATGCACTGACTGCAAGAGGCTTAAAGAGTTTACGTCTGCATTTAACTAATCGTAAAGAGGGTATTTCACAACTAATAGAGATTGCTAAGAAACTTTAGTCATCCCCGCGTAATTTGCGTAGTGCTTCATCAAGAATCTTGGCACCTTCTGCATCACTTCTGCGCTCTTTCACATAAGCCAAGTGAGTTTTGTATGGCTCATTTTTGACTGGGCTAGGTGGATTAGCTTTATCTCGGCCTGCAGGAAACCCACACTTTGGGCAATCCCATTCGGCAGGAATTACAACACTCTCTTCTTCAGCAAATGATGGACGGACTTCGTGTCCATTTGCACACCAGTAAGACACATGCGAACGCGCAATTGCTTCTCCGCGCTCTGCCTCACCCATTGGGCCTGCACCTACGCGACTTCCACGAATTGCACTTGCCATGTATTACTCCTAACGCCTAGATAGAAAGATTTATTTTAAAACTAAACTTAAAGCAACAACTCCGGCGAACCACAAACCGCCAACAACAATTGTGATGCGATCAAGATTCTTTTCTACAACGGATGATCCGCCATAGTTAGAGGAGACTCCGCCACCAAACAAATCAGAGAGGCCCGCACCTTTTCCTTTGTGCAATAGAACGAGAAGAATCATAAGAACGCTGGTCAGTACCAGAATGATTGAGAGTGCTAACTTCACGGGAAACGAACTCCTTGTTCTGCTCTGTAGCCCGAAAACGCGGGCAGGTGGATAAGGATACCTGCTAAATCTGCCTGATACCTACTTACGAAGCAGCGTGGAATTTAACGATTTTAGCTAACTCTTCAGGATCCAGACTAGCGCCGCCAATTAAAGCCCCATCCACATTCTCTTTCTTCATGATTTCCACGATGTTAGAGGACTTCACTGAACCGCCGTAGAGAATTCTCATATTTGATGCGATTTCCGCACTGCCAATAGATTCTATTTCTTCACGAATAGCCGCGCACACTTCTTCAGCATCTTCAGGTGTTGCAGTTCTACCTGTACCAATGGCCCAAATTGGTTCATAAGCAATAACAATCTTTTTTAAATCTGGTTTGTGAAAACCTTCTAAACCAGCACGGATCTGTCTTACAACGTGGCTAACGTGCGTGCCCGTTTCGCGAATTGAGAGTTCTTCTCCAACACAAAATATTGGAGTTAACTCATTGGCTAACGCTGCTCTAATCTTGCGATTAATGAGTGCGTCATCTTCCTGATGAATTGCACGGCGCTCACTGTGTCCGATAATGACAAAAGTACATCCGAGTTTAGAGAGCATCGAGCCGGAGATGTCGCCGGTAAATGCTCCGTTTGTCTCAGGAGATAAATCTTGGGCTCCATACATCAAAGCTAAACGATCGCCATCGACTAAAGTTTGGATAGATCGAATGTCAGTAAATGGAGGGATGATTGCAACATCAACAGCGTTGTAATCCTTATCTTCCAAGCTGTAAACAAGTTTTTGCGCAACCGCAATAGCCTCTAGATGATTCAGATTCATCTTCCAATTACCTGCCATTAAAGGTTTACGCATTGAATGCAGCCTGCTTTCTTTTATGAGAGTTTAAAGTCCAAGTGCCTGTAAACCAGGTAGAACTTTACCTTCTAGATATTCAAGAGATGCTCCGCCTCCGGTTGAGATGTAACCGAAGTCAGAATCCTTAAATCCTAGTGCTCGCACCGCCGCAGCCGAATCTCCCCCACCGACGACAGAGATTCCATCTACTTCAGTTAGAGCTTGCGCAACAACTTTGGTTCCGTGTGCAAAATTCGCAAACTCGAAGACCCCCATAGGACCATTCCAAAATACAGTTTTGCACTTCTTAATCTCTTGCGCGAATGCATCGGCAGCAAGCGGACCAATATCCAAGCCAATTTGGTTGGAAGGGATTTGATCAGCAGGCACCACAGTTGGTTGAGCATTGGCATTGAACTCTGGTGCAACAACGATGTCTTCTGGCAAAAGCAACTTCACGCCTTTGCTATTAGCCGTTGCAATCAACTCTTTAACAGTTGGGATGAGATCTTTTTCAACTAAAGATGAACCAATCTCTTTTCCGGTTGCGGCAAGAAAGGTAAAAACCATTCCTCCACCTATTGCCATAACATCTACCTTTGACAATAAGTTTGATATCACGCCTATTTTGTCTGAAACTTTGGCACCACCAAGAACTACACCATAGGGACGAGTCGGAGAGTGCGTTAACTTCTTTAGTACATCAACTTCTGCTTCAATAAGAAAACCAGGTGCATGTGCGAGCAACGCTGGAAGATCATAAACTGATGCGTGTTTGCGATGAACAGCGCCGAATCCATCACCAACGTATACATCTGCATAGGAAGCGAGCTCTTTAGCAAATGTGCCGCGCTCTGCGTCATCCTTACTTGTCTCTGCGGTATTAAACCGTAAGTTTTCTAGGAGCAAGATGGAAGCACCATTCTTACTCTGGAAATCCACCGTTTGCCCAAGTAGTTCCTGCAATCTCTTAGCTACAGGTGCCAACGATAAATCAGGATTGAATTCACCTTTAGGTCTTCCTAAATGTGCGCCGATAACGAGCGAAGCTCCACGTTCAAGCAAATTCTTCATCGTTGGCAGTGATGCCCGTATTCGTCCATCGTCAGTAATGACACTGTTTTTTATCGGCACATTCAAATCACAACGAAGAAAAACGCGTTTACCTGCAACATCTAGTGAAGCAAGTGAATTCATTACAGCGTTTTACCAACGTACGTAATCAGGTCAACGAGACGATTTGAGTATCCCCACTCGTTGTCATACCAACCAACAACCTTTGCCGTTGTTCCAATGACTTTTGTAAGTCCGGCATCAACAATGCATGAAGAGGGGTCTGTGACAATGTCAGATGAAACGATTGGATCTTCGGTATACGTCATGAAACCCTTGAGAGAGCCTTCTGCTTCCTTCTTCAGTGCAGCGTTTATTTCAGCTGCGCTTACTTCTTTAGAGAGTTCAACTGAGAGATCTACGACAGAACCCGTTGGAATTGGTACGCGCAGTGCATATCCATCGAGTTTTCCTTTGAGTTCTGGGAGTACGAGACTGATTGCTTTTGCAGCACCCGTTGAAGTCGGGATGATGTTTGTAGCCGCACCACGTGCGCGTCGTAAATCTTTGTGAGGAAAATCCAAGATAACTTGATCATTTGTATACGCATGAACGGTTGTCATTAAACCGCGAACGATTCCGAAGTAATCGTTGAGAACCTTAGCCATAGGAGCTAAGCAGTTGGTTGTGCAGGATGCGTTCGAAATGATGTTGTGTGACGCTGGATCATACTTTTCGTGATTAACACCCATAACAATTGTGATGTCTTCATCTGTCGCTGGCGCTGAGATGATCACTTTTTTCGCTCCGGCAGTTATGTGCTTTTGAGCATCTGATGCCTTGGTGAAGATTCCAGTTGATTCAACTACTACATCGGCGCCAACAGATTTCCAAGGCAAATTCGCTGGATCGCGTTCTGCAAAAACCATAATGACTTTACCGCCCACAGTGAGAGTGTCTGCTGTATGAGTCACTTCTAAACCCAGACGTCCCAAAATTGAGTCGTATTTTAATAGGTGGGCAAGAGTGGCATTATCAGTGAGGTCGTTTATACCCACGATATTGATGTTGGGATTATTCAAACTTGCACGAAAGAAATTTCTTCCAATGCGGCCAAATCCATTGATTCCAACATTAATCATCTGTGTTCCTCGCTTAAGTAGGGGTTATATATGTGCTTAGTTTAGTAAATCCGGAGATAGTCCCGCTTCAGTATCTGGTATTCCTAACTCTGCTGCTCTCTTATCTGCCATTGCTAACAAACGTCGAATTCTTCCGGCAATCGCATCTTTTGTCATAGGTGGAACTGCCAGTGAACCTAATTCTTCCAAACTTGCTTGGCCGTGACTGATTCGCAACTCTCCTGCTTCTTTTAAGTGATCCGGAATAGTTGGACCAAGAATTTCCATCGCTCGAGAGACTCGAGCAGAAGCTGCAACCGCGGCTCGCGCGGATCGTCGTAAATTTGCATCATCAAAATTAGCTAATCGATTTGCAGTTGCACGAACTTCTCTTCGCATGCGTCGTTCTTCCCACGCTAGAACGCTCTCATGAGCGCCCAATCGTGTGAGTAAAACACCAATCGCATCACCATCGCGGATAACAACTCGATCTACTCCGCGAACTTCGCGAGCTTTTGCGACAATTCCCAGGCGACGGGCTGCTCCAACTAAAGCTAGTGCTGCTTCAGGCCCAGGGCATGTAATTTCAAGGGACGAAGATCGACCTGGTTCAGTTAATGAACCGTGGGCTATGAACGCGCCACGCCAAGCCGCTTCAGAATCACAGATGGCTGCCGATACAACTTGTGGTGGTAACCCACGAACTGGACGAGAGTTGGCATCAACTAAACCAGTCTGGCGTGCAAGGGCGTCACCTTCATTGATAACTCGAACCACGTAACGAGAACCCTTGCGCAATCCACTAGAAGAAAGGACAGCAAGATCGCTTTCGTGACCATAAATATCAGAGATATCTTTTCTCAAGCGCCTAGCGCTCTGAGCTGTATCTAGTTCTACTTCGATAACAATTTTGCCAGCTGCGATATGTAATCCCCCAGCAAAGCGCAGAAGGGACGAAACTTCGGCTTTTCGGCAACATGGCTTGGTGATAGCCAAGCGACTGAGTTCATCTTTTACTGCTGATGTCATTGCCATGTGCTTATCCAACCAAAGATTGGCCCATGATGTGGCTCAAAACAGAAAATAATTTTTCAACATCGTGATGAAGACTTCCAGGTGATTTGCGCAGATCCGCAACGTGTAAGGCGCCTCCAAAACTCTCAACAAGTAGTTGAAGCCTCTGACTATCTCCCAATTCATACTGATCCACTAGAACATGATCAATTTTCATAGTGGGTGCGTATTCACGGAGCATTTCTAGATGTTCGATGGGTGTATACCCAGCAAACTCATCAGCTTTAGCTTGCGGATGCGAATCCAAATTAAGAATAATCACTTTCTTTGCGGAAGATTTTTCCAGAGCAGCCAACTGTTCTCTAACCAAAAAGTGTGGCAAAACACTTGAGAACCAAGACCCAGGTCCCACCGTAATCCACTGTGCTTCTTGGATTGCTTTTAAGGCTGCAGGTAGTGCCGTTGGATTTTCAGGTACTAGATGTAAAGATTTCAACTTACCGTGAGCAGTGGCAACTTCTACTTGACCACGTACATGGTGCATCACTCCTGCATCGTCAAAGGTTGCTTCAATATCTAAAGGAACAGAGGCCATCGGTAACACTCTGCCAACAACTTTCAACAACTGTGCAACGCGATCTAAACCATCTACCGGATCAACATCTCTGTCCCACAACGCGGCTAACAAAAGATTGCCAACTGCGTGACCATCAAGTGGACCATTGCTTGTAAATCGATACTGCAAGATGTCAGCCCAACTTCGGCCCCACTGATCATCCCCACATAAAGCTGCTAGCGCCATTCTTAAATCACCGGGTGGAAATATAGGAAATTCTTCTCGGAGGCGACCGCTTGATCCGCCGTTATCTGCAACCGTAACAATCGCTGTTATTTCAGTTGTTATCTTTCGAACTGCAGACAACGTTGCGGCTAAACCGTGTCCCCCACCTAAAGAGATTACGCGAGGAATTGAATCAGAACTCATTCCCGTCCAACGTCTCGATGTGAAGCGTGCGCGCTGACTGTAAATCCATCTCGCTCGCCATCTAACTGCGAAGCTATTTCACGTGCCACTGAGACGCTGCGATGTCGACCACCAGTACAACCAATTGCAACAGTGAGGTACTTCTTTCCCTCTCGCAAATATCCGGGCAACATTTGATTGATAACTGAAACATATGATTGAACAAATTGGGCAACGCCTGAATTAGCGAGAACATTATCTTTCACTTTGTCATCTAAACCGGTTAGTGGTCGTAGCTCTGGAATCCAATGTGGGTTAGGAATAAATCGGCAATCAAGAACCAGATCTGCATCCACTGGGATTCCATACTTGTAACCAAATGAGAGAACATTAACTCTCACAGATTGAGTGAGCCCTTGAGCGAAAATCTCGGTGGTACGTTTCTCTAATTGATGAACATTTAAATTAGAGGTATCTATTACAACATCTGCCTGCGACAAAAGATCCTGTAGCTTCTCTCGCTCGGCAGCAATGCCATCGACTATGCGGCCTGTGCCCTGCAATGGATGTGGACGTCTCGTAGATTCAAATCGTTGCACCAACGCTTGGTCGGATGCATCGAGAAACGCAACGCGAAAATTTGCACCAGATATTTTCAATTCTGCTAGCGATGAAGCTAGTTCGTCAAAGAATTTTCCACCGCGTACGTCGACTACGACGGCGAGTGATGAGATTTCAGATTGCACTCCTTGTTTAATCAAATCTGACAAGAGAGTTGGAGGTAAATTATCAACAACATACCAACCAAGATCCTCTAGCGCATGCGCCACAGTTGAGCGACCTGCTCCAGACATTCCAGTGAGAATGAGAACTTCTTGGTTCATGTCTGTATCTTTACGTACTTCTCAAGCATCTTCAATAACGCCTGTAGCCATATCAATTTTTGTTGCAGAACTATGGGCTAGGAAGTCAAAAACAATCACTGCAATCTTTTCACCTATTCCGGGGGTCATCGCGATGTCTTCAACGCTTGCCTTCTTAAGTGCCGCTACTGAACCAAAGCGTTCTAGTAGAGCATTTCTACGACTTGGTCCAAGTTGTTCGATTTCATCAAGAATCGATTCAAGCATAACTTTGGAGCGTCTGGAACGGTGGAAAGAAATCGCGAATCGATGCGCCTCATCTCGAATTCTTTGCAACAAGTAAAGTCCTTCACTTGTACGGGGCAAGATGATTGGATCTGATTGCTCTGGAACCCATACTTCTTCCAGGCGTTTAGCTAAACCACATAGAGCAATATCTGAGATTCCTAATTCGTTCATCGCTCGCTGGGCCGCGCTTACTTGAGGCGCGCCACCATCAACGACAATTAACTGTGGTGGGTAAGCAAATTTACTTAGCTTGCCACCAGCTTCAATGATTTCTGCGCTGTCTACAACGCGATCATTGAGTAATCTTTTCAATCTTCGTGTGATGACTTGGTGCATTGCACGGGTGTCATCGAATCCCTCTGTCGTGTCGATGATGAAGCGTCGATATTCACTCTTCTTAGCAATGCCATCTTCAAAGACAACCATCGAGGCCACCACGGAAGTTCCTGAAATGTTTGAAATATCAAAGCACTCAATGCGCAAAGGTGTTTTTGCCAGACTCAGTTCTTCCTCAATCTCAAGCAGTGCCTTACCGGATACCGCAGTATCGCTGGCTCGCTTGCTCATGAATTGGACTAATGCATAGTGCGCATTGCGCTTTACTGTTTCGAGTAGTTCTGCTTTGTCGCCCCGCTGTGGAACCTTTAAAGTAACTTTTGAACCCGATAGGGATGAGAGCCATTGTTCAAGCGCAGGGGCATCTGCGGGTTCTGAATTCAAATAGATTGAAGAAGGTATCTCGGTGCTCTCTCCTCCATAAATGGAGAAGAGCAACGAAGCCCATTGATCATCGCCTTCAAGAGCAAGCTCTTGATTCACAATCCATGAACGAGAACCTTTAATGGAACCTCGGCGCAACATGAAGATAGAACCAGCAGCATGAAGACCTTCTTCATGAATAGCTATGAAATCACCATCTAATTCATCTGAAAGATTGCCTTGCGTTGATTTTTGTGCTTTTTCAAAGGATTCAATCTGATCTCTAATGCGTGCAGCTCTTTCGAACTCTTCGCGTGAAGATGCTAGTTCCATCTCCGACTGCAGCGCTGGAAGTAAATCCTGCATACCTGCTTCCATGAATGCATCTAGATTATAAACAATCTCTTTATGTTCCTCTGGAGTTACCCAACCCACGCAAGGTGCAGCGCACTTTCCGATATCCCCCAAGAGACATTGGCGCTTGCTTTTCTGTGCACGCTGGAAATTACCTGCAGTGCACGATCTGACCGGAAAAACTTTTAGCAAGATGTCGAAGGTATTTCGAAGGGCCCAAGCATTCGTATACGGTCCGAAGTATTTAAGACCAGGACGCTTTTCCTTACGTGTGACAAAAATGCGAGGATATTCATCCGCAATTGAGATGGCTAAATACGGATAAGACTTATCGTCTTTGAATTGAACGTTATAGGTCGGGTGATACTGCTTGATCCAAGAAAATTCTAGTGCCAGCGCTTCTAGCTCCGTGTTAACTACGGTCCAATCCACACGTACAGCTTCATGCACCATGCGATACGTCTTATGCGCAAGATTGTTTCCAAAATACGAACTTAAGCGATTCTTTAAATTCTTTGCCTTACCAACATAAATTACTTTGTCGCTACCGTTGTAAAAACGATACACACCAGGTTCTTCTGGGATGTCAGTTGGGCGATAGCTGGCTGGATCGGCCATGTTTATTTCTTCTTCGCAGGGGCTTTTCGATTACTCTTTAAAATTTCAGCCAAGAATTGGCCTGTGTAACTCGCGCTAACTTTTGCGACATCTTCCGGTGTTCCTTCTGCAACAACAGTTCCGCCTCGGAATCCACCTTCTGGCCCTATATCGATAACCCAGTCAGAAGATTTGATGACATCTAAATTGTGTTCGATGACAACGACTGTGTTTCCGGTATCCACTAAACGATTGAGTACACCGAGTAACTTGTTGACATCTTCAAAGTGCAGACCCGTAGTTGGTTCATCCAAAACATAAATTGTTCGACCCGTTGATCTACGCTGTAACTCTGTTGCCAACTTAACGCGTTGCGCTTCTCCTCCGGAAAGAGTTGGTGCTGATTGACCTAAACGAACGTAGCCCAAGCCAACATCACACAGAGTCTTTAAGTATCGTGCAATTGTTGGCACAGATTCGAAGAAGGTATGAGCTTCTTCGATAGGCATGTTCAGGACATCAGCAATTGTTTTGTTCTTGTAATGAACTTCAAGCGTCTCTCGGTTGTATCTAGCTCCGTGACAAACCTCGCAAGGAACATACACATCGGGCAAAAAGTTCATTTCGATAGTGATAGTTCCATCACCTGAACAGTTTTCGCAGCGTCCACCCTTTACGTTAAATGAGAAACGTCCTTGTTGATATCCACGAACCTTTGCTTCAGTGGTTTCGGCAAAGAGAGCGCGAACTTTGTCGAAGACTCCTGTATATGTCGCAGGATTCGAACGTGGAGTACGACCGATTGGTGATTGATCAACGTGAACTACTTTATCTAATAGATCAACACCGCTAACGGTGCGGTGGCGCCCCGGAACAATGCGTGCACCATTTAGTTTGTTGGCTAAAACGCTATACAAAATATCGTTGATTAAGGTGGATTTTCCCGAACCGCTCACACCAGTGACAGAGACAAAAACTCCCAAGGGAATATCAACATCAATGTCTTTGAGGTTGTTCTCTTTTGCGCCCTTAACTGTAAGTTTTCGTTTTGCATCAAGTGGTCGACGTTTGCTTGGAATTGCAATGGATTTGCGGCCACTTAGGTACGCACCTGTAATGGATTCCTTCGAATCAATGAGTGATTGGTAATCCCCTGATACAACAACCTTTCCGCCATGTTCACCAGCGCCTGGACCGATATCAACAATCCAATCTGCTGTGCGAATAGTCTCTTCATCATGTTCTACAACGATGAGCGTGTTTCCCAAATCGCGCAGACGTGTCAGTGTGTCGATCAATCGTCTGTTATCGCGCTGATGCAGACCAATACTTGGTTCATCCAATACGTAGAGAACCCCCACAAGTCCAGAACTAATTTGGGTTGCTAAACGAATTCGCTGTGCTTCGCCACCAGATAACGTTGCGGCTGGGCGTGCAAGTGATAAATAGTCCAGACCAACGTCTAGTAAGAAACCTAACCGTGCGTGTACTTCCTTCATGACGCGTTCAGCAATTTGAGCTTCGCGGGCATTAAGAGAGATCTTCTTCAAAAACTCTGCGCAATCGGCAATTGAAAGTTCGCATATCTGTGAGATTGATAAATCTCCGACAGTTACTGCAAGTACCTCAGGCTTTAGGCGCGCGCCTTTACATACAGAACATGGAATTTCGCGCATATACGCTTCATATTTTTCACGACTGTAATCGCTATCGGTTTCTCCATGGCGACGATGAATGAAAGGGACGACGCCTTCAAACCCACTGGTGTGGTTGCGGACTCGTCCATATCGATTCTTATACTTTACGTGAACTTCGTATTCGTAACCATTAATAATTGCGTCACGAGCCTTTTCCGGCAGGCGCTTCCATGGTGTATTTAATGAAAACTTCACATCTTCGGATAACGCCTCGAGTAAATGCACAAAGTATTCTGCTGACTGTCCACCTGCCCATGGAGCGATAGCTCCTTCGTAAATCGAGATTGAATCATCGGGAATGACGAGATCTTCATCTACTTCAAGTTTTGTTCCGATTCCCGTGCACTCTGGGCATGCTCCAAATGGAGAGTTAAAAGAGAATGAACGTGGTTCTAACTCTTCAAATGAAAGGTTGCAATCATGGCACGCAAGATGTTCGCTAAATGTGCGTTCCTTGTCAGCGCCTTTGGCATCAACAAAATCAAGAAGAACTATTCCTGAAGCTAATCTAAGAGCAGTTTCAATCGAATCTGTCAGGCGTGATTTGGATTCAGGTTTGGCACTTAAGCGATCTACAACGACTTCAATAGTGTGCTTTTCCTGCTTCTTTAACTTTGGCGCATCGCTTAAGGCGACGATTTCTCCATCGATACGTGCACGTGCATAACCGGAGGCAATAAGTTCGGCGAAGAGATCTACAAATTCACCTTTACGTGCACGAACCACTGGAGCCAGAACCTGAAACTTGGTAGTTGCAGGCATCGTAAGAATTTGATCCACAATTTGCTGAGGAGTCTGTCTAGAAACCGCTTTGCCGCAATTAGGGCAGTGTGGACGTCCAGCGCGAGCAAAGAGTAGACGCAAGTAATCATAAACTTCAGTGATCGTTCCAACTGTAGAACGAGGATTTCGGTTTGTTGATTTTTGATCGATTGAAACTGCTGGTGATAAACCTTCGATGAAATCAACATCGGGTTTATCCATCTGTCCTAAGAATTGACGAGCGTATGCCGATAAAGATTCAACGTATCGGCGTTGGCCTTCAGCAAAGATCGTGTCAAAAGCAAGGCTTGATTTTCCAGAGCCGGATAAACCTGTGAAAACAATCAACGCTTCGCGCGGTAATTCGATTGATACGTCTTTGAGATTATGTTCGCGGGCACCACGAACAATTAATTTGTCGATGCTCATCAATGCCCCGCTTCTTGCATCGCACGAAGCTCTTTCTTCAAATCACGAATTTCATCGCGCAATCTGGCTGCTAATTCGAAGGAAAGTTCTGCTGCCGCACTTCTCATTTGGTCAGTGAGCGACTCTATCAACGCCACTAATTCTTGGCGAGGTAAAGATCCAGCGTTCTTGCTGCGCAAACCAATCGGCGGTGCTCCTGCCGACTTAGATTTACGACCCGAAGCGAGTAACTCATCGGTGTCATCACTTTCACGATTAATGAGATCGGTGATATCTGCAATCTTCTTGCGCAATGGTTGCGGATCCACTCCCCGTTCGAGATTGTAAGCAACCTGTTTTGCTCTACGACGGTTGGTTTCATCAATAGCCTTTGCCATCGATTTTGTAATGTTGTCGGCATACATGTGCACTTCACCAGAAACATTTCGAGCTGCACGACCAATAGTTTGAATCAATGAAGTTGCTGAGCGAAGAAAACCTTCTTTATCCGCATCCAAAATTGCAACCAGTGAAACTTCAGGTAGATCCAAACCTTCACGGAGCAAGTTAATGCCGATGAGCACATCAAATTGACCCGAACGTAGTTCGCGCAGTAGCTCAACTCTTCGCAACGTATCCACTTCCGAATGCAGATACTGAACCTTGATTCCCTTTTCCTGCAGATACTCAGTCAAATCTTCAGACATCTTCTTAGTTAACGTGGTCACGAGTACACGTTCATTACGCTCTGTACGAATCTTTATTTCAGCCAGCAAATCATCAATTTGACCCTTAATAGGTTTTACAACAATTTGAGGATCTACTAGTCCGGTTGGGCGAATCACTTGTTCAACTACGTCGTTATCCACTTTTCCAAGTTCGTAAGGACCAGGGGTCGCAGATAAATACACTTTCTGTCCAACGCGGTCCAAGAACTCTGGCCATTTAAGCGGACGATTATCGAGTGCACTTGGTAGGCGAAAACCATGTTCGACCAGGGTACGTTTACGCGAGGCATCTCCTTCATACATCGCACCGATTTGAGGAACTGTTACATGGCTCTCATCAATAACGACAAGAAAATCCTCCGGGAAATAATCAAGCAAGCAATTTGGCGCCGAACCTTGTTCGCGTCCGTCTAGGTGCCTGGAATAGTTTTCGATTCCAGAACAAAAACCTAACTGTTCCATCATCTCCAAATCGAAGGTTGTGCGCATCCGTAAACGTTGTGCTTCTAGTAGCTTGCCCTGCTTTTCAAAGAGATTGAGTTGAATCTGTAGTTCATCAGTGATGTCCCCCATCGCACGCTTCATAGTCTCTGGCCCAGCGGCGTAGTGAGTTGCAGGAAAAACGTACATCTCTTCTTCTTCGCGAACGATTTCACCAGTTAAGGGATTTAGAGTGGTGATGCGCTCTATTTCGTCGCCGAACATTTCTATGCGAAGAGCGAGTTCTTCATACATCGGGATGATTTCGATAGTGTCTCCGCGAACTCTGAAGGTTCCGCGCTCAAAGGCCATGTCGTTGCGCTTGTATTGAACATCGACGAATCGGCGCAAAAGAACATTTCGCTCGATTTCATCGTCTACTCGCAACTTGATCATGCGATCGACGTATTCCTGCGGTGTTCCAAGTCCGTAAATACAGGAAACGGTTGCAACTACAACAACATCGCGCCTGGTTAAAAGCGAATTAGTAGCAGAATGCCTTAGGCGTTCTACTTCGTCGTTAACGCTGGAGTCCTTTTCGATAAAGGTATCTGTCTGCGGAACGTATGCTTCTGGCTGGTAATAGTCGTAATACGAGACGAAGTACTCGACAGCGTTATTAGGCAGCAACTCTCGAAACTCGTTTGCTAGCTGTGCTGCAAGTGTTTTGTTCGGCGCAAGCACCAGGGTAGGACGCTGTAGTTTTTCAATCATCCATGCAGTTGTCGCAGACTTGCCGGTTCCGGTGGCACCCAGGAGAACTACATCTTGTGCTCCAGCATTGATGCGTTTGACTATCTCTTCGATTGCCGCGGGTTGATCTCCAGCAGGAACGTAATCACTGATGACTTGAAAAGGCTCAACTCTCCTTTGAAGATCAGTAACTGGGCGCATATACCGAACTCTATCTGCGAGGCTCTAGTTTTGCGCGCGAGGCAGAATCGTTGATTCCCAGACGTTTTCTACTTGGCGCAACAACTTATCTTCGCTGCCATTATTTGTGAGAACACAATCAGCGATAGCCCGACGTTGCTCCTCGGTTGCCTGTGATGCCATTCTTTTTTCAATATCCGAATGAAACATTCCACGAGCACGCAGACGTTGCTTTCGTAGCTCTGCATCTGATTCGACAGTAATGACGAAGTCGAAGCGATCTACAGCATTTGTTTCCACGAGAAGTGGAATCTCATAAACCATAATTTGGCCGGGATTTAAACTGCCAACCGCTTCTTCGAATTCAGCACGAATGCGTGGGTGAATGATTTCTTCAAGATCTTTCTTGGCTTCTGGATTTTCAAAGACAATCTGACCAAGTGCTACTCGATCGATGTCACCATTTTTTAATACAGTGTCACCGAATCGAAGTAGAACCTCATCAAAACCTTCGGAGCCTCGTTCGATAACAGAACGTGCCAGTTGGTCGGCATCAATAACGAGTGCACCTAGCTGCGAAAAGAATTGCGCAGCCAGGGATTTACCCGAACCAATACCGCCAGTGAGTCCTACAACGAAGGCCACTAGAAATTACTCTGCTGCTACCTCGACAGGTGTTGCAGCAGCGTCAGCAGCTTTAGCTTCAGCCTTTTGCTTCTTGTGAGCTAGGAAGCGTTCCTGTGCAACTGCGTAATCTTTTTCCCACGCTTCGCGTTGAGATTCATATCCTGGCTTCCACTCTTGAGTGTCAGCATCGAAACCTTCTGGATAGATGAACTTACCTTCAGCATCGTAACGAGCAGACATTCCGTATTGAGTTGGATCGAATGCTTCGATTTCAACTTCTTGCCCTTCGTTAGCTTGCTTAAGTGAGAGCGAGATACGACGACGTTCTAGGTCGATATCAATAATCTTTACAAAGAGTTCGTCATCTACCTGAACAACCTGCTCAGGAATTTCAACGTGACGCTCTGCTAGTTCAGAGATGTGAACAAGGCCTTCAATGCCTTCGTGCACACGAATGAATGCACCGAATGGAACAAGCTTGGTCACAACGCCTGGAACAACTTGGTTGATTGTGTGTGTGCGAGCAAATGCTTGCCATGGATCTTCTTGTGTCGCCTTGAGTGAGAGTGAAACGCGTTCGCGCTCGAAATCAACTTCGAGAACTTCTACGGTTACTTCATCGCCCACTTCAACAACTTCGCCCGGGTGATCGATGTGCTTCCATGAAAGCTCTGAAACGTGAACCAAACCATCTACGCCACCTAGGTCTACGAAAGCACCGAAGTTAACGATTGATGAAACAACACCGGAGCGAACTTGACCTTTTTGGAGTTGGTTCAGGAATGTTGTGCGTGACTCTGATTGAGTTTGTTCAAGGAATGCACGACGTGAAAGTACTACGTTGTTGCGATTCTTATCTAATTCAATGATGCGAGCTTCAACTTGCTTACCGATGTAAGGAGTGAGATCGCGGACACGGCGCATTTCAACGAGTGATGCTGGAAGGAAGCCGCGAAGACCGATGTCAACGATGAGACCGCCCTTAACAACTTCGATAACTGTTCCGATAACAACTTCGTCGCGCTCTTTCTTGCCTTCGATGTCTCCCCATGCGCGTTCGTATTGTGCGCGCTTCTTAGAAAGAATCAATCGACCTTCTTTGTCTTCTTTTTGAAGAACTAAAGCTTCAATCTTGTCGCCAACTTTTACAATCTCATTTGGATCTGCATCGTGACGGATCGATAATTCGCGGGAAGGAATAACACCTTCAGTCTTGTAACCAATATCAACAAGTACTTCTTCGCGATCTACTTGAACAACTGTGCCTTCGACGAGATCTCCGTCGTTAAAATTTCTGATTGTTCCTTCGATTGCGGCTAAGAAATCTGCCGCTGATC
>JBIIRY010000012.1:0-47171 GCA_044341305.1 Candidatus Planktophila sp. | reverse complement strand
CGAATCATCGGCTTGGTTATGCGATCTTGGTGCGTTGCATATCCCCATGCAAAGCGACCCTTAACGCATGAGTGACCAGCATTTGCGCCACCATCTTTCAGTGGAACCATGCGCACAACTTCGTCACTGCGCATTTCAGCTTTAAATGAACAACCAACTCCGCAATATGCGCAGGTTGTAATAACAGAACGCGTTGGGGCTCCGATGGTAAGTAAAGTTTTTTCAGTCAGGGCGCCAGTTGGGCACGCTTGAACGCACGCACCACAGGAGACGCACTCGCTATCAATAAATGATGTGCCTGATGATGAAACACGTGCTTCAAAGCCACGATTTTCAATTGTTAATGCGAAAGTTCCCTGCACTTCATCGCATGCACGTACACAGCGGTTACAGACGATGCACTCGGTTGAATCAAATGTGAAGTATGGATTGGTCTCATCTTTTACAAGCCCTAAGTGAGTTTTTCCTTCGTAGCGGACTTCGGTCAGACCAACTTCTTTAGCCATTGAATGCATGCTGCACTCATCGCCAGTTTCGCAACTGGCTGGATGATCTGACATGTACAGCTCCATGACGCCGCGGCGAATCTTCTGCACGCGATCAGTTTTAGTTGAAACCTTCATGCCTTCTGTTACCGGAGTTGTGCAAGAAGAAGGTGTGCCGTTTCGTCCATCGATTTCTACAACACATAAACGGCAAGAACCAAATGCTTTAAGACGATCTGTTGCACACAACTTTGGAATGTTATTGCCGAGCATCGCTGCTGCTCGCATGATTGATGTTTCAGCAGGAACGGTTACGGATTTTCCATCAATTTCTACGGTAACCGTTTCGTTCTTTTTACTTGCAGGAGTGCCAAAGTCAGGCTCGATGAGCATCGTCATTATCTTGCACCTCCCGTGAAGTCTTCTGGAAAGTTATTCATGGCACTCTTAACTGGAAGTGGAGTTAATCCACCCATCGCACAGAGAGATCCATCGGTCATCACTTCGCATAAGTCTAAGAGCAATAACTTATTTGCAGGCACATCTACGCCAGAAATTATTTTTTCTATGGTTTCAGCCCCACGCGTTGAGCCTAAACGACATGGCGTGCACTTGCCGCAGGACTCGAGGGCACAGAACTCCATTGCAAACTTTGCTTGTTGGGCAAGGTCGACTGAGTCATCAAATAAAACAACACCACCGTGGCCCAACATTCCACCAGCTGCAGCGAGTGATTCGTAATCCATAGAAACACCAAGGTGTGATGAGTTGAAGTACGCGCCCAGTGGTCCGCCAATTTGAACTGCGCGCAGTGGCTTTCCACTAAACGTTCCGCCACCAAAAGTTTTTACGAGTGTTTCTAAGGTAATTCCGAACGCTGTTTCAATAATTCCACCGCGAGCAATGTTTCCGGCTAATTGGAAAACCTGCGTACCAAGTGAGCGACCAGTACCGCGAGCAGCATATGCAGCAGCACCAGATGCCATAATCTCCGGAACACTTGCAAGAGTTAAGACGTTATTAATAATTGTTGGTTTACCAAATAAACCTGCAATTGCAGGTAGCGGTGGCTTTGAACGAATTACTCCGCGTTTTCCTTCTAGGCTCTCAAGCATTGCTGTCTCTTCACCGCATACATAAGAACCCGCACCTACTCGAACTTCGAGGTTAAATGCGTGCTTGCTTCCAAGAACTGATGAACCGAGTACTCCAGCGCTTTCTGCGATTGCAATGGCATCACGCAAACGTGTGATTGCAGTTGGATATTCAGAGCGTAGGTAAACAAATCCTTCGGTTGCGCCCACTGCAACAGCTGCAATCGCCATTCCTTCAATCAGAGTAAAGGGATCTGCTTCAATCAGAATCCGATCAGCAAATGTTCCGCTGTCGCCTTCGTCTGCGTTGCAGCAAACATACTTTTGATCTGCTTGTGCATCTAAAACCGTCTTCCATTTAATTCCTGCAGGAAATCCTGCTCCCCCGCGTCCACGCAAACCTGAGGCGGTAACTTCGGCAACGATTTCACTGCCGCTTTGTGTAATTGCTTTGCGCAATCCAACTAAACCACCGAGTGATTCATAATCTTTGAGTGAGAGTGGATCAATAATTCCTACGCGCTTATAGGTAACACGATCTTGTCCTGCAAACCATGCAATCTCTTCAGTTAATCCAAGTGATAGCAGATGTGTGCCGCCACTCAAGAAATCAGCATCAAATAAAGATGAAACATCAGATGGTTGCACTGGTCCGTATGCCGTGCGGCCTTGTGGCGTAACAACTTCTACGAGAGTTTCAAGCCATAGTGCACCGCGTGTGCCATTTCTGATGATGGTTACATCGAGTGAGCGCTTAACTGCTTCTTTCGCAACTAAAGCTGCGACCTGATCCGCGCCTATTGAAACAGCTGCGCTGTCATTAGGTATGTAAACAGTGGTACTCATGCTGTGACCTTTTCCAAACTGGCACGTCCAACAAGTTCGCCATCAACCATTGCAGAGGGTCCAAGAGCACAATTTCCGAAACAATAGGCAGATTTAATCTCTACATCAGCATATGTTTCATCAATTTTCTTACCTAGTTTTTTCTCAACTGCTGCGACTAACTCGCGTGAGCCAACTGATTGACACGCCTCTGCTACACAAATTTGAATGCAGCGAGTGGGTGCTGGTGTAGTACGCAGGTCGTGATAGTAGGTAAGTACGCCATGTACATCTGCACGAGAGACGTTAAATGTCTCGGCAATGAGAGAAACGGCATCCTCATGGACATATCCAAAACGTTCTTGTACAGCTTGCAGTGCAATAAGCACTGGGCCTTGAACGTTTTTCAAAGGAGACAACACACGTGTTGCTTCTTCGATACTCCAGGATGGATATGACATTTTAAAAAAGACCTACAACCTTGCCATCGACATAATCAATGCGCTCAGCCGATGGAACCTTAGGAAGACCCGGCATTGTCATCACTTCACCGCAGACAAGCACAATGAATTCTGCTCCGGCGGATAAGCGAACTTCACGAATGTTGAGAGAGTGACCACTTGGAGCACCACGAAGGGCGGCATCCGTTGAGAATGAATACTGAGTCTTTGCAACACAGATTGGGAAGTGGCCATAACCACTCTCCTGCAACTCTTTAATCTTGTTGCGTACCTTTGCATCCGCTGTAACATCTGCGGCGCCGTAAATCTTTGTAGCAACTGCTGTGACTTTATCCCAGAGAGTTGCACTGTCTTCGTAGACAAATGTCATCTTTGATGGCTTCTCGCAGAGTTCGACAACAGCGTGCGCAAGATCTGCGGCGCCTTTTCCTCCATCAGCCCAGTGTGTAGCAAGAACAATCTTTACACCGAGTGCTTCTACCTTCTTGCGAAGCAAATCAACTTCGGCCTTTGTATCACTTGTGAAGTGGTTAATTGAAACAACCAGCGGCAAGTTATAGACAGTTGTGATGTTCTTGATGTGACGCTCCAGGTTAACAATTCCCTTTTCTAGAGCATCAAGATTTTCTTCCGTGATCGTCTTTAGATCAGCGCCACCGTGATACTTAATCGCACGGACAGTTGCAACGATTACACATGCAGATGGTGCAATCCCAGCCTTGCGGCACTTAATATCGATGAATTTTTCTGCTCCAAGGTCTGCGCCAAAGCCAGCTTCTGTAACAACGTAATCAGCGAGTTTGAGAGCAGATGTTGTTGCAACAACTGAGTTACAGCCGTGTGCGATGTTGGCAAATGGTCCACCATGAACAAATGCAGGAGTATTTTCTAGTGTTTGTACCAAGTTTGGCTGGAAAGCATCTTTGAGAATTACTGTCATTGCTCCGTGAGCGTTGAGATCACTAGCAAGAACTGGTTTTTTATCGCGTGTGTATGCAACAACGATTTTGCCCATACGTTCTTTCAGATCTTCAATAGATGTTGCAAGACAGAAGATCGCCATGATTTCAGATGCAACAACGATGTCGAAGCCATCCTGACGTGGCATTCCATTGCCGACTCCGCCAAGGGATGCCACGATTTCACGTAGTGCGCGATCGTTCATATCTACTACGCGCTTCCACGCAACACGGCGTACATCAATATCTAATGCATTGCCGTGATGAATGTGATTATCTAAAAGTGCGGCAAGCAGATTATTTGCTAGAGCGATTGCACTGAAATCTCCGGTGAAGTGAAGGTTGATGTCTTCCATCGGAACAACTTGTGCGTATCCACCACCGGCTGCTCCACCCTTCATTCCAAAGACTGGACCAAGAGATGGTTCGCGAAGAGCAATCAGTGCGTTCTTACCAATGTGGCGAAGTGCATCACCTAAACCAACTGTTGTCGTTGTCTTTCCTTCTCCAGCCGGAGTTGGACTGATAGCAGTTACCAAAATAAGTTTGCTATCACTCTTTTTAGGCAGTGAATCCAAATACTTAAGTGAGATCTTTGCTTTGTAATGACCGTACGGCTCGAGATGCTCAGCACCGATTCCAAGAGATGCTCCAATTTCGAGAATTGGTTTCATTGTGGCTTTCTGGGCGATATCGATGTCGGACATGTTTTTATCCCTTTGCTGCTCGTACTGCGCTAGTTAGTGCCGGAAGTACTTGATGCAAATCACCAATGATTGCGTAATCCGCATAATTTAGAATTGGAGCTTCAGGATCTGTATTGATTACAACGATTGTCTTGCTGTTTTTCATTCCTGCGATGTGCTGCATTGCACCTGAGATGCCGCATGCAATGTATAGATCTGGTGCAACTTTTGTACCAGTCTGCCCAACTTGTTCTGCGTGCGGACGCCAACCAGATGCTGTCACAACGCGTGAACATCCAACTGTTCCTTCCATAAGTGCTGCGAGTTCTTCTAGTTTGTCAAAGCCCTCCGGCCCACCGACTCCACGTCCACCAGAAATGATTACCTTTGCATCACCAAGTGTTACGCCGCCACTCTTTGACTCACCAGAATCACGGCTAAGAATGCGAACAACTGTGTCACTCGCTTCAAGTGTTGGTTGGAACTCAGAAACAGTTGCAGCGCCACCATTTGCAGACTCTGGTTCTGTAGAGAATGGAAATATGGATGCAATCAATAATGGTGAGTGAACATTTGCTTCTTCAATGAGATTGCCCGCCCAGCGCGCACGTTGTACAACGTGTGGTGTGCCGAGTGTGATTGATGAACAATCAGATGCCATTGGAGCATCAAGAAATGCTGCAAGGTGCGCTAATTGTTCATTTCCACGTGGACTTCCGGCTGCAATGACAGCGGCAGGATTTGTTTTTTCAACAAGATCCTTAAGGGCGCGGCCAGATGCTTGTGGTGTGTAATCAGTGATGTCTGCGTGAGTTGCAACGTGTAAAACCTTTGCACCGTATTCGCCAACAGTTCCTGCTAAAGCGGCGCCATCTTTTCCGATGACAACAGCTTCAACGTCTTGTCCAAGTTTGCGCGCAGCAGTAAGTGCGCGCAGTGACAATGGATCTAATTCGCCACGATCGTGATCTACTAGTACCAGAATCATTAGAGTGCTCCGATCTTCTTTAGGACTTCAACTAAGGCAGGCACAGCATCTGCGCCGTTGCCCAATATTTCTGCTCCTGTTGATTTAGATGGAGCAATAGTCAGCGTGAGTTTTTCTAACTTAGGAACACTTGGTTCGGCTTTCTTCATATCCACTGGTTTCTTGCGTGCCTGCATGCGACCAGGCACAGATGGATAACGAGGAATATTTAATCCATCTCGCACAGTCACAATTGCAGGAAGCGGTGCTTCATAGTGTTCGCGACCAGTTGCAACAACACGTTCACATGATGCGATTCCATTTTCAATTTTCATCGCCTTAACGTTTGTGACGATTGGGCGATTGAGTGCATGTGCAACGCGCACGTGAATTTGATATCCAGCACTATCTACGGATTCAGCGCCGAAAATAATGAGATCAAACTTTGTCTCTTCCGCGTTGATTGCATCCACTAGCGCTGCTGCAGTTCCTTGCGGATCCCACTCTTGTCCATCTGTTTCTAGAAGAACCGCGCGGGTTGCACCAATTGCCAACTGTGCACGCAATTGTTCTTCCGCATCCGATGGTCCAAGTGTTAACAAAGTAAGCGTTCCGCCCATTTGCTCAACTAGTTGAACGCCGGCTTCGACAGCGTTTTCTTCGTGAGGGCTAATTCCGAAACCAAGATGCTTGGTTTCGATATCTCTTGCATCCGGTGTGAGAATCAACGTTCCACCTGCAAGAGGTACTCGCTTTAAACATACTAAAACATCCATTACGTCAAAATCCTCTCATTGGATGAATCGAATACTGATGTAGCACCAACTTCAGCAATTGAACATGGGTAGTGCTCACCAAGGTATTCAACTAAGAACTTGTTTCCAGCCACTGCGAGCTCTGTTGGCAAGTACGACATCAAAATGTGCTTACCGAGTGATGGAGCAGAACCAGCACTAGTTACATATGAACGACGTCCATGTGCATCTGTAATTGGCTGCTTATCCAGAGTAAGAATTGGTTCGTTACCCATCATGTAGCGCTTCTCACCAGTTGAAGATTTGTGATCATCAACAAAGAGTGTGCAGAGCATTGCAACTGGCTTTTCGCTGCGGTGCTTTACGTGAGCTTCTTTACCAATGAAGTCAGCATCTTTAAGTTTTGGTGTCTGCATTCCTGCTTCAACCACTGTGTATTCAGTTTCAAGTTCTGGACCATAAGCGCGATAACACTTTTCAAGGCGACCAGTTGTTCCGTACACACCGATTCCAACTGGAATCATTCCGTGATTCTTGCCAGCTTCCCAGAGTGCATCCCATAAAGCAGGACCATCAGCCATTGGTACGTAGAATTCCCAACCAAGATCGCCAACGTATGAAATGCGTGATGCAAGAACTTTTACGCCCTTGATATCGATTTCTTTACATGTGCTGAACTTAAATGCTTCATTGCTCATGTCAGCAGATGTAACTTCTTGAACAATCTTTCGTGCATTTGGTCCCCACACGCCAAGAGTTGTGTAATCAGATGTAATGTCTTTGATTGTTGCTGAACCATCAGATGGCAACAAGTCAGCAAACCACTTCTTATCTGCCATACCGTGTGCACCACCAGTTACAACGCGGAAGTGTGAGTCACCGAGTCGCATGATTGTTAAGTCAGACTTAAAACCACCATTTGGACCAAGCACTGGCGTATAAACAACACGACCAACTGCTACATCCATCTGACGTAGTGCGGCCTTTTGTACAACAGCAAGTGCGGATGGTCCTGTGATATCAAAGTAGGCAAAAGCAGTGAGATCTACGATGCCTGCTGTTTCGCGCATTTGTAAGTGCTCAGCATTGATAATTGGTGACCACCAACGTGACTCCCATTCAGCAGTACGTGGCATAACTTTGTCGCCAAACTTTGCAACGAGATCTTTGTTGCACTCATACCAAAATGGTCGTTCCCATCCAGCTGTCTCATAAAAGACTGCGCCAAGTTTTGCTTCGCGCTCGTAATATGGGGACAAGCGAACTTTACGATTTGATTCGTACTGCTCGAGTGGGTGAACAATTCCGTATGTCTTATTAAATGACTCTGCAACGCGGGCTTTCACGTGCTTGTCATCTTTATGATGCTCATGGAAACGAGCGATGTTTGATGCATGTAGATCAATATGAGAATCTCCCAAGACCATCCACTCTGCAACAGACTTTGCAGTTCCTGGACCTTCTTTAATCCATACAGCTGCAACAGACCAGAGACCCTTTACTTCAGGTGTTTCTCCCAAGATAGGCATTCCATCTGGCGTGTAAGAAAGAATTCCATTACATGCATACTTTTCACGAACGTTTTCATCTCCAACAATGGATGGCATCAGTTCGTATGAGTGTTCATCTTGGATATCAAAATCTACCTGCGTGAATGCGAACTCAGTAGGTGACAGAGTTGCAGTTGCATTTGATGGCAAATCTTCTGCGTTATAAAGAATTGGACGGTGAGCATACGATCCGATTTCAAGACCTGTACCGTGTTGACGCTCGTACATGAATGTGTCCATGTCGCGAATAATTGGCCATTCGATGTCTCCCTTAGCGCCAGCAAAAAATGGAACTGGTCCAATATCTTTCATCTGGTGTACCGCGGGAGTAAGTGGAATATGTGCGCCAGCCATTGCAGCAAGCTTTGGTGACCAGCAACCTGTTGCGATCACAACGTAATCAGCTTCGATTGTTCCCTGATCAGTGACAACTGCCTTAACGCGACCATTTTCGGTTGTGATGTCTTGAACTTCAACGTTGGCAAATGATTGCGCAGCGCCCATTTCAGCAGCCTTTTCACGCATCAATGTTCCTGTGCGAAGTGAGTCAACAACGCCCACTGTAGGTTGGTAATAACCACCAAGAATTACCGTTTCATCAATGTATGGAACGAGCTTCTTAACTTCTGCTGGGGAAATAATTCGACCACCATCGACGCCCCATGATTTTGCTGAAGTAATACGACGAGCAAGCTCTTGCATACGCTCTGGAGTACGTGCAACTTCAATGCCACCAGATTCGGTAAATGTTCCGAACTCTTTGTATTGGCGCATGCTCTCTGCAGTAATCGCTGTCATCTCTTTTGAGTGATCGACAGGGAAAATAAAGTTTGATGCGTGTCCAGTTGAACCGCCAGGGTTTGGCAGCGGTCCTTTATCAATCTGAACGATGTCTTTCCATCCAAGCTTTGCAAGGTGATAAACCATGCCATTGCCGACGATTCCAGCGCCAATGACGACGCACTTTGCCTTGCTAGGTAACTTGCCGCTCATGATTTTCTCCGTATATTTCTTATTGGTGGTTGGTGGTTAGAGATTCTTTCGAATTGTTGTTTCGAAACCTTCGACGTGATCGCGCATTGCCTTTGTTGCTGCCTTGCTGTCATTGGCAGCAATCGCTTCGAGTAGAGCGCGGTGTTCGATAATTGCTTCAGATAGCTCTTCAACTTGATCGAGTGCCAAGAACCAGATGCGAAGAGCGTGGGCATAGTAATTATCTAAAGATGATGCCAGGAATTCATTGTGCGTGCACTCGTATATGTGATGATGAATTCTTTGATCGAGTTGAATAAGTGTGCGCATTTCAGGCTTGCCTTTGATTGCATCAATTTCTTTGATTAACTCAAGAGTGATTGCACGATCAGATTTTGTTGAACGAAGTGCTGCTAATTCAGCTGCTTTGATCTCGAGTACGGCGCGAACTTCAGAGACTGCCGCCAAGTTTTCGACATCTACATTTGATACAAACATGCCTCGACGTGGAAAGACTTCAACTAACTTTTCATTAGCCAAAATACGCAGTGCTTCACGAATTGGTGTGCGGCCAAAATTTAACTTAGCCATCAATGTAGCTTCAGAAATAAGTGAGCCAGGTTCTAATTCAAGTGTGATGATCTTCGAGCGAATAACTGCGTACGCTTCTTCGGCAAGGGAAGTACCTTCAGGTCCGCGAGTGAGGATCTCCTGGGAGGCAGCGCTGCTCATGGACAGGATCGTATATCAGTTGTATACGAATGAATAGCCTCCTAGAAGAGGTATTTCTCGAAGAGCCAGGCGCTTGCCCCGAATCCTGTGATCAGAACCAGCCCCCTGTAGAAGAGGGGACTCATTCGCGTAGCCCAACGACCCCCCAAAGTGCCGCCCACGGCGGAGCCCATGAAAAGGGCAATCACGTATGGCCAATGAGCCAAGCCGCTAAAAATATAAATGATGTTTGAAACAAGGCTGGTCAAGGCAACAATTAAATTCTTGGTGGAGTTAACCAGAGCCGGATCCCGTCTGGCATCTCGCGCAAGAACAGCAATAACCATTACACCTTGGCCTGGACCGAAATACCCACAATAAAAACCACTGCCACTAATACCAAGGTATTCCAAGCTCTTGTGGTGCTTACCACGATGAGGTTTGACCTTAATTAACAAGCTTGCTGTTGCAAACAGAAGTAAGAAAGGAACTATTTTTTCAAAAACCTCTGGTGGCACGTTAATCAACGCCAAAGCTCCAAGTATCGAGGTGGCAATAGAGATCCAAATTAAATGGGCATACTCGCGAGCCAACTCTTTGACCCTATGGCGAATACTGATGAGTGCAAAGAAATTTGCTGGTGTTACTCCAAGTGCATTTGTTATTGAAGCACTTACTGGTGAGAGTCCTGCTGCCAGGAGCACCGGAAAGGAGATGACAGATCCTCCACCTGCCATGCCATTTATGAGGCCCACAAATAAGCCCGCAATGGCAATGAGCAAGAACTCCAGCATAATTTAGTTTAACTCATGTGCAGCAATTAGATCTGCAGGGGTATCAATATCAATTAATGCACTTGGCTTCACTTGAATCTCATCGACAATCAGTAAGTCACAGAGTGCACGCATAGATTGGTTGTGAAGCTCACCTAACTTGCCTAGTGCAAGGAGTAATGCATCTCTTCGATAGATTCCACATAAAGGTTGCTTATATCCATCTGAATCAACTGGCATTGCAGCATCATTTTGAATCGCATCGAGTAATTGTGAAAACAAAGAGGAGCCATAAGGCATATCCACGGCTGCAATTGCGACAAACTCAGTATCGATTTCTTGTAAACCACGTGCAATACCGGCTACTGGACCGCCAAGTGGTGGTTGTTCAAATACATCTTTACCAACAACGATTGTTTTTATGCCATCAGGTATAAAGCTCAGAACATGATCTAAGAGTGTGACACCGTGCAACAGTGCTACAGATTTATCCGAGCCAAAACGTTTATTTGTGCCACCAGATAAAACTATGGTGCTCCACGTTTTCATAACATCCAATCAATACAACAACGTGCGTAGCCCCGAAGGGATTCGAACCCTCGTAGCTGGCTTGAGAAGCCAGAGTCCTAGGCCGCTAGACGACGGGGCCCTAGTATTTTCAAAAACGATCGCCTTCGGCTTTCGTTTTCTTTTGCATATCGCGTTCGCTGGGGTACCAGGACTCGAACCTAGACTTACTGAACCAGAATCAGCAGGGCTGCCAATTACCCCATACCCCAAAATAGGCAGTGCAAAGAATACCGCACCAATTAGAGCGTTAAAGCCGCTGCAATTCGAGCCAGCGATGCATCTTTACCAAGTAACTCCATTGATTCAAATAGCGGTGGAGAAATTGTGCTGCCCGTGGTTGCAATACGAACTGCGGTAAATGCAATGCGCGGCTTAAGCCCCATCTCTTCGATCAAGCTTGCACGCAGTGCCGCTTCAATGTTTTCGTGGGTCCATGACGATAAAGGTTCTAACTCTTTTACTGAACGCTTCAAAATATCTTTAGAAACTGAGTCAGTAATCTTTGAAACACTTTCGGCTTCTACTGCAAACTCTTTTACAAATAAGAACTTGAGCATCTGTGGAACTTCATCGAGCTTAACAATACGTTCTTGGATAATCGGAAGCGCAGACTTTACGAGAGCGATTTCAGAGTCGGTACCAGTAATGATCCCGGCCTTAGTAAGAAACGGTAACGACCACTTTAGAAACTCATCAATTGTGAGAGCACGAATCTTGTCACCGTTGATTGCTTCCAGCTTTTTCATATCAAAACGGGCTGGCGATGAATGTACCTTTTCAACCGTAAACAAATCGCATAGCTCTTTCATCGTAATATTTTCTCGATCATCGCCAGGTGACCAACCCAGCAGTGCTAAGTAATTGCAGATTGCTTCTGGCAAATAACCCTGTTCGCGATACCAAGCGATTGAGACTTCACCATTTCGCTTAGATAGTTTTGTATTGTCTTGTCCCATAACAAATGGCAAGTGTGCAAAGACTGGGTAATCCTCTGGCTTTACGCCCATCGCTTGATACACACGAATTTGGCGCGGTGTCGAAGACAATAAATCTTCGCCGCGCAGAACATGAGTGACCTTCATCAAAACATCATCAACTGCCACTGCCAATGTGTAAAGCGGTGAACCATCAGCGCGAGCTAAAACAAAGTCAGGAACGAATTTATGGTCAAAGGAGACTTCGCCGCGAATTTCATCGACGAAAGTTGTTGATCCATCAGGCATGCGCATGCGGATAACAGCTTCGCGGCCCTCTGCTTTGTATGCAGTAATTTGTTCTGCTGTGAGATTGCGACACTTTCCGTCATAACCTGGTGCAACATTGGCAGCGCGTTGCGCTTCACGTGTTGCTTCTAACTCGGCCGGTGTGCAATAGCAGTGGTAAGCATCTTTTTGGTCTAAGAACTTTTGTGCCCACTCGGTATAGATATGCAAGCGCTGTGATTGCAGATAAGGACCATTCTCGCCGCCTACTTCAGGACCTTCATCCCAATTCAAGCCAAGCCACTTAAGAGTATCTATCGCTGCTTGTATGTATTCATCAGTAACGCGCGTTGTATCGGTATCTTCAATACGAAAAAGAAATGTTCCACCTGTGTGTCGAGCATACGCCCAATCAAATAATGCGGTTCGAATATTTCCAACGTGTAGATCTCCTGTAGGAGATGGCGCAAAACGTACCTTTACTTTTTTACCCATGCGCACTTACTCGATTCGTTAATTCGCCCAAACCTTCGATAGCAACAGTCACTGTGCCTTGCGGCTGCATTGGCCCAATACCTGCTGGGGTTCCGGTAAGAATTACATCACCTGGCAGAAGTGTCATTACTTGTGAAACAAATTGAATAATCTCAGGAACACCGAAAATCATCTGATTCAGGTGTGCGTCCTGCTTTGGTTCATTATTTACAGTTGCTGTAATGCGTTGTGTTCCTGGAATGAAATCAGTATCAATCCATGGGCCAATTGGGCAGAAAGTATCAAAACCTTTTGCGCGGCTCCACTGACCATCTTTTTTCTGCAAATCTCTAGCTGTTACATCATTTGCAACCGTGTAACCAAAGATAACGTCATTGACCCGCTCGCGTGGAACATCTTTACAGATGCGTCCAATAACGATTGCTAGCTCAGCTTCGTGATCAACCCGATCTGACATTGCTGGCCAGACGATTGTGTCATTAGGCCCAATCACTGAAGTATTCGGCTTTAGAAAAATAATTGGTTCGGCAGGAACTTCTGAATCCATCTCTGCCGCATGATCTGCATAATTTTTTCCGATGCACACAACTTTGCTGCGCGGGATTACTGGGGCAAGTAAACGCACGTCAGATAATTGTGTGACGGCGCCTGTCTTGCTCACGCCAGCATAAATTGGATCGCCAGCGATCACTGAGATATTTATTCCATCTTCTTCGAGCAGTCCAAAGAGAGGATCAGTGCCTAATCCAGAGTTTGGTCCAGGAGAAAATCGAACGATACGCATTGTTAAATTGTATCGGGGGTATTCGCGAAAGGCTAAAGCGTAGAAATTTCCCCGTTATCAGCACAATAAAACAGGGTTGCACTGGATGAAAATTCCCGAAGCGCACCAACCTTTATCGGTTTTTGTCCAACAACTACAACGCTTTCAATTCCAGATATTCCAGATGCCATTGCTACTGTGAAAACTGCGTCACATGCATCAAGTGTGAGCGAAGGAGAAGAAACATTGACTGCAACATATGTGCGACCAGTGTTATCTCGAAGTGCTGCTGCCTGCGCCGCACCGGTGCGCTTTAAGGTTGCAGATGCCAACGTCACTAACTTCTGATCTTCAGCATTACTAAAGGTTGTCATCGGCTGCGCTCTCTATTTTTTCAATTAATACACTGCTAATTCTACGACGACGACCCACAGGACGTTCGGAGGTAATCAAGTATTGCCCGACAGTGATTGTGCTACCAGCAATAGGAACTCGACCTAGTTTTTGAGCCATTAAACCGCCGATAGTGTCAACGTCCTCAAAATCTTCTTCTGAAATTTCAATATCTAGTTCATCTGCTAAATCTTCGATGTGCAGCGTCGCCTTAGCACGAGCTTTACCTTCTGAGATCCATGTGAACGCTTCAACGCCATCATCAAACTCATCCGCTATTTCACCAACAATTTCTTCGAGAATATCTTCGATGGTAATAATTCCAGCTGTACCGCCGTACTCATCAACAACAATTGCAAGGTGAATTTGATCGCGCTGCATCTCTTTGAGTAAATCTGCAGCAATCTTGCTCTCAGGAACAAATGTTGCAGGGCGCATGTGTTGTTCAACGCGCTCAATTGTTTCTGCTTCGTGGTGATCAAGTGTGCGCTTTGCTAAATCTTTAACGTATGCAATGCCAATGATTCGATCAAGGTTTTCGCCAATAACTGGTACGCGAGAAAAGCCCGAGCGAAGTGCGAGGGATAGTGCCTGGCGTAGTGACTTATCTTTTTCAATCCACACCATTTCCGTGCGCGGAACCATAAGTTCGCGAACTAAGGTGTCACCTAATTCAAATACAGAGTGAATCATTTCGTGTTCATCAGATTCGACGAGACCACGTTCATGCGCCTGATCTACTAGATCACGGAGCTCAGCTTCATTTGTAAATGGCCCAGTCCTAAAGCCAACGCCCGGTGTAATTGCATTTCCAATTGCAATAAGCAACTTAGTAACCGGTCCCAGAATAAATGCTAAAAAGAATGCGACACCAATACCAGCACGAGCCCATGTATGTGGATGTTGTTTGCCCAGTGTGCGTGGTCCAACTCCAACTACAACGTAAGAAACAATGACCATAATCAATACAGTCAATGACATCGCCTGCGCTGATGAATAATTTCGAAGCAAGATAGCTGCAAGTAATACTGTTGCAGTTAACTCACAGGTTTTGCGAACCAACAAAATAACGTTGAGATACTTTGCTGGTTGCTGGCTGAATCTGCGTAATAACTCTCCCCCACGCTTGCTCTCTAGTTGCTCTATAAGCACTCGAGAAATGGACGTCAGAGCGGATTCGGTTGCTGCAAGGAAACCAGCAAAACTTAATAGAAGAATGATGGCTGCAATTGCATAGAGACTCATTGTATTTCTTCCCATTCACTGACAATAGTTTCTTGTAGCGCAAACATTACTTCTTCATCTTCAACATCATCGTGGTCGTAACCAAGTATGTGCAACAAACCATGTGTTGCAAGAATAAATATCTCGTGGTTTGTACTGTGTCCAGCTTTTGCGGCCTGCTCTTCTGCAAAGCGTGGTGAAATAACTATGTCACCGAGTGTTACTGCTTCACCATTTTCTGGCATGTCCATTGGAAACGAAAGGACATCTGTACTTCCAGTTAGATCCATCCACTTAATGTGAAGTTCTTCCATCTCTTTATCATCTATAAAAGTGAGGTTGAGATCGCACTCTGGATGCAGTTCTAATTTCCCATAAGCATAATTTAATAGGGAGAGGCACTTATCGCTCGGGACTAATTGTCCGGAGCGATTTGAAATTTCTATTGTCATGAGTTTCGAATAGGCCTTGGGACTTGCTTGGTTTCATCAAAAGTTGCGTACGCCGTAACAATGTCACCAATGAGTCGGTGACGGACAACATCTTCAGCTGTTAATTCTAAGAATGCGATGTCATCTATGTCGTTGAGAATATTGCGAACTACGCGCAATCCCGAGTGAGCAGAGTTAGGTAAATCCACCTGAGTTACGTCTCCTGTAACAACCATCTTTGAACCAAAGCCCAGGCGTGTTAAGAACATCTTCATCTGCTCAGGGGTTGTGTTCTGTGCTTCATCCAGAATCACGAATGCATCATTGAGTGTGCGACCACGCATATACGCTAGTGGCGCAACTTCGATGACACCTGATTGCATTAAACGCGGAATTGAATCGGGATCAATCATGTCGTGAAGCGCGTCAAATAATGGGCGAAGATATGGATCGATTTTTTCGCTCAGTGTTCCTGGCAAGAATCCCAAGTGTTCGCCTGCTTCAACTGCCGGACGAGTAAGAATAATTCTGTTTACTTTTTTGTTTTGAAGAGCGGATACAGCTTTTGCCATTGCAAGATAAGTCTTGCCAGTACCAGCTGGACCGATTCCGAAAGTAATTGTGTTCTCTTCGATGGCTTCTACGTAGCGCTTTTGATTAGCAGTTTTTGGGCGAATTGTGCGGCCACGATTGCTAACAATGTTGAGAGATAAAACTTCTGCAGGATGTTCCTGTGGCTCTTGAGAAAGCATTGCAATCGAACGCGAGATTGCATCCGTTGTGAGCACTTGACCTGATCGAATCACAACGAGAAGTTCGGCAATGAGTTTTTCGACTTGCCCGCACTCTGCATGTGGACCGCGCAAGGTAATTTCATTTCCACGCACAGTTATGGCGACGGAAGGAAAGGCTGCTTCAACGATTCGAAGGTTGTCATCGTGTGTACCAATGAGTGCAACCATTGATATGGCTGGCGGTACCGTGACCAGAGTGCGCTGCATATTGGGAGAAATACTACTTTTAACCTGGCGGCCAGGCGAGTTCACGCCCGCCTAAGAGATGCATGTGAGCGTGGAAAACACTCTGACCTGCGTCGATTCCGGTGTTAAAAACAGTTCTATAGCCAGCGAGTCCGCGCTCTTCGGCAATTTCTGCGGCTGCACTAAATAACGCAGCAGTAATCGTTCCGGAAATTCTTGCTAGTCCAGCCGCATTTTCTGTGTGCACTGTAGGAATAACTAGAACATGTGTTGGAGCTTGCGGATTAATGTCATTGAAGGCAACAACGTTTTCATTTCTAAAGACAATATCAGCAGGGATTTCACCTTCGATAATCTTGCAGAATAAACACTGAGGATCTAGCGCCATAGATTCACCATACTTTAATGAGTGCATTCACAGCGCTCATTGCAGCAAGACCCGCATGAGCACTTCGCAAAATTGGCCTTCCCATGAGCGCAACTTTGGCTCCGGCGGATTTGAAGAGTTCGAGCTCTTCATTGGTAATCCCACCCTCTGGTCCAATAATGATCATGACGTTCTGTGATTCATAATATTTTCGAGTAACAATTTCAGAGACTTTGTTTGTAGCACTTTCATGAAAGACCAATACAAGATCGTGTTGTGCAATTAATTCGACAACCTTTGATGTGTTGGCAACATCAGTAACCTCTGGAATAAATAATCGTCGAGATTGTTTGCTCGCTTCTCGCGCCGTTACTTGAAGTTTTTCAATACCTTTTTCAGCCTTACCGATGGAGCGTTGGGCTGACCACAGAATAATTGTGTCTACGCCACCTTCAGTGAGCATCTCAATACACTCTTTTAAGCGATCACCTTTTGGCAGCGCTTGTACAACGGTAAATGACATTTCCAAAGGATCTTGGATCCCTGTTTCAATTACTTCTACCTCAAGTGATTTCTTCTTAACTGCAAAGATTTTTACTTTAGACCATTTTCCTTGGCCATCAGAGAGCATAAAAACTTCACCAGCACTCATGCGTAGAACGCGGATTGCGTGTTGGGCATCATCGGAATCAAATTCATAACTGGAGCCAACCTTGCGAGGAAGATCGGCTACAAAAAATAGAGTCAACATAATTATCGGTGAAATGCCCCTCTAAGTTTTCCAAATAATCCGCCTTCGCGATTACTCAAATGTATTTCGCCATCTTTTTCACCGCGTGCATCCGCAAACTTTTTCAGAAGATCTTCTTGCTCGCGATTGAGTTTTGTAGGGGTTTGTACTTCAACGTGGATAATCAAGTCTCCCCGAGATGTCGTACGTAGATGAGTGACGCCTTTGCCTTTAAGAACAACTGTTGCACCGCTCTGTGTACCTGCTTTGATTTCAACATCAAGAGTTCCATCAAGACCTTCAACTTGAACATGAGTTCCGAGTGCAGCGTGAGCCATGGAAACACCAATTTGAATATGCAAATCATTTCCATCGCGTACTAAATAATCATGTGGACGTTCAACAATTTCAACGTAGAGATCGCCTGCAGGTCCACCGCCTGGTCCTACTTCTCCACGGCCAGACATTTGAATGCGATTTCCTGTTTCTACACCAGCAGGAATCTTTATATTAATTGTCTGGCGAGCACGTACGCGTCCGTCACCGGCGCATTCGCGGCAAGGATTTGAAATCACAGAACCAAAACCATTACAGGTATTGCACGGACGAGATGTCATTACTTGACCAATAATTGAACGCGCCACTTGTTGTGTTTCACCACGCCCCTTGCAGACCAAACACATTTCAGGGTGTGAGTTATCGGCACATCCAGTTGCTTCGCACTTCTCGCAGGCAACAGCGCTTTCTAATGTGATGTCGCGTTCGGTACCAAATGCTGCTTCATATAAATCAACTTCTACACGAATGAGTGCATCTTGGCCTGCACGCACACGTGGACGCGGACCGCGACTTCCACCACCACCAAAGAATGCATCCATGATGTCACCAAAGCCGCTTGCGTTTCCAAATCCTCCGAAACCACCAAAACCACTGCCGCCTGCGTCATACATCTGACGTTTTTGTGGATCGCTCAAAGTTTCATAGGCAGCGGTGACTTCTTTAAATTTTTCTTGTGTTGCAGGATCTGGATTTACATCAGGATGTAATTCGCGAGCTAACTTGCGATACGCACGCTTAATCTCATCAGCGTTTGCATCGCGAGTAACTCCTAAAGTGTCGTAATGATCAGCCATTTATGCGCCTTCGTTGAGATAGCGACCGACATAACGAGCTACAGCTGAAACGGCTGCAATAGAACCTGCGTAATCCATTCTCGTTGGCCCCAATACACCGAGTCCACCTAATGGTGAATCAACAGCCCCATATCCAACTGTGACAAGTGATGTTGAACGTAAATTTCGTTCACTCTGTTCTGTGCCAATACGTACTTGAACATTTTCGCCAGCATCTCCAAGCAAACGAAGTAATACAACTTGTTCTTCAAGTGCTTCTAATACTGGGTGCATATTGGTTGAAAAATCTTCACTAAAGCGTGCAAGGTTTGCAGTTCCGGCTAAAACAACTTTTTCTTCGGGGCGCTCCATAGCCATTTCAATCAGGGCAGAGATAACAACTGCCACGTTCTTCCTATCTGATGAACCATAACTTTCTAGGATGCCTGAAATTCGATCAGCAACATCTGGCAATCGCTGGCTCATGACGGCGTTATTTAATTGATTTCGCAGCGTCGATAAGAATAAATCGCTGACATCGGTTGCGAGTTCGAGGACTCGTTGTTCAACACGGCCTGCATCGGTAATCAAAATCATCATCAAACGTGAAGGAGTAAGGGCAACAAGTTCTACGTGGCGCACTCGCGATTTGACCATAGATGGGTATTGCACAACAGCTACTTGTTTAGTCACATCAGCGAGTAGACGAACTGTGCGCAGAACAACATCATCAAGATCTAACGCACCCTCTAAGAATGTTTCAATGGCTCGGCGTTCAGCGCCAGATAAAGGTTTAACCGTTGCTAACTTATCTACAAAAACTCGATATCCAAGATCGGTTGGGATGCGACCAGCACTTGTATGCGGATGTGTGATTAAACCTTCGTCTTCGAGAACAGCCATTTCATTTCGAATCGTTGCCGGAGAAATTCCAAGTCCACTGCGCGCAGCAATAGATTTTGAGCCAACGGGTTCTTGCGTCGCCACGTATTCATCAACTATGGCGCGCAGAATTTCTAGACGGCGAACTGACACGAGAGTTGTCCTAAATTGTGACGAGAGCGATAGAGATAACTGTTAACAAGAAAAATGCTGGGAAAGATGTCTTTGGCTTATCAGCGCGGAAGTGGAAATAAATTGCACCAGCCATGAGTGCCCACAGAGTCATTAATGGAACCCACAACATCCATGAATACTTCAATCCGATAAGCAAACCAAGTGCTGCGGCTGTTTCAACGAGTCCGACGATGCGAGCCAACCAATCTGGAACATTGACATCACGTGTGCCTGAGAGGCCTTTTGCGTTTCCGCTCGCCTTTGAGAGACCAGCAACAACAAAAACCACTGCTAACGCGATTACTAAAATATCCATAGGGCAAAGGTACTACATAACTAATTCGCGCACGATTCGATCTGCAATCAGACGCCCAACTGGGGTCAATGTGACGCTATCGCCGTGCAATGAAACGTAGCCATTTTCTTTATAGATTGCTAAACGTTCAAGATGATGCGGTGCAAGTTCATCAAATAAAATTCCTTCACGCATCCGGATAGATAACATAATTTTTTCATCTTGGATTTGTTCTGCAGTTAATACTTCGCTCTCATGAATCGGAGTCTCTCCTGAAAACACTCGAGTTTTGTATGCAGATGGATGTTTAACATTCCAAAATCGCTTGCCATTCATATGTGAATGCGCACCAGGCCCAAGACCCCACCAATTAGCGTTGTGCCAATACGCCACATTGTGCTTGCATTCGTGTCCAGGTTTTGACCAATTGCTTAGTTCGTACCATGTCAAACCGTTTGCTTCGCAGAGTGAATCAACTAATAAATACATATCTGCCATTGCATCATCATCGGGCATCGCAATATCGCCACGTTTAATTTGAGCAGCTAACTTGGTTCCTGTTTCAACAATCAGTGCATAAGCGCTTATGTGATCAATATCGAGAGCTAGTGCGCTTTCTACTGTGATTCGCCAATCATCGAGTGATTCACCCGGTGTTCCGTAAATCAAATCGACGCTGATACTTGAAAACCCTGCGGCCCGCGCAGCATCTACGGCCTTCTTTACGTTATCTGGATTGTGCGTGCGATCTAGGGTTGCAAGCACATGCGGAACGAAGGATTGAGCACCAAATGAAATTCGATTAAAGCCAACGCTGATGTAATCCGCTAATTTTTCTGGGGTAACAGAATCCGGGTTTGCCTCTAATGTGATTTCGGCGCCATCACGTAATCCATTGTGTTCGCGAATTGCACTGATAACTCGCCCAAGATCTTTTGCTGGCAACAAAGAGGGAGTTCCGCCTCCGAAGAAGATAGTTGCAACCGGATCTTTCGGTGCGCTCTTTAACTCTTGAACTACAGCGTCAATGTAATCTGCTGAAACGATTTCTAGTGTGGCGCCATCTTGTAACTCAGAGGGTGTGTACGTATTGAAGTCGCAATATCCACATCGCTTGATGCAATATGGAATATGGACATAAAAGGAAAGAGTCATTGTATGTATTGTCTCCTAATCAGAAGGTAAACAATACCCACATAAAGTAATTTGAAGGTGCCTTGTTTGGCTTCTCAGGCAGAATGAATGAGATTTATCATCCGAGAGTGCACTTCACATCAAAAGTTTCAATGGACAGAACTATGGATTTTGTTGAGTCCACTAAAGATTGTGCATCACTTCCATAACCTATAACCGTTCCATCATTGAGTGTATTTCCACGGTAGGAAGTCTCTCCGACTACCTTTCCATTTTTATCTAGAGCCTTAACTACGCAGTCCATCTGTGTCATTGGTTTCTGATTAGCCTTGAATGATGCTCCCCAGTACCAACCTTCAGAACCTTCGGTTGCACTAAAGTTTTCAATATCTGAAATGACTACTGACTTACCAGCATTTGTTCCCGTGTCTGTAGTTGTTGCTGTGCATTCACCTGAGAATTGGTCTGCATATTCAGCACCTTCATTAGTAATTGTTAATTGGACAATAACTTGCTTTGTTTGGCTTCCCTCAATTGGGTCAATAATCTCAAAAATGTCATAACCCTTGTATGTACCACTTGAATCCTGCATTCTGATTGTGCAGGACGGCTTAACAGGTTCAGTTCCATCATTAGTTACCTTGAATACAACTGACAAGGTTGCAGGGTTAACCGCAGCGGACCTTACATAAGATACTGGATAACTTCTTTCCACTTCAGCAGAAGATGTTTGAGATGTTGTTGATGAATCCTCTGAGCCACCTGTGAACTGACCAATTATTGCAAATACAAGAAAGACAATTGCAATGATGTAACGCTTCTTTTGGAACCACGGCTTTGATGAAGAGGTCTCAGTAGTCATGGAGCAAGATTAGACCCAAAATCTCCTTTGTAAAGGGTCTGCGTGTCCAAGCCTAATCTTGACCATCAAATCCCACGAGGTGCTAAATTTTCTATACATGAAGTTGTAGGTACTACCTTAAGAGTTAAGGAAGTACACACAACGAGGAAAACTTAATAGTGTGTGTTTTGTTTCAATTTACTGTGAAAAATTTATTTCTATTAAAATCACAGTACCCACATCGTTTGATGCAGTAAGGAATATGAACGTAGATAGACAGATCGGTCATAGTTCTTTCCTACTTACGCGCGGCTTTCACCTTTTCAATATCAGCATCCGTTGCAAGAGCTGCTACGAATGCTTCTTGTGGAACTTCTACACGTCCCACCATCTTCATGCGCTTCTTGCCTTCCTTCTGCTTTTCAAGGAGTTTGCGCTTACGTGAAATATCTCCGCCGTAACACTTAGCAAGAACGTCTTTACGAATAGCTCTGATGTTTTCACGAGCAATAATGCGTGCACCGATAGCGGCCTGAATAGGAACTTCGAATTGTTGACGCGGGATTAACTCGCGCAATTTACTGGTCATCATGACGCCATATGCATACGCCTTATCGCGGTGAACAACAGCGCTAAATGCATCAACTGCTTCACCTTGTAGCAAGATATCGACCTTTACGAGGTTGCCTTCTTCATCGCCTTTTTCTTCATAATCTAAAGATGCGTATCCACGTGTGCGAGATTTCAATTGATCAAAGAAGTCAAAGACGATTTCTGCAAGAGGCAATGTGTAACGAATTTCAACACGATCTTCAGATAAATAATCCATGCCCAGCAATAAACCACGGCGTTCTTGGCAGAGCTCCATAATTGTTCCGATGAATTCGGATGGGGCAAGAATTGTGGCTCTTACGATTGGTTCGCGAACAACTGCGACTTTTCCATCAGGAAATTCAGATGGGTTTGTCACACGTACTTCCTTGCCATCATCTAAAGTCACTAGATATACAACGTTTGGTGCTGTTGAAATCAAATTAAGTTTTGATTCGCGCTCTAAGCGTTCGCGCACAATTTCCATGTGCAGCAAACCTAAGAAGCCACATCGAAAACCAAATCCAAGAGCTGCAGATGACTCTGGTTCGTAAACTAGCGCTGCATCGTTGAGTTGCAACTTATCAAGTGCTTCACGAAGTGCTGGATAGTCAGCCCCATCTAATGGATAAAGCCCAGAGAAAACCATTGGCTTTGGATCTTTATAACCCGACAACGCTTGCTTAGTTGGATTGTTATACGTCGTAACAGTGTCGCCCACACGTGATTGGCGAACATCTTTAACGCCAGTAATTAAATAACCTACTTCGCCAACGCCAAGACCCTTACTTGGTAGTGGCTCTGGAGAAATTACACCGACTTCGAGCATTTCGTGGCGCACGCCAGTTGAAAACATTTGAATCTGATCACGTGGCGACAAGTGACCATCAACGACTCGAACATAAGTAACTACGCCACGATAAGAGTCATACACAGAGTCAAAGATCAATGCACGTGCAGGTGCGTTTGCATCTCCAACGGGTGCTGGAATTTGAGAAACGATTTGATCCAATAGCTCGGCAACACCTTCGCCTGTTTTTCCAGAAACTCGCAAGCAATCCTCAGGTTCGCAGCCAATGAGTTTTGCTAGTTCTGCAGCGAACTTTTCTGGTTGTGCGTTAGGTAAATCAATTTTATTTAGGACCGGAATAATCGTGAGGTTGTTCTCCATTGCCAAATAGAGGTTGGCAAGAGTTTGCGCCTCAATTCCTTGTGCGCAATCAACGAGCAATACTGCACCTTCACACGCAGCCAGCGAGCGCGATACTTCATATGTAAAGTCAACGTGACCCGGTGTATCGATCATGTTCAGGATGTATTCCTGTCCATCGATTCCGCTACGCCATGGCAGACGAACAGCTTGAGATTTAATTGTGATTCCGCGTTCGCGCTCGATATCCATGCGATCGAGATACTGCGCGCGCATGTTGCGTGCTTCTACAACTTCGGTGATTCCAAGCATGCGATCAGCAAGTGTTGATTTACCGTGATCGATGTGAGCGATGATGCAGAAATTACGAATCTGCTCGGGCTTTGTAGCAGCAGGTTGCGGTGCTTTATCTAGGGATATCGCAGGCATTTACATTAGCCTCGCAGTTAAATGGTTACAGTAAGAATTAACGAACGCCGGCTTTATTAGCCGCATTCGCCATTGAAGACTTCTTGTTGGCAGCTGTGTTCTTGTGAAGAACTCCCTTAGCAACTGCAACATCAAGTGCTTTAGATGCACTGCGAAGTTCAGATGTGATTACAGCCTTGTCACCAGCAGTTACTGCATCGCGGAATTTACGAACAGCGGTCTTGATTGATGAGCTAACAGCCTTGTTGCGAAGGCGTGCCTTCTCATTGGTCTTGATTCGCTTAATCTGCGACTTGATATTTGCCACGTGAAAAACTCACTTCTTTTTAGTCTTCGAATTAATAAGGGTTATTAATAGATGCGTAGGCTACCAGCGCGTGCCCCTTACGCTCAAACTGAGATCGGGCGCCCATTTCGAGCGGTAGCTATCTCAGAAATCGCCTTTTCGAGTGCGTAAATCGGGTCACTCGCTGCCCCCTTCACATCGGCATCGGCTGCGGCGACCGCGGCAACAGCTGCGATAAGTCCCTTGGGAGTCCAGCCTGCAAGTTGTCTGCGCGCTTTATCAATCTGCCACGGAGCCATTGCAAGTGAACCTGCTAATTCAAATGATTTTATATTTCTATTTGCACCGGAAACTTTTGCTAAACCGCGCAGTGCTGATGCAAGCGCGCTAGTAATCATTACTGGATCTGTGCCAGTTGCGATTGCTCCGCGCAGAGTAATAAGTGCTTGCGCAAGATTTCCTTCGAGTGCGATGTCTGCCACGTCAAAACCAGTAGTTTCAATTCGTCCTTGGTGGAATTTTTCAACGTGGGCTTCATCAATGGTTCCGGCTGGGGCATCGGAGACAATCTGTGAACATGCAGCGCTGAGTTCGCGTAAGTCGCCACCGACTGCATTGACCAGAGCCGTGACTGCAGCAGGTGATGCTTTGCGACCTAGGTCTAGAAATAGATTGCGAACAAACTCTTGTTTTTCGCTCTCTTTCTTGAGTGGCTCACACGCAATGATTGTGGCTTTTGCTTTTTTAATTGCATCGAGCAACGCTTTTCCTTTGACGCCACCTTTGTGCATAAAAATTACGGTCGTTGTTGGATCTGTATTCTCTAAATAACGGGTGATTTCATCTCGTGAATCTTCGGGTAAATCCTGCAACTCTTTGATGACGAGGGCTCTGCGCTCTGAAAATAATGAGGGGGCTAGTGCATCTGCGATATCTCCGATGATGACCTCGGAGGCAGATAATGTGGTTATTTCGGTGTTCTCTTCTTTGAGCTGCATTGTGAGTTTAAGTAGCGCGCTATCTGCGAGTGCGCCTTCGGAGCCAAGGATGAGATAAATACTGTCCATTGGCTTAACTTAGATTACTTTTTAATCCAATAATCGTTGATGTACTTTTCACCCTCATCACAGAAGAAAGTCACAACGTTTTCGACTTTGTACTGCTCTTTCAGGCGCTTGGCAGCCAGTAAATGTGCACCGGAGGAAGGCCCCACGAAAATTCCATGAACTCGAGCGATACGGCGCATTTCCTCAATTGCAACATCTGAGTGAACGTCAATTACACCATCTAATTCATGGTGGTGGCGAGTAATGATGCCTGGAACAAATCCATCGGCAATGCCTTCGATCAAGTGCTTAGAAACTTCACCACATAAAATTGTGCACGATTCTGATGGTTCGAGTGCAATCACTTTGCAATTCGGGTTAACTGCCTTGAATGCTTTTCCAACGCCGATAATTGTTCCGCCTGTACCAACGCCACCAATTACTAAATCTGGCATGACAGGCATCTGTTCAAGTATCTCTTGCCCTAACCAATCACGGTTTTCATCCACGTTCTGCTCATTATCAAATTGTTGTGGAGAGAAATAACCTGGTAATTCGCCCAGACGCTTCGCTTCGGCAAGTGCATCGTTAACGTGAAAGTCGCCCATCTTATGAACTTCTGCGCCAAATGCTTGTGAGATTGCGGTGCGCTCTGGACTCATGCCATCAGGCATGATCACGAGCATTTTGTAACCCTTAACAGCTGCAACCATGCTCATTGCATTTCCAGTATTGCCACTGCTTGCTTCAACGATTGTGTCACCAGGTTTTAACAAACCATCTTGTTCAGCTTTTTCAATTATGTATTTAGCAATGCGCGCTTTAATCGAACCAGATGGATTTAAGAACTCCATCTTTACCCAGATACCTTCAATGTTTATCAGTGGTGTGTTTCCGATTGCATCCAAAATAGTCTTCATCAGATCACCTCTCACAATATGGAACGCGCGAACGTTGCTTAAGCGACGATATTAACTAATTTTGGCGCGCGCGCAATAACCTTTTTAGGCGTGCTGCCAGCAAGTTCGGCAACAATTGTTGGGTGTGCAAGGGCTAAGGCTTCAATTTCTGCATCCGTAATTGTCGGAGATACTTCTATGCGCTCTTTAATTTTGCCATTTATTTGAATTACGGCTTCAACTGAATCTGCAACTAAAAGAGTGGGATTAACTTCTGGCCATCCGGCGAGTGCAACTGCAGGCGCGTGGCCTAAACGTTCCCACATTTCTTCGGCGGTAAATGGTGCAACTAAGGAAAGCATGATTGCAATTGCTTCAGTGGCTTCGCGCACCGCAGGATCTGCAGCTCCACATCCACTATCAATTGCTTTGCGAGTTGCATTTACTAACTCCATCATGCGCGCAACAGCTACGTTAAATCTAAATGACTCAACTGCAAATGCTCCATCGTGTAACGCTTTGTGAGTTGCTTTGCGCAGTGAGACATCACCAGTTTTGAAGTCAACACCAGGTGCACTTGTGACATCTCCTGATAAGCGCCATGCACGTGATAAAAACTTTACCGAACCAGATGGTGACACATCTGACCAATCCACATCATCTTCTGGTGGACCAGAGAAAACCATGGATAAACGAATCGCATCCACGCCGTGATGTGCAAGCTCGTCAGATAGACGCACTAGATTGCCACGGCTCTTGCTCATTGCCGATCCATCCATCAAAACCATTCCTTGGTTGAGCAGACGTGTAAATGGTTCGTTGAAATCGAGCATGCCCATGTCATTAAGGACTTTGGTAAAGAAACGTGAATACAACAAGTGCAGGATTGCGTGGGTTACGCCGCCAACATATTGATCAACTGGCAACCACGTATCAATATCTTTACGCGAGAAAGGTTCGTTGTGATTTGTAGAACTTGGATAGCGCAAGAAATACCAGGATGAATCCACGAAAGTATCCATGGTGTCGGTATCGCGCTTTGCCGGCCCGGAACACTTAGGACAAGCAACATTTACCCAATCAGTTGCTGCACCCAGTGGTGATGTTCCCTTTGGCTTAAGGTCTAAACCTTCTGCAAGTGGTAATTGCAATGGCAAGTCTTTTTCTTCAACAGGTACTTCTCCGCACTTTTCGCAGTGCACGATTGGAATTGGTGTACCCCAATAACGTTGACGAGAAACAAGCCAGTCGCGTAAGCGGTAATTTCGAGACGCTTTACCTAGACCATCTTTTTCAAGCTGGGCAATAATTTTTATAATTGCTTCTTCTTTTTTAAGTCCATTGAGTGAATCTGAATTAACCAGAACTCCATCGCCGCCTGTTGCAATACCTGTGGAATTTGGGTCTTCTTCGCCTGTTTCGACAACGACTCGTACTGGTAATTTCATCGCGCGAGCAAAATCTAAGTCACGTTGATCATGCGCTGGAACAGCCATGATTGCGCCAGTTCCGTAATCAGCTAAAACATAATCACTAGCCCAAATAGGTAACTTCTCGCCATTTACAGGATTGATTGCATAACGCCCTAAGAAGACACCACTCTTTGGTCGATCTGTTGCGAGGCGATCGATATCGGATGCCGCCTTAATTTTTTCTAAGTACTCATTAAACTCTTTTTCAACTTGTGTACCCGCTGCAAGCTTTGCTGCAAGTTCGCTATCTGCTGCGACTACGAAAAATGTTGCACCGTACAAAGTATCTGGACGAGTCGTATAAATAGTTACTGGCTCGGGCAAGCCCTCAATTGCGAACTTCACATTGGCACCCATTGAGCGACCAATCCAGTTGCGCTGCATCATCAGAACTTTTTCAGGCCATTTGCCCTCTAGTTGTGCCATGTCATCGAGCAAGCGATCTGCATAATCTGTGATCTTGAAATACCACTGGTTAAGTTTTTTCTTTGTGACTGCTGAATCACAACGTTCGCATAGCCCTGCTACTACTTGTTCATTAGCCAAAACAGTTTGGCATCCTGGACACCAGTTAACGGCTGAATCTTTTCGGTAAGCAAGACCGCGCTTATAAAGCTGTAAGAACAACCATTGGTTCCAGCGGTAATATTCAGGGTCGCATGTGTTAAATACACGATCCCAATCGAATGAACATGCAAAGCGACGCATCGACGCCTTTTGTGTAGCAATGTTTTCATACGTCCAAATACGTGGATCTTCATTGCGTTTAATAGCAGCATTTTCTGCTGGCAAACCAAAGGCGTCCCAACCAATTGGGTGCAAGACGTTGAAACCTTTTTGTACCCAGTAACGAGAGATCACATCTCCGAGTGCGTAAGCCTCTGCGTGACCCATATGTAAATCACCAGATGGATACGGAAACATATCCAAAACATATTTCTTTGGACGAGCGTCATCAGGACGTCCAGATTTAAATGGTTCTATGCGATCCCAAACTGGCAACCATTTTTCTTGCACATGGGCGAAGTCATATGCCGCGTGTTCGCGATCATTAGCCTCTGTGCTCATTGGACAAGTTTATCGGGCTTTATGCCCACGTAATGCCAGTTAATTCCTCGCTGATGCTCCATAAATTTCTTGCTAATTCTTGGTCGTACGAAAGGGATGAACCACGGGTCAATTTCGGATATCCACGCATCTCCATAAATCCATCTGGTCCAATATAAGAACCACCGAGCAATGGTGAATATGTAGCAGCTGCCAATACCGGTAACGCGCCACGATGTGCACTCTGTGCAAATAAATCATTCATCGCACTTGTGATTCGTGCTTCCGCATTTGCTTCGCGCATCTGTGGGCTTACGTTTTGAAGATTTGTATTTGACCAACCAGGGTGCGCTGCCATCGCGTCGATTCCCCAATTGTTCTTAACACTTAAGCGCTGTAACTCATGTGTAAACAAAAGGTTGGCAAGCTTTGTGGCGCCATATGCACCCCACGGTTTGTATTCGCCTTGGCCCAAGCACTTTGCGCGAATTTCTTCTTGTGTACCATTTCCAAAATTTCCAATTCGATGCGCTTGACTTGCAACGCTAACGATGCGAGAAATAACGCGATCACGCAATAAACCAGCCAGAGCAAAGTGCCCAAGATGATTGGTACCCATCTGTAATTCAAACTTATCTTTTGTCAGCAAAAATGGTGTTGCCATTACGCCAGCGTTCAGAATTAAAACATCAATGTTTTCTGTCACTGTTGCAGCACATGCTTTGACCGATGCTAAATCAGTTAAATCTAAGAGCGCATACTTAATGTTTTTTCCACCAAGTTCGGCAACGAGTGCTGCGCCTTTTTCAGGTGTACGCGCAGTAATTGTTACGTGAGCACCTCGACGAATTAGCGCTGCTGCACTCTCTTTGCCGAGCCCACTTGTTCCGCCGGTAATGAAATACTTTTTTCCTTCGATGCCAGAAATATCAACATCGTTCCAACGTCGTGGAATTAATGGAACATCACTCATGTGGAGCTAAGGGGACTTGAACCCCTGACCCCCTGCATGCCATGCAGGTGCGCTACCAGCTGCGCCATAGCCCCGTAGTCGAACCTTACCTCGCCCAATCGGGTATTGCAGGTGCTCCAGATTCTTCGCCAAATACTGGTTCAGGAATAGATCCTGCGTTGTGTTCTACTAAATGCCAACCACGTGGATTCGTTTGAACGATTGACCACGACGCATTTGATAAGCCGCCAATAACGCCCCAATGTGAAATCGGTAATTGCAAGAAATGTCCCAGAACACATCGCGCAGTACCGCCATGAGTTGCAACGACTAAGAGTTGATTATCTTTTCCAGCTAAAGCTTCATTGATGGCTTGCGTGGCACGTGATGCAACTTCGCTACGACGTTCTCCGATTGTTCCGGCAGGATGATCTTCACCATCAATCCAACGTACAAAGTTTTCATAATCATCAGCGCGATTTTCCGCTCCTGTTTTACCTTCCCACTGTCCACCATTTGTTTCGCGCAATAAATGCGTAACACTGATTTGTAGGTTTACTAATTCAGCGAGTTCTTGAGCGGTAAAGCGCGCACGTTCTAAGTCGCTGGAAATAATCATTGTTGGCTTCATGCCTGCCAATACTTGAGCTGCGTGTTTTGCTTGTGCTTTGCCTACTTCATTCAGTGGAATATCAGAGTGACCCTGAAAACGGTTTGCAACGTTCCAATCCGTCTGGCCATGGCGCCATAGGAGAACACGGTTACTCATTAACGAGCAATCTCTTCGCGAACAACATCTAGTTCAAGACGTGGGCAGTCATTCCACAGGCGATCGAGCATGTAGTAATTGCGAAGCGTTGTGCTCTGAATATGCACAACTAAATCTGAGTAATCAAGAAGTACCCACTCTTCAGTTCCTTCACGACGTGCAGGTTTTTCGCCAATCTCGCGGAGTTTTTCTTCAACGAAATCTGCGATGGAATCTACTTGGCGAACGTTGCCACCTGTTGCGATTAAGAAAACTTCACTTAAAACCATTTGGTCTGAAAGATCCAGAGCGATCATGTCAGTGCCAAGTTTTTCGGCAACGGCTCGTGCGGCTATTTGCGTTAAATCAATAACGCTCTTACTTGCTGGCATACAGGCCGCTCTCCTTTATATATGTTGCAACTGTCTCGGGTACTAATTCTGTGTGGCCACTTCGCACAGCAGTTGCTGAGACGTTTAAGGCACCGATATCGAGAGTTGATGCTCCCGGAAACTCGGGGCGATCGACAACGATTATCTCCACTAACTTAGCCAATTCTTCGTGGCGATGCCATTTATCAAATTGTGCATACGCATCTGTACCAACAATGAGCACGAGCGAATCATCTGGATGTGCTTTCTTGATTTCTAAAACTGTATCAATTGTGTACGTCGGACCAGAGCGATGTATTTCTGTATCGCTTACTTCAATGCGCGAACCAATTGAATCTGGTAATTCCGCAAGAGCTAATTCGCACATTGCTAAACGATTGAGACCTGGTGCCAGTGGAGCGTTTTCTCGAAGCCATGGAGCACCTGCTGGAATAAGAATGAGTTGATCAACAAGAGAACGTGTAATTAGTTGTGTAATGACGTGCAGGTGACCGTTATGGATCGGATCAAAAGTTCCGCCGTAAATGCCAATCCGTCTCAAATTAGTCTCTGTCGAGGCGTAGAACTAAATAAAGCATCAAACCCAACACTGCAAATGCAAAGAGACCAAAGAAAATTGGTGGGGCTGGAAGTTCGCGAAGTACTTCGGATGCAATTGAAATCATGGCTAGATATTACCGCTTAGGATCTGCTTAAAGCGACTCTCATCAATGACAGGCACGCCTAGTTCCTGTGCTTTTGCTAACTTCGAACCAGGATCACTGCCAACCAATACGTAATCCGTTTTCTTTGAAACTGATGACGATGCTTTTCCGCCATGAGCAGCAATGGTTTCGGCGATTCCGTCGCGGGTAAATGATTCAAGGCCGCCAGTAACAACAAAGGTCAGACCCGCCAAAGTTTGTGGGAACTGAGCAGCAGCTTGGGCAACCATCACTACGCCAGCGCTCTCCCACTTTCTGACAATCGACTTGTGCCAATCAACGTCAAACCAATCTGTAATGGATTGTGCAATTGTGTCGCCTAGCCCATCAATGTTGGCTAACTCTTCTGCACTTGCTTTTGAAATCGCATTCATAGAACCAAAATTGTTTGCAAGTGCCTGAGCAGCTGTTGGCCCAACGTGGCGAATCGATAGTGCAACAAGAATTCGCCAGAGTGGTCGAGTCTTTGCGCCCTCGAGTGCTGCCAAGAGTTTTTCAACGTTGGCACCTGCTTCACCATCTTTTTTTGTGAAGAATTCTGATGTCATCAACTTCTCTTTTGTTACAGCAAAGAGATCAGATTCATCTGTAATAATTTTGGCTTCTAACAACGCAACAGCTGCTTCGTAACCCAGTACATCAATATCTAGCGCTGCGCGAGATCCGATGTAATAAATGCGTTCGCGCAACTGTGCAGGACAACTCTGTGTATTGGGACAGCGAATATCTACATCGCCTTCTGAGATTGCGCGCAGTGCTGATCCGCATTCAGGGCATTTCGTTGGCATTACAAATGCGCGCTCTTTACCTGTGCGTTGTGCAATAACTGGACCGAGAACTTCTGGGATTACATCTCCTGCTTTTCGAATAACTACAACATCGCCAATTAATACACCCTTGCGAGTGATCTCTTCGGCGTTATGAAGCGTTGCATTAGTAACTGTAGAACCCGCCACTTTTACTGGTTCCATAAATGCAAATGGTGTGACACGCCCTGTGCGGCCAACGCTAACTTTAATATCGAGCAGTTTTGTGGTCACTTCTTCAGGCGGATACTTAAATGCAATAGCCCACTTGGGTGCGCGAGATGTAAAACCTAGAGCGCTCTGTTCGGCAATTGAATCAACTTTGATAACAACACCATCTATGTCGTGCTCAACATCGTGGCGATGCTCTTGGTAATAATCTATAAATTTCTGTACTTCTGCTCTAGTGCCACAGACTTTAAAACGATCACTCGTTGGCAAACCGAGTTCTGCCAGTAACTCATATGCCTTACTCTGCGAATCAAAATCAATTCCTGTGCGCGCACCAACTCCGTGCACAACAATGCTTAATGGACGAGAGGCAGTAACGCGTGGGTCTTTCTGTCGAAGCGAACCCGCAGCCGCATTTCGTGGATTAGCAAAGAGAGATTTGCCTGCTTCTTCCAACGAATCATTGAGTTCGGCGAAGGCGGCTAATGGAAAGAAAACTTCTCCACGTACTTCGATCAGACCAGGAAACTTCTTGCCTTTAAGAGTGTGTGGCAGCCCCTTAATTGTCTTTACGTTCAGTGTTACATCTTCGCCGGTCACACCATTTCCGCGAGTCAATGCACTGACTAGTTCGCCATCTTCGTACTTCAAGTTAATGGCTAGGCCATCTACTTTGAGTTCGCACAAATACGTTGGGGATTTTGCTTCTTTTTCTACACGATCAAACCATCCCGTAAGTTCGTCTGCATCAAAAACATTATCCAAACTCATCATCTTCTCAATGTGGTCACGTTGTTCAAATCCTGTTGAAAATCCCCCACCAATACCCAGCGTTGGCGAATCTGATTCGCGCAGTTCTGGGTTGGCATCTTCTAGCTTCTTTAGTTCAACGAGCAAGACATCGAATTGCGCATCGCTAATTGTTGGGGCATCTAGTACGTAATATCTAAATTGATGATCGCGAATCTCTTTAGTTAGTTCATCAATTCTGTGGCGAGCAATTGATGTCATGCTGTCTCACAAATAGTTGCAGATCCAACAACACGATCACCATCATAAATAACCATGGCTTGCCCTGTGGCAAGACCGAGCAGTGGTTCATCTAATTCAGCAACCAATAAAGTGCCATCAAAATAATATGTACATGGCAGAGCCGCACCATGTGCTCGTACTTGAACAAATCCACGCTTGTGTTCGCTATCAACTGCTGGTCCACACCACACAGGACGCTCGCCTTTCATAGTTGAAATCGCTAGCTCTTCGCGCGAACCAACTACAACGGTGTTTGTTACAGGTTCAATCTTTAGAACAAATCGTGGTGATCCATCAGGAGTTGGAACAGTTAGTCCTAAGCCTTTTCGTTGTCCGATTGTGTATGTGTAAGCACCTTTATGTTCGCCAATTTTTGTACCGTCTTGATCAACAATTGGCCCAACTTCACTGCCCAATCGATCACGTAACCAACCTGCGTTGTCTCCTGAAGGAACAAAACATATGTCATGACTATCTGGCTTTTGTGCAACTGCTAATCCGCGCGTTTCAGCTTCCTTTCGGATATCAACTTTCGTTGTATCTCCCAGTGGAAATATTGCGCCATTTATTTGCTCAATAGTAAGTACAGATAAGACATATGACTGATCTTTGCTGTGATCGACTGCGCGATGAAGAGTTTTTCCATCAGGACCAATTTCGGTTCGTGCATAGTGTCCTGTAACAACTCCATCGAAACCCATGGCTCGTGCACGGTCTAGAACTGCTGCGAACTTAATCTTTTCATTACAACGCAAGCAAGGATTAGGTGTGCGCCCTGCTGCGTATTCACTTAAGAAATCTTCAACAACACCATCATGAAACTCTTCAGCCATATCCCATATATAAAAAGGAATACCGATGACATCTGCAGCGCGACGTGCGTCATGTGAATCTTCGATTGTGCAACATCCACGTGCACCTGATCGATACTTCTGTGGGTTTGATGAAAGCGCTAAGTGCACACCAATAACATCATGACCTGCTTCTACTGCGCGTGCTGCTGCAACTGCAGAGTCAACGCCACCGCTCATGGCTGCAATCAGTTTCATACGCCACTAGCCGCTCTGCCACGTGTAATCACTGATGGCAATACAGCGAGTGCACCATCGCAATCTGCTTGCGTTGATGTTCTGCCAAATGAAAAACGAAGTGAAGACATGGCACTTATTTCATCGTGTCCCATTGCCATCAATACATGACTTGGTCTGTGCACTCCGGCGCTGCATGCAGAACCCGTGGAACATGAAACTTTTTCGCCATCCATAAGCAATAGCAATGTGTCGCTCTGTGTTCCTGGAAAAGTTACGTTAACGATTCCTGGTAAACGATCTACGCCCAGTGCATTTACAAAAGAACCAGGAACAATGTCGGTTACACGTGCTGCAAAGTCATCGCGAATCTTTGCGATTGCATCGGCGTTATAGCTCTTATCTTGGGCAGCAGTTGCAAGTGCCACAATCGCAGGAGCATTCAGAGTGCCACTTCTAATTTCGCGCTCTTGTCCACCGCCATGTAACAACGCAGGAATCTCAACACCACGGCGCAGTACAAGAACACCGATTCCGAGGGGTCCACCTATTTTGTGAGCACTAATTGATAGCGCGATCACACCGAGTGATTTAAAGGAGAGTGGAATCTTTTTGAAACTCTGCGCCGCATCTGTGTGCACAGGGATCTCGCCAGCAATCTTTACAACTTCGGCAATTGGTTGAATCGCGCCAGTTTCGTTGTTGGCATGCATTACCGAAATGAGAGCAATCTCAGATCCGCGAGATGCGACCAACGCCTTTAGAAAATCAAGGTCCAGGACACCCTCACGATTAACAGGTGCATGAATAACTTCGGCGCCTTCGTGTTCAGCTAACCACGCTGCAGGATCTAACGTCGCATGGTGTTCGATTGCAGAGATAACCACAACGTTTTTACCAAGTGCTTTTTGTTGCCAGTAAATACCTTTAATCGCTGTGTTATTTGCTTCTGTGCCAGATGCGGTAAAGATAACTTCAGATGCTAAACAATCTAATTCTTTTGCTAAAACTTCACGTGCATCTTCTACATCTTTGCGAGTATGGCGACCTTGTGTGTGCAAACTAGAAGGATTACCGAGTGTGCGCAGTTGTGCATCCATTGCAGCGATTGCGTTTTCGAGCATAGGCGTAGTCGCCGCATGATCGAGATAGATGCCAGACATGGGTGTAAGTCTAGGACTTACGAGAGTGCACGCCTTGCGTAGCCTGTGGCAGCACAGCGAATAGATCGCCGATAACGCCGAAATCTGCGATTTCAAAGAGTGGGGCTTCTGGATCTTTATTGACCACAACGATTGTCTTACTGGTTTGCATACCCGCGCGATGTTGAATCGCTCCAGAAATTCCACATGCAACGTAGAGCTGTGGGCTAACAGTTTTTCCTGTTTGGCCAACTTGATGTGAATGTGGATACCAACCTGCATCCGTTGCAGCGCGTGATGCACCAACAGCTGCGCCGAGTTCGTCAGCAAATGCTTCTACGGGTGCAAAGTTTCCATCTGTACCGCGTCCGCCTGAAACAACAATGTTAGCTTCAGTTAACTCTGGACGTCCGCCCTTAACAGGGGGTTGTGACGAAGTAATCGTTGCGCCCTTTGCATGATCTGCAATTGTGATTGCAGCGGTTTCTACTGCAGGAGTTGATGCAGCAGTAATAGCTTCAACTGAGTTTGGTCGCACAGTGATTATTGCAGTTGGTGTGTTAACAGCTGAGTGAACTGTTGTAGAACCACCGAATACTAATTGTGTGCAACTGCGATCGGCTGCGACATCTACGGCATCAGTAATGATTCCGTTATTTGTTGCAACAGCCAGACGGCCCGCAATTTCTTTACCCATTGCATGAGATGCAATTAAAACAGCCGCAGGTGAATGCGTTGTTGTTAATTGCGCCAGTGCATCAGCCATTGCCGGCACACCATGTGTTGCAAAGTCTGCTGATTCAACAACGATAACGGACGCAACTGGACCAACATTGACTGTTGCAGCCATTGCAGCGCCTTTACCAACAGGTGCTAAAACAACTGCTGTGACATCGCCAATTCGTGCCGCTGCTGTTGCTAGCTCTGCAGTTGTCTTTGTTGATGCTTCTGCATAAAAATCGGCCAAGATAAATGTGCGGCTCATATCAACTTCTTTTCTGCCAAGTAGTTAACGAGAGCATTTCCCGCATCGCCTTCATCGGTAACTTTAATTCCTGCCGCGCGTGGTGGACGAAGCGCTGAGTCAACAACTTGTGACCATGGGCTTTGTGCTGATGCGCCAACAGTTGCCAGATCGCGAGTTTCAATTGTCTTTTTCTTTGCAGCCATAATTCCTTTAAAGGATGGATAGCGCGGTTCATTAATCTTTTCTACAACGCTGATGACTGCAGGCATTGATGCATTCATTGCATCGACTCCAGCTTCGGTCACGCGAGTAATCGAAACTTTACTGCCGGCAACATCAATATCAACCTTGCCTGCAAATGTCAGTTGTGGCCACTGCAAGCGAGCGGCAATCATTGCTGGCACAACGCTCATGCGCGCATCAGTTGACTCTGTTCCGCAAATTACTAAATCAAATCCACCTTTTTTAATTACTTCTGCAAGCACTGAAGATGTTGCAAGTGCGTCCGACCCCGCGAGCGCTGCATCGCTAATCAAAATTGCATCATTTGCACCCATTGAAAGCGCTTTGCGAATTGCTTCCGTCGCACGAGTAGGTCCCATTGTTATTACCGTGACAGTGTGTGGCCCACCTTCTTCATTGCCACCATGTGCTTCAACGATGCGCAACGCTTCTTCGACTGCATATTCATCTAAATCATTCAGTACAGCATCAACGCTTTCGCGATCGAGAAAACCATTTGCGCCCATTTTTTTCTCAGCCCAAGAATCTGGGACTTGCTTAACGCAGACGGCAATCTTCATGTGCCAAGGTTACCGGCCAGTACCCTTGCCCCTCTACTCGAGATAAGCGTTAACGAAACCTTCTCCAACGCGTAACCTCGAGTTTGGCTTGAGAGTTCTATCTACCCCGACTCTTTCAACCATGAACGATTCACTACGCGTAGCAGTAGTAACTGAATCCTTCCTCCCCCAAGTAAATGGCGTCACCAACTCAGTCCTTCGAGTCCTAGAAACTCTGGCGGCTAAGGGACATGACGCACTTGTCATCGCACCAGATAGCGCAGAAGCGCCAACAACGTATGCGGGCTTTCGTGTAAAGCGCGTACCAAGCTTGGCCGTTAAAGGTTTGTTGCCTGTTGGATTTCCACAACGATTCATGGAGCCACTGATTGAAGGATTTAATCCAGATGTTATTCATCTGGCATCTCCATTCTTTCTTGGAAAGTACGCCACTCGAATTGCGCAACGGCTAAATATTCCAACGCTCTCTATTTATCAAACAGATGTAGCCGGCTTTGCTCGTCATTACGGTCTATCAATTGCGCACTCACAACTGACCAACTGGGTTGCAAATATTCATAAGCAAACGGATCGCACCTTGGCGCCATCAACATGGTCTTGCGAGCAATTGAAGTCATCCGGAGTGGATAACGTTTCGCTCTGGCAACGCGGAGTAGATAGCGTGAAATTTAACCCCGCGAAGCGTTCGGCAGAACTGCGTGAAAGTTTCACTGCGCAATCACAGAACAAAATTGTTGTGGGCTACGTTGGCCGGCTAGCAAATGAAAAAAGAATTGAAGATCTTGCCCCCTTGCATAATCGAGATGATGTTCAACTAGTAATTGTGGGAGATGGACCTGCACGTCAAAAATTAGAACGAGCACTGCCTCGCGCACTCTTTGTTGGATATCAATCTGGCGAAGATTTAGCCGCCCACTATGCATCCTTTGATATTTTCGTTCACACTGGCAAGCACGAAACTTTCTGCCAATCTATTCAAGAGTCGCTGGCATCCGGTGTTCCTGTTATTGCACCGCACTCTGGTGGGCCAGTTGATCTTGTCCAGCATGGTCGAACAGGATTTTTGCTCGATACAAGCAATGCGTCGGATTTAATCGCAGCTTTTGAACTCTTATCTGATGCCCATACTCGTTTGTTAATGGGAATCACCGCTCGTGAATCCGTCACGCACCGCACATGGGAAAAAGTAAATAGCGAACTCATAAATCACTACAGAGAACTTTCAGCGGTCACAGCAGATACTCATAAGGAGAACGTCGCATGAGAATTCTTCATATCGCTAATTTTTACGGTGACAAATCAGGTGGTATTCGCACCACAATTCACAATCTTGGTCATAGCTACATACAGCGCGGGCACGAATTCACATTCATTGTGCCTGGTAGCGGCTTTTACTGCGAAGAGACTCCGACAGGGCGAATGATTCATCTTCCATCAATCCTGATTCCATTTAGTGGCGGCTATCGAATTATTAAGCGCAATCGAGATGTGAAGAATTTAATTACCACCCTCAAGCCTGATGCCATTGAAATTTCAGATCGATTTACGCTTTCACAGATTGGAACTTGGGCGAGAAAACGTGGAATACCTGCGGTCGTCTTTAGCCACGAAACACTCTCGGGATTAGTTAAAACTCATCTGAAGTTTTCATTTAATCGCTTTGTAAATTGGCACAATTCAAGACTTGCCTCACGCTTTAAGTACGTCATCGCTACAACACAATTTGCGGCTAAAGAGTTTAAAAATATTGATACTCCCAACCTTGTGACCATTCCGCTCGGTGTGGACTTAGCAAACTTTCATCCAAGCAATAAGGATGAATCGCTGCGCACTGAATTACTCAAAGGCGCAGATATTCTGCTCGTCCACTGTGGTCGACTCTCACCTGAAAAGAAACCAGAGCGTTCGATGCAAGCGCTCGAACTCTTGTTACAACAAGGAATTAACGCACACCTTGTCTATGTTGGCATTGGGCCGCTGCAGAAAAAATTGATGCAAGCAGCTAAAGACTTGCCTGTGACTTTCTTGGGTTACGTAGCAGGCCGACAAAAATTAGCAGCAATACTTGCGAGTGCAGATATATCTCTTGCACCTGGACCGATTGAAACATTCTGTTTAGCAGCAATGGAATCACTTGCCTCTGGCACACCTGTTGTTGCATCCAATACAAGTGCTGTTGGCGAATTTCTACTCCTTGAATCTACGCACCCACTAGGCGCGGTCTTTGATAACACTGCAATTGGTTATGCCGAAGCGATCAAAGATGTCATGCGATTGCGTTCACGTAACGAAGATTTAGCGCGCCAATGTCATCAGCAGGCAGAAAACTTCCCGTGGAGTGCAACTGTTTCTCAGATGTTGCGTTTACACGATGATCCGCAGCGAGTTAAAAAAGCTCAACATAGGTTGCGAGCGGCCTGATGTCATCGCCAATTCGCTTCGTAGTTCTGGGCGACAGCGCAGCAGCTGGAATTGGCGACTCAGACAAGTTCGGTAACAACTTCGGTTGGGGTTATTACTTAGCTCGTGCGATTGAATCTCCACTCGTCTATGCAAATGTCTCTCGCCCCGGCGCCCAATCACAAGAAGTCAGAGATGTTCAACTCAAGCACGCAATACACTTCAAACCAGATTTAGCCGCTGTCATCGTCGGTGGCAATGACGTCTTGCGAAACGGTTTCTCACCGCAACGCTTTCATCAAAATCTGCGCGAAATCGTCTCTCAACTCACCGCTTCCAATAGCACTGTGCTCTTACTTGAGTTACACGATCCTAATAAATTATTGAAATTACCAAAGACTTTAGCGGGCATTCTGGATCGCAGAATCAACATGGTCAATGCAATGACTCGTTCAGTTGCTGAAGAGTTTTCCACCAAGCTCTTGCAAACGCGCCAAATTGCAGACATCTACGCAAAAGATATGTGGCATGTAGATCGAATGCACCCATCTAAAAAGGGACATCAACACTTAGCTAAGAACTTCAGAAAAATACTGCTTGACGTAATTCCTGTGGCACCGGTGCGCATCTCACCGGTGCATGTAAAAACACGAAAAGAGTCCCTTTCATGGATGCTGCTTAAAGGAACACCCTGGTTCTTCAAACGCTGCTTTGATTTACTGCCAGCGGTTCTATTCTTGATTGCAAAAGAAAAAGTGTTAAACACTTTTAGTGGGTTACGCGGTAAAGAGGACAATGTCCACTTCGCTAACTTCTCACAATCTGAATCTTCACAAGCTATTTCTGCGTAATACTCGTAAGTATTCTAAGGCTGGCTTAAACTAGTGGACATGCTCGCAATCATTGCTCCCGGTCAAGGATCTCAATCCCCCGGGATGCTCAGTGCGTGGCTCAAGGATTCAACGCTTCGAGATACCTGCGCGGCATGGTCCCTTGAAATAGGTATGGATCTCTTAACTCTTGGAACTTCCGCCGATGCCGATGAGATTAAAGATACGGCTAACGCCCAACCGCTGATTGTCGCCGCTGGGTTGTTAAGTTTTAAAGCACTCGGTATTACACCCTCTGTTGTTGCAGGCCACTCAGTTGGAGAGATAACTGCGGCAAGCCTTGCCACAATAATTTCTGAAAACGATGCGATGAAAATTGTCCATGCTCGCGGAGTTGAAATGGCAAAAGCTGCGGCAATTACACCTGCAGGAATGTCAGCTGTCTTAGGTGGGGAACGCGAAGCAGTTGTCGCAGCAATTACTGCAGCAGGACTAGTTGCTGCCAATGAAAATGGTGGCGGACAAATTGTTGCCGCAGGTTCACTTGAAGGCCTTGAAAAACTTGCTGCCAATCCCCCTGAAGGTGCACGCGTTCGTGCGCTCGCTGTCGCTGGTGCATTTCACACCTCTTATATGCAACCTGCCGTTGAACCACTTCGCGCGCTCGTTGCAAGCACTCACACACACGATCCAGCGGCCACAATCCTTTCCAGTAAAGAAGGAGCACTCGTTTCAAGCGGGCGCGAATTCATGGACCGAGTTGTTTCTCAGATGGCAAATCCAGTGCGCTGGGACTTGTGTATGAGTACTCTGAAATCTATGGGCGTCACCGGAGTTATCGAATTAGCACCTGCTGGCACATTAGTTGGTCTGCTCAAGCGAGCAGAACCAAGTATCGAAACCTTTGCATTGAAATCACCAGCTGATCTCGATGCGGCGCAAACATTTGCAGCAAATCATGGGAGCAACTAAGTGGCCACAATAAAGAGTAGTAAAGGCTCTGAAGCCCAGATTATTTCAGTTGGCGCATATCGCCCAGCACGTTTAGTTCCTAACTCAGAAATCGTTGATCGCATTGATTCAAGTGATGAGTGGATTCAACAGCGCACAGGTATTGAATCACGCCGCTTTGCACGTGAAGATGAATCTGTTATTGATATGGCACAGGCTGCTGCGGAAGTTGCACTGAAGCGAGCAAAGCTGACTATTGCAGATATCGACACTGTCATCGTTGCAACCATTACTTTTCCTTATCAAGCACCAAGTGCTGCGACTGCGTTGATCGAACGTTTAGGAAACCCAAAGGCTGCAGCATTTGATGTTGGAGCTGCCTGTGCTGGTTTTTGTTATGGCCTTGGAATGGCAAATGATTTAATCCGCGGTGGCACATCTAAAAACGTTTTGGTTGTTGGCGTAGAAAAGATTTCTGATTTCACAGACCCAGATGATCGCGCAACTGCGTTCATCTTTGCCGATGGTGCTGGCGCCGTAGTTGTGAGCGCCGCAGATCACGTAGGTATTGGTCCAACTATTTGGGGATCAGATGCTGCCAACCGCGATGCAATCTTGATGGAGCCAGCCTGGACTGATTACAAGAAAACTCCACAATCAACTATTGAACAATTAAAGTGGCCATACATTGAACAACAAGGACAGACCGTTTTCCGTTGGGCTGTATTTGAGATGAGCAAAGCTGCAACCCGCACACTCGAAGCAGCCGGAATCACTGTGGATCAACTCGGTGCATTTATTCCGCACCAAGCAAACTTTAGAATCATCGAAGCAATGGCGCGTCAGATGGATATGCCAGATTCAGTTGTAATTGCAGATGACGTCAAAACAAATGGAAATACATCTGCTGCATCAATTCCACTTGCAATGGATGCTCTCCTTGAAAAACATCCGGAGTTGCACGGATCACTTGCGCTTCTCATTGGTTACGGCGCGGGCCTTGTATATGCAGGACAAGTAGTCCAATTGCCACCTGCACCGAAATAAAATCTCGTTTATGCGGGGCAATTACTCGTTAGTAAGCCAAGAATCAGAGAGAATTACCACCTAGCAAGAGAATCTACAGAAGAGGATTTACACAGATGGCACTTTCACAAGCTGACGTATTAGCAGGACTTAAAGAGATCGTTGAAGAAGTTGCCGGTATTCCAGCAGCATCAATCGAACTCAACAAGAACTTCACTGATGACCTAGAAGTTGATTCACTCAGCATGGTCGAAGTTGTTGTCGCAGCTGAAGAGCGCTTTGGAATTAAAATTCCTGATGAGAAAGTAACTGACCTCGCAACAGTAGGCGATGCGGTTAATTTCATCATCGAAGCAGCTAAGTAATTATTTAGTTAAATCCCAATGCGTCGCGTTGTCGTAACAGGACTCGGTGCCACCACCCCAATCGGTGGAGATGTTGCATCTTCATGGTCGGCTTTACTTGCCGGCACATCTGGTGTGCGCACATTGACCGAAGAGTGGGCGTCCACTCTCTCTGTTCACTTCGCAGCGCGAGTAGCAACTGAACCAAGTGAAGTTATGGAGCGCGTTGAAATGCGCCGCTTGGATCGCTCTGAACAATTCGCATTAATTGCATCTCGCGAAGCATGGAAAGATGCAGGATCTCCTGTTGTAGATAACGAACGACTCGGTGTTGTTATTGCATCCGGCATTGGTGGTGTCATCACACTTCTAGATCAGCATGACATCTTGAAAGAAAAAGGCGCACGTCTTGTTAGCCCACACACAGTGCCGATGCTTATGCCAAATGGTCCCGCTGCCCACGTTGGTATTGAACTCAAAGCACAAGCAGGTGTTCACACACCAGTAAGTGCCTGTGCGTCCGGTGCTGAAGCAATTGGTTATGCACTCGAGATGATTCGCTCTAATCGCGCAGACATCATTGTCAGCGGTGGTGTCGAAGCAGCAATTCACCAATTGCCTATGGCTGGCTTTGCTGCAATGAAAGCTTTAAGCACACGCAATGATGATCCCGCTCATGCATCAAGGCCGTATGACATTGACCGCGATGGTTTTGTTCTCGGCGAAGGTGGCGGAGTTTTAATCCTTGAAGAGCTAGAACATGCAAAAGCACGCGGTGCAAAGATTTATTGCGAGCTAGTCGGACAAGGTCTTTCATCTGATGGCTATCACATCGCAGCCCCTGACCCAGATGGCTCGGGCGTGCAGCGTGCAATTAAGTTTGCGCTCCGTGATTCTGGGCTCACAACAAAAGACATTGTTCATCTAAATGCACACGCAACGTCAACGCCTGCTGGCGATGTTGCAGAAGCAAATGCACTGCGCCTGGCCCTTGGCGCGGACGCCGACCACGTTGCAGTCTCTGCAACTAAATCATCGACAGGTCACTTACTCGGTGGAGCCGGTGCAATCGAATCTGTCTTTATCGTCAAAGCACTGCAAGAGCGTTTAGCACCACCGACTATGAATATTGAAAATCTAGATCCTGCTGTAACAATCGATGTTGTCAGAGACAAGCCACGCGCACTGCCACAAGGGGATATCGCAGCGCTTAATGATTCATTTGGTTTCGGCGGCCATAACGTCGTTCTCGCCTTTAAGTCCTACTAATGGATCAACGCGATCCGATTGCGCGTATAGAGCGTTTAGTTGATAACGGCGCACATGAATTACTTATCCCCCGCACAGATTGTGGAATGGTTGCGGCAACTGGTGTTGTAAAAGGAAATAAAGTAATCATCTTTGCATCCGATGCGACAAAACAAGGCGGTGCACTCGGCGCCGAAGGTGCACGCGTAATTGTTGCTGCATACAAAACAGCAATGGCCGCAAACTTGCCGATCATTGGTATTTGGCACTCAGGTGGTGCGCGATTAAGTGATGGTGTTTCTTCATTAAGCGCGTTCGGTGAAGTTTTTTCTGCAATGGTTGCAGCAAGTGGTCGCATTCCACAGTTATCTCTCATTCTTGGACCAGCAGCTGGCGGCGGTGCATATGGTCCAGCGCTTACGGACATCGTTGTTTTGGCACCCGAAGGTCGCATCTTTGTTACAGGTCCCGGAGTTGTTAAGTCTGTGACCGGTGAAAAAATAGATATTGCAACACTCGGTGGACCGGATGCGCACCGTAAAAATAGCGGCGTTGCACACGTTATTGCCCACACTGAAGAAGAAGCGTTTAACGAGATAAGAGATCTCACATCACTCTTTGCTAATCAAGGCACAATAAACACAAACGTTGCTGATGCTGATCTTTCTGTACACGTTCCTGATGCCCCTAAGCGCAGCTATGAAGTACACCCACTCATCGATGCGATTCTGGATGCCGACGGAGAAAAATTAGAACTACTGCCAATGTGGGCAGAAAATATGACCACTGTTCTTGGCAGACTCGGTGGCGCAACTGTTGGTGTTATTGCCAATAACCCGGCGCATATCGGTGGTGCACTTGATTCATCTGCCGGAGAAAAAGCGGCACGCTTTGTTCGCACATGCGATGCATTTGGTATTCCCCTAATTGTTATTGCAGATGTTCCAGGATTCTTACCTGGCGCCGGACAAGAATGGGAAGGCGCTGTTCGCCGCGGTGCAAAGTTATTACACGCATTCGCAGAGGCCGTTGTCCCCCGCGTCACTTTAATTACTCGTCGTGCATATGGCGGCGCGTACGTTGCAATGAACTCTAAAACCCTCGGTGCATCAAAAGTATTTGCATGGCCAACTGCCGAAGTATCTGTCATGGGAGCAGTCGCTGCTGTGCGCGTTTTGAACCGTCGTTTGCTCGCAGATTTACCTGAAGATCAACGCGAAGCCACAGAGTTAACACTTGCTGCAGAACACGACAAAGTCTCTGGTGGAATATCGCGGGCAGTAGAAATTGGCGCAGTCGATGAAATTATCGAACCAAACAAAACTCGCTCTGCTTTAGCTAAAGCAATTAGTGAAGCACCACATCGCCGTGGTTCACACGGCAATATTCCGCTTTAAATCACTTAGTCTTAAAAGTTACTGAGACAGTTGCTGTCACAGTCTTTTGAATTGTGCTTGTGTCATAAGCGCCGACATCGGCAGTCATTGTTGAATCTGGAGTAGTCACTTGGATGACACCACTTTTCACGGATAGAACAGCGCCAACTCCACCACCGACAGCATCAGTGATTGCTTCTGCGCGAACTTGTGCATCCTTCATCGCCTCTGCCAATAATTGTGGGCGAAGATCAGGAAGTGTGCTGACGTAATACTGTGGACCGTAATTATTAACGTTGACGCCTGTCTGCAAGAGCGCACCGATTCCCTGGCTTAAACGAGAGATTAGTTCTACATCCTTTGAGCGAACAGAGAGGTCGCGATTAGCAACGTAATTAAGTATGCGCCCTGTGTAATTTCCGTTGCTGTATTCCTGGTTGCCATACGTTGAAACTGCACCGAGTGTTAGAGCATCGGCTGGAACGCCACCCTTTGTTAAATAGTTTGTCAGCGCTTCAACATCAACGCCAACTTTCTTCACAGCGTCTGCAACATTGGCACTTGTTTGTGTGACATTAAGTGTCCAAACTGCATTATCTGCAACTGCTTCTGTCTTCGCAGAGCCAGTGACAGTGATGCCGCTATTGGAGCGAGATTCAAAACCTGCACCTACTTGTACTAATCCACCGCCAACTGCGACTGCCATGATTACGGCAACAACGATTAATGTGATTGCCTTTGTGCGTTCGATTGCGGATTGCGGATTATTTATGCTCATGTGCCTATTCTAACCCTTATTTTCTGTGAAGAATCTGCGAATCAAATCGCTTGCAAGTGCGAGCGCTCTTGCATATCTACTGCCCGCAGCGGCTCGAGTTCGAGTTCCCACTTAGTACCCAGTGCACTTTCTAGTGCGGCACGAAGTGCTTCCTCATCAAAACTCTTATCGAGTGCTGTGGTTATTTGGTTTTCGTTAATCAAGATAGATCCGGCTTCATCAATACTTGCGCGATGGATTCCAAGATCTGGTGTGAAGCGATAGAAATCTCCGCCGTTATCTGACTCATCGCGTACTTCAAATCGCACGTAATGCCATGAACGAAGAGCTGTTGCTATTTCTGCACACTTACTTGTTTTCTCGCGCCAGGAAATTTCTGCTCGATATGTGCCAGCCATCAGCGGTTGTGTGCGCCATGACAAGGAAATCCCATTGCCCAGGATGGCTTGAAGTGACCATTCGACATGGTGTTTTAAGGCAGTCGGGCAGGAATGGATATAAAGGGATCCACGAGTAAGCATTTAAATCTCCTAGCAAGGTGCGCTCTTGATGCGACCTTCCCCAGTCCACCAGCGCTTGCAGGAGTTATTACCTAAATTGTGCTCTCATTACGCGTAACTGTCTAGTCCTCCTTTAGGCGAACCGAGCAGTAACAGGTACTCTTTTCCTTAGTCGGACGCTTAATCAGTACCCGTTTCATGTTCACATGCTCGGTATCGCTG
>JBIIRY010000011.1:0-48160 GCA_044341305.1 Candidatus Planktophila sp. | reverse complement strand
TGTTGCTCTTACTTACTTCCTGCTCCAATGATTCGCAAGCGATGGTAAAGGTAAATCTTGCGCCAGTGCCTTATTCGATAGAAGTTCCAGCAGAGATTGCAAAGCATTTATCCATTGAGAATATGGTTACAAGCGCTCCAAGCGAATTTACAAATCAGGCACGAGAGGCCGGGGCAATCGCGCAGGTGTATATCAACTACAAGGCAGTTGATGGAACTATGCATGGCTTTGCTGGTGTTTACTACTTCAAAAAGACTGAGTATGAAAAAGCACAAAATCCTAACGAACCACCTGTATATGGCAGCAAAGTCGTAGAAGAAAACTCAATGGTTGTACTCATCCAAGGGCCGCAGGAGTCTATGTTTGAGCCAAATTCACAAGATGATAAGAATTCTGCCGCTCTTTATACGCTGGTTTACGATCCTAAATCATTTAAAACTTCATAGCTACGAATAAAACTAAGCAGAGCCTTGCAAATCTTTGTGGGCAACAACGTGGGCATTTACCCTTTTCGAGCGTGAGTCGAAAGTCTCCGGCTTATAGGGCGACTCTTCTTTAAGCTTTTGTTACTGCGAGTAACTCTAATTCTGTGCAATAATTCCAGTACGGTGGTTTGGTAGTAATTAGGACTTGGTTATTTGCCAAGTCCTTTTTGCTGCCCACAGAAACACTTCATGCACAGGTTGATTCATTCCAAAGTTTTGATACTTAATACTTGCGTAACTTCGCGCTCGTGATGGGGGCGTGTTGTAATTGGCAGCCTGGTTGTTTACCAATTATTAGGCGGGCTTACTTATAATAAATCTATGATTCTTGAAACCGTATTCGTGGAAATTTCACCTGAAAACCATTCGAAGTTTGAAGCTGCTGTAAAACGCGGAGTCGCAGAAATTCTCGCTAAATCAAAAGGATTCATTGACTTCGAAATGCATAAAGGAATTGAACAACCCAACATGTACACATTCCTTGTTCATTGGGAAACACTTGAGGACCACACTGTTGGTTTTCGAGAGAGCGAAGCATTTCCGAAGTGGCGAGGGATTATTGGCGAGTACTTCGCTAAGCCTCCAACAGTTGAACATTGGAACAGCGTTTCGATTCGTTAGAAATCCTTCGTTGAGGCTGAATCGTAAACTTCACGCGCATGGAGCGAACCTTGAATTAAGTGAGCGCTGGCTAAATCTCCTCAATTCACCTATCAACGGATTCAGATATCATTATGGACAGGAGCGTGAATTGCATGATGAGCACAAATGAAACGAATCAAGATCAAGGCACTGTGAATCTCGGGCGAGCTTGGAAAATGCTTGCAATAATTTTCGTAATAGCTGGTGGCATTGGTTGGTTTGCATCTGTAGCTCTTTTGGTTGAACGAGTTCGGACACTGCAGGATCCGACAGAGAATCCTTCATGCGACATCAGTCCTTTCGTCTCATGCGGAGCATTGTTTGATCGATGGCAGGCTTCGTTGTTCGGATTTCCCAACGCACTTCTAGGTGTCGCCGGATTTGTTGTACCGATTGTTATCGGTGTTGGCATCATGGCCGGTGCTAACTTCAAAGCTTGGTTTTGGCGTAGTGCCGTTGTTGGTTTGGGTGTGGCTTGGATATTTGTAACGTGGCTCTTTACTCAGAGTATTTATAACATCGGCGTTCTTTGCCCATATTGCTTGGTTGTTTGGGTAGCAACGATTCCTATGTGGTGGACAGTTCTCATTGTGACAATTGTTCAAGGATATTGGGGATTAAAGCTTCGTAACTTCGTTAACTCTTGGGGAATTTCATATCTACCAGTGATTGTGATTATCAACTACGGTGTAATCGCTTTGTTAATCGCTCAGGAATTAGGCAGTCGGATTGTTGACAGCTTTAACTGATTGATTCGCTTTTCTTCACATCTAGTTAGATGATGAAGTTCTCTTTAGCTTTCTTTGCTGCCTCGCCTCTGCCATTAACATTTAACTTTCTATAGATGTTTCGCAGATGGGTCTTCATCGTATTTTTAGAGATGTGCAGAGTTTGACCGATTAAAGTTATTGAATTCTCTGAAACTAGATACTTCAAAACCTCAATCTCGCGGCCTGTTAGTTGATCTCCAGAAATCTTTGCTTTTCGATTACGCTCTTGAATGCGCTCGATTGCCAATCTACTCAATGATTCGAGCCAGATTGAGTTACTTGCCGTAGACAAATTGATAATCGCTTCCAAGGTCGCATTATCCTGACGCAGGAAAATTTCTAATGCTCCTACTTGCTCGCCTTTGGCCAGAGCAGTCTTTAGGTATTCACGCTGCTTCTTAACGCCTTCAGTCTTTATCTTCGACAGATGAAGATTTTTTCGAATGACTTCGTAGGCTGTGTTTTCTGGGAGATTCTTGTATTCGGTCGCATCTTCATATTTATGTTTTCTCAATGTAGTTTTACCTAATTGCTGTAGATATGAAAACTCTGGATTGCGTTCAATAATCGTGTTTATTCTTCCCAAATCATTTGAGAGGGTTTTGGCGAAGAACTCCGCTAAATCTACTAACCACGTCATTGCCTTCAGATCTGGATTGATCAAGAGTTCATTTCGCAATGAATTCACTTTATCCGAGATTTCATCGTGACTATTGGGAATACGTGACAAAATTCTTACTTCACCAACCTCGCACAGATAAGCAACAAAGTCAGAGTTATTCTGCCTAGCTTCATCCCGCAGATTCCTAATTTCATCCAATGCTTCGTTAACCATAGAAAACTCATAAAGACAGCGAATCAATACAAATTTGCAATCAAAGGGGGATGCAATACCAACTCGACCAGCAGCTTTTTCTAGCGCGATTGTGGTCTTTGCTAAATCGTAGGCATCTTTATATTCACCTTGCGAGAGCAACTGCATCGATTTAATCGCAGATTTAGCTTGATCCAATACACTCAAATTATCCGGATTATCTATCTTCTGGATATCTACAGCACACTGATCAATTTTCTTAGTATCTGAAGTGATTAGACCAATACAGGCAACCAGCCGAATTAATCTGCCTTTATCCAGAGGGTCCAACGTGCCACTCTTGAATGGAGAATCAATTGATATTTCAGCGTGCTTCAGTGCTTTTTGGTAATTTCCATTATGAAAGTTGACGTATGCGCGACATAAATTACTGATCTGATCGACCCAAACTTTAATCTCATTTTCACGAGTGCTTTCCTCAAGTTCATCTAAGATGTTTATGCACTGTGCGAAATTCAAGTCAATCAAATTTCCTATTGCTTCAAAGCCCTTAGCCATAAACAAACTGTTCCGTGACTCGTCAAGAGAACTTTTTGCGTACTCAATAAATTCTTTTCCCTGTCCAGTCAGAGACAGCTCTGCCATTCGCGTTAAATAGAGGCGATAGAAAAAATCTAAATCATTCTTTTCAATGGCAGTCTCAATAATTTTTTGCACGCTGCTGGAATAGCCCGGTAGGGGTGACTTGGCAGTGTCTTTACTCACCCTCTAAGGGTGAGGCATGCGAAGTATTTTCGCACCTCGTATTGAGCGTAATGGGTGATATGCAAGGGGGATTTGCCCGAAGCAGGGCCGGGATCCCTCCCTTAACAACCGGACTCAGAACTTTGCGCGCAAGGACTTTGTGAGTAAAACAATGATGGATGTGAGCGAGAGAACTCCTGCCAAAATCGCGTAAGTAAATGCAACTCCATAATTCTCAACAGAGAGCCCAGACAAAACCATCCCTAATGGAGGAGCTGCGTAAAAGACTGCGGTCTGTACACCAAATACTCGTCCATGCAAATGTGCAGGAATTCTTTGCTGCACCAATGTGTTGAGCAGCGGACTGTAAGGACCCCAAGCCAAACCTAGTAAGAATCCGGCGGCCATAAGTATTGGCAACGGTGGAAGAAATGCCATTGGAATAATGCTTACGGAACTTCCAATCATGATTATGCGCATCAAAGTCCTTCGTTGAATACGCGTACTGATCCATCCATAACCAAATGAACCTATTGCCGAACCTCCAGCCAAAGCCGAGATAACTAATCCAAGCCCGCCGGGATTATCAATATCTTCAAAATAGGTTGGGAGCACAACAGATTCAGTAGGCAGGTAAACAGCCGCAATAACTAAAATTGCAATACTCAAAGTTCTTAACAACTTGTCATCCCACAAAGCCTTTACGCCCATACGAATTCTTGCATCAGTTTTTTGGCCTAACTTAATCGCCAACTCTTTAGATTCCTTACCAGCATCTGTAATACGCAAGAAAGCTATCGTTAATGCGGCGATGACAAACAGACCTGCTGCAACCCAGAAAGAATTAATGGAACCAATACTTGCAATCAACCCTGCACCGATTGCAGGTCCGAATACCCACGCCACATCCATGAATCCTTCATGTATTCCATTGAGACGATCGAGATTAACATCAGATGCTGTTGCAACATCCGGCAGCATTGTTTTTCTTGCCGTATACCCAGCAGGATCAAATACTGCGCCAGCAACAGCGATGAGAAGAATTGAAAGATTAGATAGTCCAAATGTCATTGCGATAATTGGAAAAGCAGCAACTGAGAGTGCAGAAAGTAGATCGGCGCTAATGCTTACTGCTTTACGCCCAATGCGATCGACCAACCAGCCACCGATAGGTGAAACCAGAATTCCAGGCAACGCCGAAACTGCCGCGACTAAACCAGCAAATGCTGGTGAATCCGTACGTTCAAGAATTAACCAAGGAATGGTGATCATCACTATCGAGTTGCCCAGCCCAGAGGCAAAATTGGATATCTGAAGAAGGATGACGGGGGACTTCTTTTTCATAATCCTCTAACTCTCTAATTAAGCATGTTGCATTAATGCTACATAGCATATATGCTATTTTCCATGAGTCGCAATCCTGAAGAGCCAGTCTATAACCGGATAGAAGATGCCCGATTGGCACTGGGACTCACACGTCAAGAATTAGCTGACAAGGTTGGGGTTCACTACCAAACCATCGGTTACTCAGAGCGCGAGGAATACAGTCCTTCACTTGTTCTCGCTTTACGCATTGCTAAATCACTCAATCAAGAAGTTTCAGAGCTTTTCTCGTTGACCCCATTCAAGAAAGGAAAGTAAAGATGTCGAAGAAGAATAAGATTTATTGGTTTGAGGGTGTCACGGAAAAAGGTGTAAAGGCACTGTTAAACGATGAAAACTCTAAATACCGGTGGTTACGACCACAACGAAATCGAAGAATTTTAGTGATCCTGATGTCACTTGGACTTGTTCTTACATCTCTGGGTAGCTACTGGCCAACTCTTAAGACAAATCTAAAATTAAGTCCTGGAGTAGGGCTAGTCATTTATTCAGTCACAGTTATTTTTGTAATCTTTGCAACGCTTGGTTGTTATTCATTCTTGCGCATAGCCGTGAGATCAATTGCAGATGCTCCAGATGAGTTATTAGACGAGCGACAGGTTGCGGTTCGCAATACATCGTATCGATACGCTTATTTCATCTTGTGTTACATTCTTATGGGTTTGATGGTGTTAATGTTTTACGGACCAGAGCTTCAGATGTTTCAGCCTGAAGGAAATGATGGAAGCTATGTAGTTATAGCTGCTGTCTTTGCGACTGCAGCCTTGCCATCAATGGTTATGGCCTGGCGCGAAAAAGATATCTAATCAACATGCAACGCGATATCGCACCTGATGTTTTGCGAGGCTTTGCGCTTCTCGGAATCTTGGTCGTCAACATTCAATTCATGGGCTTAAACAGCTCCGAAGGTGCTCGTGGTGAATGGACTCTTGGGTTAGCAAACGGTTCAGCAACTTTCATCATCGCCTCGATATTTGCAGGCAAGTTCTATCTCTTGTTTTCCTTTCTTTTCGGGTATAGCTCTAATTACATAATTAGAGGAGAGCGTTCCAACAGAGCTCGCTGGATAAAGCGCTGTTTTGTTTTAATCGTGCTGGGAGCACTCCACTTCACATTCTTGTGGCATGGAGACATAATTTTTGTGTACGGATTATTCGGACTACTGCTCATTCCATTTTTCTTTCGCAAGGATAAAACTCTAAATATCTGGACCCGCGTAATATTCATAGTTACTTCGACAATCCTTCTCCTAGTTGGCGCATTGATCTATGTTGCCGAGCGTGTTTTCCCCGACGAGAGCTTCCAAGTACCGATGGAATCAAAACTCGATTCCTCGTTATTGAATGGTTCATTTATAGATGCAATTCCAGCCCGTCTAGATTTATGGGTTTATGGGGTTGCAACAGGAATACTTCTTCAGGGCGGCTTAGCATTTGCTGCCTTCTTACTTGGACTTCGATTGGCAAGAACACAATTCTTGTCTTCATCAATAGACAAGAAAAAGAACTCCGCCTTAATGAAAAAAGGTTTCTTCTTTGGGGCGCCACTCCAGATTATTGCAGCAATAATTCTTGTCAATAATGAACAATCTGCAGAACCTTCTGAAGCAATTTATGTCCTCGCGGTATTTTCATCTTTTGTTGCCGCGCCATTGTTGTCAATGTTTTATGTTGGCCTTATCCGTAAATTAGTTGAGGAGAAATCAAATCTCGTCTCTTGGATGAAGCCGGCAGGCCGAATGTCTCTGACTGTGTATATTTCGCAATCGATAATCACTTCCATGATCTTTGGCCCATGGGGTTTCGGGTTGTTCCAAGATTTACAGACTTGGCAAGTAATACTCCTGGCAGTTGGAATTTGGGCATTACTTGTTTATCTCTCGACAATCTGGCTGAAAAGATTTAGCCAAGGACCGCTTGAGCAGCTGGTAAACACGTTAACTCGAAGTCGATAACCGCCAGCCGGGCAGGTGCATTTAAGCAACATTTTTGTTGCGTAATTCAGTTTTTTCAACTAAAGTGCTGTTGCTAGGGCAGTTAGGCCCTGCGCACACAGACTCAAGGGGTGCACTTAGTGAGAAAAGCGGTCAAGGCTCTAGTTGCTGCAAGCGCTGCAATTATTGCGGCGTCAGTGATGACAGGTTGTTCTAGTTCAGATGAACAGGCAACAGATCCCACAGAGATAACCGTTTACTCAGGTCGCTCGGAAGAATTTATCGCACCGTTTTTTGCGCAGTGGGAAGAATCCTCAGGGATCAAACTCAATATCCGTTATGGAGATTCAGCCGAGCTCGCAGCCCAAATCCTTGAAGAGGGTTCTAACTCACCTGCAGATCTCTTTCTATCTCAAGATGCCGGTTCACTCGGCGCAGTTGCTAGAGAAAATCTTTTTATCGAACTTCCGGCTGATGTAGCAGCAAACATCCCCGTAGAATACGTTGCAGCAAATCGCAATTGGGTAGGTGTTACAGGTCGCGCACGAGTCTTTGCTTACAATCCTGATCTGCTTAAGGTGTTACCTACATCTGTCACCGAACTTACCAACGCTTCATACAAAGGAAAGCTCGGTATTGCTCCAAGCAATGCATCCTTCCAAGCATTTGTAACAGCACTAGTTAATGCACAGGGTGCCAATTTTGCACAGAAGTGGCTTGAAGGATTAAAGGCCAATGATGTTCGTATTTTTGCTAAGAACAGTGCCATCGTTGAAGCTATAGATAAAAAAGAAATCTCAATTGGACTCGTTAATCACTATTACATCTGGGAAGTCTCCGAAGGTTTGGGACGAGAGATAAATGTGAAGAATGGTTTCTTTAAATCTGGCGACCTTGGAAACATGATCAACGTTTCGGGCGCGGGAGTCCTTGCCTCAAGCAAAAAGTATGCAGCGGCGCAAGATCTCATTAATTTTCTGACTTCACAGAAGATTCAAGAAGAATTTGTCGCACAAACACATGAGTACTCATTACTTGCCGGCGCTACAGCACCAGCCGGACTTCCTTTGATAAGTGAGATTGGCGCACCTACGGTTGATCTAGATGCACTAAAAAATATTCAAGTAACGCAAGATCTACTTGTAAAGGTCGGATTGCTCTAAAACCATGGCAAAGCTGGCTCAGGATCGCATCGCACCCCGACTCTTCACCTCGCGTGGAGAACCGGCCGAGGTGCATCCTGTCCTTAATGTTTTAGTGGGGATGTTGCTTGCAGTAGTGCTCATACCCTTTATTTACTTAATTATTCGCGCTTTTGAAAAACCTTTACCCGAGATCGTAGATCTGCTCTTTCGGGGTAAAACTCTCGAAGTACTCGCTACAACGGCGGTGTTGTTAGTAATTGTTGTTGCTGTAAACATATTCCTAGGAACTTTGATCTCAGTCGGACTTCATTTTGTTCGAGTCCCTAAAGCGCATCTCCTGATTGTTGCGAGCGTTCTTCCACTAGCGATTCCATCCTATGTATTCACATACACATGGCTAGCTCTATTCCCATCGCTCTCAGGCGTTCTTGCAACTGCCTTCGTACTTGTCCTGACAACGATGCCTTACATGCTGCTGGCTATCTTGGTTTCGCTTCGCCGAATTGATAACAGCTTCATCGAAGTTGCCCGCACTCTTGGACAATCACGGAGTCAGATTTTCTTTCGAGTAATCCTTCCTCAGATTCGTGGAAGCATCAGTGCCGGTGCGTTGCTATCGGGGTTATATGTCCTCAGTGATTTTGGAGCGGTCTCACTTCTTAATGTCGAAACTTTGACTGTTTCGATCCAAAACATGTTCAAATCTTCTTACGATCGCAGCGCTGCATCCGTAATCTCACTTGTATTGATACTTGCATCAATTGTTTTTATTGCTGCAGACGAAAGAATCAAAGATAAAAAAGCAAAAGAGAACGTCTTTAAGCGCCTGTACACACAAGATTCCAGAATCACAAGTATTCGACTAAAGAGTTTGGTATTGATCTCAGTTGGAATTTACACAACACTTGCCGTGATTGTTCCTTTCTATGTGCTGATTTCTAGATTTATCAGCAACCCAAATCCAATTGATATATCAGGCCTTATTGCTGCATCCGTTTCTACAATTTCGGTCTCTGCCTTTGGTGCAATGATTGCACTCTTATTTTCTGCCCCACTTGGATTTTTAATTGCCACACATGCTGGCCGATTCTCACGAATGTCTGAGCGCATAATTTTGGTTGGACATGCTTTGCCTGGTGTAGTGATTGGCCTTGCACTTGTTTCACTTGGTTCAAAACTTGGGCCTATTTATCAATCAGTTTTTCTCTTAGCATTTGCTTACGCATTACTCTTCCTTGCAAAAGCAGTTGCTTCCATGACTTTCTCTCTTCAACTTGTTCCGCCCGTATTAAAAGAGGTGGCTGCAACGCTTGGAAAGAGTAAGACCAGAATTAGTACTTCTGTTGTCTTCCCAATTGCTCTTCCGAGCATAGGACTCGGCACACTGCTTGTTTTTCTCACTGCGATGAAAGAGCTTCCAGCAACTCTGATGCTGCGTCCTACTGGCATGGATACGCTAGCAACTCAAATTTGGAGCTATGCATCAATCAACCGATTTAATGATGCAGCGCCATACGCCTTACTCTTAGTTCTTATCGCCGCTGTTCCAACTTTTCTCCTGAGTATGCCTCGGGCAGAATCAGCACCTAGTTCAACCAACAGCGATTCAAAAGTAGGGAGCCTTGCATGACATCACTTGATGTTTCGCACCTTACTGTCGCATTTGGTGACCGCACTGTTATTGATGATCTCTCTTTTAATTTAAAGGAGGGAGAGATTTCATCGCTACTTGGCCCATCAGGTTGCGGAAAAACCACACTTCTTCGTGTTATCGCTGGACTTTTGCAACCACGCGAAGGCACGATTCGTTTTGGCTCACAACTAGTTGGTGTTTCATCCGTGGTGCTGCCACCCAATAAACGTCGAACTGGTTATGTTCCTCAACAGGGCGCGCTCTTTCCTCATCTCAATGTTGCAAAAAATATTGCCTTTGGCTTAGACAGAAAAGAATTCTCAGCAGAGCAAATCAAGACAACTGTTTCTGAAATGCTTGCACTGATTGGAATGTCTGGCTTTGAAAATCAAATGCCAACCGAACTATCAGGTGGGCAACAAACTCGCGTTGCACTTGCACGTGCATTAGCGATTAAGCCAAAACTAGTTCTTCTCGATGAACCTTTCTCAGCTTTAGATGCGCAGCTTCGCAATGAACTTCGTGCAGATGTCGTTACGCTTCTTCGCGCCCAAGGAACAACTGCAATTCTTGTCACTCATGATCGGGAAGAAGCTTTAGTCTCCTCCGACAAAGTAGTTTTGATGCGAGATGGAAAGATTGCACAGTATGGCTCTCCTGAGGAAGTTTATGAATCACCAATTTCGCCTTCAGTTGCTGCAAGCACCGGTGATGCGCTGATTTTAGATGCCGAGCAATCTGCAGATGGAAGCACCAGATACGCAATTGCATCCAATGGTTCAACTTCCCAACCTGCAATGAAAAGTAATGGTTACATTGTTATTCGTCCAGAAGAAATATTGGTCTCTAAGAATTCTTCTCATGGAGTTAGTGGCACACTAATTCAACTGGATTACTACGGCCACGATGCAATGTTGGTTGTAAAGCTTGCGGATAGTTCAGAGATTATTCGAGCCCGCGTTGCTGGCCCAATGGATTTTGAAGTTGGAGACAAAGTCACAGTTGAACATCGCGGACCTGTCCGCTTCTTTGCCAATTCATAAATTACAAGGTAACCGCGGCTGCAAAGTAGGCAAAATCGCTCTTTTTATTTAAATTTGCACACGTCCCCAACAATGTTTAGTATTTGGCTACGTTAAGGGGAGTACCTCGCTAATGCACCTCCGTCAATACGGATAGAAATATCCCGGGGTTGCGACCACATTGTGGTGAGGGAGACCTTGGCAGTATCTGCCCCTTTAGCGAAATAGGTAAAACATGGATGTATCTCTTTTAACTTGGGCTCTAGTTCTTGCCGCTATAACAGTTTTGATCGTTGTGGACTTATTAACTGTTAGTCGTAAGCCTCATGATGTTTTGTTTAAAGAGGCTGTTACGTGGTCATTATTTTACATTGGAGTGGCTATCGCCTTCGGTGTGTGGGTGTGGCTAACTGCAGGCTCTCAATTTGGAACTGAATACTTTGCGGCTTACTTGGTAGAAAAATCTCTTTCAGTAGATAACCTCTTTGTTTTTATAATTATTCTGGCCCAATTTAAAGTCCCATCTATCTATCATCAACGCGTATTGATGTTTGGCGTCATTCTTGCTCTAGTACTTCGTGCAATATTTATTGCAGTAGGTGCAGCAGCACTAGCCGCGTTTAGCTTTACATTCGTTATCTTCGGTGCAATCTTGATTTGGACTGGCGTGGGGCTATTTAAGCACTGGGATGAGGATCCTTCACCTGAAGACAATGCGTTTGTAAAGTTGATTAGAAAACGTATTGCAATGACTGATGAATACGATGGATCAAAGATGTTTACACGCCTTCATGGCAAGCGAATTGCAACACCAATGTTTTTAGTGATGATTGCAATTGGCTCAACAGATCTTTTGTTTGCACTTGATTCAATTCCCGCAACGTATGGTGTTACGCAAGAACCATTCTTAGTTTTTGGTGCAAATGCTTTTGCACTACTTGGACTTCGCGCCCTTTACTTCTTGGTAAAAGGCTTGCTTGATAAATTGGTTTACTTATCACTTGGTTTATCAATTATCTTGATGTTCATCGGTGTTAAGTTAATTATGACTTTTGTCCACGAAATTTGGAACGAAGTACCAAAAATTCCTACACTCATGAGCTTGGCTGTGATTGCCTTGATTTTGATTGTGTCTACCATTGCTAGCTTGATTAAGGTCAAGCGAGATCCAAGTGCGCACGCGCACGCAGGTCGCATCACTGATGGTGATAGTGCGCACGCTCACGCCAAAAGCGATGACGAAAAAGAGTAAATCCATTCGCGCTTTTCTCAGGGAATACACTTAGGGCATGAGCGATCAGCACGAAGTTGTTCTTGGACCTGTAAGCGAAGTAGAAGGTCGCTGGCTTACTAGGGCATTTAAGGACGAAACTTTAGGCGGAATACTTCTACTGACTTCAGCTGCAATCGCAATGGTTGTCGCTAATTCTTACTTTTCCGCAGGCTATTCAGAGATGCTGCAGCGTAAGTTAAGTATTGGTTTTCTAGATTTGAATTTGTCAGTTCTGCACTGGGTATCTGATGGGTTACTTGCAATATTTTTTCTTGTTGCAGGGCTCGAACTCAAGCACGAATTGGTGCATGGCTCTTTAGCAAAACCGAGCCAAGCTTTAGTACCTCTTGTCGCAGCTGTTGCCGGAATGGTTTTGCCCATACTTATTTACACTCTCTTGGTTCGAGGCAATGCCGAGGCTGCAAAAGGTTGGGCAATTCCAATGGCAACAGATATTGCTTTCGCACTTGCAGTGCTAGCTATTGCCGGAAGATCTCTTCCCACAGAATTACGAGCGTTTTTGCTAACAGTTGCAGTTATTGATGACGTAGGAGCCATCACTGTAATTGCGATTTTTTACTCGAACAAGACAGATATCGCGATGTTAGCTTTAACGCTGGCCTTATTGATTCTTTACTGGATTGCACAAAGATTCAATGTTGCTCGTTGGTACATCGCAATCCCACTGGGTTTAGCAATCTGGTGGGCTACATATCAATCAGGAGTCCACGCAACCGTTGCAGGAGTCGCAATTGCACTCTTGACCAAGAACAAAACTCACATATTCGGAGAAAAATCTCCTGCAGAGATTGCAGAGAAATTCTTTCGTCCCATCAGCGTGGCGTTAGTTATTCCACTCTTTGCATTTGCATCTGCCGGTGTCGATGTTCGTGACTTTGGATTAAGCCAGACAATTACGAGCCCCATCAGTGTTGCGATTATTTGTTCATTAGTCGTCGGCAAGACAGTTGGTATTTTTGGTGGAACCTATCTCGTAACGCGATTAACTAGAGCATCCCTTAATCCTGCTTTGCGCTGGAGTGACATACTCGCAATTGGTTTACTTGCTGGCATTGGATTCACTGTTTCCTTACTCATTGCCGAACTCAGTTATGCAGATTCGCAAACTCTCATTGCTGATGCAAAGGTTGGAATTTTGGCTGCCAGTCTTTTGGCTTCGCTCTGCGCTGTTATAGCCCTGAGGCTTCGAACTCGCAGTACTCGGCCTTGATGGGCAGCAACAAAGGATTAGGATTCACAGATGAGTGAGAAACTGAGCCACATCAACGATGATGGAAATGCCCATATGGTTGATGTATCAGATCGCGCTATTACACAGCGCAGTGCACGTGCATCTGGGAAAGTTGTACTCAGCAAATCAGTTCTTTCACTCATTGCAGAAGGCAAAACTCCAAAAGGCGATGTTTTAGCAACTGCTCGTATCGCAGGAATTATGGGCGCTAAAAAAACGCCAGAGTTAATTCCACTCTGCCATCCAATCTCTATTTCTAGCGTGAATGTAGATTTAGAAATTGTCGAAGATGGAGTCAAGATTTATTCGACCGTCACGATTTCTGATCGCACCGGTGTAGAAATGGAAGCGCTTACCGCGGTATCAATCGCGGCTCTGACAATTATTGATATGACCAAAGCTCTTGATCCCGGCGCAACAATTAAGAACATACAAGTTGATGAAAAAGATGGTGGAAGAAACGGCCACTGGAAGCGCACATGAAACGCGCTGCTGTTATCACCGCGAGTAATCGAGCCTTCAACGGCGTCTATGAAGATACTTCAGGACAAGTTCTACTTAATGGATTGAAATCCCTTGGATATGACATCGAATCAGTTCTGGTTGTGCCTGATGAGATAGAGAAAATTTCAATAGCAATTCAAGCTGAAATTAAAGATGGCGTTGATTTGGTAGTGACGACTGGCGGTACTGGGATTTCACCTTTTGATATCACGCCAGAGGCAACGGCTCCGTTGATTCAGAAACAAATGCCTGGAATTCTTGAGGCGCTGCGAGCATATTCTCGAGAGAAAGTTCCAACAACAGACTTATCACGTGGCGTTGCTGGAGTGACGGATAAAACTTTAATTATCAATTTACCTGGTTCGCCAGGAGCTGCAAAAGATGGACTCGTAATTATTGAAAGACTCGCACCTCACATCCACGATCAACTGGCCGGACATGATCACAGCCCTAGTAACTAAAGAGAAGATTTCGGTGGCTTCACTCACTCAATCTCTGAAAACTCATCAGGCTGGCGCCGTTGCAAGTTTTTCAGGCGATGTTCGAGATAACGATGGCGACAAGAGCGTCACTTCTTTGACTTATGAAATTCATCCGAGTGCTCAAAGTGTTATTGATGAAATTACACACCGGATTGCAGCCAAACACGATGTTCTAGGTGTTGCAGTTGCGCATAGATATGGTGAAATCCCTATGGGCGAAACCGCATTTGCTGTTGTTGTATCAGCAGTTCATCGTGGGCCTGCTTTTGCCGCATGTGAGGAAATTGTTTCAGTTGTAAAGAGCGAACTTCCCATCTGGAAGTATCAAGTCTTTGCAGATGGAACTAACGAGTGGGTCAATAGCGCATGACGCAATTAGTTGATACCTACGGTCGTGGGCACAGAGATCTACGAGTTTCATTAACTGATCGCTGTAACTTGCGCTGCACCTATTGCATGCCGCATGACTTTGCTGCGTGGTTGCCATCGGATGAACTTCTCACCACAGATGAGTTGATCTCAATCATTGAAGTTGGCGTTTCTCAAGGCATAGATGAAATTCGGCTAACAGGTGGCGAACCGCTGCTGCGGCCAGACATTGTTGAAATCGTCTCTCGCATATCCGCGATAGAAAACCCACCAATTTTGTCCATGACAACTAATGGACTTGCACTTGCCAAACTTGCAAAACCATTATTTGAAGCAGGCTTACGTCGAATCAATATCAGCTTGGATACTTTAGATCGCGAAGTGTTTAAGAAAATGACCTATAGAGATCGCCTGCCAGATGTCTTCGAAGGTATTGACGCAGCAAAAGAAGCAGGATTATTGCCGGTGAAAATTAATGCAGTTTTGCTCCGCGGAGTAAATGATGGGGAAGTTACCAACTTATTGAAGTGGGCGCTGGCTGAAGATCTCAATCTTCGATTCATTGAACAGATGCCACTAGATGCCGGTGGTATTTGGAATCGCGCAGATCTCATCACAGCAGATGAAATATTTGAACAACTCAGCAGTACGTACAAACTCACACCTGTTGATTATCGCGGTTCTTCTCCTGCCGAAGAGTTCTTAATTGATGGAGGAACAGCAACTGTTGGAATTATTGGAAGCGTGAGTCGTCCATTTTGTGGTGCATGCGATCGAATTCGTCTGACATCAGATGGTCAATTACGTTCATGTTTATTCTCAATGAAAGAGACAGATTTGCGTGGGATTCTTCGCTCTGACTTAACTCAAGAAGAAAAGCGTGAAGCGCTCATTTCTAAATTCCATGTAACCGTTAAAGAGAAGCTGCCAGGCCACGGAATTAATGATCCAAGCTTTATCCAACCATCGCGACCAATGTCTGCAATCGGCGGTTAAGCCCCACCTGCAAATCTAGGCAATACATCTATAACGTCATCTGCATTTATTTCCGCACTCAAATCTGATTGAGCAGAGCCATTTACTAAATATGAACATCCAGGCAATATCGCATCTAGCTGTGGATGCTGAGAAGAAGCGGTTGCAATAATTTCGCCGAGAGTATCCCCACATACTTGTGACTCTGAGACTCCAGCGGCGGCTCGTGCAGCCGCATAGTAATTAACTATTGCCATAAACAGAACATTACAACAAAAATCAGTTGATGCCTTTGCTTTCAATTAACCACTTCTTGCGTTCGCGTTCTGGAAATTTCTCTATGGAGTATCGCAACATAGTGCGTGGCATTTCATGAGAGTGTGCAGATAAGAAATTACGCAGCTCAACCCCATTGAGTTTCCCAGCTTCGCGCAGAGCCCATCCCACCGCTTTATGAATCAGATCGTGTTTATCGCCTAGTAACTTCTCCGCTATTTCAAATGTTGGTTCAATATCTCCAGAACGAATAAAGGCAAAAGTGAAAACAATAGAAACTCTGCGCTGCCAGAGAGACTTGCTCTTGGCTAGCTTGCTTAGCAATATGTATGGATCATCTGTATCGATGAGGTATTCGCCAATGATTGGGGCGGTAACATCGACGAGATCCCAGTTATTTATGTATCCGCCAGTCATTGCCCTCATGTACAGATCAAAGAACCTCTTCTTTTCTTTACGCTCTTTTGTAGCTTTGTACTGAAGCGTCAGAATAACCAATCCGCAAAGTCGTACTTCATGAAATTTAGATCGAATGAGGAGTTCAATTTCTCTAAGTGAAATCCCTTTAAATTCTCTGGCTATTGCGCGTACCTGTGGAACCGTGAGTCCAAGAAAAACATCACCTTCACCATATTGACCAGGTGCTGTCTGAAAGAATTTCTGAAGATCATGTGCTCTTCCACGATTAGCAAGGGCTTGAATCTCTTTTTGTACCTGAGAAGCGCTCATAAGGCAATATTACTTTTATAATCAACTATGACCAAGATTTCAAAGAATGAAGAGAGAGACGAAGAGTGGCGTGCTATTGGTTTAGCAGCGCCTGCTCGCCGTGCACTCGTTGAAGCCAAGCTCTACAAAGTCTCTGATCTTCGTAAAATCTCATTAGAAGAGCTGACAAATCTTCACGGTATGGGTAAAAGTGCAATTGCTAGATTAAAAGTTGTGATGCACGGTAAGAAAATAACCTTCAGAAACTAGAGTCAAAGGTATTATTCAGACTTAAATAATTACGGGTGAGGCGGATGAGATGTTCGAAGCAATAATTCTCGGAATCATCCAAGGCCTCACTGAATTCATTCCAATTTCATCGAGCGCGCATTTACGCCTTGCCGGTGAGGTATTTCCAAATGCAATTGATCCCGGAGCAATGTTTACAGCCATAACTCAAATAGGAACAGAGTTAGCGGTATTGATCTATTTCAGAAAAGATATCGTGCGAATCATTACATCGTGGTTCGCAAGTCTTACGGATAAAAGTGCACGAAATCAAGATTCTCGAATTGGTTGGCTAATTATTGTTGGATCAATTCCTATTGTTGTTATTGGATATCTTGCACAAGATTTCATAACCAATGAATTACGATCACTATGGATCATTGCTTCCATGATGGTAATTTTTGGACTTCTGCTCGGTGCAGCCGATCGATTTGGTTCAAAAATTAAAGATCTTTCTCAACTCAATGTGAAGCACGGAGTGTTATACGGTCTTGCCCAATCATTAGCCCTTATTCCTGGTGTTTCGCGCTCTGGAGCAACGATTGCAATGGGTCGTTTGCTTGGTTATTCCCGTGAAGCAGCGTTGCGTTATTCATTTTTGCTTGCCCTGCCAGCTGTATTTGGAAGTGGTTTCTACCAACTAAAGAGTGCGTTATCCGATGATCAAGTGGCGGTTTACTCTTTATCGGAAACCTTGGTCGCTACAGTCGTAGCCTTCATCGTTGGATACCTAGTAATTTCTTGGCTGCTTAAATTCATTACTACTAAGAGTTTTGCGCCCTTCATTATTTATCGTGTGGTTCTCGGAAGCGCCCTCCTGGTATTGCTGGCTACAGGCGTACTGCAACCGTAATCGCCCTCAAAAATCCTGCTCGAAATACTAGAAACTCCATTTCTATAGGTTTACGCTCGGCCCATGTCCTTTACTTCAGCCTTGACCATCAAACGTCTGCGAACGATTTTAAAACTCGGCTCGACAGTTTTTGGACTCAGCGCCATATTTCTTCTTATTGCTCCTAAAACATTCTTAGAGTTACTTAATCTTGAAACAACTGCTTCACTTCAATGGTCTATGAGAATGATTGCGATTACATTGATTGCTTTAACCGGAAACATGCTCTCTGTATCTCGCTTCGGTAGTGAAACGAGCGTGGTTTTCTCAGCCCGAGTCATGGTGGTTTCAGCAGCTGCTTTAGGAGCACTAACTCTGCTAATTCCTGCTGAATTTGGTTGGTTCACAATTGCATACGCTGCTATCGGCTTTCTCTTTAGCGTGGCGTACCTCTCTGCTTTCTTAAGAAAATAAATGAGCGAAAAAGTTCTTGCCCAAATTCTTGAAACTGGCAAAGAAGAGGTTAAATCAGCTCGAATCGTCATAAACGCTCCAGCTGAGAAAATTTTTGCGATTCTTTCCAATCCGCGCCGTCACAAAGAGATTGACGGAACAAAGACAATTCAAGAAAACATCAGCGGTCCTGACAAACTAGTTTTGGGATCTAAATTTGGTATGAAAATGCGCCTTGGTATTAATTATCGAATTCAGAATACAGTTGTTGAATACGAGGAGAACTCATTAATCGGCTGGCGACATCTTGGAAGATGGATTTGGCGTTACGAGTTGGAGAACATCGGACCACAAATGACGCAAGTAACAGAAACCTTTGACGCATCCCGCGCGCCACGAATCTCAAAAGCATGGCTATCACTTCGCAAGGCTTATCCTTGGACACAGAGAGCAGTTGCCAAAACTTTGGTTCAACTTAAGTCCACTTGCGAAGGATAATTAATGATTAAAAAAATATCAGCCGAGATTTTAGGTTCACTATTGCTAGGAGCAAGCGTTGTCGGCTCGGGCTTGATGGTTACCATTTTGACGCAAGACATTGCCGTTCAACTCTTTATCAATACGATCACAACTGTCTTTATGTTATTTCTGATCATCACACTTTTCGCTCCAATTAGTGGGGCTCACTTCAATCCACTCGTAACCCTTGTCGAGCTTGTATATAAGCGGATTTCAATCGAGAAGGCATTTCTTTACATTCTTGCCCAGTTAATTGGAACTTCTGCAGGTGTCATCCTTGCAAATGTGATGTTCAATAGACCAGCGGTTCAAATGTCCACATACACGCGAACCGGAAACTATCTGTTGATCGCAGAAGTTGTCGCAACAGCTGGATTGATACTAAGCATCTTGCTCTTGCGCCACCAAAATAGAGCGTCCATGGCTGCAGTAATTGTTCCGGCTTGGATCGGCGCTGCCTATATCTTTACCTCTTCTACTTCATTTGCAAACCCTGCAATTACCTTTGCCCGAAGCCTGAGCGAGTCATTTGCTGGAATTTCATTAAAGTCAGTGCCTTTGTTCATTGCCGCGCAATTTGCAGGCGCTGTAATCGGAGTCTTATTAACCGTTCTATTAACAGCAGGTAAGAAGGAAGAAGATGTCCACGCATAAACCAACCGTTCTCTTTGTTTGCGTTCATAATGCGGGACGTTCTCAAATGGCAGCAGGCTTTATGAATTCAATTGGCGCGGGTCGTGTGGAAGTTCTATCCGCAGGATCTGCTCCAAAAGATTCAATCAATCCCATTGCCGTTCAAGCTATGCAAGAAGTCGGTATAGATATTTCCAATAATGTGCCGAAAGTTCTTACTCCAGAGGCCGTTCAAGAATCAGATGCAGTCATCACAATGGGCTGTGGGGATGCTTGCCCCTTCTATCCGGGCAAACGCTATGAAGATTGGGTATTAGATGACCCTGCAGGCCAAGGCATTGAATCTGTGCGTGTTATTCGTGATGACATTAAGCAACGTGTGGAGCAACTTTTATCTGAACTTCTGCCTTAACAATAATTAGCGCAATAGACTTGTGCTATGAAGCGCTACTTTTCTCGTGTTATTGCGCTCTTTACTAATCGCAAAATTTGGGTAAGACAAATTGTTGTTGCAAGCCTTGCAGCTGGTGCTGCTTGGTTAGTTGGCGAACAAGCATTTAAAGGTGGTGGACTAGTAGCCGCCATAGTCTGCAGCTTAAGTATTCGCATATCTCTATATAAATCAGTACGTGAAGGGTTCGGACAGATACTCGGAACTGCAATTGGTGCAGGTGTTGCACTACTGACTGTTTACTTCTTTGATTTTGGTGTAATCGCAGTAGCAACAACAGTACTTTTTTGTTCGGTTGTTGCCCGTGGACTACGCCTGGGTGAAGTTGCCTCAGTAAACGTTCCTGTCACAGCCTTAATTGTTATCGGTCCAGGAATAAGTAGCAGCACAGCTGAACATCGTTTGTATTCAACTTTAATTGGCGCAGGAATTGCAATTATTTTTTCATATTTTTCTCATGCAAATACACCAGCTGGTCGCACAACTGAACAAATTACACGGCTAGGTAAAAAATCTGCGGACTTATTGGGAGAGATGGCAGAAGGCGTCGCCACTGGATATTCACAAGATGATGCAGGTAAGTGGTTAATGAGAGCTCGCATCTTGATTGAAGAGATTCCAAATGTTCGTTCGCAGGCACTAGAAGCGAAAAAATATGCACGTTGGTCACCATTGGCCGAAGCAGATAAAGCCGATGCACTGTACTTGCGTGGCATTGCAATGGAGCACACCGTGGTTCAAGTTCGCACAATTTCACGAACGCTCTTTGACTCAGCTGTTGCCGGCGGAGTGACGCAATTTGCTAATCGCCAAATCGCCACGGCATTGTCCGCTGCTAGCTATGCAATTTCATCAAAAATTGAATCCATCGAAAGCCAGAGTGCAGAACAAAAGGCGCTTAATATTTCTGAAGATTTGCGACTAGCTGCGGCGATTTTGGCTGAGGAACTTATTGCTGAAACCGATCGAATAGATCAAGAAGAGTTTGTTCGTAATATCTCACTTGTTTCAAATATTGAACGAATTGCCGATTCTCTCGATGAAAGTTCGCCAGCGCTCAGCGGCGTAAAGACTCCGGGTGAATCCCCAAGTTCTAAAGTAATGCAAGTTTCACCCGTTACGTTAGCGATGAAGTGGCCAAGAAAGTTATGGTTCGCCATCAGAAGGTTTTTACAGAGGTAATCATGAGTATTCGCGAAGCGCAATCCCACGATGTTGCTGATATTTTGCGCCTGATAAAGGATTTAGCGCTCTATGAAAAAGCTCCACAAGAAGTTGTCGCAACCGAGGCGCTCTTAACGCAAGCGCTCTTTAATCCAAATCCTCATGTCTTTGCTCATGTTATCGAAGCAGATGAACGCGTAATTGGTGTCGCTATCTGGTTCTTAAATTTTTCTACGTGGCAAGGTATACATGGAATTTATTTAGAGGATCTCTATATCGAACCTGAATACCGAGGACGTGGTTATGGTCTAGCGATGTTAAAACATCTTGCCAAGATTTGCGTTGAACGTGGCTATGGCAGGTTTCAGTGGTGGGTTTTGGATTGGAATACACCATCGATTGAGTTTTATAAGTCTCAGGGCGCTGTTGCCATGGATGAGTGGACTGTTTTCCGCGTCAGCGGTGATGCATTGAATAAACTTGGTTCATGAGCGCACGCGTTAGATCAATCAACATCACTTCAGTTCTTCACCATGGTGAATGGACCGGAAGTGAAGGGCGCACAGGAATAGATAAGCGAAGCGTGAGTGGTCCAATTGAATTTAAAGATAATGGCCTGGCAGGTGATCGAATAATTGATACCAATGTTCATGGGGGATATGACCAAGCTGTTTACGCCTATGCATACGAAGATGCACTCTGGTGGGAAAAAGAGATTAACGAAGAGATTCCAGCTGGCCGATTTGGTGAAAACCTAACGACCGAAGGAATTGATGTAAATGCATCCCTGATTGGCGAGCAGTGGAAAATCGGTTCAGTAATTCTTGAAGTATCTCAACCACGCATCCCTTGCCGCGTCTTTGCTGGTTTTTGGAAACGTGCAACGTTGATAAAAGATTTCACGCAAGCAGGACGCCCAGGTGCCTATCTTCGAATTATTCAGGAAGGAACAGCGCAGGCAGGAGATGCGATTGAAGTTATTTTCAAACCAGATCACGCAATCAGCATTAGCGATTTGTTTGCTGCAAAGAGTGGTGAACGCTCAAAAATAAATGAAATTAAAGAAGTGCAGTACTTATCTACCGGATTTAAAGAGTGGTCAGAAAAGATTGCCGCTACGCAAAATTAAGCGATTGCAGCTGCAATAGATTTGGTGTGTGCAGGCGTTGAACCACAGCAAGATCCAACAATGTTCACGCCCATCGCTTTCATCTCAGCGGCATAAGTAGCCATTTCATCTGGAGTTCCTTCGTAGATAAATGTGTCACCTACTAGTTTTGGTAGTCCAGAGTTTGATTGGGTAATGATGAATACGCCTTCAGGGCGAGCATTTACCATCTCTTGTGCAATCTGACGCATTTCATCAGTACCGCGACCACAATTAGCACCGATAATTCGAACACCGATTGATGATAGGTGTGTAACAGCCATCGCAGGCTTTACGCCCATCATTGTTCGCAAATTAGTATCAAAAGACATCGTTGCAATAATTGGCATCCCTGATGCAACTTCTTTTGCTGCTTCAACGGCTGCTTCAACTTCTGCAAGATCACTCATTGTTTCGATGAGAATTGCATCCACTCCACCAGCAACCAAACCTTTAATCTGTTCGGCAAATAACTCTTTTGCACTCTCTGGCGTCAATGTTCCCATCGGATCCATTAATTCACCGGATGGACCAATGTCTCCCATGACAAAACAACCAGGATGACGATCTGCAACTCTGCGAGCAATTGCTGCACCGGCGTGATTGAGTTCGATGACGCGATCAGCTAAGCCGTGTAATTCAAGTCGACCATGTGTTGCACCGAAAGTATTTGTCGTTATGAAATTTGCACCGGCTGCTGCGTACGCTTCGAGTACATCTTCGATAATTTCCGGCTTTTCAACATTCCATAACTCAGGAGCGCCGCCATCTGTTAATCCACGTTCTTGCAGCATTGTGCCCATAGCGCCATCAGAGGCAAGAACGGCGCTGGCCAGTGCTTCATAGATTGCAGACATGGTGACTCCTTAATTCGCAGAATTCATTGCATCAAGAATTGCTTGTAACTTCTCTTCGGAAAACTCTTCTTCAAGTGCTGCAGTAATGCGCGCTGCTAGATCTGCGGGAGCTTCATCAGATGCCGCCCAGGGATCTCTGTTCCACCCAGCTGTGTACGCATCCGCATCGATTTCGCCCAAACGCATCGCTGCTTCATCGATTGCTTCCTGAAAGCGTGCAGGCAACATAACTTTTATTGTGTCCGCACCATCTCGAGCCATCACCATTGAAGGGATTTCTCTCCACCGCATCACTTGATATTCGCTCATGTGCAAAATCCTACCAACACTGGTTCAGAAAGGAGTAAGGAATATGATTGAGGTATGGCGTTCATTCGAAAATCTCCCAGCGAAAAAGGTTGGTCAGAACTCGAGCAGGTAGCAGAACAAAAGCATCTAGGTGCTGAATTTCCCACACACTCCACGCCGCTTCTTCTCATGCACCATCTCTCCGATTTACATGTGTGTGATGCGCAATCACCACTTCGCCCAGAGTTTTTAGATCGATGGGCAGATCCCGACAGTCCTATTAGAGATCAAGTGGGCACAATCGGCTGCTACAGACCACATGCAATGTTGTCACCACATGTTGTCGAATCAATGGTTCAGGCGCTCAATAAGGTCACAACTGGGCCGCTATCGGGTCATCCAATTGATGCTGCCATCATTACTGGAGACACAACCGATAACGCACAACAGAATGAAGTGGATTGGTACATCGCGCTTCTAGATGGCCTTGAAGTTACTCCTGATTCTGGCGATCCCACCAAGTACGAAGGCGTAATGGATGATGGCGCAGAACATTATGACGTTAAGTATTGGCATCCACACGGAACTCCTGCAGGTAAAGAAGATGATGACGCACGAGCAAAGTATGGATTTCCGATTGTTCCTGGGTTGCTTGATTCATGTAGAAAACCAATTAAATCAACTGGATTAAAATTTCCTTGGTTTGCGGTGCACGGCAATCATGACGCTTTACTCCAGGGCACAGTGACGCCAGATGAGAATAGTCAAGAATCAATCGTTGGCGATAAAAGATATGTGGGATTGCCTTCATCGCTCACGTTAAAACAAACTCTTGAAGCATTTGATGAAGTTGGACCCGCGTCTTTGCCACGCGCCGAAGATGCTCCTTTTGTCATCGTGACGCCTGACGTACAACGAAAGGCAGTCGAACGTGGAGAATACGCATTCAAGCATTTGAATTCACCGGGTACGCCCAAAGGCCATGGATTTACTGAAGAGCATGTGCAGAAAAAGCATATGTATTACGCAACTAATGTTGGAAAAATTAAACTAATCGTCATAGATAGCGTCAATGAATTTGGCGGCTGGCAAGGATCTTTAGATGTTGCACAATTCGAATGGCTAGAAAATGAAATAAAATCGAGCGACCGATTTGTTGTCTTAGCTTCGCACCACCCATTAAATAATATGTTTAACGGATATGCACCCACAGGTCGGCGAATATGTGTTGATGAAATTACTGAGATGCTTCTTAAATATCCACACGTTATCGCCTGGCTTGCAGGTCACGTCCATAGACACCACGTTGAGTGGATTGGTTCCGAGATAGAAGAACAAGGTTTTTGGCAGATTGAAACAGCGTCTCATGCCGACTGGCCACAACAGAGTCGCACAATTGAAATAGTTCAAAGTAAAATCGGAGAGATATTTATTGCTCTCACCACTATTGATCATGCTGCCGGAACAAATTATGGCAAGGCAGAAAATGTGTTAGAGATGGCCGCGCTTTCAAGATTGCTCAGTGCAAACGTCTGGCAAAAACGCGAAAGCCTTGGCGCAAAACATCCTGCAGATTGGGCGCTAGGTGCCGCGCACGCCAGAAATACTGTGTTGCGTTTAAATGCTCGAAACTTGTTTAGCAGCTCTGGCTAACCACTCGGGATTAATCTCTACACCCCAGCCAGGTTCAGATGGAATTGTTGCCTTTCCATCTTCAATTTTAAATGGGTCTCCGAGAAATAGTTTGTCTTGCCATGGATAGTAATCAAGTCCTTCAATTGAGAACTCAAGATACTTGCCCGGTTTATCAATAGCGCCCAAAAGATGCATTGTGCACATAGTCACCAAAGATAAATTTGCACTATGTGGAGTTGTTGGTAATCCTGCTTTTGCTGCCATATCGGTAACTTTGAGTGTGCGCCAGATTCCACCGAGATACATGACATCTGGTTGAACGATATCTACAACTCGCATGTCAATCATGCGCTTCCATGTTGCTAGATCCCAATCTTGTTCGCCACCTGTTACATCAATGCTCAATGCATCGGTTACTTCCTTTGTTTCATCAAACTCCCAATATTTGCAAGGTTCTTCGAAGTGGCCGATGCCTTCTGCCTCCAGCATATGGCCAACTTCAATGGCGCGCTTAGGAGAAAAACCGCTATTTCCATCAACTAATTTGGAAACGCCATCACCGAGTGCGCGTGAAACAACTGGAATAACTTCTTCTGTTCGTCCTGGCCATTCATCAACATCATGCCCGCACTCGGCTCCAACGCGCCATTTAAATGCATCAAAACCAAATTCATCACGTAATTTAAGGAAGCGCTCTGCTTCTGCTTGTGGGGTTATGTCACGCTTCATTGATGATGCGTATGCACGTAGTTTTTGAACTTTTCCTCCCAGTAATTCAACAACTGGTTTGCCTTCAACTTTTCCACGCATATCCCATAGCGCGGTGTCTAAACCTGCAAGTGCGCGGCAGCGATAACTTCCAGGGAATTTATGCTCTCTATCTTCTACCCGCGTAATAAGTGCACCAATATCTGATGCATCTTGCCCAAGTACCCAAGGAGCAACTTGGCGGTGCAAAATTTGCGCAGTGATGTCAGCGTTGTACGTAGAAGTTTGCCCCCATCCAACGTGTCCATCAGATGAAACAACTTTTACAAAACAAACATTTTGATCTGTGTACGTTTCAATTGTTTTGATTGTGCCTAAAGGCATTACGCGCCCTTAACAAATACAGGCAGAGATTTCAGAGTGACATTTACATTCGCGCCAATGCCTAAATTTGCTGCTTCTGTACTAGGAATTTGCACGCGAATACGAGCACCATCTGCTAAATCAATAGTGAGTCTGCAGGTAGAACCTAAGAAGCTGACAGCAAAAATCTTTGCATTGCCAGATGAACTTGCTTCGACCTTAAACCACTCAGGGCGAATCAACGCAAGACCAGCGCCACTCGTAATTGATCCTGCAACAGTTGGAACGGTGACACCAAGTACTTCTGCGCTGTTGCCAGAAACCTTGGCAGGTAGTGGATTAGTAAGTCCGACGAACTCTGCAACGAATGCAGATTGTGGGCGTTCGTATAACTCTGATGGCGCAGCTATTTGCTCAAGGACTCCTTGACGCATGACACCGACACGATCTGCAACACCCAACGCTTCTTCTTGATCGTGCGTAACAAAAACAGTTGTAGTTCCAACTTCTAATTGAATGCGGCGAATTTCTTCGCGTAGCTGTGTGCGCACTTTTGCATCCAGTGCTGATAGCGGCTCATCAAGTAAGAGCACCTTCGGTTGAATTGCAAGAGCTCTTGCTAAGGCGACTCTCTGTTGCTGTCCACCAGACATCTGATGTGGAAAGTGATTTGCATGAGTTGATAGACCAACTAGTTCAAGGAGCTCACCTGAGCGCTTAGATCTTTCTGCACTTGCAGTGCGGTGGGCTCTCATGCGAAGTCCATACTCGACATTCTCGCGAGCAGTCATGTGAGGAAAGAGGCTGTAAGCCTGAAAAACCATTCCCATGTTTCTCTTATTCGGAGCGAGAAAAGTTATGTCTTTACCATCAACAATAATTTGACCTGCATCTAAATCTTGTAAACCTGCAAGCGCACGAAGAGCCGTAGTTTTTCCGCAACCTGATGGACCAAGTAGTGCAACGAGCTCACCTTCTGCGATATCAACATTGAGGCCATCGAGTGCGCGAACCTTTCCAAATTGCTTGGACAGATTTACTAGTTGTACGTAGGCAGAGTTACTCATAGCCGACATCCTTTCCGATCAGGCGACATCTGCATCAAGGATTACTCTCTGACGCTTGGTTGTAGGAATTGCGAAGAGAATTGCAAAAACAAAGAGAAGTGCTGATAGTGCAACCGCCACAGCTATCTTTCCATCTTGGCGTCCAAGTAAGTAAATGACAACCTGGAGAGTGTCAAAAGCCAAGAGTGCTGAAATTGTAAATTCACCCAAGACCAGTGCTATTGAGATTACGACGCCGGACATGATGCCGGAACGAATTGTTGGCATCACTACACCGAAAATAGTTCGCATAGTTGAAGCGCCAAGTGTTCGAGCTGCTTCTGCCAGTGTTGCTATATCAACAAGGTCAAGAGCTGCAGAGAGCGAGCGATATGTATAGGGAAGAATCAACATTGCATATACACCGGAGAGTGTGACCGGAGATTCTGTCACGTTAATAGAGATCCATCTGTAGAGCGGCGCGATTCCAACGACAATCACAATTGCGGGAATAGCAAGTGGAAGCAGGCAGATGAGTTCCATAGGTCGGCGAAATGCTGGAAGTTTTAAGTGAACCCAGATCACAGTTGGAACCACGAGTAAGAAAATTAAAAGCATGACAACAATTGCGATGGAAAATGAAGCGATTAAAGAAGATGCCACATCAGGGTTTTTGCCGATTGCAGTCCATGCGCGAAGTGTTCTGCCACCTTCTAGACCAAGGGGTTTTGTAGAAAAGTCGAGCATTCCGTACAGAGGCCCAAGCAGATATAGGCCTGTAACAATAATTATGAATGCGCGAAAGATTCTTCCTGGAATAGAGAGTTTCATCTGGTGTTCTCCCACTTACTTACACGCTTTCGAAGAAGGGAGTAGAACGCCATCACGATGACAACAACTGCGACCATATATAGCGAGAGAGTCTTAGCTAGTGGTGCGCTAGCCCCACCTGTTTCGCCAGAGAGCGCACTACCAATGTCGAGTGGCGTAATAATCGTGCCTTGACTGATAAGCGCAGCCGCTGTTGCATAAGCAGAGAATGCATTTACAAAGAGAAGCAAAATGCCACCAAGAAATGATGGGAATAGAACTGGGAACCCGATTCGAAACCAGTAATCCTTTGAGGATCCGCCAAGGCTTTGAGATGCTTCACTCCATTGAGGCTTGAGATTTTCAACAGCAGGCAAGAACACAATAAACATCAATGGGATTTGAAAGAATGTATAAACAACACCGAGGCCAAAGAGGCCGTAGAGCCAAGCGGGTGATGCCAAGAAATTGGTATCGGAAAACTTAAGTGCAAAAGTGGTAACAAATCCGTTAAATCCGAAGGTTGCAAAGAAAGCGAACGCGAGCATTACTCCACCGAATTGAGCCAGCACCCCTCCGGTTGCCATAACGAAACGGCGTCCAATTCCATCAGGCTTTCCTGTTGAGATTGCCCAAGCAAAGAGCGCACCAATTAATCCGCCAACAATGGATGTCCAAAAAGAAATCTTGAGTGTATTCAAAAAAGGAATCCAGTGAGCTTCCTTTTGAATTGTATTAACTACGTAATCTAAGGAAAATTCTCCTTCCTCAGTAAAAAATGCTCCGTAGACCACATTGACAGTTGGCCAGAGCAAGAAGAGTCCAGTAAAAACTAAGAATGGAATGACGCCCAGATAATCTTTTTTATTGCGCCAGAACCGAGAGCCGGTCCCTGTAGAGGAACCGGCTCTCGCTATCTGACTTTGAGTCATTAGTTTTTGTGCAGTAACTCGTTTAGCGAGTTCCCACAGCAGCAGCCCAGTTTGCGACTAGGTATGTATTTGCTGCAGCTAATTGTTCTGCGCTAGCAACGCGTGCAACTCCAGTACCCGAACCGATAACTGCAATTGCTGCCTTGCTTGCTGTCTTGTCCTTGATCATCATCGGCCAAATAACTGGGCTTGCGCCACCCTTTGCCCATGAGTTTGAACCCGCTGGTGAGTAGATGAATTCCATCCAGAGGCGAGCACACGCTGGGTTTGGTGCCCATGGAGAAACGCCTGCGTTATACCAAGAACCAACTTCTGCACCCTTTGGTGTAAATATCTTCCAAGACTTTCCTGCTGCCTTGAAACGATCAGAGTGAGACTTGTGGTTGTAGGTCCAGTCAAATACAACGCGTGTCTGACCTGAGTCGATTGTTGCTGTATTTGGATCTACGTTAATGAAGTTTCCTGCAGCCTTGAGCTTCTTAAACCACTCAACACCCTTTGAGACGTCATCAAGTGTTCCGCCGGTTGCAAGTGAAGTCATGAATAGACCGTTAAGTCCAGCAGATGCCTTGGTTGGATCTCCATTAAGAGCAACTACGCCCTTGAACTTTGGATCTAGTAAGTCATCAAGCTTTGTGATTGTTCCTAGTGCGCCGTCATATCCAATTGACATAACACCTGTGTAGTTAGGTGTAAGGCGACCCTGTGGATCCTTGAGGTTAGCTGGGATTTTGGCCCAGTTTGTAACCTTGTATGGCGCATAGTGTGTGTCGATGTACTTGTAACCAACTGTTGTTCCCATGTCAAAGACATCTGGTGAACGCTTTGTACCCTTAAGAGCGTTGGCTTGATCGATTTCATCCTGTGAAGATCCATCAGGAATGTTTGAGTCGATCTTTACTTTGTACTTCTTCTTGAAGTTTTCAAGGATCTCGCCGTAGTTTGCCCAATCAACTGGGGTAGCTATGACATTAAGTTGACCCTCTTTTTTACATGCTGCTGCAAGCTTAGCGATACCGCCAGCTTGCTTTGCAGATGTCCATGTTGAAGCTTTTGATGCAGCACTTGCAGATGTGATTGCAAATGTTGGAACAGCGAGTGCTGCAGCAACGCTGAGTACAACTGCTGATCTAGTGAATTTATTGAACTTCACTGGTTTCCTCCCGTTAGGTTTTAGTTAACTGCTTACCCTCATACATTTATATGAAGGCATTTCCCGCTTTTCCATAATCACCAAGAGGTAGTTATAGAAATTTGTATGAAATTGTGAAGCGAACTAGTCAAAGACCACAACGCTTCTAGCTCCCTCTCCCGAACGAAGCTTCTGGAAGGACTCATTGAGTCCCTCCAAACCTATGCGACTAGTGATGAGTTCGTCTAGAAGTAACTCACCACTTAAATAAGCCTGTACGAGCAGAGGAACGTCTCGCTGCAGGTCTGAAGAGCCGAAATAGCACCCTTTTATGGATTGCTCATTGACGAAGGGTCCAGCTTCGATTGTGAGCTTGGCTCCATTTTTTAGAAGGCCCACCAATGTGAGCTGTCCACCAACATCGACTGTCAACCACGCTTGTGCGATTGTTTCTTCGCGACCCAGCGCTTCAAATGCGTAATCAACTCCTCCAGTTAACTCCTTAATTGCAGCCACAGGATCAACCTTTGATGCATTAACAAGATCCGTTGCACCAACCTTTTTAGCGAGTTGTAATTTTTCTTCTGTTACATCGACAGCGATTATTCGCTTGGCACCCTTCATGCGTGCGCCTTGAATTATATTTAATCCAACGCCACCACAACCAAATACTGCTACGCGCGTTCCTGCCTCAACCTTTGCAGTGTTCGCAACAGCTCCATAGCCAGTCAGAACTGCGCAACTAATAAGTGCAGCACGATCTAGTGGCATCTCTTTCGGAATTACAACGCAGCCTGAAACAGGAACGACGGAGTACTCCGCGAATGATGCAACAGTGAGAAATTGATTTAACTTTTCACCATTGCGTGAAAGGCGACTTGTGCCATCAAACATACCGCCGACGCCCATGGCATCTCCAGCAGTTGAACAATAATTTGGTCTACCGCTCTTGCAATAATCACAAGTTCCGCAATTTGGCACGATAGAAAGAATTACGTGGTCGCCAACTTTTGGTGATGTCACACCTGGTCCCACTTCAATGACAACACCAGCTGCTTCATGACCAATCACGGCAGGAAATGGTACGAGTTTGCGTTTACCGTCAATTGCGTTTAAGTCACTTGCACACAAACCACTTGCTGCAATTTTTACTAGAACTTCACCAGCTTTTGGTTTATCTAAATCAACTTCACAGACTTCAAATTGTGAACCGACTCCTTCTAGAACTGCAGCTTGCATTTTCACCGAATGAACTCCTTCTGAGTTGTCGTGCAATGTGGCGATAGTAGGGCTGAACCAAGGCTCTTGGCGAGGGTAAAATGTCCCAGATCATGAAACAGTGAGATAACCCTCGGTTAACAATGGATTAGGGCATGCGTGCATACGCCGGCAAAGTCAGAAAGTCGAGATATTCGTCGCTGACTGCCACCGAAATAAAGGTATCTCGAGCGACTAAATAGAGTGACGGATCGCCACCGAGTTTTGCAACCTCTTCATCTGCAAATGTGGTTACGAGTTCTGGGGTTATTGGCGTGCCATTTTCTAATTCAATTTTATTGTGAATCCACTGCCAAATCTGAGATCGTGATATTTCCGCCGTTGCAGCGTCTTCCATGAGATTAAAAATCGCAACAGCGCCAGATCCTTTAAGCCACTTTTCTAAATATTGAATTGCCACACTTATGTTATTTCTTAGCCCTGCTTCTGTAATGGCCCCGGGAGTTGCTTTGATATTGAGTAAATCTGTCGCTGAAACCTTGACGTCCTCACGTAATTTTTCCTTTTGGTTCGGTCGATCGCCTAGAACTTTTGTGAATTCCTGACGACAAATTTCTACCATTCCAGGGTGGGCTACCCACGAACCATCGAATCCATCATTAGCTTCGCGTGCTTTATCGGCGCTTACCTTTACAAATGCGGTTTCATTAATTGCAGGGTCTGAACTTGGAATAAATGCAGCCATTCCACCAATTGCATGGGCACCTCGTTTATGGCATGTGCGCACCAATAACTCTGTGTATGCACGCATAAATGGAACTGTCATAAAAACAGAGTTTCGATCGGGCAGTACAAAATCTTTTCCACGTGTTCGGTAGTTCTTTATTACGCTAAACATGAAGTCCCAACGTCCTGCATTTAAACCAGCACAGTGATCTTTGAGTTCGAAAAGAAATTCTTCCATTTCAAACGCTGCAGGAAAAGTTTCAATCAAGATTGTTGCACGAATTGTGCCGCGGGGAATTTTTAGAAAATCTTGTGCGAGGTTAAAGGCTTCATTCCACAAGCGAACTTCTAAGTGAGACTCCAACTTTGCCAAATAAAAGTAAGGACCCTGTCCGCGATCAATCTGCAATTGGGCAGATGCAGCCATATACAGAGCAAAATCTACGAAGGATCCGGAAGTAACTTCGCTATCTACAGTGATGTGTTTTTCAGGTAAGTGAAACCCACGTGGGCGCATCACAATGACTGCTAACTCATTATCGGGGCGCAGTGCATATTTCTTTCCAACTTCATTTGTAAAATCAATTTCGCGAGTAATGGAGGCTCGTAAATTAATCTGACCACCAATCACGTTCTCCCACAAAGGTGTATTTGCATCCTCTTGATCTGCCAACCACACCTTTGCACCGGAGTTCAGAGCATTGATGGTCATCTTCTTATCTGTTGGGCCTGTTATTTCAACTCGACGATCCATTAATGGCGCAGGTGTCGGTGCGACTTTCCACGTAAGGTCTTCGCGTATTGATTTAGTTTCTTCTAGAAACTTTAAATCTTCGCCTGAGGCAATTCTTTGCATGCGCGTACTTCTTGCTGCAAGAAGTTCTAGGCGGCGTGAATTTAATTCGCGGTGCAATAGGGCTATGAGTTCTAGTGCTTGCGGTGTCAGAATCTTCTCTGAACCAGGAATTACTGGCCCAGAGACCTGCACTCCATTGCTACTCATTAACTTAAATCAACCCACGTTGTCTTTAGTGCGCTGTAGGCATCAAGTGCGTGCAGTGATTTATCACGCCCACTGCCAGAACCTTTGAAGCCACCGAATGGTGTGATGACATCGAGTGCGTCAAATGTGTTTACCCAGACCGTGCCAGCGCGCAATCTGCGAGCGAATCGATGGGCACGTGCAACATTTCCAGTCCACACGGCAGCCGCTAATCCGTACTCACTTTGATTAGCCAAATTAATTGCATCCTCTTCATCTTTTGCTTCAACTGCAACTAGTACCGGCCCGAAGATTTCTTCCTGAGCCAGGCGTGAAGAGTTCTTAACATTTGCGATAAGTGTTGGCTTAATTGTGAGGTCATCGCCAACGGTCTTTTCCCCACCAAAGATTACTTCTTCGCCATTTTGACCGACAAGATCCAAGTAAGCATTGACTCGATCACGCTGCAACTTAGAGACAAGTGGGCCCATCATGGTCTTTGGATCCAGGGGATCTCCCACCTTGAAATCATCTAAGAACTTAGTAATTTTTGAGAAGAGTTCGTCTTTAACTTCGCGCTCAACAATAATGCGTGACCCTGCATTACATGTTTGTCCAGAGTTGTAATAGATACCCCACGCAATAGTGGAAGCAGCAATATCTAAATCCACGCAATCTTTTAGAACAACGTGTGGGCTCTTCCCACCGAGTTCGAGAGAAACCTGCTTCATATTTGATTCAGCGGCATATTGCAGCATCTTGCGACCAGTTGGTCCGCTTCCAGTAAATGCTAACTTCGCAACATCCATATGTCGCGCAAGTGCTTGGCCAGCTTCTGCACCGAGTCCAGGAACAACATTGAACACACCTTCAGGAAGACCAGCTTCTATTGCTAGTTCAGCCATACGCAGTGCAGAGAGTGAAGAATTCTCTGCAGGCTTTACAACGATGCTGTTGCCCATGGCAAGTGCAGGCGCAACTTTCCATGAAGTAATCATCATTGGATAATTCCAAGGGACAACTGCACCGATAACACCGAGAGGTTCTCGAGTGATCATTGCAAGGCCATTACGTGGTGATGGAGCTATCTCATCATAAGTTTTATCAATTGTTTCGGCGTACCACTGAATTACTCGTGGCATATTCTGAGAATCTACACTGAGCGAATCACTAATTGGTTTGCCAACATCTAAAGTTTCTAGAAGTGCCAATTCTTCATAATGATCATTCAAGAGTTGTGCCCATTTGAGCATAATTTTTTTCTTATCGCGGGGATTCATTTCACTCCACACGCCAGACTCAAAGGCCTTCAAACCGGATGCAACAGCACGATTAACATCTTCAACATCTCCTGATGCAATTTTCGCAATCACGCGATGATCTCTGGGAGAAATATCATCAAAAGTTTTTCCTGAAGCCGCATCTACGTATTTGCCATCAATAAATATTTGTGATGATGGTTTGATTGCAAGGGATCGTTTTTCCCATGTGAGTAAGTCAGACATGTGAATCCTTCAAGTTTGGACTGGGTGGACGGCTAAAGATAGCCAAGAAGTTTTACCTTTAGTTACTGCTGAGAGCGCATCGAAGCAGCTTTTTCGAGCACATGAGTTGAGCGAAGCACGACCAAGATGATGATGGTCATTCCGAGGCCGGCTACTTGAAAACCCAATCCGACAGCGCATCCCGTGGCGGCGGTAGCAAAGACAGTGGCCGCAGTTGTTACTCCCTGAATGCCAGCGCTGCGATTTGTGAAAATCAAGCCTGCACCCAAGAATCCGATGCCTGTAATGATTGCGTGAAGCGCTCGAGTTGGATCTCCAAAGTCAGAAGTCTCACCTAATACAGCGCCAATAGCAACGATTCCGGCAGCTGAAGCACCGACCAGAGCCATTGTTCGAGGCCCAGCTGATTTACCAGCGCGGTCGCGTTCCCAACCAATGATTGATCCCAGGATTGCTGCAATTGCCGCGTCAATGATCACTGTGGCTTGTTGCCACAGGTCAACTGATTCGAGATTGAGCATGGGCTCAACTATACGTCTGATTTGTCTCTTTTTCTAGAGTTTTTTGAAGGCAATAACTTAATCGTTGGATTGCCCAGATTTATGTTTGTAGCGGCCCAAGAAGTCAGCTTTCATGTCCCTAAAGTTTCCATCCAAAAGTGCCTGTCTCATCTGATCGACGAGGCGCACGATGTAACGTTCGTTATGAATTGTGGCAAGTGTTGCAGCGATAATTTCCTTGCCACGGAAAACATGGTGTAAATATGCACGTGTGTAATGCGTGCAGGTATAGCAATCACACTCATCATCTATCGGGTTAAAGTCTCGCTTGTAGGCAGCATTAGAGAGATTGAATCGGCCTTCCATCGTATACACCGCACTTGTGCGAGCAATTCGAGATGCCAATACACAGTCAAAGGTATCGATTCCATTTTCAACACCCACGAATAAATCTTCAGGTGCTCCAATTCCCAGTAAGTGCTTAGGTTTTTCTTCTGGCAAAACTTCGTTTACCCATTTAACGATTGTGCCGAGTGAATCTTTATCTAGCGCACCACCGATTCCAAAGCCGTCATATGAAATATCTGAAGAGTTCATTGCACCAAAATCGGCGGCGGCTTTTTTCCGTAAATCTTCGTACTGCGCGCCCTGAATCACGCCAAAGAGGGCTTGGTACGGCTTGTCATGACGCAACTCTGTGAGGCGCTTGTGTTCATCAAGACAGCGCAGCCCCCAGTTGTATGTGCGCTGCATGGCAACTTCTTGGTAGCGACGAGTATTGTGAAGCGTTGTGCACTCATCAAATGCAAACATGATGTCAGCGCCTATTTGATGTTGTACTTGCATAGAAATCTCTGGAGTAAATCGGTGCATTGATCCATCTAGATGGGATTTAAATGTCACGCCTTCATCATCGACGTGGGCAAGTCGCTCTTTGTTTCCAGCGATTACCTCATCAGATCTAAATGTTTTTGAATCCATGGCCAATACTTTTTTGAACCCCACACCCAGGGAAAGAACTTGAAAGCCACCACTGTCGGTAATAGTTGGTCCTTGCCAATTCATAAACTTTGCAAGGCCACCAGCTTCGTCGAGAATGTCTGGTCCTGGTTGTAAATAGAGATGGTAAGCATTTGCCAACAGCGCCTGCGCACCGAGATCCTGCATTGACTCGGGCAGTACGGATTTAACTGTGGCTTTGGTGCCTACCGGAATAAAAGCGGGGGTTTGGATCTGGCCATGCGGAGTTGAAATGGTGCCAACACGTGCAAGTGATTTTTCATCCCGACGTGAAATTTCGTAGCCAAACCCGCTTCCCATCAGCTCTACCAAATACGAACGCGCTCGGATGCATTCATCCAGAGTGCGTTCTTTTCGCTGACATTAAAGGCTGAGTAAAACTCATCGATATTTCGAACGATTGCATTGCACCTAAATTCATATGGTGAATGGGGATCTGTTGCAATGCGGCGGCGCAGTTCTTCTGGACGAACTTTTCCGCGCCATGCTTGTGCCCAGGCAAGGAAGAATCGTTGTTCACCTGTTAAACCGTCGATAACAGGGGCTGAGGCGCCCTTTAAAGCGAGTAAATAAGCCTTATAGGCGATGCTTAAGCCACCAAGGTCTCCGATGTTTTCTCCCACTGTCAGAGCGCCATTAACGGTGATGTCTGGGGTTTCTTCGGGGGATAAGACATCAAATTGCGCAATCAGCGCGTTGGCTCGCACTTCGAATTCATCGCGATCTGATTGGGTCCACCAATCAACCATATTTCCGTCGCCATCATATTTAGAACCTTGGTCATCAAAACCGTGGCCAATTTCGTGGCCAATGACGGCGCCGATTCCGCCGTAATTAACCGCTGGGTCTGCATCGATATCAAAAAATGGTGGTTGCAAAATTGCGGCGGGAAAAACTATTTCATTCATGCCTGGGTTGTAATACGCATTAACTGTTTGCGGAGTCATGTACCACTCGCTGCGATCAACGGGTGCACCGATTTTGGCTAACTCGTAATCTCGAGCAAAGGCTGAAATACGACCAAGATTTCCGAAGAGATCATCTGCTGAAATTGTGAGCGATGAATAGTCACGCCACTTATCTGGATAACCAATCTTGGGTGTGAACTTGGTCAGTTTTTCAAAGGCCTTTGCTTTGGTTTCAGCACTCATCCATGAAAGCTCACTGATGCTGATGCGATAGGCCTCAATTAGATTGGCAACGAGTGCGTTCATTGCAGATTTGGCAGCGGGTGGGAAGTGTCGCTCTACATAGATGCGACCGACGGCCTCGCCGAGTGAGCCTTCGACCAATGAAACCGCACGTTTCCAGCGCTCGCGAATTTGCGGGGTACCGGAAAGAGTTGTGCCGTAGAAGGCAAAGTTTTGTTGTACTAATGCATCGTTGAGGTAAGCCGCAGATCCCGAAATGAGTTGCCACTTAAGCCAGAGCACCCATGCATCGCGATCGAATTTTTCGAGCAGCGCAGAAACTCCGGAGAAGAAATCTGGTTCGCGCACGATGACAGATTCAAATGCTTTGGCAGGGACTTCACCGCTCTTTAGCCACAATGGAAAATCTAAAGCTGGTGCGAGTTCTTCTAATTCGGCGCGGGAGTGTTTGTTATAGGTCAGCGTTGCATCGCGATCACGCACTTGATCCCAATGGCAGGCAGCAATCGAAGTTTCAAGTGCCAAGATTGAGGCCACGTCAACAGGTGTTACCGAAATAGCCGAGAGTGCAAACATCTTTGCAACGTGCTCTAAGAAAGCTTCGCGAATCGGTGCGTATTGTTCTTCGCGATAGTACGACTCATCCGGCAGCGACAAGCCACCTTGGCCGATGTACATGATGTTGGTCTCTGAATCCATCGCATCGGTATAAATAGATGCACCAAAGATTCCGCCGACGCCCTTCATTTCAAGACGAGACATCGTGGAAATAAAATCTGACTTGCTAGTTATTGCATCGATTGCTGCAAGGTCTGCCGACAGTGGCGATGTCCCGAGTTTTTCAATCGCTTCTGTATTCATAAATGAGCGATAGAGATCGCCGATCTTCTGAGCTTCTGCGCCAGCATTGGTCATCAGGTGTGCGCCTTCGATGATTTCTCGAACCTGGGCTTCGGCTTCATCGTGCAGGGCGTAGGCCACTCCATCTGATGCGCGATCAGCCGGAATTTGATGCGACTTCAGCCACCCTCCATTGAGGTAGCGATAGAGATCATCCCCCGGAGTAAAGGCTGTATCTACGTGCGAAAGATCGATGCCACTCTTTATATTCATTCTTCGCGCCCTCGCTAAAATTTTAAGTAGTTGAAAGTTCAACTTCTCGCGTATCATTGCTTATATGGCAGACGCTACAACACCTAAATGGCTCAATCCATCTGAGATGAAGGCTTGGCGTCGATACATTGTGGCAAGCCGTCGATTACTTGAGGCTTTGGATTCAGATCTCGAACCCCACGATGTTTCTATGGCGGATTATGAAATCCTGGCTCAACTCAGCGATGCCCCAGATCGCAGAATGCGAATGAGCGAGCTAGCTGATGTTGCAATGCTTTCTAGATCTCGACTTTCCCACCGAATGAAAGTGATGGAAAAAGCCGGGTGGGTAAAACGTGAATCGTGCCCCGTAGATAAACGTGGATATTTTGCAGTGATGACACCTAAGGGATGGAAAGCAATTGTTGCTGCAGCCCCTGATCATGTTGCCAGTGTGCGCTCGCGATTTGTAGATCACCTAACAAAGGCTGATCAAGTTGTTCTTGCAGAAATATTTGAACGAGTTGGTAGCGAACTAAGAAATTCAGATAAGGAATCAAGTTAAGTAATTAGAAAGCAAAAAAGCCCGCCACTTTCGTGGCGGGCTTTTTTAATAAGCGAAATGCTTACTTCGCTGCCTTCTTGCGACGGCGGCGCTTTGGAGCTGCACCAGCAGCTGCCTTCTTACGACGACGCTTTGGAGCTGCTTTCTTAGCAGCTGCCTTCTTACGACGACGCTTTGGAGCTGCCTTCTTTGCAGCTGCCTTCTTACGACGACGCTTTGGAGCTGCTTTCTTAGCAGCTGCCTTCTTACGACGACGCTTTGGAGCTGCCTTCTTTGCAGCAGCCTTCTTACGACGACGCTTTGGTGCTGCTGATGTAGCAGCCTTCTTACGACGACGCTTTGGTGCTGCTGATGTAGCAGCCTTCTTGCGACGACGCTTTGGAGCAGATTTCTTAGCTGCAGCCACGTATTTCTCCATTCGGAATGGTTCGGATCCGTCACCCAAACCTGTTCGTGGATAAGTGTGACGGGAATTGCGCCGTAATGCCAGTAAATTGGTAAAAAAAGATAGCGCGTGTCGCAAATTAATTTTTATCATTTTTTATGCATTTCGGTAAAAAAATCGATGTACAAATTAAAAAATTGGGTAATTTTTCTCCGAAATTACTTTTGGTTGCCGTTTTTTTGTGCCGAATTGCGAATTTTTCTGATTTCAACCTCAAAATTGCGCATTTTGGACCCCAATTTCCTTAATTTCGGCAAAAAACTGGGCAGTAATACCGCCAAAAATGTGCGATTACTTAAAGGATTGTTCGGCGGTAGGAAAACGAGAACCCGCTACATCGCCGGCCCATTCCTTAGTGGCATCGAGCATTTCGGTGCGCAGATTGCGATACGCCTTCGCTAATTTCGGTGGGTTCTTTGTAATACCCATCAGATCTGTCCAGACCAGTACTTGTGAATCGCAGTCGACTCCGGCGCCAATTCCCACAGTTGGAATCGATAACGCTTTGGTAATCCGCGCAGCAAGTTCGGCCGGGACTAATTCAAGAACGATGGCGAAAGCACCAGCCTCTTGTAGAGCTAAAGCGGCTTTACACATGGCATCGCCATCAGTTCTGCCTTGGACTTTGTATCCGCCCAATTGGTACAGAGATTGTGGTGTAAATCCAAGGTGGCCCATCACGGGAATTCCGGCTGCTACTAGTTTCTTAACATGGTCAATGCGAGCGCCTTCGATCTTTACGGCCATTGCACCAGATTCTTTAAAGAAACGAGTCGATGTTGCAAGGGCTTTTTCTGGTGATTCTTCGTATGAACCAAATGGCAAATCAGCAACAACCATTGCGCGTTGTGATCCGCGAACAACGGCTCGGACCAGTGGAATCATTTCATCGACGGTTACAGGGATTGTGTTTTCAAAACCTAAGAAGTTATTGCCTGCACTATCGCCCACGAGCAAAACAGGGATTCCGGCTTCATCAAAAATCGATGCAGTCATCTCTTCATATGATGTAAGCATCGGCCATTTTTCACCGCGCTTTTTTGCATCGGCTAAATCAGCAATCGTGACGCGGCGATGCGTGGCTCCGCCATACAGGGATTCCATTAAAAGACCTCCAGCCTCAAGGCTTCATGCGAAGTCCCTGGGTACAAGGCAAAGAGTACTAGAACGAGCAAGGGCGTACTAGAAGTAGGCTTAACGTATGAAGTTGCGCGTAGCACTGGCACAGATCAACCCAACTGTTGGTGATCTCGCTAGCAATGCTGCTCTCATAACGAAGTACACAAAAGAAGCACAAGCAGCTTCTGCCGATGTCATTGTTTTTCCCGAGATGGTTTTAACTGGCTATCCCGTCGAAGACCTCGCGATGCGAGCATCATTTAGAAGTGCCAGCAAAAAAGCGCTGACTCAACTAGTTACCTCTCTAGATCCATCGATTGTCTCGGTCGTGGGATATCTCGATGAATCAGCAACCGGGGCCCCACAAAATAAAGTTGCCATTATTTACGGATCCAAGGTCGCAGCAACATACACAAAGCGCCACTTGCCCAACTACGGAGTCTTTGATGAGTTCCGAAACTTTGTACCAGGAGATTCCTCCCTTGTTATTCGAGTCAAGGGCGTAGATATAGGTATCGCAATCTGTGAAGACATCTGGCACTCACTGGCAGATCTTGCAGCCAGAACTCCCGGCCTTGTCCTTGTTCCTAATGGTTCGCCGTATGAACGAAACAAAGATGATGTGCGATTAGCACTTGTGCAAAAGCGAGCTAAACAAGTCGGCGCGCCACTTGCCTACGTCAACATGACCGGCGGCCAAGATGACCTGGTCTTTGATGGCGACACCATTGTGGTCGATGCAAAGGGCGCACTTATTTCCAGAGCCGCACAATTTGAAGACCAATTACTTGTCGTCGATATTGAAGCCACAACACACACGTCAAAGCCAGATGTTGTGATTTCAGAAAATGGCCCAGAAGCATCGGGTTCAGTTACATCTGCAGTTGCAGCGCGCATGAGTGATCACCAAGAAATCTGGAATGCACTTGTGATGGGTCTTCGCGATTATGTTGCCAAGAATAAATTCAGATCCGTCGTCATTGGCTTATCTGGTGGCATTGATTCGGCCCTGGTTGCAGCAATCGCAGTAGATGCACTGGGGGCCAAGTGCGTCAACGGTGTTGCTATGCCAAGTAAGTACTCATCTGATCACTCTGTTGAAGATGCCACAGCCTTTGCTACAAATACTGGCATTCACTTTAGAACTGTTGAGATAGAGCCAATGGTGCAATCATTTATGCAATCCATAACCCTTAAAGGTGTGGCTGCTGAAAACATTCAGGCCCGTGTTCGCGGAACAACGCTGATGGGTATTTCAAATCAAGAAGGTCACCTCGTACTTGCTACCGGAAACAAGTCAGAGCTCGCAGTCGGGTATTCGACTCTCTATGGCGATGCTGTCGGTGGTTTTGCACCCATTAAAGATATTTATAAAACAGATGTCTGGGCACTTGCTAGATGGAGAAATAAAGAAGCGGTTTCTCGTGGCGAGACCGCACCAATTCCTGTTCGCTCAATTGAAAAAGAACCCAGCGCCGAATTACGTCCAGATCAAAAAGACTCAGACTCATTGCCAGAGTATGAAGTATTAGACCAACTCCTTACTCGTTACGTCGATGGCGATGAAGGCTCTGCTGCGTTAATTGCTGCAGGTTTTGATAGCGCATTGGTCATGCGCGTTATTGGACTAGTGGATAAGGCCGAATACAAGCGCCGCCAATATCCACCTGGCACCAAGGTCTCAGCCCGCGCATTTGGAAAAGATCGCCGCTTGCCGATGACTTCACGCTGGAGCGAAGCGTAAATTTCGTAACACAGCCGTAACGAAGCTTTGGCACCATCTGCACATGGCCCCAGAACAAGAAATGTCTAAGCAGCAAGAGTTTGTTATTCGAACCCTTGAAGAACGCAACATCCGATTCGTGCGTTTGTGGTTCACCGATGTTTTGGGCTTCTTAAAATCTGTAGCAATCGCACCTGCCGAATTAGAGAATGCATTTGAAGAAGGCATTGGTTTTGATGGTTCTGCCATCGAAGGATTTGCTCGCGTAACTGAGTCAGATATGTTGGCAAAGCCCGATCCTGCAACGTTTTCAATCTTGCCGTGGCGTACAGAAGCACCTGGTGCTGCGCGAATGTTCTGCGACATCACAATGCCAGATGGTTCGCCATCTCCTGCAGACCCACGAAATGTTTTACGTTGCACACTCAATAAAGCAGCCGAGATGGGTTACACCTGTTACACGCACCCAGAAATTGAATTCTTCTTATTTAAAGCGCGCCCTGAAAAAGGTGAAGCACCAGTGCCTGTTGATCAAGGTGGGTACTTCGATCACACTCCAGCAGTTGTTGGTCACGACTTTAGACGACAAGCAATTACATTGCTAGAAGCAATGGGAATCTCCGTTGAATTTAGCCACCACGAAGGTGGACCAGGACAACAAGAAATCGACTTACGCGATGCTGATGCTTTAAGTACTGCAGATAACATCATGACGTTTCGTCACGTCATCAAAGAAGTAGCACTGGATCAAGGTTTCTACGCATCCTTTATGCCAAAGCCATTTACTGATCATCCTGGCAGCGGAATGCATACGCACGTCTCGTTGTTTAAAGGCGAAGAGAATGCTTTCTATGATCCAAAAGCTGAATTCAACTTATCGAAAATCGGTCGATCATTTATTGCAGGCATCTTGACGCATGCTGCAGAAATAACTGCGATTACAAATCAATGGGTTAATTCATATAAGCGTTTACATGGTGGCGGGGAAGCACCCGCACTCGTTAACTGGGGTCCTAGTGATCGCGGGGCATTGGTGCGTTTGCCGATGTACAAGCCGGGCAAAGAGAACTCCACACGCATTGAATTTAGATCACCGGATTCTGCGTGCAATCCATACCTTGCATATGCAGTAATGATCGCAGCAGGTCTTAAGGGAATTGAAAAGAATTACGAGCTATCGGCATCTAATGATTTGCAGACATTGCCCACTGATCTTGATGAAGCAATTTCTGCGATGGAAAAGAGCGAACTCGTTCGCGAAACCCTGGGAGAGCACGTCTTTGAATACGTCCTTCGCAACAAGCGTGCTGAGTGGCAGGACTATCGCCGCCAGGTAAGTGCCTACGAATTAGATAGGTATATCCCAGTTCTTTAGTACCTGGTGGGATAAATTTGGTCCCATGAGCAAAGAAATAACATCAGCAGGTCTACGTCGCACCAACGTCATCGCCGGTATTTTCCACTTACTGCAGATGGCTGCGGTTCTGGCCCTCAGCAGTGATTTTTCATTACCAATCACCGCGACATACATGTCTGGTCCTCCAGGATCAACGTATGCAGACCCTGTTGTCCTCTTTAACACTCCTATCGGTTTAACAGTTGGAATCTTCTTGGGACTTTCAGCGCTAGCTCACTTCATTGTCGCAAGTCCGAAATTTTTTCCACGCTATTCAGCAGGTCTCGCTCAGAAGCGAAATTATTTCCGCTGGGTTGAATACTCAATTAGCTCTTCAGTAATGATTGTGCTGATTGCACAAGTAACTGGCGTCGCAGAGATCACAGCAATTATTTCAATCTTTGGTGTTAACGCATCAATGATTTTATTTGGTTGGCTCCAAGAGAAATATGAGCAACCAGGCAATGGGGGATGGCTTCCATTTATCTTTGGCTGCATCACCGGAATCGTTCCTTGGATCGCATTGCTCTTTTACGTATTTGGTATTGGCGGCGCAAGTGAGACTAAGGCCCCAATATTTGTCTACATAATCGTCTTAACAATTTTCTTATTCTTTAACTCATTCGCACTCGTGCAATGGTTGCAGTACAAGAAAGTTGGAAAGTGGTCTGATTACATGCGTGGAGAGCGCACCTACATCACGCTCTCTCTCATTGCTAAATCAGCACTTGCTTGGCAGATCTTTGCCAACACCCTTATTCCTGTATAAGAATTAAAAAGGGCCCTGAGTTTCCTCAAGGCCCTTGCTCACTTTGCATTTCTTTTTGGTTATTGCCATTAACCAGAATGCTTTCATGAGACTACGAAGCTGACGACGGGATTCGAACCCGCACCTTCTGATTGGCAAAAACGGATGTGCTATCCGTTACACCACATCAACATCGTGAGGGAATGGTCCCTAAATGCCAAAGCTTAAAAAGCTAAAAGAAAAATACTGTGGATAAATAAAACAGGGCATCCATCACGCGAAGTGAGGCATGCCCTGTTTAGTGCCAATCAGAAGATTGCAGAAGTATTGCACATTTGGAAGTTACAGAGAGTTACGAAATAGATGCCTGATGCTCTTTATCGTGATCTAAAATCACTTGGAGCATTGATTCAATAGTTATCAAACCGAATGTGCGGTGTTCTGCTGCCGCGCTTCGCTCTGTGGTGCTGAGATTTTTTAGATACGTAACCATGTGCTCTCTGCTTGCCATGACATTTTTTCGTGCTTGTTCAAAGCTTTGCTGCGAGTATTTTTCTGCAGTTATTACTGGATCTGGTTCCCACCATTGAAGCTTAGGAATCGGAGCACCTGATGCTTGAGCGCTCTTCATTAATTCAAAGCGCGCCATCCAGACTTCTTTATCAACATCAACTAAGTGCCCCAAAATAATTGCCGGTGTCCACTCAGAGCCGTTGTATTGATCGCTACGTCCTGATTTTTCTGCGACATCACAAATTTCATTGGCAGAGTCAATAAGTGCGGTGAGTTGAGATTCAAAGTTGGCCATACGTGCGAGTTTAGAACTTTACTTGCTTGAAAACACGCTGTGGGGTTACCATTTAGACATGACACTTCGCAGCCTCCTCCTTCGCTGCCGTGGCGGGGCCAAATAATCGGTCCCCTCGCCGCGGGGTTTGTCGTACCGGTTGACCAGACAAATCCCGTAACCAAGAAGGAGTTTTAAAATGAATTTTCCAGAACAAAAACCATCATCGATGCGTGCGCATCGCTATTCATCATTTATACCCGTAGATCTTCACGATCGCACGTGGCCAGATAAGCAGATGACAAAAGCACCTCAGTGGTCATCAGTAGATTTACGAGATGGCAATCAAGCTCTGATTGATCCAATGGATACACCCCGCAAATTGGCGATGTTTAATCTCTTAGTTGCTATGGGATACAAGGAAATCGAAGTTGGGTTTCCGAGTGCGAGTCAGACCGATTTTGACTTTGTTCGAAAGATAATCGAAGAGGGCTTAATTCCTGATGACGTAATCATTCAAGTGCTTACTCAGGCACGCCAACCGCTGATAGAGCGAACCTTCGAATCTATTAAGGGCGCCAAGCAAGCAATCGTTCACCTTTATAACTCCACATCAACTCTGCAGCGTCGAGTTGTTTTCGGACTTGATAAAGAGGGCATCAAAAAGATTGCAACCGATGGCGCCAAGATGTGCTTGGATCTTGTCAGCACGATTCCAGAGACAAAGGTTTCCTTTGAGTATTCACCAGAGTCATATACAGGCACCGAATTAGAGTTTGCTGTAGAAGTCTGTAACGCAGTCAACGATATCTGGAAGCCAACGCCACAGTGGAAGACAATCTTAAATCTTCCAGCAACTGTTGAGATGGCGACTCCAAATATTTATGCAGACTCTATTGAGTGGATGTGTCGTAATTTAAACAATCGCGACAGCGTCATTGTTTCGCTGCATCCACATAATGATCGCGGTACCGGAGTGGCAGCTGCCGAACTCGGGTACTTAGCTGGCGCCGATCGCATTGAAGGAACCCTCTTTGGTAATGGCGAACGCACAGGAAATGTCTGTCTTGTGACTCTTGGTCTTAACTTAGTGACCCACGGAATTGATCCAATGATTGATTTTTCTAATATCGATGAAGTTCGTCGCACGGTTGAATACGCAAATCAATTACGTGTTCCAGAGCGTCATCCTTATGGTGGCGACCTTGTCTTTACAGCGTTCTCTGGTTCGCACCAAGATGCAATTAAAAAAGGATTTGACCATCTAGAACGTGATGCAAAGGCTGCCGGAAAACACGTTGATGAATTCACATGGGCTGTTCCTTATTTGCCGATTGATCCAAAAGATGTTGGTCGCTCATATGAAGCAGTGATTCGCGTGAATTCACAATCTGGCAAGGGCGGCATCGCTTACATGATGATGAACGAACATCATCTAGATTTGCCACGCCGCTTACAGATTGAATTTAGCCGTGTTGTACAAGCCATGACTGATGAGCAAGGTGGCGAAGTGACAGCAGGCCAACTCTGGAATGTATTTGAAGATGAGTACTTACCAACACAAGATGCTCCATGGGGTCGCTTTAGATTAAAGGGACTTTCACAAACATCCGTGCTCGATGAAGATGTGAATTTAGAAGTAACACTTCTCGATCGTGGAGAATCAAAGAAGTTAGCTGGAACGGGCAATGGTCCTATTGCAGCGTTTTGTAACATCTTGCAGGCATACGGAGTCGATGTGAAAGTTTTGGATTATTTTGAGCACGCTTTATCCGCAGGTGGAGATGCTTCGGCTGCTGCATATCTTGAGTGCTCAATTGATGGCGAAACCTTCTGGGGTGTTGGAATCGATCCAAACACCACAACGGCATCACTTAAAGCCGTCGTGTCTGCAATAAATCGCGCAATTAGATAGTTGCCACCAGTACCTTTGCCTGCATGAGCCTGTACCGCGATGAAGCAATCATCTTGCGCACGCAGAAATTAGGCGAAGCAGATCGCATCATCACCATGCTCACTCGCGAACACGGACGTGTGCGCGGAGTCGCAAAGGGTGTTCGTCGCACGATGTCTAAATTTGGCGCGCGCCTAGAACCAGGCAGCCACGTCGATATTCAAATGCATATTGGAAAAACCTTTGACACCGTCACACAAGTTGAAGCCTTAAGAAATTATGGCGAAGCGATTACAGATGATTATCAGCGATGGACAATTGCTTCAGCAATCTTAGAAACATCTGAACGTTTTACGGCGCAAGAACGCGAACCAGCGGTGCAAGAGTTTCACTTAGTTGTAGGTGCCATGAAAGCACTCTGCGATGATCGCTATGACCCAGCACTTGTATTGGATGCGTTCTTATTGCGCTCACTTGCATTGGGTGGTTACGCACCATCAATGACAGATTGTTCTCGCTGTGGCACACCAGGACCGCATAGATACTTCTCGCTAGTTGGCGGTGGATCTGTCTGCCTTGAGTGTCGACCATCTGCATGCGCAACTCCACAACCAGAGACTCTTGAATTAATGGCAGCTTTATTAAGCAGTGATTGGGAGAGCGCAAATAAGAGCGAAGGAAAAAATCGTCGCGAGGCTAGTGGATTAATCGCTGCTTATTTACAATGGCACCTTGAACGCGGATTGCGTTCATTACCAATTGTGGAGCGCGTATGAATATCCCAGAGCACGTTGCAATCGTCATGGATGGCAACGGTCGTTGGGCAAAGGAACGCGGATTACCACGCACTGCCGGTCACGAAGCAGGAGAATCTGCGCTCTTTGATGTCGTGCAAGGCGCGATCGAATACGGCGTTAAAGAAATTAGTGCCTACGCATTTTCTACAGAGAATTGGCGCAGATCTCCCGATGAAGTGAAATTTCTTATGGGATTTAATCGCGATGTCATCAGACGCCGTCGTGACGAAATGAATGCAATGGGTGTACGTGTTCGCTGGGTTGGAAGACCAAAGCGATTGTGGGCAAGTGTTATTTCAGAGCTTGAAGAAGCAGAAGAACTGACGAAGAAGAACAAAGTTTTAACTCTGAATATGTGCGTCAATTACGGAGGTCGCTCCGAGATAGTCGATGCGGCAACAGAGTTAGCCCGGGATGTAAAGCGAGGCAAAATTAAGGCCGATGCAATTACCGAAAAAACATTTGCTAAATATTTAGACTCACCAACTATGCGCGACGTGGATTTGTTCTTGCGCTCATCTGGCGAACAGCGCACCAGCAATTTCTTGCCGTGGCAGTCGGTTTATGCGGAGATGGTTTTCATGGATGTTTTATGGCCAGATGTAACTCGCAAAACGTTATGGAAAGCTATTGAGGAGTACAACAAGCGAGATAGAAGATTCGGAAAAGCTTAGGCAGCTGGGTGATCTATTGGCGTAGGTGCGGTTAATAGCGCTTGGCACTCAGCGCAACGTGCATTATCAAGTAGATACATTTCGATTTCATAGGTATGCGGACAGAATGCAGCTGTAATTTCGATGAGATGTGATCCGCATGCAGGGCAT
>JBIIRY010000010.1:0-53612 GCA_044341305.1 Candidatus Planktophila sp. | reverse complement strand
GGCAATATATGAATGAGGCTGATAACCAGATTGTTCGGATGGCAATACATTGTTTTTTCCAAGTGAATGCATCACCTGAATCTTTTTCTCCAGTAAGGCAGAGAGAGATTGTGCGATGACGGTATTCATAGATTGAGACCCCTGGGACCCACCAACTACTAAAACCAACGGCAATGCGTCATCGAAACCTAGATCGCGTTTTGCTTTGCTGCGTACAAGTTTCCAATCTGCATGAGAACTTGTAATCACTTCAATAATTGATTTCTTCAGTGGCATTCCAGTAATTAAGGCCTGATTAAAGACACCATTTTCTACAGGAGTTGAAACAGCTAATGCGGATGTGAAACGGGCTCCCAATCGATTGGCAATTCCAGGTCGTGCGTTTGCTTCATGAATAAGAATTGGAACACCGCAGGATTTTGCCGCCAAATATGAAGCTGCGCTGACGTACCCACCAAAACCAACCAGAAGGGCTGAACCTTTAATGATTGACCTAGCTTGAATCACAGCCTTGAAGAGTTGAAGAGGTAGCAGAATCACAGAAGGTGAAAATTTTCGTGCCAGTGCAACTTTATTGATGGTTCGAAGATCAAAGCCAGCAGCGGGAACTAAAGAAGTCTCCAATCCGCTCTTAGTGCCAATGAAAATACACTTATCTTCTGGATGTTCTTTCTTCCACTGTTGGGCAACAGAGAGTGCTGGTTCGACATGACCAGCCGTGCCACCACCTGCAAAGATAATTGTCTTCATTAATTTTTTTCCAGATCCGCCATCGCAGCAGGGTCACGTCGCGCAGCCCCTAATACAAAACCTAATGCCAGATACGTGGCAACCAATGAAGACCCTCCATAGGAAATCAAAGGCAGAGTAACGCCCACAACAGGAATCAATGAGGTGGCAGATCCAATATTCATAATAGTTTGAAATGCGATCCATGATCCAATTCCTGCACATGCATATTTAGACATTGGATCTGTTGTTCGAAGTGCAATTCTGAAAATTGCAAAAATAAGCGCACTTAGTAGCAGTAGAACAATGAAGGTTCCGAACAAACCTAACTCTTCGCCAATGACAGAGAAGATGAAGTCTGTATGAGCTTCGGCTAGGTTGCCCCACTTTTGGCGACTTGCACCGAGTCCAACACCGAAGAATCCACCACTTGCTAGACCGAGCAAACTATGTGCTGGTTGCCACCCTGCATTTTTATACTCTTCAGGTGAGAATGGATTAAAGACAACGAGTAAACGTTGCAGGCGATATGGAGCAGCAGCTATTGCGATGGCGACTAATGAAAATGCTGTTGCGGTTACTGCTGCGAAAATTTTTCCAGAGACACCGGCTACCCAGAGTAAGCCAGCCAAAATAGCGGCGAAAACAGCTGTTGTTCCCAAATCTTTTCCGAGCATAATCAATCCCATAACGAGAACAAATCCAGGCGTAATTAGTGCTAAGACGTTAGTTCTGTGTCGACCTGCCTGTTCGCGAATTGCCAACATATGTGCAGCCCACAAAATCATCAAAAACTTTACTAATTCACTGGGCTGAATATCTATAAAACCCAGACTGATCCAATTCTGGTTTCCACCAACATTTTTTCCAATGCCTGGAATTGCAACCAAGATCAAAGCGATAGCTGAAATGATAAACCCGAATCGCGCAAGATTACACCAGCGATCGAGTTTTTGGCGAGAAGCCAAATATCCAAGTGGCAACGAGATTAAGAGAAAGAAAAATTGACGACCGATAACTGAAAATGAATTGCCTCTATTTTCAAGTGAATAAATGGAAGATGCTGAGAAAACCATAACAATTCCCAGAATGCTCAGCGCGAGGGTTGACCACAGCAATATCTTGTATGAGCTAGATGGTCTAGCTAAAAATTTTTGAGTTGTCTTACTCACCGACAATCACCTTCTTCACCGCTTGTGCGAAGCGATCACCACGGTCTGCATAATTTGTAAATTGATCCATTGATGCGCACGCTGGGGCTAGCAAAACAGTATCGCCTTCAATAGCAAAACCTTGTGCCGCACGAACCACGTCTTCCATTAAAGAATTGTCGGCAGAACCGATGTGATAGTGCGCAGGTGTATCAATTTCTACAATTGCAATATGCGGTGCATTTTCTCTGAGTGCTTGAGCAATAACTGCTTTATCTTCACCAATTAAAACAGCTGCTTTAATTCGCTTGCTACAACGTTTGATGAGCTCTTCCATTCGTGCACCTTTTGCAAGGCCGCCAGCAATCCATACAACAGATAGTGCAGACATGATTGATGCACCAGCTGCATGTGGATTTGTGGCTTTTGAATCATCTATCCATGAAATCCCATCAGCGTTGAGCACTAACTCGATTCTGTGTCGCCCCGGAGTAAAGGATGCGAGTGCACTTCTGATGCTTTCATGATTGACCCCTGCAGCTCGCGCTAGCCCTGCAGCAGCTAGAGCATTTGAAACATTATGTGGAACTGTTGGCTTAATTTCGTTGAGTTCACAGATCATCGAAGCTTCTTGGGGATCAGCAACGAATGCACGGTCAACAAGTAGTTCTTCTACTACTCCCATCTCGCCAGGTCCAGGTGTGTCGAGAGTAAAGAAAACTTTTCGCCCATTCCAATGAACTGAGCGTTTCACAACTTCAGCGTCATCGGCGTTGAGAATCGCAGTGGAACTGGAATCCAGAATAGATATTTTGGTGCGCGCATACTCTTCAAAATCTCCGTGCCAATCAGTGTGATCATCTGCAATATTAAGAATTGCACTGGCATTAAATTGAGCATTTTTCATCCAATGAATTTGAAAAGATGAGAGTTCGAGAACTAAGACATCAAACTTATCTTTGCTTTCTACAGCTTCAATAACAGTGTCTCCAACGTTGCCACAGGCCGTTGCATGCAGACCCCCAGCGCGCATTGCAGCCGCTGCCATTTCAACAGTCGTTGTCTTGCCATTTGTTCCAGTTAGTGCAAACCAACGTTGATAAGGCGCTTCTTCTTCTTTTATCTGCCAGGCCAAATCAATTTCATTTGTCATGGTCACACCAGCATCTGTCAATTTCTTGATTAATGGGTGGCTTGGTTTCCAGCCAGGTGAAACAACGACACTGTCCCATTCATCTACATTGATGGCATCACTTAAGCACGTGGCGTAAGGGCTACCTTCTAATTTTTTGTCATCGGCAATCGCAATGATTGCGCCGCGACGAGTTAATGAGTGTGCGAGTGCGCTGCCGGTTACGCCGCCACCGAGTATAAGAATTCGACTCTTAGAGAAATTAAGTGGCATTTGATACTTCTTAAGCGCTTACCCATTGCGCATAAAAAAGACCTAAACCGAGGGCAACGCTAAGCCCGGCAATAATCCAGAAACGAATAACAATTGTTACTTCTCCCCAACCCAACAATTCAAAGTGGTGTTGCAGAGGAGCCATCTTGAATACACGCTTGCCACCAGTAATCTTGAAATACGAAGTTTGAATAATTACTGACATCGTGATGATTACAAATAATCCGCCTAGTGGGATTAGTAATAACTCAACTCGCAGTGTTGTCGCTAGTCCGGCGAGTGCTCCGCCCAGTGCCAATGAACCTGTGTCTCCCATAAATATCTTTGCAGGTGAAGCGTTCCACCATAGGAATCCAGTACATGATCCTGCAAATGCCGCTGCCAATACTGCTAAATCCAGCGGATCGCGAACTGCATAACAATTCGTTGAAGAAGTGATTGCGCAGCTCTGTCCGAATTCCCACACACCTATGAGTACAAATGCCAAGAACGTCATTACTGATGCGCCACTGGCTAAACCATCTAAACCATCAGTGAGATTCACGCCATTGCTGGTTGCCATGACCATCAACGCAACCCAGATCACAACCAGCACTGGTCCTAAAACTAACGATGTATCTCGTACCGTAGACAGATTTAGGGAAATAGGTGTTAATCCATCCAAATCAGCAAATTGAATTCCAAGATAACCAAATAGGGATGCAATCAATGCTTGGGCTAATAATTTTTGCTTTCCAGTTAAGCCAAGTGATTGTTTACGTGAAATCTTCAAATAATCATCAATGAAACCAATTAAACCTAAAGCGATAACAAGGCCGATTACCAAAAGTGCTGAAATAGTCGGCGGGCGTCCTGAGAATACGTGCGCAATTGAGTATGCAAGAACGGCAGCAAAGATGATGACAATTCCACCCATAGTTGGTGTACCGCGTTTTGTGTGGTGAGAAGTGGGACCGTCATCTCTAATGACTTGCCCAAATCCACGCTTTGCAAGAATTCGTATAAGTAAAGGAGTGCCAAAGAGAGAAATCAGAAGTGCAAAGGCTCCTGCAATGAGAATTACTCTCACTTTTTATCCTCTCTTCGCAGTTCTTTCCATGAATCTTCTAATCCTCGGCTGAGCATTTCAAAGTGCTCTGAACGTGAAGCTTTCACAAGTACAACATCCCCCGGTGCGCAATGTGACGCAAGTGAGAGTGCTTGTTCAATGTCTTCGCAATAGTGAAGCGTAGTAGGACTCATTGCCGGAATGCCCTCAGCAAATGCTCGTGTTCCAACACTTACTAGATGATCAATACCAAGTTCATGTGCATGCGCTGCGACAGATGCGTGAAGAGCATTACTTTGCGGACCAAGCTCATGCATTTGACCTAGAAAAGCCCACGATGCTCCCCCGCGTTCTTGTGCGAATAAAACTAATGAATCCAGTGCAGCCTTCATTGATTCAGGATTCGCATTGTAAGAATCACTTATGATCAATAGATCGTCGACTTCATCAATTTGCATGCGCCATTTACTTGTATTGTCGGCTGTAGATAATCCACTTGCAATAACTTCAATAGGTATTTCAAGAGCAGTACAAACCGCAGCAGCCGCGAGTGCATTCGATACCTGGTGAGCACCGATTAAGCGCATGCCAACTGCGTCACGACCTTCTGGTGTCACCAAATCAAAGTGCGCTCTTGCCTCACGCATTTCTACATCAGCTGCACGAACATCATCATGAGAATCCTCACCAAAGTAAATAACTTTGCCAGTGTGATGCGATTTCATAGATTTTGTGTATGTGTCATACGTACCAAGAACCGCAACTGCATCGGGAGCTAATGATTGAATGAGCTCGCCCTTTGTTTGTGCTATTTTTTCAACACTTCCGAATTCTCCTAAGTGTGCGGTACCCACTCGCAACACAACTCCAACATCTGGCTTAGCCATTTCACACAACGCGGCAATATCACCTAGATGACGAGCGCCCATTTCTAGAATGCAGTACTTCGTTTCAGGGGTACATTCAAGAAGAGTGATGGGAGCGCCAAGTTCATTGTTAAAGGATGCCTTTGTTGAAACGCACTGCGCGCGACTGGACAGAATCGATGCCAGTAAATCTTTAGTAGTCGTCTTTCCGCTAGAACCTGTGATTGCAATAACTTTTACATTTGGCAACTGAGTACGCACATATGCCGCCAGTGCTCGCACAGCAAGCAGCACGTCATTAACAATTACACCGTTGCCTTTAACTTCGCGAGTAGTCATAAAACCCGAAGCACCATGTGATTGCGCATTTTCAGTGAAATCATGTCCATCAGAGTTTTCACCAACAAGTGCCAAGAAGAGTGATCCTTTACCCGCTTCTCGTGAATCAAAGACCGGTGCTGATGTAATTACCTGGGAAGAATCTCCATAAGTTTTTCCGCCGACAATCGTGGCAATTTGTGCGAGAGTAAGTGCAATCATTTTTTAGCCTCTATTGCTTGTGCGAGAACAAGTCGATCATCAAATGGATGGATAACACCTTGAATTTCTTGACCACGTTCGTGACCTTTACCCAGAACAATTACTACATCCCCAGGTTGGGCAAGATTGACAGCTAATTGAATTGCTTCGGCGCGATCTTGCACGATTGCGCTCGGTGATGAAATTTTCAATCCAGAAGTCATCTGTTCAAGAATCATCTCTGGTTTTTCAGATCGAGGATTATCGCTAGTGAAGATTGCAATATCGCTACGCAATGAGAGTTCTTGACCCATGAGGTTGCGCTTTGAACTGTCTCTGTCGCCACCACAACCGAGGACTCCAATGACTTTCTTATCTGTCATTTCGCGAGCTGCCGAAAGCACCCGCGCTACTGCATCTGGGCTATGGGCATAATCGACAAGAGCTGTGAAGTTTTGACCCAGGTGCACTGGTTCAAGCCGACCGACGGGTCCAACTAAATTCGGTATTAACGTTGCAATATCAATTGGGTCAATTCCTGATTCTGTGCAGATTGCAACAGCCATCAACAAGTTATCGAAGTTAAAGCCTCCTCGAAGGCTTGTTCGACTATCAATTAAAATTCCACCAGTACCTCGGATGGAAATATCACTATATTGAATTCCTTCTTCGATCCTTGTGTAGTGCCACGTAGCACTTTCATTAAATCGAGAGATTGTCTGCACTGGCAAATCAATACTGGCTGCCAATATTTGACCGTATGAATCATCAATGTTTATGAATGCTTGATCAGCATATTCATAAGTAAATAACTTAGATTTAGCTGCAAAGTAATCTTCCATGCTTCCATGAAAATCTAAATGATCTTGTGAAAGATTTGTGAATCCGACAGCGGCAAAATAACCTGCCCGGACGCGTTCTAGGGCAATTGCATGGCTCGATACTTCCATCACTAGATTGCGACAGTGACGCTCGCGCATCGTTGCAACCAAGGACTGTAGCTCTGCAGCTTCAGGAGTCGTGCGAATACTTGAAAGCACTTCGTTACCAATTCGAGTTTCAACTGTTCCGATTAATCCACTCTCTTGACCAGCGTTTTGCAGAATTTGATGACACAACGTACTAACAGTGGTCTTGCCATTTGTTCCTGTAATTCCAATGCTAAACAAATCACGCATAGGTTCACCATAAAACCAGGATGAAAGTAAGGCGGCACTTTTGCGTGGATTAGCAACAACAAGTACAGGTATTCCTTTGATTAACTTCGCACCCTCTGCATCGGTCAAAATTGCTACGGCGCCTGATTTAATCGCATCTTTTGCAAAAGTAGCACCATGCACATTTGCGCCTGCGAATGCACAGAATAAATCCCCGGCTTCGACATCGTTACTTGAAGTTGAAACTCCAGTAATTCCGATCTTTTCCATCTCGGCTGCAGATATCTCTGTCGTCGCGCCAACCGTAGACACCACCAAAGACAGAGCGCGTTGGTTCTGCGTTAGTGGGCGAATCATTGTGCGGAAACCTTTGAGACAAATTTTGAAGTTTTACTGAGTGCGCTTTGAGTAAGTGCAACTGGTTGAACAATCGTATTCGTTGGGGAAACATGTCGCGATTGCAAGACAAATGACATTACTTCTTTAAACACTGGACCACCAAGGGCGCCACCCCAGTGCATTCCTTGTGGATTTTGAATAGTTACGCTGATGACATACGCCGGTTTGTCAGCTGGAGCAAACCCAATGAAGGATGCCGTGTAACCGCTGTAGCAACCACAACTATCGTTATATCGCTCAGCTGTTCCAGTTTTACCAGCAACACGATATCCAGGAATTGCCGCACTCGGTGCAGTGCCTCGAGTAGAAACAACGCTCTCCATCATCAAACGCATTTGAGCCGCTGTTTCTGGACTTAAGACTTTTTCCGTTGTTCGTGACTGCGCAGCAGTGAAGTTACCTGATGCATCACTTGTTCCGGCAATTACTGTGGGTGAAACTCGAACTCCATCATTGGCAATAGTTGCAAAAACACTTGTCGCTTGCATCGCAGTTAAAGAGTATCCATGGCCGAATGCAATTGTCGGAGCAGATGTTCCAGACCAATCTTTTACTGGGCGCAAAATACCTGCTGATTCACCAGGTAATCCTGACCCTGTTTTTTGACCAATTCCAAATTTACTTAAATAATCATGAAGTTGATCATTGCTAAGTCTTTCGCCAATTTGAATTGAACCAGTATTGCTGGAGACAGCAAGAATGCCTGCAGTAGTTAAGCGTTTGGTCGGAGTGCGCTCGTGTTCGTGAAAAGTTTCATTGCTGCGCTTTAATGAATACGGAACTGTGAATACTGTCGTCGGAGTTACTTTCTTCTCCTCTAGAGCTGCGGCTAATGTCATGACTTTGCCCGTGGAACCAGGTTCGTAAACCTCTTGAACGGAGTAGTTACGCATTAAATTCAGCGAAATGTCCTTGGTGTTATTTGGATCAAATGTTGGCGCAGTCGCATGTGCCAAAATATGTCCAGTCTTAGGATCCATGACGATGACAGTTCCGCTTAATGCGCGAGATTTTCGCACTGCATCTGAAATCGCTTTTGACGCTACCCACTGAACGTCACGATCGATGGTGAGACGAACACTTGTTCCTTTTTGTGCTGAAACAATTTCAGATTGCGACCCCGGAATTTCAGCTCCAGCAGCTCCAGCGTATGAGTATCGACCAGCGGTTCCCGAAATCATTGAATTCATACTTGATTCCAAACCGGTCGCACCAATTCCATCTTTTCTTACAAAACCAATTAACGATGCAAGCAGTGGGCCAGATGGATAATCTCTTACATAACCGCGCTCTGCAAAGAAACCAATAATGCGTTGATTGATATCACGTGAATCTAGTGCAGCGTTATGAGTTGCCATCGCATCTACTAGTGCTCGCCAAATTGCAGGTCGGGCATTAGGCAAAACCATGCTGTAACGAAGTTTTCCAGTGATGGATTCTTGAACTTCTTCAACCGGAAGCTGAAGAATTGGAGCAGCAAATGCTGCAACTCGTGCTGGGTCTGAAATCTGAGTCTGATCTACAACGATGTTTATTGCTGCCACACTTCGCGCAAAAGTCACACCATTGATATCGGTGATGTCACCGCGCTTGGCTGGGATTGATCGAGTGTTCTGCATTTCATCTACCGCACGAATTTTGTAATCTCCGGCGTTAATAACTTGTACTTGAATTAGGCGGCCGGCAAAGATCAACATGCATGAAAGGACTAAAATAGTAAGAATTACTAATCTAGTCTTAGCTAAATTTAGATTACCCACGTGGCACATCCAGATTTAGAAATGTTGGAGTCTCTGATGGTTTCATACCTAATTTTTTAGCTTCTTGCGCCAAGACTGCAGGGGATGAAATACGCTCAATCTCATGTGTTACTGCTTCGTACTGATCGCTAGATAACTTGAGATCAGCTTTTAGCTGAGAAAGTTCGAAGGCATCTTGCGCCAATAAAGTATTGATGAGTAGCAAAGCCATTAAAAATACAGAACCGAGCGCTGAAATAAAGAGAGCAAAGAATCTGCGATTTGCTTGCTTTCCTGCCGAAACGTCAGTGACTATTTGAAGTGCAACACGGGTCGACTTTTTTGCAACGCGAGTAGTTGTTTTAGTAATCGCAGGTGCAATTGCTGTCATTGCCATTTATGCAGCCACCCTTTCGATTGCCCGTAATCGAACTGATGCAGCGCGTGAGTTCTCCTCAACCTCTGCTTCGCTCGGACTCTGACTTCCGTTGAATACAAGTGCGAACTTTGCGGCGAGTTCGGCGATCTCAACTGGCAAACCTTGAGGAGTTCCCGAGGTTGTAGCTTCTTGAAAAAAATTCTTAACAATTCGATCTTCGAGAGATTGAAATGACATGACAACTAATCGAGCGTGAATATCTAGAAGCTCTAGCGCCTGCGGAATGGCGCGTGTGATTGCACCGAGCTCATCATTGGTTTCAATTCGAAGTGCCTGGAATGTGCGCTTGGCAGGATTTCCACCAGTACGGCGCGTGGCTGCAGGAATCGCATTCTTTACAAGAGTTGCCAGATGCGATGTTGAATTAAGTGGGGCTTTCTCCCGCTCCTTAACAATGGATTCCACAATTCGAGTGGCGAATTTTTCTTCGCCATAGGTGCGCAGAATTCGGACTAACTCACCAGGTGAATAGGTATTAACAATGTCAGCTGCTGTCTTTGCCTGGCTCTTATCCATGCGCATATCTAGTGATGCATCGTGAGCGTACGAAAAACCGCGATCGCCGTGATCAAGTTGAAGGGATGAAACACCTAGGTCAAAGAGGATTCCTTGCACATGCGAATAACCATGTTCTTTTGCAACATCTGAAATGTGATCAAAAATACTGTGGTGTGAGATAAATCTTTGTCCAAAGCGCGAAAGACGTTCAGTGGCAATTTCAATAGCTTGGGTATCGCGATCTATTCCGATAACAACTAACTGTGGAAATTTATTGAGCAGCGCTTCTGTATGACCACCTAAACCGAGTGTTGCATCAATGACTACAGGGTTGGCATGAGCTGAAATTGCAGGGGAAAGTAATTCAATGCATTCATCGCGCATGACAGATACATGCTGTGTATTACTCTCTTGAATCATTGCCTCCCCCTTTCTTTGATGTGTGTGCTTCTCTCATCTCTGGTCACTGCCGGCCGACGGATCGTTTTATGCGGCGCCGGGGAAGGGGCGCCGCAGTCGCAGGGTCGGCAGTGGCCACAAATGAGAGTTTTTTATAAGGACTAGAACAGTCCTGGGAATACCTCCTCAGAAACATCAGCAAATCCCTTTTCGCGATCTGCTAGATATTGATTCCATGAAGTTGAATCCCAAATTTCAACGCGAGTATTTGCGCCAATAACTACGCACTCTTTTTCAAGTCCTGCATATGTACGCAAACTCTGCGGAATTGTTATGCGACCTTGACGATCAGGAATTTCATCGTGTGCACCTGCAAACATCACACGTGAGTAATCACGTGCAGCTTTTGCAGTAACAGGTGCTTGTCGCAACGTTTCAGTGATGTGTGCAAATTCAGTTGCAGGAAAAACATAAAGACAACGTTCTTGACCCTTTGTAATTACCAAACCTGGTGAGAGTTCATCGCGAAATTTCGCAGGAAGAATGAGTCGGCCTTTTTCATCAAGACGGGGTTCGTGGGTACCCAAAAACATCTGTACTGGCCCCCTTCCCCAAGGTGTCCTAAGTGAGCCTGAAAAATACGGCTCATTCCCCACTTTACTCCCTTTTTCCCCATTTTCAACCACCTTTCCCCATAACTATCCCCACCGCTCCCCACCTGCTTTGTGGCATAAAAAAAGCCCGCCGAGATCGGCAGGCTTGGAGGTTGGCTACTTACGGATCAGTTATCGAAATTACGCTCATCCCAGCGTTGTTCTAGACGGGAGCGCAGACCTGAGTTTTTGCTCTTTTTCATCGTTTGCGGAGCACGGCTAATGCCAGTTATGGCTGAAAGAACGGTGAAGAGGCCGCTGAGGGCAATGACAAAGCCCGCGATTCCCACTGGAACGGTCTGAGAAACCAAGCCACCCAAAAGAATTGCCAACCCCGCGAGCAACGCACCGACTCCGGCAAGGACTCGGTTGCGACCAGGAAATGTGCGATTACCTGTCAGCGTTGACGAAAGGCGTGGGTCATCGGCCGATAGAGCTTGCTCCATCTCGGCTAATAACTTGCGCTCGCGATCTGAAAGTGGCACGGGGTAACAATAGAACAACTTTTGCTCGTGGGCTACTCGTCCTCGGTATTGGGCCCTGAATTGAGCTCTGTATTGGGCTCGACCAGGCGTCCTGGCCGCACACTAGAGCGCCCAAATCGGGCGCGTGCGCGGTCAATCGCGCGCTCTGCATCGCGCCATCCCTTGTCACGAGAGCCCAAGACCAATTGTTCGGGTGCTGCACTGACTAAGTTTTCCAGGCTAACTCCAACTAAACGTAAACGTGCACGTTCTATTCGTAGGGCGGCATACAAATCCTTAACCACTTCATATGCATCGTGCGCGCTATCTGTTGCAAGTGGCAGTGTTTTTGAGCGGTTGATGGTTGTGAAATCTGCGAAGCGCACCTTTATTGAAATAGTTTTAGCGAATAACTCTTTATCCCTTAATCGCGCCGTCGCTTTTTGAGTTAGACGCAAGAACTCTTGCAAAATCTCTTCGGGGTTATCTAAGTCCTGCGCAAATGTTTCTGCGGCACTGATGCTTTTATCTACATCTTCAGGCGTTACATCGCGAAAGTCGCGGCCCCATGCAAGTTCGTGCAACGTTTCACCGGCTGCTTGACCTACTGCTCTAATCAGAGTTGCACGCGGCAACTTTGCAACATCTTCAACTGTTCGAAGTCCCAGTTGTTCTAAAACTTCAGCAGTCTTTGGGCCAACTCCCCACAGCGCAGATACTGGCAACGGATGCAAGAAGGTAAGTATCCGATCAGGTGCAATTTCCAATAATCCATTTGGTTTGCAGTGTCCTGAAGCTAATTTTGCAATGAATTTAGATGGTGCAATTCCAACTGAACAGGTAATGCCTTCTTGTTCAAATATTCGCCGCCGAATCTCTGTTCCGATTTCGCGTCCTGTGCCAAGTAAGCGCCGCGCCCCAGTGACATCTAGAAATGCTTCATCGAGTGAGAGTGGTTCTACAAGCGGAGTGAAGTCAGCAAATATTTTCATGATGGCATCTGACACTTCTGAATAGCGTGCGTGATTTGGCTGCACAAAGATTGCGTGTGGAGCCATTCGTTGTGCACGACCAACAGGCATTGCAGCTCGTATTCCAAATTTGCGGGCTTCATAATTTGCAGAGAGAACAACTCCACGCGCACCAGCACCGACTACGAGTGCTTTGCCTCGTAGCTTTGGATCATCACGTTCTGCCACAGATGCGTAGAACGCATCCATATCCACGTGAACAATCGTGGCGTATGTGCTCATATCGCCAGCGTACTTCTCTGTGCGTGCCACTTTTCGTAAGCAGAGCGCAAGTCCCATATGCCAGTTGCGCGAATTGATATTCCACGCGCTCCTGTGCGCCGAGTAATACCGCGCAATAAGACAAGTTCGGATGTATAGATTGTCGAAAGGTACTCAGTAGCTACATCGCTAAAAAAAGTTGCATCGCTACATCCATGACCATCATCGAGAGTAAGAAAGATGACGCGGTTTCCAGAACGTATGGGTGGAGTTTGAATAGATACACGCACTCCAGCAACTAAAACAGTGGAAGCCGATCGCACCGAAAGAAGGTCAGAAGATTTAATAGCCCCTATTGAATTAAGGAAGTGCGAATAGAACTCGAGCATGTGATGAGTGATATCCATGCCGAGCCTTTTTACTTCATGGGCAACTTTTTCGCTGCTATCTAAATCTGGAAGTCCACTGGCTTCGATTGCGGGCGCATCGAAACCAAGAGTCATCTGCGAACGCAGTGCACTCGGCATTGTTGGGCCTTTTATAAGATCGGAAAAATGAAGTAACAGATCACGACGATTGATTGCACCGCCTTTGGTAATTGCATGCAGCCCATCAAATGCACCGGTAAGAATCATGGATTCGATGATGGGTTGGGATGTACCGCTGCGGTAATAAAAATCTGCTAAATCCTTATAGGGTCTGGCAGAAATAATCTTTGCAATTTCTTCGTTGCTGATTCCATTAATGGTTGATAGTGCAATACGAATGCTCTGGGTGCCATCCTCGGCAATTTCTACCCGATAGGTATCCTCAGAAAAATTAACATCAAGTGGTGCAATCGAAATACCTATCTGTCGCACTTCATCCAAAATTAAACGCTTGGGATACATGCCTGGGTCGTGGGTAAGAAGACCTGCTAAGAAAGCTGCTGGATAATGTGTCTTAAGCCATGCTGATTGATACGTTGGAAATGCAAAAGCTGCTGCGTGCGCCTTACAAAAACCAAAGGATGCAAATGCGCGCAGGACTTCCCAGACTTCATTAATTACTTCCAGTGAATAACCATGTTCTGTGGCAGCTGGATGAAACCAGTCGCAGACTCTTTGTTGGCCTTGCCGATCCCCGAGTGCTCGGCGCATCTCATCGGCGTGCGCCAATGAACAGTGCGTCATCGTGGCGATGATGGAGATAACTTGTTCGTGAAAAACAACAACGCCTTCGGTATCTCGCAATATCTCGTAGAGATCAGGATGAATAATCTTGCGTGCGCTCCACCCATGTCGTGATTTCAGAAAAGGCGAAATCATGTCACTTTTTACTGGCCCAGGACGAAAGAGTGAAATATCAATAATGAGATCAGTAAACGTCCGGGGCTCTAATTTGCCAACGAGTTCGCGTTGTCCGGGGCTTTCTATCTGAAAGATTCCGATTGTTTTTGTGGATTGAATGAGTTCGTATGTATGCGGATCATCGAGTGCGATTGCATCAATATCAATCTCTTCATTGTGAACTCGAGAGATTTCACTGATGGCATACGAGATAGATGACTGCATCCGTACGCCAAGAATGTCTAACTTGAGCAGCCCCACATCTTCGACATCATCTTTATCAAACTCGACCATTGGATAACCGCTGGCATTGCGTTGGAGCGGCACGCGATCGAGTAATCCCCCATCAGATAAAACAACTGCGCATGGATGCATTGAAAGATGGCGCGGCAAGCCTTCTAGACGCCGTGCCATTGTGATGACCATCTTTGCTAAAGAGGTTTTAACATTTTTCTCACGCAAGCCATATGGTGACTTAGCAATGAGATTGATTTCAGCTGCAGGTAAACCTAAAGCCGCTCCTGCATCTCGAATACTCTGTCGTGTGCGATATGTATCAAAGCTTGCAACAGTTGCACATCGTGATTGGTTTCCGGGAATGTCCCATCGCGGATCTCCATACTTTTTAAAGACAAGATCATAAATTTCTAAGCGCCGGTGTGACTCAACATCAATATCAATATCGGGCAGAGCGCGACGAAGTGGCGAACAAAAACGCTCCATCAGTAATCCGTGTGCAAGTGGGTCTACTCCTGAAATACCGAGCAAGTGGCAGATAAGAGAACCTGCGCCAGAGCCACGGGCTGAGACACGAATACCGCGTTCGCGCGCCATATCTGCAATGTCGGCAACAGTTAGAAAATATGACTCGTAGCCAAGAGTTGCAACAGTTGCTAGTTCGTCATCGAGTCTTTCGCGTGCGCTTTTAACTGCTTGGGCGCCGCTGTATCTCCAATTAATTTTTGCCTCTGATCGTTGACGCAAAAGCACGCGCATCTGTTGTGCATTTTCAGCGCCAACAACATGTGCTTCAGGTAAGTGAATTGAGCCAAGGCCGATATCTCTTGTAGGCGATAACAACGTTTGTTCTGCCCATGCGCGAGTAGTAGAAAGAAGTGCACGTGCATTGCGTTCGCCCGCTGTGCGAGCAATCTCGTCAGCAAGTGCGTGCATTGCAGGCGTTGATTTGAGATACGCCTCTGCATTTGTCCGTCCGATATGGCGAGGATGAAGAGGAACTAATTGGCGAGCGCAATCCAAAATATCTGCAACTGGTCCATCTTCTGGTCCGCGCATTCGAGCCGCATTTGTAATGATGGCATCAATATCGTGATCTCGGGCAAAAATCAGCGAGCGCCCTGCATGTGTAGTTGATCCAGGTCCATCACCTTTTGCTAGATGAGATACGCATTCAATTGCGTGGGCTTTGAAAAAATTGCGGGTCTTATTAAATATAGCCAGAGCGCTATCGTTTCGATGCGCTGCAATCGCTGGCGCCATTGGTGAATCAAGGCCATGTAAGACATAGATATTCTCTGTGTATTGGCTAAAGCGCTCGAGAAAATCAAGGGTCAGAACAGGTGCCCCAGTAGATAAGTTAAGGGATGACATAAGCCGCACAAGATTTCGCCATCCCCCATCGCTGCCAGCAATAAGAGTTAAGCGCGGTAATTTTTTCTCTTGGCCTGTGCGGTTAGTGTGAAGCTCGATTGCAAGGTTTACTCCGATGATGGGAGCAATTCCGTACTTAAGGCATGCTTTTGTAAAACGAATAGCGCCTAAGAGCCCATCACGATCAGTTAGTGCGAGCGCCGGTGCTTCTAGTTGGCTTGCTCGTTCAACAAGATCTGCTGGTTGTGTAGTGCCGTACTTAAGTGAGAACGCACTGGCAGTATGTAAGTGAATAAAACTCATATCGCTTTAATGATCCATGCACCGGTGAGATCATCTCGTTCGAGTTCGAATGTTTGCAGTGCGCCAATGGGTGCTGCTTCTACTTTCCATACTGCGCGAGCTTGATCATCTGGATGAAAGTTGCCATCACTAATTCGATTCCACCATCCACCTGCTTCACACCATCTAGAAAGAACTGCGTGAATACGAAAACGTCTGCCTCCAAAAGAGAATTCGATTGGTCCAGATGTGCCATCGGCTAGAACTTCACCTGGTTGTGCAATCTGTGCTCTTACATGTGCCGGCGTCATCTGTGGGACTCTTTCTAGGTAGGTGTGGATAATTCGAACATCTGTTCGAAAAATACTCCGCAGGACTGACACGCGCAAGCCCCGCATGCAACACGCCTGCAGCAAGCGTAGATAGTTGAAACTTCAACTACTTTCACCTACCTTTAGCTAGTCAGCACAAAGCTAGTCAGCTAAAACCTATAAAAGGAGAAACATGGACGTAGTAATACTCATTGGTCGCCTGCTCTTTGCAGCGCTGTTTATTGGCTCAGGCATTGGTCACTTCGCAAAGCTTGAAGCAATGACTGGATATGCAAAGTACAAGAAGCTTCCTGCTGCAAAGCTTGGAGTTCTGATCAGCGGTCTGTTCTTCTTACTCGGCGGAATTTATATCGCTATCGGACTATGGGTTGATCTTGGTGCCCTATTGATCGCTATCACAGTAATTCTTGCAGGAATCATCTTCCATGCTTACTGGAAAGAAACTGATGCAACAGCAAAGATGAATGAGCAGATTGCATTCAACAAGGATCTTGCACTTGGCGGAGCAGCACTAATTCTGTTCGCACTTGTTGCAAGCGGAACAATTTCTGGATCAGATTTTGGTCCACACGTAGGAAGCATTAGTTTATTTAATAATTAAGCCGTAATAACAAAGAGCCCTCCGCGCGTGCTGGGGGCTCTTTGTTATTCCGACAGAAGACCTACTACTCTTTGTCGTATGACGGTGAAAAAAGTATTCATTGCTCTTTGCGCAATCGCACTTATATCTACTCCTATGGCTCAAGCATCTGAGTCGCTTTCGCAAGATACGCGAATGAAATTGGTAAAAACGCTTTCTGGAGACTTAGCCCCTAAATCAGTTCTCTCCTCAGGTACCGGTCTAATAAGTGCACACAACATGATGTACAAGCACACCGTCACCTTCTTCGACTCACAATCAATGGAGCTTGTTTCAACTGTTAAAGACAGTGTGGATCTCAAATCCTTTGGATTTTCAAAGTACAGCGGCACCTATCGCGGGGCTCCGGTTGAAGGTGCATTCTCACCCGATGGCGAGTATTTGTACTTCACAAACTATGCGATGTATGGGAAAGGATTTCGTAAAGAAGGCACCGACACGTGCTCTCCATCATCAGGTTATGACACAAGTTTTCTATCTCGCATAAATTTAAGTACTTACACAATTGATGCCGCCTATCCCGTTGGATCCGTGCCTAAGGTTGTGCAAGTTACGCCCGATAACAAATACATCTTGGTCTCTAACTGGTGCTCGTACACACTCTCGGTTATTTCAGTAGCCGAACAGAAAGTTGTTAAGAGTATAAAAATAGGTCGCTACCCACGTGGCATCGTTGTTACCAAAGACAGTGCATTTGCTTACGTTGCAGAAATGGGCGGCAACCGATTGCACAAAATAGATCTTGCAACATTCGAGCAGATGTATATTCCTATTGGATCAAATCCCCGTGCACTCGTACTTTCACCTGATAACAAGACGCTGTATGCAACTTTAAATCTTTCTGGACAGATTGCTGCATGGGATTTAGTTGCTAATAAATCGCTAGGCAAAGCCAAGATTGGACAAGCGGCTCGAAGCCTGGACATCTCATCCGATGGCACTGCGCTCTTTGCCACTAACTTTAAAAGCGGAACAGTGTCCAAGGTTCGAACTTCGGATCTAAAGGTTTTGCAAACAATCAAAGTCTGTTCAGAACCAATAGGAATTTCATATGACGCTCCCACCTCTCGTACGTGGGTGGCTTGCTACAACGGCTCAGTAAAAGTCTTCGCTAACGAATAAAAAGGCTTAAACAAAATGGAGCTCTTAGGCGCAGTAATAGCGGGTGCATTTATCGGTGCAGTGCTGGGATTTGTGGGCGCAGGTGGCGCAATGGTCTCGGTTCCGATCTTGATTTATTTCTTTGATTTCGATCCAAAAAGCGCAACAACCGCAGCGCTAGCTATTGTGTTCCTGACCGCGCTATCGGGTTTAATTCCCAAGGCACGTAATTCACAAATTCTTTATCGGGAAGCATTTGTTGTTGTCGGAATTGGATTATTTACAAATCTTGGATTTGCATTGAGTGCTAGTAAGTTCTCGGACGCATTTGTCACCACAGGTTTTGCCGTTGTCTTGATTATTGCTGCGCTTTCTATGCTTGTTTCACCGCAATTTCGACCAGAGACTCGAATGCCACTTCCTGTTTTAATACTTATTTCACTACTCATCGGTTCACTCACAGGAATTTTTGGAATAGGTGGCGGATTTTTAGCAATACCTGTTCTTGTGCTCTTTTTTGGTACCCCTCCTGCCAAAGCGGCTGGTACTTCGCTTCTTATTATTTCGCTCAACTCACTGATATCGCTTCTCGGTCATCACGCAATGTGGGATTCGGTGGCGTGGCAGATCCCAATTTATATCGGAGTATCCGCAATCGTCTTCGCACAGATTGCGTCCCACTTCTCTACAAACGCTTCACCCAAAATTCTCCGCACTGCATTTGCCATTCTTCTCATAGTCATTGCTATCTTGACATTATTGGACACGTGGATCGTCGAGAACTTCCAAATAAGTTTGTAAATCTAATAAAGTTCTGCCATGTCAGCGATCTTTGAAAATGCCTCCGTTGCGCGGGTACAAGGGCTCATGAAAGAACTTGGAATGAGTGGCGAAATTACAGCGCTGACCGACAGTGCACGGACTGCAAAGGAAGCAGCAGATGCACTCGGGATCGAAGTCGGACAAGTTGCATCATCCATTGTTTTTAAATTAGATGATGAGTCACCACTTCTCGTAATTACTAGCGGGCGTCACAAAGTTGACACAGATCTCGTTGCCAAAAATTTAGGTCAGATCAAGTTGCACAGGGTCGATGCCGACTATGTGAAGGAGAAATCTGGGTTCTCTATCGGTGGCGTTTCTCCGATTGGATGGGTATCAGAGGCAACAATTCTCATCGATGAAGCGCTCAATGATTACGACGTAGTCTGGGCAGCAGCTGGGCATCCTCACTCAGTATTTCCAACAACATACGCTGAACTCATTGCATGTACTGGTGCTAAACCAATGGTCGTAGGAGAATGAATTCATGAAAAGATTATTTAAAACAGCCGTCCTTCTTTCCTTTGCCTGGAACTTAATGTTGGTTCTCGGAGTAGTACTCAATATGGACTATGCGTTACCTCGAGCAGCGGGCGGACAATTTGAATCTTTTCCAATTTCAATAAGAATTTTGTACGTCAGCACAACTTTTGTGGTGCTCTATCAACTCTTTGTTTATCTTCAACTCATGCAGAATAAAGCTGTTAAGCCTGTCTGGGTGCCTAAAGCATTTGCATATTTAGGTTTAGCCAGTGTTTTCGTGAACGCAATATCTCGCTCTACTCAAGAACAAATCAACGTTATTCCAGCAGCAATTATTTCTGTTGCTTTCTTTACAGCAGCAATGCGAGACCGCAATAAATGATTTTGGAAAGCCAAGTTTTTAATGGTCCTTCCGAAAGTGAAGTATTAGTCCTTATTCACGGTATGGGCTCTGCTGCAACAGCATGGAAGTTAATTACTCCTGAATTGATGCGACACTTTACTGTCATAACACTCGACCTTCCTGGACATGGCAAAACTCCCATGTCTATTTCTCAGGCTATGGATCCACGCTCACTATCTGATGCGGTCTGCGAAACCATGACGCATCTCGGTATAGAAAAATTTCATGTATGCGGTAACTCTCTGGGCGGTTGGGTTGGTCTAGAGATTGCAGCAAAACACAGTGGCCGCGTCTTATCCGTTACTGGTTTAGCGCCTGCAGGTTTATGGCTTGCTCCATACACCGCGCGTTATCCCGGCACTGCCTTGCTGCGCTTTCTAGCAAAAACAACTCAACCGCTCTCACCTTTTGCGTTGAGATTCGAATGGGCGCGCAAACTAGGTTTTGCAGACGTCAGCCCGCTCTGGCGCAATCTCAGTTATGAAACTTGTTTGGATGCATCTAATGCAATGAGCTCTGCTCCTGGATATTTTCCAGCGTGGGATGCAATGCTAAAGAAACGCTTTGACTCGCCAATTCCGCAGTCGATACCAGTAACAATTGTCTTTGGAGATTCCGATAACACGTTGCCAGCATCTAGTTGCCAAGAACGTTCGGTAGTCCCAACCCACAGCAAATGGTATGTAATCGAAAATTGTGGACATGCACCGATGTGGGATCACCCAACAACTGTGACACGTCACATTCTTGAAACTGCACAATCTCGGTCATGATTACTGCGCTCTATTTTTTCAATACTCCATCTCGCTCTTTGCCATTAGCGATCTGGTCTATGGCTGTAGACCGTGGGCGTTTGCGCAGATTTAAAGGCGTGAATTTTGCAAAGATGTTGGGCGCCGGCAAAGGTGAAACATTTACACCTCGGGATGCCGACATTAATCGCTGGGGCTTCTTAGTTGTCATTGAAGAAGAACAATTAGCAGCCCTTGATCAATCAAAGATTGTAAAAAAGTGGCGGCGCATTAGCACCAGCGAATATCGAATTCTTTTGGATCCAATCTCGTCACATGGAAAATGGAGCAAGCGCGAACCATTTGAAGTCAAAGAAAACGTGGGCGCGAATGGAAAAATTGCAGCAATTACTCGTGCTCGAGTAAAGGCATCCCATACTTCTCGCTTTTTCTCATCCGTTCCCCCAGTGACGGCATCACTTCATGGAAGTGCTGGATTGCAGATGGCAATTGGAATTGGTGAAGCACCAATCGGATTGCAGGGCACATTTTCTCTGTGGAATAGCGCGGCCGACTTGCGAACATTTGCATACAAAGGCGAGGCTCATATCAAGGCGATTGCCGATACCGAGAAGTTTCAGTGGTATGCCGAAGAACTATTTGCACGCTTTAGTGTGCGCGAAGAGCGTGGTTCAATGATGGATAAGCGTTCGAACTAGGGCAGAATTACGCCCATGTCGATTCGCCACTATTCGCCCCGCAGAAATCGCAGGAACGGAATCTCTTTTCGTTCTAAAACACTGCTTGGAATAGTTCTTGGCGTCACAATTGGTTTGCAAATTCTGTATCCACTCATTGATGGCGAATTCCTACGAGTAGTAACAATCGCAACTGTGTATTGGGCAGCAGGTGCAATGGCACTGCATGCCCTGCTGGCTTATGGGGCGCGATATGCATTTACATATCTTTTTGTAACGGTCCTATTTGCGCTGTTCATTGAATCTGTCGGCGTTAATACTGGATGGCCATTTGGAACGTATGAATACGATCCTTCACTTGGTCACACAATTGCGGGAGTTCCATACGTTGTTCCATTTGCATGGGTGATGATGGCCCACCCAGTTCTGATTGCTGCTCGTCGTGTCGCCGGTAATTGGGTATTTCTCTACGGAGGCTTTGCAATGATGGCGTGGGATTTATTTTTGGATCCACAAATGGTTGCAGCCGATCGTTGGCGTTGGACATTCGATGGTGCACACGTTCCGTATCAACCAGAGATTCCACTTTCAAATACTTTTGGATGGCTCTTAAGTGGAATAGCGCTGATTGCGATTTTGCACCAAGTACTGCCTCGTGATCGTAGAAAATCCAGTGCAAGTTTCGGAGCAGTAGATCTTTGGTTATCGTGGACTTTCTTTGGAGGAGTTGTTTCCAATCTCTTCTTCTTTGACCGACCAGGTGTTGCCTTAGTCGGCGGAGTTGCCTTTGGTCTTTTCTTTCTACCCTATGCATTCTCGCGATGGCTCGGCCGTCCGTAAGACTTCACAATGCTTGAGCTCTCATTATTGATTTGCATAATCGCACTCTTCATCACAATTCTTAATGTTTTTTCAATAATTACTCCTCGTAGCGGTGGACAGATTAATCAAAAGATAAGCGTGCTGGTGCCTCTGCGAAATGAAGAGGAGAATGCTGTTGCAATCATTGAAACACTGGCCGCACAAGAGAATTTATCTGATGTTGAATTTCTGATTCTTAACGATAACTCAACGGATAAAACCCTTGAATTAATCACATCAGCTGCTCGCGGTGATTCACGATTTAAGATTCTACAAGGATCGACCTTGCCTGATGGATGGCTCGGAAAGCCGTGGGCACTCGAACAACTTAGTCAAAGCGCTCTCGGTGAAATGCTGGTCTGCATCGATGCAGATGTTCGTTTGAGCAAGACGGCGATCGCAGCTGCAGTCGATTCGATGCACGAACACGCTTTGGATTTCTTCTCTCCTTACCCATCACAAGTTGCTCGCACATTTGGCGAGAGAATGATTCAGCCTTTATTGCAGTGGTCGTGGCTCTCGTCTGTGCCACTTGCATTTGCGAAACGTTCAAGCAATCCATCCTTTGCTGTGGCAAATGGTCAGTTCTTTGCCGTAAAGAAAAGCGCCCTGATGAAATCTGGTGGTTATTCATCCATAAAGGCAGAGGTTTTAGATGACATGCAAATGGCTCGAGTGTTACTTCGAAATAAATTTAAAGGAACAGTGGGCAATGGAGCCCTGATTGCGCAGTGTCACATGTATTCATCGTGGAATGAATTAAAAAATGGATACGCGAAATCGCTCTGGAAAGGATTCGGCGGAGTATTCGGATCAATCATTGCTATCGCTCTACTAGTGCTCACAGGAATCATTCCAATCGTAAGCGCCGCTCTGGGTTCTCCCCTTGGATGGTTCGCTTTCGAAGCGGTTTTAATTTCGAGATTAATTAGTGCAAAAATCACTCGCGCCAACTTGTTTGACGCTCTCTTGCATCCGATCTCTTCAGCACTGCTTGTTTATTTGATTATCTATTCATGGCTTATGCGCGGTCGCATTCAATGGAAAGGCCGCACAGTATGAATCAAGTAATAGTTATCGGTGCCGGCATGGGTGGAATGTGCACGGCTGCGCGTTTAGTTCGACAAGGACATTCAGTGCGTGTTCTGGAGAGTTCGGATAAACCAGGCGGCAAATGTCGCACTGAATGGATTGGCAAATACGCTTTTGATACTGGTCCTTCACTTCTGACACTGCCCGCTGTTTATCGAGATTTTTTTGCACGTACCGGAAAGCATCTTGGACAAGTTCTAGATGTTAAAGCTGTTAATCCAGCTTTTGATTACAGGTTCCACGATGGCGTGCAACTAAAGTTCGCAAATCTTGCACACCATAAAACGCAAGAAGAAATCTCTCGTGTGCTCGGTCCAGAAGTTGCGGCGCAATGGGATGCACTCATGAAGCGCGCAGAAAGAATGTGGGATGTTTCTCGCGAACCATTCGTGGAATCCGAACTAACTTCAATTCTTTCGCTAATGAAGCGTCCAACGTTGCTCCGAGATTTAAAGGTAATCGCTCCGTGGAAGTCACTTCGTGATTTAGCAGAAGAACTATTGCCTGATACACATCTTCGCTACATTCTCGATAGATACGCCACATACAGCGGATCAGATCCACGATTAGCACCCGCTGTGCTTTCAACGATTGCATTCGTTGAAGAAGCGTTTGGGGCGTGGCATATCACTGGTGGAATAGGAAAACTCTCCGAAACTGTCTACCAACGCTGCATCGATCTTGGTGTTACTTTCGAATTCAACGCACCTGTGGAAAAAATCAATCACACTAAGGAGCGGGTCACTGGCGTAACTCTGAAATCAGGTCGCACTATTGATGCTTCAATCGTCGTAGCCAATGCTGACGCCGCACTTGTTTATAACTCTCTACTCGACACAAAGCTTCGAAAGACAAAGAGTGCGAGAAAGCGAATTTCACAGAGCACGCAATCATTAGCTGGGTTTTCACTGCTGCTTGGATTACGTCCAGATCCAAGTGCTGTCCCGATGAGCCACCACACAATTCTTTTTCCAAAGGATTATGACGCTGAGTTTGATGCAATCTTTACTACTCGCACTCCGGTGAAGAATCCAACAATCTATTTGTGTGCTCCGCACGATGAAACCATGGTTAAAGAAGCTGGTGCGCAATCACTCTTTGTTTTGGTCAATGCTCCAGTTCATGATTCAACTGGCAAGGCAGGTTGGAATTGGAATAACGAGAATTTCAATCGTGATTACGCCAACACCATCATTGATCAGATTGAAGCTCAAGGTATTTCAATTCGTGATCGCCTAGATGTCTTTGAAGTTCGTACCCCTGCAGATCTTGAAAGAAGCGTGAGCGCTCCCGGCGGTGCAATTTATGGAACATCGAGCAATGGAGCGAAGTCAGCATTTTTGCGAGCACGCAACAGATCGCCACTCAAAGGTTTGTACTGTGTTGGTGGTTCTGCTCATCCTGGAGGAGGTTTACCCCTCGTTGGATTAAGCGCAGAGATAGTTGCTAATGCAATCGGGAATACGCAAAACGCATCACGCTTATTGCACTAAATAGAGTAGCGCCAAGAAAAACCCACGCAGCTACTTCTATTCCAGGCAAATCTAGATGCCATGCAATTAAAACAATAAATATGAAACTTGCTCTCACTGGCCTTTCGGTAATTGTTACGAGCCCAAGGTCTTTAACTCCCAAAGATGAGACTCGTGCACGCATGTATTCCTGTATTGAAGCCACTAACCAGAGCGCAATGCACAAAAATGCCGGTACGCCAATTGCATACAGTGCATAAAGCCAGAGCGCTTCACTTATTCGGTCAGCTACGGAATCAAGAAGTGCGCCCCAATTTGATGCGCGATTTTGAAAAATTGCAACGCTTCCATCGATACCATCGAAAAATAGAGATACAACAATGAGTGCAACAGCCCATGGTGATTGCGCTGTAAAAGCAACGCCAATTGCGCTGATCAATCCCAACATGGTTAACGCATTCGGAGTAATGCGCAAGAGCGTGCACAGCAACCCAAACCTGTAGGAAATGGCTAGCCATCGGCCAACTATTCCTGTCGTTGGCGCAGAGTTATGGAGTTCGCTCCATCTATCTGTAAATTGCTCGCGCGTAATCAACGGGTAATGCCTTTCTTGGAATGACTTGGACTATTGCGCAGGGTACCGTTACCGCGTGGGTAATGAGAAGAACGCAGATCCAACTGCGATTCGCCAGTTAATCGAGAGCGAACTCGCAACCTTTCTGGGAGCCCAAAAGAAGTATTTAGAATCAATTGGAAGCGAACTTACACCAGCGTCTAATGCTCTCTCATCATTTCTTTTAGATGGCGGAAAAAGGCTTCGACCACTCTTTGCATATTTTGGTTTTCTTAGTGCAGGTGGTTCTCACTCCCCTGAAGTAATTCGTGCATGTTCAAGCCTTGAGCTACTGCAGGCGTGCGCGTTAATCCATGATGATCTGATGGATGGTTCAGATACCCGCCGAGGTAAACCTGCAATTCATAAACACTTTGAAAAATTACACTCACAAGAGAGTGCAGTTGGCTCATCCGTAGGTTTCGGACAAGCCGCAGCAATTCTCTTGGGCGACTTAGCACTTGTTTATTCTGATCTCGCTCTGCATCAAAGTGGCATAAAGGCAGAAGTGCTGCCACAAGTCTTAGCGGTCCATGATGAAATGCGCGTTGAGTTAATGGCTGGACAATTCTTAGATATTTACGAACAAACCAGAAGTACTCATACTGTTGAGCGCGCACTCACAATTGCTCGATATAAGTCTGGCAAGTACACAATTGAGCGCCCACTACATTTTGGCGCAGCCCTAGCCACCACGGATAAGAAGACGCTCGCTGAAGTAACTTCACACTTATCGTCTTACGGTTTGCCACTCGGTGAAGCATTCCAATTGCGCGATGATCTACTGGGAGTATTTGGCGATCCTGATTTAACTGGCAAGCCTGCCGGAGATGATCTGCGTGAAGGAAAGCGCACCGTTCTTGTTGCTATGGCGCAGGAGTCAATGAGCTCAACTGATATCAAGGAGTTTGAATCTCTATTTGGCAAACAGGATTTAGATTCTGCAGGTATTGAAAAATTGCGTACAATTATCACGGATTCAGGGGCGCCCGTGCATGTTGAAAATCTGATCACTGAGCTAACCAATACTGCAATACATGCACTTGATACTCCATCAATTGCGGACACGGCTCGCACGGTTCTAAGTGACCTTGCAATAATCGCTACGAAGAGGAATCTCTAATGCCAAAGCGCGTCAAAGGACCCACAGATCACGTCGTTGTTGTAGGTGCAGGATTAGCAGGATTAAGTGCTGCTCTTCGCTTAGCTGGCGCCGGTCGCAAAGTCACTGTCATAGAACGCGAAAGTGTTCCTGGTGGGCGAAATGGATTATTGAATAAAGATGGCTATTCATTCGATACTGGCCCAAGTGTTTTAACAATGCCTTCTCTGATTAATGATGCTTTCAACAGCGTCGGCGAAGAACTTAAAGATTGGTTAGAGCTCACACCCGTTCAACCGCTCTATCGCGCCTTTTACGCCGATGGATCGCAAATTGATATTCATGCCAACACAGACCAAATGGAAGCAGAAATCGCTAAGACAGTGAGCTCGGCTGAGGCCGCTGGATATCGTCGCTACGTTGATTTCGTCACAAAGTTATACAAATATGAAATGAATGATTTCATCGATAGAAATATTGACTCTCCCCTAAATCTTCTGACTCCAAATCTTGCTCGACTGATTGCTTTGGGCGGATTTAGACGCTTATCTCCAAAAGTTAATCAATTTATGAAAGATCCACGCCTTCAAAAGGTTTATTCATTCCAGGCTATGTATGCAGGTGTGAGCCCGCAACAAGCGCTAGCGATTTACGCGGTTATTGCATACATGGATTCTGTTAACGGCGTCTTCTTTCCTAAAGGTGGAATGCACGCTGTTCCACGCGCACTTGCTGCAGCAGCGCAAAAGCACGGTGTCGAATTTATGTACAACACAACAGCTGAAAAAATCGAAACAGCTAATGGCCGCGCGAAAGCCGTCATAACAAATACTGGTCAACGCATTGAGTGTGACGCTTTGGTTCTTAACCCTGATTTACCTGTGGCCTGGCGCGATCTTCTTGGAAAAACTCCACTGTCAGTTAAGCGCCTTCGCTATTCCCCTTCATGTGTGACTCTGCTCGTTGGTTCCTCCAAGAAATACGATCACGTTGCGCATCACAATATTCACTTTGGTGAGTCATGGGATGGCGTATTTGATGAGTTGATTAAGAAGAAAACTCTCATGAGCGATCCAAGTGTGCTCGTTACAATTCCAACAAAGGATGATCCATCTTTGGCGCCTGCTGGCAAAGAGTCGTACTACGTTCTGTTCCCAACTCCGAATTTAGATGCTGATATTAATTGGAAGAAAGAAGCAGGTCCGTATCGAGATCAGATGATTAAAACTTTAGAAGACCGTGGATACACCAACTTTTCAGATGGAATCGAAACTGAAGTGCTGACCACTCCCCTTGATTGGCAGGCGCAAGGGATGGAGCGCGGAGCTCCATTTGCAAGCGCGCATACGTTCTTCCAAACTGGTCCATTTAGACCACGCAACATGGCAAGTGGATTTGAAAACATCGTCTTTACCGGTTCAGGAACACAACCTGGAGTCGGAGTTCCAATGGTTTTAATCTCAGGTCGTTTAGCTGCAGAGAGAATTGTTGGACCAGTTAAGTAAATGAATGAGTTAGATGCTGCTGGAATAAAAGATCCAGTTCTGCGAGCTTCCTATGAAGAGTGCAAGCGTCTTAACTCTTTGCACGGAAAAACTTACTATCTTGCGACGCTGTTGCTGCCTGCACATAAGCGCCCCTTTGTTCATGCTCTTTATGGTTTTGCGCGATATGCAGATGAGATTGTTGATGATCTTGCATCAACATTGAGTGATCAAGAAAAAGCTGCGCACCTTAAAACTTGGGGCGACTCCGTTTTAGCATCTATCTCTACGGGGATAAGTACCGATCATGTTGGAGCGGCCCTGATCGATACTGTTCGCCGATTTGATATTCCCCAGCAACACTTCGTGGATTTCTTGCACTCCATGACGATGGATTTAACTGTTGGTACCTATAAAACTTATGAAGATTTAATGGAGTACGTCTACGGATCTGCGGCGGTAATTGGATTACAGATGGTGCCTATTTTGGGTCCACTCTCTGATGCCGCTTACGAACCGGCAAAAAAATTAGGAATCGCTTTTCAGCTCGCTAATTTCATTAGAGATGTTGGCGAAGATTTAGATCGTGGTCGTATTTATCTACCCCTTGATGAACTCGCGCAATTTGGCGTAACTCAAGAAATGCTCCATGCAAAGAAGCTCACTCCCGAGATAACTGCAGCGCTCAAGTTTCAAATTGAGCGAGTGCGGCAACTCCAACGTGAAGCCGAACCAGGAATTCAATTTCTGGAAGCATCTAGCCGTCCATGCATCATGGCTGCCAGTACTTTGTACTGTGGAATCGTCGATGAAGTTGAAAAAATTGGGTACGACGTCTTTAACAAGCGCGCTAAAACTTCGACCGCCCGCAGATTAAAGGTTGCACTTCCGGCGTTTATTCGCGCTATTGCTGCACGATAAAAACTTTTCACATATAGTTAGTAATGCGGGAGCCACGGTGGCTGAGAGGATCTGAAATTCAGATCGACCGCTTGACCCGTCCGGTAATGCGGACGTGGAAGGGAATATCTAATGTCTACAATTTTATTTACTGCGTGGGGTTATGGCGTTTCAATTCTTGAATTCAGCGCAGCGCTCACATCATTTATCGGCGTAAGTCTTGGTGTCACCGGCAAGAGAATTACATGGCCTTGGTGGGTACTGAGCAGTTCGCTCTATGGAGTCTTTTTCTATCAAGCAGATCTCTTTGCTAGTGCTGCACTTCAAATAGTTTTTATTGGCGCAGCAATCTGGGGGTGGTTTGGATGGGGACCAAAAGGCGCAGTCCCGTCAGCGCTATCAACTAAGCAGCGAACATTTTCTGCAGCAGGCCTAGTAGTTGCTTTCGTTTTGCTCACTCCAGTGCTGCAAAGTTTGGGCGCTGCAGCAACGTGGTCAGATGCAATTATTTTCCTCGGCAGCGTCTTTGCGCAAGTAATCATGGTTCATCAGAAATATGAAGCGTGGCCACTGTGGTTCGCTATTAACGTTCTGGCAACAGTTCAGTACGCCGTTTTAGGATATTGGTTCACTGCAGTTGTGTACGCAGCATTTACCGTTATCGCTGTACTTGGGTGGAAGCGTTGGTATGAATCTCACCGAAGCTCTCTCTGATTTACTCTCTTCACCGGGACCCCACTTAATTGCAATTGACGGTCCAGCTGGAGGTGGGAAAAGTACATTAGCTAAGAACTTATTTCTGTACTTCAGCACAACTCGCGATGTCAATCTTCTTGGCTTAGATGATATTTACGATGGTTGGGAAAATGCACTTGGAGATAGGTTAACGGCAGACCTTCACAAAATTGCAGCTGCCCATAAGAGTGGACAATCTGTAAGTGTTGAAATTTATGACTGGGCGAACTCTTGTTATGGCCACAATAGAGTGCTTGATCCAAAGGAAATACTCATCGTTGAAGGAGTTGGAAGTGCGCAAGGAGTCATTCGCGCTCATGACGCAATCACTATCTGGATGGATATCGATCCGCTCATTGGCATGGAAAGAGTTTTAAACCGAGATGGCCATCACATCAGCGAAGAGATGAAAGTGTGGCAAGAGTTGCAGAGCAAACTCTTCGCCCAATCCGCAGCCAAAGAAAACGCAGATTTCGTTATCACTACTGAATAAATTGGGCGCGCCACACCCTTGTATCTATGGGGTTTTATCTAAGATTTCCACGTGTCTGATTTATCTGGTGAACTCATTGATGGGCGCTATCAACTCATCTCCCAGATAGCCCAAGGTGGCATGGCCAGCATCTACTCGGCCCTTGATACCCGTTTAGATCGCAAAGTTGCTGTAAAAATAATGCATCCTCATCTTGCACAAGATGAAGCATTTGTTAATCGATTTATTCGAGAAGCAAAAGCTGCTGCTGCCCTTACTCATCCCAACGCCGTATCAGTGCAAGATCAAGGTTGGAATACAAATGGTGTGCCGGCTGTCTTTATCGTTATGGAGATGGTTGAAGGAAGCACTCTGCGCGAATATTTGGATGAATCAGGAAAATTCGGAGTAGCACAATCGTTGCAGTATCTGACTGCGATTTTAGGCGCACTCGCTGCTGCACATAAATTAGGAATCATTCACCGAGATATCAAGCCTGAAAATATTCTCATTTCAAATGATGGACGAATCAAGATTGCAGATTTTGGATTAGCCCATGGCGCTCTTATTGGAAGCACGCTCACTGCAGAATCTAGTGTTGTACTCGGAAGTGTTTCATATCTTTCTCCAGAACAAGTTCAACGCGGAATTTCTGATTCACGTAGTGATGTGTACTCGACAGGAATTCTTGCCTATGAGTTACTTGTAGGAGAAAAACCTTTTTCCGGCGATAGCCCAATTCAGATCGCTTACATGCATGTAAACAATCGAGTGCCACGTGTAAGCCAGAGCAGATCAGATATTCCCAAAGAGCTCGATGAACTGATTTATGCAGCCACAAGTTCCAACCCGGATGAGCGTCCTCGTGATGCAGCAGTGTTCTTATCAGGCATACAAGATATTGCTCGCTCAATAGATCCCAAGCGAAATCAATTGAGTTTGGAATTAGATATTCCGATGCAGAAGATTTCTGAAAAGTCATCGAAAATGAAGAAGAAAAAACTTAAACCTGAACCGGTTAGAGAAATAACCGAGGAAAAACCTAAACGTGAGATGACGGCGGGAACAAAGCGACGAATTAGTAAACGAGTTCGAAGAAATCGCATTATCGCTGCAATGCTTGCGGTGGCACTTGGTATTGGTAGTTGGTACGCACTGATTGGTCCGGGCTCTCGCATCGTGGTTCCATCAGTTGTTGGCGCATCAATTGAGGAAGCAAATGCAGCACTCGCTCCCCTTGGCTTAACATCAGAAGTAATCGAGAGACGATTTGATGAGGACATTGCATCAGGAAAAATATTGGCATCAGATCCAAGCGGTGGCGATAAAGTCGATGCTGGTGGACGAGTTAACTTGGTGGTTTCCAAAGGCCAAGAACGTTACGTCATCCCAGTTTTAACTGGGCTTACTCCGGCGGCTGCTCTCAAAGTTCTTACAAGTCAACCGTTGAAGTCTGCAGGAATTTCTGAAGCATTTAATACAACTATTCCTAAAGGCCTAGTTATTTCGTCAAATCCATCTAATGGACAAAAAGTTAAGCGAGATACACCGGTATCTATTCTTGTCAGCAAGGGCATCGAAGAAATTGCATTAACAACCTACGTTGGTCAAAGCGCAGACCAGGCACAAAATGAATTAACCGAGGCGGGCTTTAACGTTGAAAGTTCATTTGCATATAGCGAAAGCGTTGCCGCTGGCGCCGTAGTTTCTCAAGCACCATCTGGAGTTGTAAGTGCACCGAAGGGCTCAACAATTACATTAGTGGTTTCGAGAGGTTCTAAATTCGTCTTTATTCCTAATGTCTATTCGATTGAAACAAACAAAGCAATGGCAACGTTGAAAGATTTGGGACTTAAAGTGAAGGTTCGAAGTATCGGAAAGAAAACCATCAAGTACGTGACAAATGTATCTCCGAAGATAGGCGCGAAAGTCCTACGTGGCACTGTTGTAACCATCACAGTAGGCTAGGGGCGATGTCAGCCACAGTAAAGAAACCACGTATCGGAGCCCACACGCCAACTACAGGTGGAATGGCAAAGCGCTCTATTGAGTACGCACGAACAATCGGCGCAGAAGCAATTCAAGTTTTCGCATCTAATCCACGTCAATGGTCGATGCCAGATGCGAACAAAGCTGCAGATAATGAATTCAAAGAAAAAGCTGCCGAACTAGATTTAGAAGTTTATGTACACGCGCCATTTCTCATTAACTTAGGTTCACCCACTGAAGACACATATAAAAACTCTTTGGCTGCAACGGAGTATGCACTCAAAAGAGCAACAGATATCGGTGCTTTGGGATCAGTTATTCACACCGGTTCCGCGGTTAAAGAAGATAACGTGAAGCAAGCATGGAAACAGATTCACGAAGGCATGATGCCGATTCTCAATAAACTCAATGATGACTCCCCTTATTTGCTCCTCGAACCAACTGCCGGGCAAGGTCAATCACTCGTTAAGAAGCTTGAAGATTTGGAAAACTATCTAAAGGCTCTTGAATACCATCCACGCGTTGGAATCTGTTTGGACACCTGCCACGTCTTTGCTGCTGGGCACGACATATCTGTAAAAGGTGGAATGACTGCAACCATTGACTTACTTATTGAAATCGCAGGTATTGAGCGTTTTCAATTAGTGCACGCAAATGATTCAATGGATGTCTGCGGAGCGCTTAAAGATCGCCACCAAAATCTGGGTGATGGGCACATCGGACTCCATCCCTTTAAGGAATTGCTGGCACACCCAGCCGTGGCGAATGCGCCGCTTATTCTTGAAACTCCAGGACTAGAAGAAAAGCATGGTCCTGAAGTAACTCTGTTGAAGAAGTTACGCGGATGAGTACAAAGCACGCTGCACGACTCAAATTAGCTCCATGGGCACTGCTCCTTGTTGCAGCGTCATGGGGTTGGGCTTTCGTGATCATGAAAGAGTCAATTGCCAGACAGAGCGTGAATAATTTTCTATTCAGCCGCTTTGCACTCGCTGTTATTGTGATGCTCTTACTTCGACCACAAGTATTTAAACTTTTCAATAAAGATTTGGTTGCTCGTTCTGCTGTTGCTGGAACATTTCTTGGCGCTGGATATATCCTTCAAACTCTCGGGCTAGAACGAACCGGTGCGGCAATCACTGGTTTTATCACTGGACTCTACGTTGTCTTTACTCCGGTTATTGCAGCGCTAGTTTTGAAAACTAGAATTACTTTACTTACGTGGATCTGTGTAGGAATTGCAACACTTGGTCTGGCTTTACTTTCTATACGTGGTTGGTCCGTAGGTATTGGAGAATTGCTAATACTTGCATGCGCATTTTGTTTTGCTGGACACATTATTTCTCTCGGCAAGTGGAGCAGCGGGCGCGATGCTTACGCAATGACTGTTATTCAACTAGCAGTGTGTACTCTCATGAGTGGACTTGCATCTATTGCAGAGGGTGGTTATTCGCTGCCTCCTGATAGGGGTGTGTGGGCAACTGTTGTTTTCACTGCGGTGGTATGCACTGCAGCTGCGTTCATAGTTCAAACATGGTCGCAAGCGCACATGAGCACAACTAAGGTTGCCGTCATTCTGACTATGGAAGTTGTCTTTGCGGCAGTTTTTGCCATTTTATTTGGTGGCGAAAGCCTTACGCTTCAAGCCACTATCGGCGGACTCCTAGTTGTGACCGCAATGTATGTAATTGTCATTAAAGATTCGTAAGAAAATAATTTATGGCAATTGACCTTCGTTCAGATACCGTAACTCAACCCTCACAAGCGATGCGAGATGCAATTGCATCGGCACCTGTTGGCGATGATGTCTACGGCGATGATCCAACTGTTAACTCATTAGAAGAACGAGTCGCTGCCCTCTTTGGTAAAGAAGCTGCCCTCTTTTCCCCTACAGGTTCATTAGCCAATCAATTAGCAATTCGCTTCCTTGTTGCACCGGGAGAAGAGTTAATCGCTGAGACAAATTCTCACATCGTTCGCGCAGAACTCGGTGCAGCAGCAGTTTTCTCTGGCATAACTACTCGCACATGGCCAGCAAAAAATGGATTACTCAAAGCCAGTGACGCACTAGAGATAGCGCGCCCAAATTCTGGACCATATCTAGTTTCTACAACAGCTATTGCAGTGGAGAACACCCATAACTTTGGTGGAGGAACAGTTCAACCGATTTCTGAAATTGCTGCGCTTAAAAAAGGTGCTGATGAAATTGGTGTTGCTCTGCATCTAGATGGTGCTCGTATTTGGAATGCACACGTCGCAAGTGGAGTTAGCTTTGCAGATTACGGAAAGTACTTTCAAACAATTAGCGTCTGTCTTTCAAAAGGCCTTGGTGCACCAGTTGGTTCGCTAGTTCTTGGAAGCAAAGAGATGGTTGCTCGCTCTCGTGTCTGGCGTAAGCGCTATGGCGGTGGAATGCGACAAATTGGCATTCTTGCAGCAGCTGGTCATTACGCACTTGATCACAACATCAACCGACTTTCAGAAGATCACGCACGTGCAAAGAAAATAGCAATTGCTCTGGCAAGCGTTGATTCATCTCTGATAGATCCTGCAACTGTTGATACAAATATCGTTGGTCTTGATTTATCGAATTTCGCATTTAGCGCTGCAGATTTTGCAGCAAAGTGTAAGGAAAATGGATTGTGGATCAGCGCACTGGGTCCCAAATACGCCAGATTGGTAACACATTTAGATTTTGATGACGCGCAAACAGATGAAGCGATCGAAATACTAAAGCGCTGCCTCAAAGCGTAAGAGCCACTCTTTCTTGCCTAACCCGTAGGCGTAATTTCCAAGTGCTCCCCCGGTTTTAACTATTCGATGACATGGCACGACTAAGACAATTGCATTCTTTGCACATGCACTTCCTGCAGCCCGCACTGCAGCTGGTGAACCTGCTCGTTTAGCCAAATCTGCATACGAAAGAGTTTTACCAGCCTTAACTTTTCTCATTGCCTTCCATGCTGCCTGTGAAAATGAAGCACCTGGTTGCCGAACTTTGATTGCATCCAGCGCGGTTAGATCCCCATCAAAGTAATCAGAGATTAACTCTGAAACTACTGAAATTGACTTCACTTCTTTTATTTCACGCGCTCTATCGACAACATCTAGCGAGGCCTTCAGGGCACTTACGGTTGAAAGGTTTGCCGCGAGCAATACATCTTCGTGGGCGATCAGATTGAGAGTGCCTATCGGAGTTTTGTGTGACGTTAATAAAAGAGGCACAGCGCTAAATTAGCGATCGCGCAACATTTCAGCAACTAAAAAGGCTAACTCAAGAGATTGAGAGTGATTTAAGCGAGGATCGCAGGCAGTCTCATAGCGTGATGCAAGATCTGATTCAGAGATTTGTTCTCCTCCGCCAACGCACTCAGTTACGTCATCACCAGTGAGTTCGATGTGAATTCCGCCAGGATGAGTTCCAAGTGACTTATGTACCTCGAAGAAGCCTTTAACTTCATCCATAACATCATCGAATTTGCGAGTCTTGTAACCAGATGGTGCTTCGTAGGTGTTTCCGTGCATTGGATCGCATACCCACAAAACTTTTGCGCCAGATTTTGTAACGCCATCTACTAGTGGTGGCAACGCTTCGCGAATCTTTGAGGCACCCATGCGCGTAATGAAAGTGAGACGACCTGGTTCGCGATCTGGATCCAAGCGATTAATAAGTGCTAACGCATCTTCTACTGTTGATTTTGGTCCAAGCTTTACGCCAATTGGATTCTTAATCTTTGATGCAAAATCAATATGAGCACCATCTAATTGACGTGTTCGCTCACCAATCCAGAGGAAGTGTGCCGATACATCGTAAGGATCACCAGTACGTGAATCGATACGTGTGAGCGCCTTTTCGTATTCAAGAATGAGTGCTTCGTGGCTTGAAAAGAAGTCAACAGATTTAAATGCTTCTGGATCTACTCCGGCAGATGTCATGAAAGCAAGTGCGCGTCCAATTTCATTAGCCATCTCTTCATAGCGAGTGCCAACGGATGAGTCACGGATAAATCCTTTATTCCATTCGTGAACACGGCGAAGATCGGCGAATCCACCTTGTGTGAATGCACGCACTAGATTCAAAGTTGCAGCTGATGTGTTGTAGACGCGGACTAATCGCTGAGGATCTGGAGTACGTGCGCTTTCGGTAAAGTCAAGATCGTTTACAGCATCTCCGCGGTATGCGGGCAGAGTTACGTCGCCACGAGTTTCTAAATCATTTGAACGCGGCTTGGCGAATTGACCCGCCATGCGTCCAACTTTTACGACGGGAATAGATGAGTAGTACTGAAGTACTGCTGCCATCTGCAAGATGGTTTTAATTCGGTTGCGAATTGAATCTGCAGTTGCTGCTGCAAAAGTTTCCGCGCAATCTCCACCCTGTAACCAAAACGCTTTTCCTTCGGCCGCGAGTGCAATACGCGCCTTAAGGTCATCGCACTCTCCAGCAAATACAAGTGGAGGTAAAGATTTCAACTCTTGCACTGCAGATTTAACTGCTGCGCCATCATTTCCACCTGGCCATTGCGGTTGTTGCGCCGCAACTAGTCCAGGCGTAAAGAGATTATCGAGTGAAGAGTTCATAGGGATAAGGGTAGAGAACTTTGGTCTATTCGCGAAGGCGAATTATCCAAAGAAGATCTCGGCTTCCTTGTAGAGCGCTAAATCGACTGTTTTGAGTTTTTCTGTCGCTGTAGCAAGTGGAACGCGCACAATATTTGTGCCGTGCAGGGCAACCATTGTGCCCCAATCACCTTCGTGCGCTGCTGTGATTGCATGCAGACCAAAACGAGTAGCAAGAACACGGTCGAAAGCAGTTGGAGTGCCACCGCGTTGAATGTGACCGAGTACGGACGTGCGTGCTTCTTTTCCAGTTCTTGATTCAATTTGTCCAGCAAGCCAATCGCCAATTCCAGAAAGCTTGACGTGACCAAATGCATCGAGTGATTGATCTTTAGTAATCATGTCGCCCTCTTGTGGAATCGCGCCTTCAGCAATCACGATAATTGGAGCGAAGTGTGATTTGTAACGTGATTCAACCCATTCGCATACTTTTTCGACTGAAAATGGAACTTCAGGAATCAGAATGCATGTTGCACCACCTGCAAGACCTGAGTGCAATGCAATCCAACCAGCATGGCGACCCATGACTTCAACAATCAAAGTACGGTGATGAGACTCTGCTGTGGTGTGCAAGCGATCAATTGCTTCGACAGCGATATTTACTGATGTATCAAAACCGAATGTGTAATCTGTGTTATTGAGGTCATTATCAATTGTCTTTGGGACACCGATGACGTTTACGCCAAGGGCATCAAGTTTTGTTGCCACGCCGAGGGTATCTTCCCCGCCAATTGCAATGAGCGCATCAATGCCCATCTTTGATAAATTCTCTTTAATCTTTTCTACGCCATTTTCAATCTTAAACGGATTGGTGCGCGAGGATCCAAGAATGGTTCCACCGCGCGGAAGAATTCCACGAGTTGCTTCTAAATTTAATGGCATTGTTAGACCTTCAAGAGGGCCTTTCCAACCATCACGGAAGCCAATAAATTCGTGACCGTATTCTTTAACACCTTTGCGAACTACCGCACGAATAACTGCGTTTAGTCCAGGACAATCTCCGCCACCTGTTAGAACGCCGATGCGCATCTAAAAAACTCCTAAAAATATTCTCTCGGATTTGTCAACGCTGATGTGCACAGTCTAGCCTTCAACCATGGCCAACTTAAAATTGGTGGTCGAATTAAGCGTTAATATCGCGAGCAAGGCGATCAAACAGAGACTTGGTGATTAATTGAATCGTCGCTCACTCACGTTGTTTCTTATCGTTGGCGTCTTATGGGGAATTCCATACTTGTTCATGAAAGTTGCTGTTGATACTTTCACGCCATCTGTCATCGTTTTTGGCCGAGTTGTAATTGGTGCGGCCATTCTTATTCCTATTGCATTAAAACAAGGCACTGTGCGCGAAATTCTTAAGGGCTGGAGATACGTAATTCCATATGCTCTCGCAGAAATGATTGGACCCTGGTATTTAATTTCAACAGCTGAAAAAGAAATCTCATCAGGACTAGCAGGTTTGCTCGTTGCCACAGTTCCTATCTGGGCCACAATCTTTGCCTCCATTAATGGCGATAAGACGGTATGGCACAGCACTCGCTTATTCGGTTTAGTCTTTGGATTTGCAGGTTTAGTTGCACTCGTTGGCATCGAAAGCATTACTGGAAACAGTTCGTTAACCGCAATCTTTATGGTTCTGATTGCATCGATTCTCTATGCATATGCAGTCAACATGATCACAAAGAAGTTGCCTGGTGTTTCAGGTCTTTCACTCAACGGAATTGCAATGGGAATTTCTGCCATATTTTTTGCACCCTTTGCTCTTACACAGTGGCCAACGACTGCGATTCCAGCCAATGCTATTTGGAGCATGATTGGGCTCGGAGTTCTGTGTACTGCTCTCGCATTCGTTCTCTTCTTTAAGGTAATGGCAGATATCGGACCGGCTAGAGCCTCTCTGGTTACTTATCTCAACACATCAGTTGCAGTGCTTCTCGGTGTACTAATTCTGTCTGAACCACTAACCCTTGGAATTATGGTTGGTTTACCAATGGTACTGATCGGTTCTTACTTCGCAAGCCGCAAACCGGTTTCGGTTTAGTTCTCTCCAAAACCTAATTTTTCTAACATCTTCGAGTCGCGTTGCCACTCTTTAGAAACCTTGATGTGAAGTCCCAGAAATACTTTGGCACCAATTGCACGTTCGATATCTGCACGTGCTCGAGTACCAATATCTTTTAAACGCGAACCCTGATGTCCCAACAGAATTGCACGTTGTGAATCGCGTTCCACGTGGATAGTTGCATGAATATCAAAAAATGGTCGGCTACCTTTTTCTTCACGTTCTGACATCTCATCAATCGTCACCATGATTGAGTGTGGCAACTCTTGTAAAGCATCACGCAGCGCAGCTTCGCGGATTAATTCGCAAATAATCTGACCTTGTTCTTGATCACTCTTCATATCTGTTGGATAAAAAGCAGGCCCCGCAGGAAGTGTCTTGCTTATTAACTCTGCTAACAAATCTATCTGCTCATGGATTGCAGCAGAGACAGGAATGATTTCATCCCACACAAAACCTTTGGCTAAATCACTTATTCCCAGTAAACGATTGGCTAGTGATTTCTTGGACATTAAATCTGTCTTTGTAATAACTGCAATCTTCTTTGCCTTGGGATGCTTCGCAATTTCAGCTGCAATGAAAACATCTCCGGCACCAGAATCTTCATCGGCTGGTAGACACATGATGATGGCATCAACTGAATCCATACTCTGATCAACAACGGCGTTTAAACGTTGTCCGAGCAGTGTCTTTGGTTTATGCACACCAGGTGTATCAACCAAAACTGCTTGAAAATCTGGGCCATTGAGAATTCCGCGAATTGCGTGACGAGTTGTATTTGGATGATGAGACGTAATTGCAATCTTGCTGCCAACTAGTGCATTAATCAGAGTTGATTTACCTGCGTTTGGGCGGCCAACAATGGCAACGAAACCCGAACGGAATTCACTCATGCCCTTATTCTCTCACTGCCAGAGCATTAAACCTAAATACTTAAGAATTCCACCGCATCGCCAACTGATGTAACGATTTCGGCTGCTCGTTCTCCAATTAATCGATGACAGCCTTCACTCGTTGGAGAGTTTATTGGCCCCGGTATAGCCATAACAGGTCTTAATAACTCTGCTGCATCTCTAGCTGTTCGAAGTGAACCGCTTCTAAATGCTGCTTCAACAACTAGAGTCGCATTTGATAGCGCGGCAATTAATCTGTTTCGTGTTAGAAAGCGTGAGGGGATTGCATTTACACCTGGCATCACTTCACTTACTAATGCTCCAGATTCGGAAATTTCGTAAAAGAGCCTTTGGTTTCCGGCTGGGTAGTTAACATCTATTCCAGTTGCAATGACTGCAATCGTTTCGCCTTCAGCAAAGAGTGCTCCCCTGTGTGCTGCGGCGTCTATTCCATATGCACCTCCACTAGTTATGACCCAACCGCGATCTACAAAACCTGATGCGAACTCCGCTGCATTTCGAAGACCATAGTTTGTTGGATTACGGGTTCCAACTATTCCTAGCTGTGGTTTTGATAAACATGTGGCATCGCCTTTAATCACTAATCCGATAGGTGGGTTGGAAAGTGAATCAAGAGATTGTGGCCAGAGAGAATCTTCAGGGGTTATGAAAATTGCTTGCAAACTATGAACTTCGTGAAGGAGTTCGTCGGCAGATTTTGAGGAAAGACGACTAATAATTCTGGCAAATTTATCACCATCATAGATTCCTTCACAGAGAGAGTTGAGAACTTGTAGTGCTCCAAACTCTGCTATTTCGCGACTCCAAAATGGAGAGCCGCCTTCTATTGCATCGAATAAACGTATACGCGAGTTAATTTCTTCATTCATAATCCACACAGAATAAATACCTAACCTCTGTGGGTTAAACGCAATTAAAGAGTGTGTGAATTACTTTTTCTTGTTGATGAGTGCTGCGATGTTCGCAAAGGATTGTCTATGTTCTATGCACGGACCATGTTGATTGAGCGCTGTGGTGTGCGCTGCAGTGATATAGCCCTTGTGTTTGGCGAATCCGTAATCTGGGTATTGAGTATCGAGTTCTCGCATAATTCGATCACGAGTTACTTTGGCAATGATGGAAGCAGCGCTGATGCAGTGTGCTACTTGATCGCCTTTCCATACGGCAAGGTTTGCAATCCCAAGTCCATCAATTGCATATCCATCTGTTAAAACATAGGCCGGCGTAATTGATAATCCCTGTACTGCTCTGCGCATCCCATCGAGGTTGGCTGCGTGGACTCCGCGTTCATCTACTTCTGCAGGAGGAACAATGATTGTTGAAATTGCTGCAGCTTTTTCAACTAACAACTCAAATAAGTTTTCACGCTCTTTTTCACTGACATCTTTTGAATCACGAACTGCGGCAAGATCTTCAGCGAATGGGTCGTGCAAAACAACTGATGCGATAACAAGTGGTCCGGCGCATGCACCACGTCCTGCCTCATCAACGCCAGCAAGGGGTGTAATTCCTGCATCGATTAACTGTGACTCGATTGCAGCCATGGTGAAACTATTTCAAAACTGGAATTGATGGAACAAGTTTGGCGCTATTAAAAGGCCAGATCACTCCAAATACTCGACCAGTTACACGCGAGAGTGGAACTTGTCCTTCGTTGATGTCATCTTGGTGAAAACGAGAATCCGCACTTGCACTGCGGTGATCTCCCATTACCCAAATCTTTCCTGGGTCAACAGTGATATCAAAAGTCATCTCACTAGGGTTATTGCCTTTGAAGATATATGGCTCATCGACGGGTGTGCCATTAATAGTTATTTTCTTATCGGTGCAACAGACGATGCGATCTCCTGCAACGCCAATGACGCGCTTGACCAAGAATTGCTTTGCAGGGTTTGGCAAGACGCCCACTAGTACGAGGCCATCTCTAATTTTGGTTCTAATTGTGGATTCAGTAGGAGTGCTCGCTTCTGGTAACCAAGAATCAGGATCACGAAATACGACAACATCGCCACGATTGATCTCTTCTGAGAAGAAGGGAAGTTTATTGACTGCAACCCGATCATTTACCTGCAGAGTGTTCTCCATCGATCCTGATGGAATATAGAAAAACTGAACAAGAAATGACTTAATAAATAGAGAGACTACGAGAGCAACAACGATAAGTAGTGGGAGCTCCCGAAGGAGTGATCCCTTGCGAAACATAAATTAAAACTTAAGCTTGCTCAGCTGGTTTTTCTTCAGCAGCAACTTCTTCAGCAGGAGTTTCTGCTGCAACTTCTTCAGCAGGAGTTTCTGCTGCAACTTCAGCAACCGGAGTTTCGATAACTTCTTCTACAACTTCTTCTACAACGGCTGCTGCAACTACTACAGGAGCAATTGGTTCTGGTGTTGAAAGAATTCCATCACCGTAACCTTCAACGCCATCACGCTTTTCGCGAATCTTTGCAGCCTTACCGCGTAGGTCGCGTAGGTAATACAACTTGGCGCGACGTACATCGCCCTTCTTAACGAGTTCGATCTTTTCGATCACTGGAGTGTGTACTGGGAACGTACGTTCTACTCCGACACCGTAAGAAATTTTACGAATAGTAAATGTTTCGCGAACGCCATCGCCTTGACGGCGCATAACGATTCCTTGGAAGACCTGGATACGGCTCTTGCTGCCTTCGATAACGCGTACGTGAATCTTGAGCTCATCACCAGCACGAAATTGTGGGATGTCTTTGCGCAGCGATGCTGCATCTACGGCGTCAAGTACGTTCATGATTTCCTCAGCTAATTCGTGTATCGGTACGGCAATGGCTGTACAGAGGACGTATCTTGCCACAGGAGCGTGGCCAAGTGAAAATCGGCTATAGACCGAGCGTATTTTTAAGGATCTTATGCAGATGTGGGCCCGCAGCCAGAATGAAATTCTGGCCTTTGATCTCGTGGCGGGAAATGATGGCTCCAGCCTCTTGGGCAATTAATCCACCAGCTGCAACATCCCATTCATGTAATCCAGATTCAAAGTAAGCATCAACATTTCCTGAACCAACAAAACACAGGTCAACAGCGGCTGCGCCATTGCGCCTGATATCTCTCATCTGTGGAAGTAATTTGTTGATGAAATCTAATTGCAGAGAACGCTTTTCAGATTCATATGCAAAACCAGTTGCAAACATCGTGCGATTTAATTCGACTGGATCATTGCACTGTAACTTCTTGCCATTATGAAATGAGCCTTCACCGCGAATAGCCCACCACGTTGAATTAATAGTTGGACTCACAACAACGCCGACAACGACGCCATCTTTATCTTTGGCCGCGATAGAAACATTCCAGCCAGGTAATCCATAGAAGTAATTAACAGTTCCATCGAGTGGATCGATTACCCATGTGATTCCTGAAGTAGAAGTGTGCTCTGCTCCTTCTTCTCCGATCATTCCATCATCTGGTCGCTCGGCAAGAATGGATGAAACAATTAAAGCCTCACTGGCTCTATCCATCTGTGTAACGATGTCCACATCACTTGATTTTGTTGAAACTTCCAAGAGTTCTGGACGAGCAGACAATAGATCTGCAGCTTTTTTTCCTACGCGAAGCGCAAGATCTAATAACTCGGCTTTATCGCTCATAGGTATAAGTCTAATAGACTTACTTCATGCTAAAACCCTACGGAACCTTGCTGCGTACTCCGGGCGCATTGAAGTTCTCACTCGCGGGCTTTATCGGGCGTATGCCTATTGCGATGGATTCTTTGGCAATTATTTTCATCGTTGTGGCAGCCACTGATTCATATGCTCTAGCGGGGGCACTCACAGCCGTTGGCTCAATTGTTGTAGGAGCTGCAGAAGTTTTTTGGTCTCGCCAAGCAGATCAACGTGGTCAAGCAAAGATTTTGCTCATGGCAGTGCCAACACGTGTTGTTTTCTTCCTAGTCTTTATTCTCCTTGTTTCAAAAGATGCGCCAGTGTGGACGTGGTTTGCCTCTTTGATTCTTGCTGAATCAACCGCGATTAGTGCTGGTGGAATGGTGCGGCGCCGCTGGCTTCATATCTTAAAAAATGATCCTGATAACAGCGATGGGCATCTTGTAAATACTGCATTCTCTTGGGAAGCCATGGTTGATGAATTTGTATTTATTCTCGGTCCTGTTGTTGCAACGAGCTTTGCAGTAAATGTCGCCCCTTCGGCTGGAATACTGGCAGGACTTGTGTTCTTGGCTATCGGCTTGCCTTCACTTGCCGCAATGAAATCCACTGAGCCTCCTGCAGAACCAGCCGATCTAGAAGTGCCACACCCTGCAGTCTTGAAAAACCGAATCGTTCAATCAATTGTTATTCCGTGTGCGTTGCTCGGCGGATTCTTTGGCTCGGTTGGAATCACCGTTGTCGGATTTGCGGAAGAAAGAAACCATCCCGAAAGCACAGGTTGGCTCCTTGCCATTTGGGCAGTTGGTAGCGCAGTTGCTGCGCTGATTAACGGTGTAATTAAGTTTAAATCTGCACATGCAACGAGGTTTCTTGTTTATTTAGTTGTTCTCACACTTGCCACTCTGCCACTTCTCTTCGTTAACTCAATTCCACTATTGGGCGTTGCCTTATTTGTTAATGGTTTATTTATTGCTCCACTTATTGTTAACGCTTACGGCACTGTTGAAAATGCTGTGCCTGCTGGACAAATTACAGAAGCTTTAACGTGGGTAATTGCCGGAATGCCACTTGGTGCAGCCGTTGCGAGTGCATTAGCCGGTGTGGTCATTGATAACTCTGGGGCGCAGATGGCTTTTTGGGTACCACTTGGCTTTATGTTGGCGGCATTGGCGACAACACTGCCGTACCTCTCAACTTATCGGGCCACCATCGGTTACGCTCAACCTCGTGACTGACCTTCGATTCACGGGAAAAACGCCAGATGGTGTTCACGTCACCCTTGCTGATAATGATGGCAACGAATTTACTCTTCGCATAAGTGATTCATTACGAGCATCAGTTAATCAGCAACGACTCTCATCGGTTCCAGATGAGTCAGAGCAAATCCTTAGCGTTAAAGATATTCAACGTCGCCTGCGTCTTGGCGAAAGTGCGCAAGATATTGCACGCGATTCCGGAACAAATATCGATAAAATTGAACGCTTTGCCGGTCCAATATTGCAAGAACGCTCATTCATTATTGATAAAGCACACGCTGTAATCATTCGCCGCAGTCCTGGCGAAGAACCTGAATCACTCTTTGAAGTTGTCATTTCTCGCTTAGCGCCGCGTGGCATAACAGAAGAAGATCTTGCTTGGAATGCATGGCGTCATCACGATGGAATTTGGTCGCTCTCTTTGAGTTATCCAAATCGCGATGGTCACGGAGATGCAATCTGGGAGTTCGATCCAACTCGTCGCTCCATTACTGCCCAAGATGAGAATGCGCGTTGGATGATGGGCGATGCACCAGGACTTTCAAAGTTAACGGAGCACGCACGTCCAGAGAGTGGATTGATCTACCAAGACGAACCAGCTCCGGCGCCATTGAGAAGTGAACCGCCACGTCTTGTCGCACTTCGCGAAGAACCAGATGAGTCTGCGGCTCGTGATGGTGTTGTTGGTCGCGCGAAGGTTCCATCATGGGATGAAATTATGTTTGGAGCAGGTGCTTCAAAAAATGATGATCTCAATAATGAAGACGAGTTTAATTAACCACTCGCGATAGCAGTGGGACCGAACTCTCTATTTCACTCGATCCACCATGATGTCCGACCATTGCACCTTCAAGAGCGGTGCGTTCTGGATCAATCAAAATAACTCCGCCATGAGCAATTGCAATGACATCGCCCATGCGATCGATAGCGTTTTCAACTAGTGATGGACCAAAGAGTTTGTTCTGCGCAACTTCTTCACGAGTAAATACATCTGCTCGCTCCCCCAGGAATTCGCGCCATTTTTGTGCAAACTCAAAACGAGCAGCTGGTGAGTCCGCATCATCTGATAAATAAAGATGACGTGCACGAGGTTCACCGGCAATAGTTTGTATTCCGGCCAACAAGTCATTGTCCTGGCCTAAAACGATTTTTTCTTGCACATTCACCATGCCGTGATCTGCTGTTAAAAAAACGCGAGTTCCACGGGGCAGTTGAGTCACAAGTGCCTTCGCGACGTGATCGACGTATGCCAAGGCTGCGCACCATTTATCAGAACCGACGCCATCGCTATGGCCTGCTACATCAAGATCATTTATGTATACGTATGCAAAAGATGGTTCGTTAGAGAGTGCAGCTTTCGTTTCGCTGATCATGTCATCTAAAACATTTGCACCGCGATATGTGGCACCACGAAAAACAGCTTGCGTGAATCCTGTGTTTTCATAACGTTTGGCTGCAATGTGGGAGACGGAGATATTTTCTGCCACAGCGCGTTCAAAGAGCGTCGGCACACTCTGCCAGATGTGCGGATCAACTCTTTCATCCCACTTCAGTGAGTTAAGCACTCGCCCACCGCTGCGTGGAACACGAACTGTGTAGCCCAACATTGCATGTGTTCCTGGTAATTCACCCGTCATCAACGTCGCAAGACTTGTTGCTGTCGTAGAAGGAAAAGACGTGGCAACATCTCCATGATGAGTAAATGAGTGCAGTGTAGGAATTAACTCTTTGTATTTTTCGATGACATCTGCACCGAGACCATCGACTAGAAATAAAACTTCTTTGCCGTGTGGTGATTGACCCAGTGATAAAAAATCACTCGCACTAGTTAGCCCAAGACCTGCAAATATTGAAGGTGTGATGTGGGCCAAATGCATGCTCGTATCTTGCCACGAAGCACGAGCACTTAGGCAGTATCCTTTCGCTCATGAATTCAGATCTGAGCGATGTACTGAAATATTCAGATGAAGTAGCAGCAGCTCTTGCATCTGGATCTCCCATTGTCGCTCTCGAATCAACAATTATTAGCCATGGGTTGCCACGTCCGACCAACCTAGATGTTGCTCGCGAAGTAGAAGCAATCGTTCGCGAACATGGCGCAACTCCAGCAACAATTGCTGTCATAGATGGCAGTGTTCACATCGGATTAAGTGATGCCGAACTCGTAACAATTGCAACGCGAGATAACATTCTTAAAGCATCTAGCCGCGATCTTGCAATTGCAGTTGCCTTTGGAAAATCTGCTGCAACAACTGTTGCAGCAACTGCGCACCTAGCAGTGATGGCCGGAATAAAGGTTTTCGCAACTGGTGGTCTTGGCGGCGTACATCGCGGAGCACAAGAATCATTTGATGAATCAGCAGACCTGACTGCGTTATCGGCATTAGACATCACAGTTGTCTGTGCCGGAGTGAAGTCGATACTAGATGTGGGCGCCACGTTAGAGCGTTTAGAAACTTTGGCTGTCGGTGTCATTGGTTATAAGACAAAGAAGTTTCCTGGCTTTTATCTCACTGACTCTGGATTTGAAATCGAGTACCAGGCAGATTCTGCAGATCAAATCGCAGCCGCTATCAAAGCGCGCGCTTCTATGAAGACAAACTCATCGGCTCTCATTGTCGCCAACCCAGTAAAGAATCAGATGGATAAAAAATTACATGACTCAATCTTGGCTAGCGGATTAGCACTCGCTGAGAAAGAAGAGATCACTGGGAAAGCCGTGACGCCTTTCTTGCTCGAGCACTTTCACACCGCCAGCGATGGTGATTCACTTCGCGTAAACATCGAAATCATTAAATCAAATACCGCACTCGCAGCAGATATCGCTGTAGCTCTCAATAAGTAATATTCCACTTGTGACAAGCCAAAAAGTCTTATGCATCGGCGATGTCATGCTCGATGTTGTTGTAGCGCTGCAAGCCCCAATTAATTACGGCGAAGATACACCTTCAAAAATTACAACTCATGGAGGCGGTGCGGCCGGAAATGTTGCATCGTGGATCGCGCATGCAGGAACAGCAGCAAGCATTGTTGCTCGCATCGGAAATGATTCAGCCGGTGCTGCGATAACTTCAGAGTTTGAGGATTTAGGAGTTGATTACTCTTCGCTTCGAAAAACCAGTGACGCAACAGGTGTCGTAGTGGTCGTCGTTGATAAAAAGGGTGAGCGCACAATGTTTCCTGAGACTGGCGCTAATTCAGGATTAGTTGTCACTGATATGCCAGATCTTGCTGGATTCGATGCAGCATACGTCTCTGGCTATGCCCTCCTTAATCCACGTTCACGCACAGGAGTACTGGACATGATTGCGGTGATTAAATCTGCTGGTCTTCCAATTTTTTATGACACTGTCACCGTGGGCGCAATGAAAGAAGTTGATCGCGCACTGATTCAATCGTGGTTGCCTTTAATGGATTATGTGTTGCCAAATGAAGAAGAAGCTCTATATGTAGCCGACGCATCTGATATTGATTCGGCGCTTACGAAACTACTAGAACTCTGTCCTGCTGTAATTATTAAACGTGGTCCATCTGGAGTAATCGCGCAAAATCGTGGTGGCACTCGAATTGATATTGCTGCAATCAAAACTGTTGTGGCAGATACAACTGGAGCCGGCGATAGCTTTGCCGCAGGATTTATCGCAACAAAAATATCTGGTGGTGATCTAACTGCCTCTCTGAAGGCCGGAGTAACTCTTGCAGCGAAATGTGTTGCAAATATCGGGGCACGCCCGCAAGGCGGTCACGCACTTTAGGCGTTGTACTTGGCACAATCGCCCCCATGGCTACAAAGACTCCGCCCAAGGGCAAGAAGCCTGTTGGACCTAAACCAGGTGAATACCCAGGCAAGATTGTTGATATTGATGTTTCATCTGAAATGTCAGAATCATTTCTGGAGTATGCGTACTCTGTAATTTATTCTCGCGCGTTGCCTGATGCACGTGATGGTTTAAAACCTGTACACCGTCGCATCTTGCACCAGATGGCAGAGATGGGATTGCGTCCCGATAAAGGTCATGTAAAGAGCGCACGTGTTGTCGGTGAAGTAATGGGTAAATTGCACCCACACGGTGATGGTGCAATTTATGACGCACTCGTTCGTATGGCGCAATCATTTTCAATGCGCTTGCCGTTAATCGATGGTCACGGAAACTTTGGCTCTTTAGATGCTGGTCCTGCAGCAATGCGTTATACCGAAGCACGTCTTGCACAAGCTGCTCTTACGATGGTGGCAGAAACAGATGAAGACACAGTTGATTTTGGTGCTAACTACGACGGACAAATCTTTGAACCACAAGTATTGCCTGCGGCATATCCAAACTTGTTAGTAAATGGTGGCTCTGGAATCGCTGTTGGCATGGCAACCAATATGGCGCCTCACAATTTAGGCGAAGTAATTGCTGCGACTAAACACCTAATTGAAAACCCAACTGCCACTGTTAAAGCACTCATGAAATTTATCCCTGGTCCAGACTTTCCAACAGGTGGCGAACTTGTTGGTCTAGAAGGTGTGCGCGAGGCATATTCAACTGGCAAGGGATCATTTAAGGTCCGCGCGACTGTTGAAATTTCAAAAGTAACAACGCGCAAAATGGGAATCACCATTAAAGAGTTGCCATTTACCATCGGTCCAGAAAAAGTTGTCGAGCGCATTGCAGATCTTGCAAAGGCTAAGAAGATTCAAGGTATCTCAGACATCATCGATTTAACTGACGGACAAACAGGTACCAACGTTGTGATCGAACTCAAAAATGGTTTCGAGCCAGAGGCAGTTCTCGAGCAGCTGTATAAATTAACTCCGATGGAAGATGCCTTTGCTATCAACGCAGTCGCACTTGTTAAGGGGCGTCCACAAACTCTTGGTCTTAAAGAGTTGCTACAGGTCTTTATCGATCACCGCATCGAAGTTGTTCGTCGTCGTTCTGAGTTTAGAAAAGGCAAAGCAACTGCTCGTCTCACTCTGGTCGATGGTTTGCTTAAGGCGATTATTGATATCGATAAGGTCATCAAGATTATTCGCGCGTCCGATGATGCAGCTATTGCAAAGGATGCACTGATCAAGGGTTTCAAACTCAATGACGAACAAGTGACCTACATCCTAGATATGCCACTTCGCCGTCTAACCAAGATGAGCAAGATTGAACTTGAGAGTGAACAGAAAGAACTCAAATCCACAATTGCCGCACTTAACACTCTTTTGAAGTCAGAAGATGCAATTAAAAAGCAGGTATCTACCGAATTAGATGCGGTGGCTAAAGCATTTGCTACCCCACGTCGCACACGTATCGGTGCTGCCTAACTTCTTAGTTTCGCAACCAAGCACCTCGTGTGGGAGGATTCCTTAAATGATCTCCACGCAAAGTCTCGAGTTACGCGCTGGGGCACGTCTATTAGTAAGTAACGTCACCGTTCGCATTAATCATGGTGATCGCATTGGTTTCGTTGGCAGAAACGGTGCCGGTAAATCCACCCTTGCAAAAGTATTAGCTGGCGAAACAATGCCTGCAGGAGGCGCTGTAAATCGCACAGGAAAAATTGGTTATCTCCCCCAAGATCCACGCACCGGTGAAGATCAAGGAAGTGTTATCGATCGCATTCTCTCTGTTCGCGAATTAGATGCAATCGCAAAGCGCATGAGATCTGTTGAAGAAGAGATGTCTACAACGCAAGGCGATGAGTTAGAAAAAGCGATGGAACGCTACGGCCGAGTTGAAGCAGAGTTCAGCGCTGCCGGCGGTTACGCCGCAACTGCCGAAGCTGAAGCAATCGCTTCCTCACTCGGTGTACCTGAGAACTTATTCAATCAAGAGTTAGCAGCGCTTTCGGGTGGTCAACGCCGCCGTATTGAATTAGCACGCATCCTCTTTAGTGGCGCAGAAACACTCTTACTCGATGAACCAACGAACCACTTAGATGCTGATTCGATTATCTGGCTGCGCGATTATCTGAGCAAATACTCAGGCGGACTCGTAATTATCTCCCACGATGTGAATCTGATCGAAACAGTCGTAAACAAAGTCTTTTATATCGATGCCAACCGCAACGTGATTGATGTCTACAACCTTGGTTGGAAGCAATACCTATTACAACGTGAACAAGATGAACACCGCCGCAAGAAAGAGCGCGCTAACGCGGAAAAGCGCGCCGAGATCTTGCAAAAGCAGGGCGAGAAGATGCGCGCTAAAGCGAGCAAGGCAACTGCTGCCCAAGGTATGTTACGTCGCGCTGAAAAACTTAGATCCTCACTCGAAGATGTTCGTGTCTCAGATAAAGTCGCAAAGCTTCGCTTTCCAACTCCATCGCCTTGTGGCAAGACACCTATTTCTGCCCACGATTTATCTAAGTCCTACGGTTCTCTAGAAATCTTTACAGACGTCGGAGTTGTTATCGATAAAGGCTCTCGCGTTGTAATCCTTGGACTTAACGGCGCCGGCAAAACAACTCTTCTGCGCATCTTGGCGGGCGAACTCGAATCAGACACTGGCGAAGTAATTGCCGGACACGGATTAAAAATTGGTTATTACGCGCAGGAACACGAATCACTGGACTTTGAACGCTCCGTCTTAGAAAACATGATGTCTGCAACTCCTGATATTCGCGAACCAGAAGCACGTAACGTTCTCGGTTCATTTTTATTCATCGGCGATGACGTACACAAACCCGTAAAAGTTTTATCCGGCGGCGAAAGAACTCGTTTAGCACTAGCCGTCCTTGTCGTTGGTGCTGCAAATGTTTTGTTACTCGATGAACCAACGAATAACTTAGATCCTGCATCTCGCGATGAAATCCTTGCGGCTCTCTCTGAATACCAAGGCTCTGTAATCCTGGTCTCTCACGATGAAGGCGCTGTGCAGGCCCTCAAGCCTGAGCGAGTGATCTTGCTGCCTGATGGCGATGAAGATTTATGGAAAGACGAGTACTTCGATTTGGTGAGTATCGATTAATTTTTGGGCAATCCCCTAGTAATAATGCAAATATATGTTTAATCTCTAGAGATGAATAAGAGACTCATTGCATTCTTGTCGGTACTCTCTCTTTTCCTGTCTTCTCCCCTAAGCCCAGCAAATGCTGCTGCCAAAGCAGGTGCTAAATGTACTAAGCCAGGAAACATAGAGGTGGTTAAGGGAAAAACCTTTACCTGCATTAAATCTGGAAAGAAAGTAGTTTGGAATAAGGGAGTTTCACAAACTCCTGGGAAAAATATAAGTGCAAGAGAGCAGGCATTTAACTCTCTACGCCTGATCTATAATACGAATAAAGATAAATCACCTAAAAATGAAATTCAGATAATCTCACATTCTTCAATTAAGCAGTCAGTGGTTAGTGAAGTAAGAAATCGTGCAACTAATTTTCTCAAATTTTTTGGAGACGAATCAGCAAATATTGATTTTCATATCATAATTGGAAATACTGAGACTACTGCATGGATGGCACAAGAATTAACTAAAGCAGATCCAGCGAATGCAGGAGGCCATGCTGAATGGGAAAATTGGTTCAAAGGTAATCTAAATAGCAGTAATCGTTGCAAGATGTGGAATGCCGGTAGTCATGGATTTTCAGCGGATGGTTCTGGATTACTTTCATTCACTCTTTATCCAAATGATTGCACCAATCCACTAGATATTGTTTGGAAAACTACTGTTGAGCATGAGGTGGTTAACCACATGCAACGAGTTTGGTCAGAAAAGCGGGAGGAGCTACTGCCTTGTTGGCTAAATGAGGGTCAAGCGGTTTATTACGGCAGTGTGCTTGGATCAGCCAAAAATTTCTCGGAGTTCAAAGAAGTTTTTTCTTGGCACAAAAGATTTAAAAAACAGGATTTGATGACTGCCGCCAAGCGACTTGGAACTGGATTTAGCGGTGCTGCCTGCGGTTCCCAAGAGGGTGGATACGAGGCAGGTCGGCTACTTGTAGAACAACTTGTTTATCAATTCGGTCACGAAGCACTTATATCTTTTACGAAAGCTATTGTTAATACACCTGGTCAAGACAGCGAGAAGTGGAAAGTTGCCTTTGAAAAGCAATTCAAAATCAGTTACGACAAGTGGCTTGAGAAAGTCGTACCTGAGATTGAAACACGAGAGTTTTAGACAATACTTGTGAGCTAGGACCAAATTATGAGAAAGCGCCTAATTACCTTGCTGGTGATCACACCTCTTCTACTTTCATCTCAGCTTCCCACCTCTCATGCCGCAGCTAAGGCGGGGGCAAAGTGCTCAAAGGTAGGAAGTAAATCAGTTGTTGGCGCAAAAACCTTTACCTGCATTAAGTCTGGAAAGAAGTTAGTTTGGAATAAAGGGATAAAAGTTGTTGCTGGTTCAAACCCTACCCCTAAATCTGCGCCAACTAATATCACTGATTGTAAATTACCGGTAGCTGATGGCCGAGGAGATGTATCGATCGGTGGCTGGCCACGGATTGATGAAAGATTAAAATCAACTGGAGATGTAACGGCAACTGTTGTAATGGTTGATTTTCCAGATGCACCTGCGAGCATGACGCCTACTGATGCTTTTGCTCGAATATCTCCATCTGCTGATGTATTTAAAGAGATGTCATATGGAAAGTTAAATTACACATTTAAACCACAGTTCAAGTGGTATCGCATGAGTAAAAACTCAAGTGACTATGTCGCAGGTGGTTGGACATTTTTAAAACATCGGGATTACATCACCGAAGCTGCAAAGTTAGCTGATGCTGATGTTGATTTTAGTAAGACTGATAGCTTAATTATTTTAGCTAATCCAGATGCAAGGGGAATGGGATACTCCGGCCCTGCTTTTGCAGCAATTAGAAAAAGTGGTATTACCCTCGATGGAAAATACATTTCTAATGGCGCAACCTCGGCATATGATTTAAATAACTGGAAATCAATCTGGTTAAATCACGAAGTTACTCACACTCTAGGTTTAGTAGATCTATACGCATTTACTCAAAGCAACCCAGCTAATCGCTATGATCAATTTAGATACACCGGTGAGTTCAGCTATATGGGCTTTAGTAGTTATGAGGGCAATGCGCCAAGTTTATTGGCATTTGAAAGATGGAACTTAGGTTGGATTGATGACTCTCAAATTAAGTGCATGAAGGATATTAAATCAACTGAATTAATCTCACCAGTTCAAACTTCTGGTGGAGTTAAAGCTGTAATTATTCCAATATCTAGAACCAAGGCAGTTGTAATTGAAAGCAGAAGAGCACTCGGTATAGATAAAAATATTGCGAAATCTGGAGCTTTAGTTTATGTAGTTGACTCGTCAATTCAATCTGGTCAAG
>JBIIRY010000026.1:0-4714 GCA_044341305.1 Candidatus Planktophila sp. | reverse complement strand
TTCGCATTTTTCCGCTGATGTGCCCAAGAATTTTGTGCCCATTCGTTAGCTCCACGCGAAACATCGCGTTAGGTAGCGCTTCAGCAACAGTGCCTTCGATTTCGATTGCACCATCTTTACTAGCCAAACGTGTACCTACTTCTCTATTAATGCATGGAGTGCGAAGGTGCAGTCTAAAGGCAGTCCCCAGCAAAAGGAAATCCAGGGGAAATCCGGGGTTATACGCCTACTCTGGCCAGATTTCTCGCTATCCACACGGAGAATTTCGGGGATTTTTCGCCGATTTTCCCCCAACTACGCCTATGAAAGCAGTTCGCTGACCTCTACTCCGAGGCTGGCCAATTTCGCACGGCCGCCATCGATGACAGTTAATACAAAAGGTTTTCCATCAGGTGCGATTGCAAACGAATTTTCAAAGTGTGCGCCACGCGAATTATCTTGTGAAACAACAGTCCACTGATCTGCAAGCACACGAGTCTTTGCAGTACCACGAGTAATCATCGGTTCGATTGCTAACGCAAGTCCTGGAGTAATTTCTGGACCATTACCAGCCTTACCAAAATTTAATACGTGCGGCTCTTGGTGCATCTCTGTACCAATTCCGTGTCCGCCGTACTCCTGCAAAATTCCATAACGCCCTTGCGAATTGATGTATTGCTCAATTGCATATCCAATATCGGTAAGGCGCGCACCAGATTTTCCAGCAGCGATTCCGCGCCACATAGATTCTTCGCAGACATCTAACATTTTTTGATCTTCTGCGTCGGCTTGACCAACAATTACTGAAAACGCAGCATCTCCATGCCAACCGTCAATGATTGCACCGCAATCAATTGAGACGATATCGCCATCTTCGATGATTCGATCTCCAGGAATTCCATGCACAATTTCATCATTGAGTGAGATGCAAATAGTTGCTGGATATCCGTGGTAACCCTTGAAATTGGAGGTTGCACCTGCACGTTTAATGTTTGCTGCAGCTATTGCATCGAGTGCATCTGTTCGCATTCCGACTTTAATAGATTCGCGCATTAGATCTAATGTTTGTCTGACTATCAGTCCTGCACGGCGCATAGTTTTTAACTCATCAAGAGTTTTGATTTGAATCGCCATACACGTGCTACTTATTTATTGCCGAGAGCTATGATTGCGCGCTTTGTGACTTCATCAACAGCGCCAGTTGCGCTAATTGTTATAAGAGATCCTTCTGTGCTGTAGTAACCAATGATCGGAGCTGTTTGCTCGTGATACACCTTGAGGCGGTGAACAATTACTTCTGCGGCGTCATCTGCACGAGACTCGACACTTCTGCGATTATCTAAACGAGAGATGATCTCTGAATCATCAATTTGAAGTTCAAGTACTGCATCAAGTGGTGTCTTGTTCTCCGCTAAAACAGATGAGAGAACTTGTGCTTGTGCAACGTTGCGTGGAAATCCATCTAGTAAAAATCCATTTGCTGTATCTGAATGAGTGAGGCGATCTTTAACCATCTCATTTGTCACAGAGTCTGGAACTAATTCGCCAGCATCCATAAACTTTTGGGCTTCTACGCCAAGTGGTGTTCCAGCCTTTAAATTAGCGCGAAAAATATCGCCAGTTGAAATGTGTGGAATTGAATAGTGCTTGGCGAGGAATTGTGCTTGCGTGCCTTTACCCGCACCTGGTGGTCCGACCAGGACTAAACGCATTAGCGCAAGAACCCCTCGTATGAACGTTGTTGCAACTGGCTTTCAATCTGCTTTGCAGTATCTAAACCAACACCAACCACGATCAAAATTGCAGTACCTCCAAATGGGAAGTTCTGTGTAGCACCAAAGAGAATGAGTGCACCGATTGGAATAATTGCAACGAGCGCGAGATAGAGTGATCCTGGCGCTGTAACGCGTGAAAGCACGTATTGCAAGTACTCAGATGTTGGACGTCCTGCGCGAATACCAGGGACGAATCCACCGTACTTCTTCATATTATCTGCGACTTCATCTGGGTTAAATGTGATTGCAACATAGAAGTATGTGAAGAAAACAATGAGTAGTGCGTAGGTTGCAATATAAATTGGATGATCACCAGTAATAAAGTTTCGACTAATCCAAATTGCCCACGCGGATTGGCTATTTGTGAAGTTAACAACCAGCGATGGAATATATAGAAGTGATGATGCGAAGATAACTGGGATAACTCCAGCTTGGTTAACCTTAATTGGAATATATGTGCTGGTTCCGCCGTAGCTTTGGCGTCCAACCATGCGCTTTGCATACTGAACCGGAATACGTCGCTGTGCCTGCTCGACGAATACAACAGCTGCAATAATTAAAATTCCAACTGCGATTACGAATAGGAAAGCGAAGAGACCCTTTTGCAATCTGATGCTCCACAAGTTTCCTGGGAATCCAGCTGCAATTGATGTAAAGATAAGAATAGACATACCGTTACCAACGCCACGGTCAGTAATAAGTTCGCCGAGCCACATAACTACAGATGTACCGGCTGTCATAACAATGATCATTGTGATGATGCGCTGCCATGATGTGTCAGGAATAATTGCTAAGTCGCAACCAGAAATTAGACGGCCAGGTGTACGAGCAACTGCAACCAAGCCTGTTGCCTGAAGTACTGCTAAACCAATTGTTAAGTAACGTGTGTACTGAGTTAGCTTTGCGGTTCCGGCTTGGCCTTCTTTTTTAAGTGTTTCAAAACGAGGAATAACAACTGTTAAAAGTTGAACAATAATTGAGCTAGTGATGTAAGGCATGATGCCCAAAGCGAATACAGATAATTGCAGAAGTGCTCCACCGCTAAATAGGTTGATGAGACCGAAGAGGCCACCTGTTTCAACTTGGTTTAAGCACGCCTGAACATTTGTATATGAAACACCAGGTGTTGGTACAACAGATCCAAAGCGAAACAAAGCCATGATTGAAAGAGTGAAGAAAATCTTCTTTCGTAGTTCAGGGGTCTTAAAGGCCATACCGAATGCTGAAAGCATCAGATTTTCTCCCTCTTCCTAATCAATCTTGTTTTGTAGTGAATTACAGAGTCTTGGTAGATCCGCCTGCTGCAGCAATCTTTTCAACTGCTGAACCAGAGAATCCATGTGCTGTGACATTTACCTTGACTGAAATTTCGCCATTGCCAAGAACCTTTACAGGAAGGCTGTCGCGAACTGCACCCTTTGCAATGAGATCAGCAACTGTTACGTCTCCACCCTTTGGATAGAGAGCATTAATTGTTGAAACATTTACAGCTTGGTACTCAACGCGTGCTGGGTTCTTAAATCCGCGCAACTTAGGTAAGCGCATTACCAAAGGTAGTTGTCCACCTTCGAAACCTGCACGAACCTGGTTACGGGCGCGAGTTCCCTTGCCACCGCGACCAGCAGTCTTACCCTTTGATGCTTCACCGCGACCCTTACGAGTCTTAGCTTTCTTAGCACCAGGGGCTGGACGTAGATGATGAAGTTTTAGTGTCATCTTTATTCAACCTCCTCAACCTTGATCAAGTGGCGCACGGCGTAAACCATGCCACGAATTTCTGGACGATCTTCTTTGACAACAACATCGTTAATTCTCTTTAATCCAAGAGAACGAAGTGTTTCGCGAAGTTCTGGCTTATTGCCAACCTTTGAACGAATTTGAGTAACTTTTAAACGTGGCATTACGCACCTACTGTCATCTGTGATGCACGAATAATTGCAGCTGGTGCAACATCTTCGAGCGGACGACCGCGACGTGCCGCGATTGCAGCTGGTGACTCAAGCATCTTTAGCGCAGCAACGGTTGCATGAACCATGTTGATCGCGTTATTTGATCCGAGTGACTTTGTAAGAACGTCAGTGATTCCTGCGCACTCAAGCACTGCACGCACTGGGCCACCGGCAATAACTCCGGTACCTGGGCTAGCTGGGCGAAGTAATACAACGCCTGCTGCAGTTTCACCTTGAACTGGGTGAGGAACAGTTCCTTGAACACGTGGAACTGTGAAGAATGATTTCTTTGCTTCTTCTACTGCTTTAGCAATCGCTTGTGGAACTTCCTTAGATTTTCCATAACCGATGCCAACAGTTCCGTTCTGATCTCCTACAACAACTAGTGCTGTGAATGAGAAGCGACGACCACCCTTTACAACTTTAGATACGCGGTTAATGAAAACCACGCGCTCTGTGTATGGGCTCTTCTCTTGTTGACGATCATCACGACGTTCACGACGTTCGCGACCGCCTTTACCTGATGAGTTACCACCAGTTGATGGTGCTGCTGAGGTTGGATCAATAGCCATTAGAACTCCAATCCATTCTCTCGTGCACTATCTGCAAGAGCTGCGATACGACCGTGATATTTATTGCCACCGCGGTCAAAGACAACGGTAGAAACGCCTGCTTCTTTTCCACGCTTTGCAATTAACACACCGACTTGGCGAGACTTTGAAGTCTTATCACCTTTGTCATTGCGTAGATCTGCTTCCATGGTTGATGCATAAGCAAGAGTCTTTGCGGTTGTGTCATCAACAATCTGCACGAATAAGTGACGAGCAGAGCGCGAGACAACTAGACGTGGGCGAGCAGAAGTTCCGGAGACCTTCTTGCGCACACGGAAGTGACGACGGGCGCGAGCATTTGTTGCCGAACCTTTACGGACCTTTACACCGATAGCCATTACTTCTTACCTGTCTTTCCTTGCTTACGGCGAACAACTTCGCCTGTGAGTCGCAAGCCCTT
>JBIIRY010000022.1:0-17218 GCA_044341305.1 Candidatus Planktophila sp. | reverse complement strand
TGGACCTTGGCGGAAAAGACATTATTTCCGTGCAGTACCAGAACGCGAATAACTCAGTTCGCGTATCGGATGAATTCATGCGCGCAGTTGAAAAGGGCGAAGACTTCGGTCTAGTCGGTCGCGCAACAGGAGATGTCATCGAGCGCGTTGATGCTCGTGCATTGTTTACAAAGATGGCACAAGCTGCGTGGGCATGTGCTGATCCAGGAATTCAATACGACGACACCATCAATGATTGGCACACAAACCCAGAGACAGGTCGCATCAATGCGTCAAACCCTTGCTCTGAGTACATGTCATTGGATAACTCAAGTTGTAACTTGGCTTCTCTTAACTTGATGAAGTTCCTTAAAGAAGATGGTTCATTCGATGCAAAGACATTTGCTCGTGCATGCGAACTCGTCATTACTTCAATGGATATCTCAATCTGCTTCGCTGACTTCCCAACAGAGGCAATTGGCGAAACCACAAAGGCATACCGTCAGCTCGGAATTGGTTATGCAAACCTCGGCGCGCTCCTTATGGCATCAGGTCTTGCTTATGACTCCGAAGGTGGACGCGCGCTAGCTGGTGCGATCACATCATTGATGACAGGTGTTACATACAAGCGCTCCGCTGAACTCGCAGGCATTGTTGGACCATACGCCGGCTTTGCACAAAACGCTAAGCCACATGCTCGCGTTATGCGCAAGCACGCTGCTGCGTCCTCTGCTGCAAAGACAGAGACAACACTTGATCGTGATGTCTGGGCAGAAGCGAACAAAGCATGGGATGCATGTCTTTCAACAGGAGATAAGAACGGATGGCGCAACGCGCAGATCTCAGTTCTTGCACCAACAGGAACAATTGGTCTGATGATGGATTGCGATACAACTGGTATCGAACCTGACTTCTCATTGGTTAAGTTCAAGAAGCTAGTCGGTGGCGGATCTATGCAGATCGTTAACCAGACAGTTCCGGCCGCGCTTCGCAAGCTTGGTTACGCAGAAGAGACCATCGAAGCAATCGTTGAATTCATTGCAACAAATGGTCACGTCATCGATGCACCAGGGCTAAAGCCTGAGCACTACGAAGTATTTGACTGCGCACTTGGTGCACGTTCAATTGCTCCAATGGGCCACGTTCGAATGATGGCTGCATGCCAACCATTCCTATCAGGTGCAATTTCAAAGACTGTTAACTTGCCAGAAGATGCGACAGTTGAAGAAGTTGAAGAGGTTTACTTCCAAGCATGGAAGATGGGCGTTAAGGCACTCGCTGTCTATCGCGATAACTGCAAAGTTGGACAACCACTATCGGACGGCAAAGCTAAGAAGAAAGATGCGCCAGTTGATGACCAAGTAATTGCATCCCCTGTCCGCAAGCGTCTTCCTAAGTCACGTCCTGCAACAACAACATCATTCTCAGTTGGTGGCGCCGAGGGTTACATGACCGCTGGTGCATATGCCGACGGTGCACTTGGTGAAGTCTTCTTAAAGCTTGGCAAACAAGGATCAACTCTTGCCGGCGTCATGGATGCTTTCTCAATCGCAGTATCAATTGGTCTTCAATACGGTGTTCCACTAGAAACATTCGTCGAGAAGTTCACAAACTTGCGATTCGAGCCAGCAGGCATGACAGATGATGCAGATATTCGTATGGCGCAATCAATGATGGATTACATCTTCCGTCGCTTAGCACTTGATTACATGCCATTTGAAGAACGCAGCGCAATGGGTCTCTACACAGCAGCAGAGCGTCAGGCAGCACTCGACAACGGTGGCGAATATGCGCCCCTACCAACAGCTTCTGGGGCGAGTGTTGATACCCCAAAAGCGGTTGCGGCTGTGGCGGCTCCTGCGGTTGTAAAAAGTGATGTAAAGATCGAAGCAGCGCCAGTTGCACAAACAATTGGTTCTTCATCAGATCTTCTTGAATCAATGGGTATCAAATCTGATGCACCACTCTGCATGACATGCGGTGTGAAGATGCGTATGTCAGGTGCGTGCTTCGTGTGCGAAGGTTGTGGAAACACAAGCGGTTGCTCATAAGAACTAACTGATTTATCCAACCCCGTTAAAAATCCCCGCCTACCGTCACGGTATGCGGGGATTTTTCATGCGCTAGAATTGCGATGTTGTTTCCGGGGTCGATGTAATTTCGAACCGGCGGTTATAGTCCGCGACCCGATGCCATCCAGGTATCGGTTGACTCAGTGAAATTCTGAGACCGACGGTTAAAGTCCGGATGAGAGGAAACAAAAATTGCAGTAGGCGCTGCCTGCTTCTATTTTTTCGTGTACCCCGGTAACTCGTAACACAAAGAGTTCAAGGGGGATATGCACAGATGACACATCATCTAGCGTTTATGCAACGCGCTATCGCCCTGTCAGAAAATGGTCTTGGTCGCACAGCGCCTAATCCAATTGTTGGCGCAGTAATTATTGGCACTGATGGTTCTGTTATCGCAGAAGGTTTTCATGATCGCACATCTTGTGCTGATCACGCAGAAGTTGTTGCGTTAAAAAATGCGGGCGATCGCGCACAGGGTGCAACGATGTATGTGACTCTCGAGCCATGCAATCACACAGGTACAACTGGTCCTTGCACACAAGCAATTATTGATGCCGGAATTAAATCCGTTGTTTATGCAGTGAGCGATCCAAATACTGTGGCCGCAGGCGGTGCTGCTGTTTTGAAAGCAGCTGGCATCGAAGTTGTTGCAGGCATTGGCGCAGATGAAGCTACACATTCAAATCGTGCATGGCTAACAAAGATTATTAAGGGCCGTCCATTTATTTCGTGGAAGGTGGCTGCAACCCTTGATGGCAAAGTCGCAGCGAGTGATGGAACATCACAGTGGATTACAAATGAAGCATCACGCGGCGATGTTCAAAAGGTCCGCCGAAGCGTTGATGCCATCATGGTCGGAACACAGACTGTGATTGCGGATAACCCGCACTTGGTACCTCATGATGGCGCTGCGATAAAGAATCCACTGCGCATTATCTGTGGAACACAGGAGCTGCCAAAGGGCGCCAATATATTTAATGATTCTGCGCCAACAAAGGTGATTGCAAGCAAAGATTTGAATGTAATTGCTTCAGAGTTATTGGCACTCGGTGTTAATCACGTATTGCTCGAATCTGGACCAACTCTTGCAACTGCAATGTTGCACGCTGGAATGCTTGATGAATTGATGATGTATCAGAGTTCATCTGTACTTGGTGCGGGCAAGAGTTTTGTGGCTGACCTTGGGGTTTTAAGTATCGATAACGCAATGCGTATGCAGCGCATCAGCACCGAAACATTCGGCGATGACGTTAAATCCGTCTACAGAATTGCGAAGGTGTAACGATGTTTACAGGACTAGTACAAGAACTTGGCACCGTTCTAGATATCGCGCGTAACGAGAGCAGCGCTGTGATCACGATTAAAGCAGCGCAATTGGCTGCTCACATTAAGCCTGGGGATTCAGTAAGTGTGGATGGTGTCTGTTTGACGGCCACCGCAGTCACTGCGGATTCATTTACAGCCGACGCCATGGTGCAGACACTTGCGGTGACATCCCTTGGACAGATTGTTGCTGGCAGCGCAGTGAACCTAGAACTAGCAGCGCGACTTGATACACGAATGGGCGGGCACATCGTGCAGGGCCACGTAGATGGCACAGGCACATTAGTTGCGCTGACCCCGGGTGAGCAGTGGATGAAGTGCGAAGTAAAGGTAGAGCGCACATTACTTAAATACATCGTGGCCAAGGGATCTATCTGTTTTTCAGGTATTTCTCTCACAGTCGGCGAAGTAAATGATGAGACATCAGTGGTCACAGTCTGGTTAATTCCAGAGACTATTGAGCGAACATCTATTGCAACAAAGAATCCAGGAGATGTCATCAACATCGAAGTCGATGTACTGGCCAAGTACGTTGAGCGAATGATGGAGCAGAAATAATGAGCACACTGACCCCAATCGAAAAAGCACTTGAAGCCTTTGCTGCAGGACAGATTGTGATTGTTGTAGATAACGAAGATCGCGAGAACGAAGGCGATTTCATTATGCTCGCAGAAAAGGCAACGCCAGAAAAAGTGGCGTTTATGAATCGTTATTCAACTGGTCTGTTGTGTGCACCAATGAATCGCGAACGTGCGCGCATCTTGGGCTTGCCACTGATGTGGGCTAAGAATCAAGATACAAATAAGACAGCTTTTACCGTGACCACAGATGCCAAGAAGAACCTGACCACAGGAGTCAGCGCCACAGAGCGCGCAACAACATTTAATGAGTTAGCGCGAGCAAATGCTACGGCAGATGACTTTGTGCGCCCCGGTCACGTACTGCCTTTGATTGCAGCCGATGGATTACTTGAAGACCGACAAGGACATACAGAGGCCGCAGTTGCAATGGCCACATTGGTGGGAGCGCAACCTGTTGGTCTGCTCTGCGAAATCGTTAATGATGATGGCTCGATGTCTCGCATGCCAGATTTAGAAAAGTTTGCGGCCCAGCACTCGTTGCCAATTATTTCTATCGAAGCATTAGCCCAATACGCGCGAACAAAAAACATTGCAGCCCACGTTCCTTCTGTGCCACAACTGTCGTGGGCGAATCTGCCACTAGAAAGTGGTGCGTGGAAGATTTCATCCTTTACCAACTCTGCCGGTATTGATCATGCGATTGTGGCCTTTGGCGACATTAAGGGTTCATCCGAAGTTTTGATGCGAGTTCATTCTGAGTGTTTAACAGGTGATGTTTTCTCATCAAAGCGCTGTGATTGCCAAGCGCAGTTGCATCACTCTTTAGATCGCATTGCAACAGCAGGTTCTGGCGTTGTGATTTATCTTCGTGCACATGAAGGTCGCGGTATTGGGTTGGCCGAGAAAATTAAGGCATACGCTCTGCAAGATCAGGGGCAAGATACTGTGCAAGCAAATATTTCATTGGGCCACGAATCAGATGAGCGCAGCTTTAATGATGTAGTTGTGATTGCTAAAGCGTTGGGGATTACTTCGGTGCGCTTGTTAACCAATAACCCAGCGAAGGTTTCTACCCTTACAGACGCAGGCATCAAGGTTTCGGTGGAAGAGATTTCTGTCGGTGCTAGCGATTTTAACAAGAAGTACCTAGAGACAAAGCGCACCGTCATGGGGCACTTAATTGGAAAGGCAAAATAATGGCCGGACATGCACCACAGGTAGCGGTTAAAGAAGTACCGGGCGCCAAGATTGCGATCATCAGCGCAACATGGCATGACGACATTTGCGCAGACCTCATTGCTGGTGCACAACGAGCATGTGATGCGGCCAAAGCCACCGCAACTGTTATCCGAGTCCCTGGCTCTTTTGAATTACCACTTGCAGCGCAATTCGCCTTTGAAAAAGGATTTGATGCAGCAGTTGTTTTAGGTGTTGTTATACAAGGTGAAACTCCGCACTTTGATTACGTCTGCCAAGGTGTGACACAAGGTGTCATGGATGTCAGCCTTAAGTTCTCAAAGCCAATTGGTTTTGGAGTCTTAACTGTTAATACCCTCGAGCAAGCAATTGCGCGTTGTGGACGTCCTGAAAGCTTTGAAGATAAGGGATTTGATAGCGCAGTTGCAGCGCTTACATTATTGTTACAGAAATGAGCGAGCTATCTGCGCAAGTACGTAAAGCGTTAGACGCAGCTGTTGAGGCTATCGGCGGTTCTCCTCGCGAAGGCCAAATCGAAATGGCAGAAGCAGTCGCTAATGCACTTACTGATCGCCATCACTTAATGGTTCAAGCAGGTACAGGCACTGGAAAATCACTGGCATACATCGTTCCGGCTCTTGTGCATGGTCGAAAAGTATTAGTTGCAACAGCAACACTTGCACTACAAAGACAGCTCGTCGAAAGAGATTTACCAGCAGTTGTTCCGGCTCTTGAAAAAGTACTGGGCCGCGAAATTACATACGGAATCTATAAAGGCGTTGGCAATTACATCTGCTTGCAAAAGATGAATAGCGAAGAACCAGATCCTGATGGGCAAGTACTGCTGGAAGTTTCTTCCCTTGGAAAAGATGCGCAGCGTTTACATGCATGGGCTAAGTCTCCTGGGGCAACGGGGGATAGAGATGATGCACCAGAAGTAGACAGGCGAGTATGGGCTGCTAACTCTTTATCTGGCCGCGAATGTGTGGGCGCAGATGTCTGTGCTTACGGGCATCAATGTTTTGCTGCCCTTGCAAAGGGACGTGCACAGAGCGCGGATATCGTGATTACAAATCACACGTTACTTGCAATCGAAATCGTTGATTCGCATCCGATTTTGCCTGAACGAGACGCTGTTATTTTGGATGAAGCGCACGAATTCATGGATCGCACAACGCAAGCGGTGACTGAAGAGCTAACTTCTGCGCGCGTTATTCGCGCCGCTGCAATGGCGCGCAAACATATGCCCGGCAAACTGGCTGATACATTTACAAAGGCTGCCGATGACTTTCATGACACGATGGCAGATTACGGACAAGATGTTCGCCAAAATCCAACGATGCAAGGTCGCCTAGAAGAAATTCCGGCATCGCTAGAAGCACCGATTCGACGTGTGAAAGAGGCAGCTGCTGCGATTGTGCAATCAATTAGCGCCGATGAAGAAGCAATTGGCAGCGACGCACTGGCCGAACGTGCACGAGTAAAGGGTGCGGTCAATGAGATCAATACAACGTGTACAAAGATTATGCGAAATAGTGATGGCCAAGTTCTCTGGTATGAACCAACCTTTCAGACTCTGCACTTAGCGCCCTTAAGTGTGTCCAATGTTCTTCGCGCTAATTTGTTGACAAAGACACCAGTGATTGCAACATCTGCCACATTAAGTGTCGGCAATTCAATGGATGCAATGGCTAGATCTATTGGTTTTACAGTCGGCGGCGATGAAGATGCCACCACCGAAGATGGCGATATAGATCCAAGCAACGTTGCGATGTTAGATGTTGGCTCGCCCTTTGATTTTGCAAATCAAGGTGTTTTGTATCTGCCTAAGCACTTGCCCGAACCAGGCCGCGAAGGTGTTCACCCAGATGTGTTAGAAGAACTCGGCGAATTGATTGACGCCGCCGGCGGTCGAACACTTGCACTCTTTAGTTCGTGGCGCGGAGTAGAAGCCGCCGATCTGCACTTGCGCAAAGTATTAGCAGAGCTGCCGATAAAAATCATTACCCAAAAACGTGGCGATGCTGTTGGGCCGCTCGTCGAACGTTTTGCAAAGGATGAAACATCAGTGTTGCTCGGCACGATGTCACTCTGGCAAGGAGTCGATGTGCCAGGTAACTCTTGCGTGCTTGTCACAATTGATCGCATTCCATTTCCACGTCCCGATGAGCCAGTGATGTCAGCGCGCGCCGCTCAAGCGGATGCGGGCGGCGGTTCTGGATTTATGCAGATCTCTTTGCCACGAGCTGCGTTGTTATTGGCACAAGGCACTGGACGTTTAATTAGATCGGTAGAAGATCGCGGAGTTGTGGCGATACTTGATTCGCGCATCGTTAATAAGAGATACGGCAGTGTGCTTTTAAATTCAATGCCGCCCTTGTGGCGAACATCGGATAAAGCTGTGGTGCGCGAATCGCTACAGCGATTGTCCAATCAACTGAAGGACTAGATTTTTTACCTTAGGCCAAGAGGCTGCAAAGCTTGGATGCAGCGTTAACTCTTCAATCTTTTCGATGTTCACCCAACGAACTTCGTGTGATTCATCGTTTAGTTCGCGTGCCACTAAGTCAGCAGCAGCCGATGCAATGACGGTGTCGTACTTCCAATTGCCGTGATTGTCTTCGTGTACAACAACGGGGGAGACAAGGGCGGGATCTATACCAGTCTCTTCAATTGCTTCACGAAGTGCGCTTTGGATGACATCTTCGTGCGAATCTCGCGCACCGCCAGGGATTCCCCATGTGTCACCGTTATGAACCCACGGCGCTCGGTGTTGAAGCAAAATCATTGAATCGCGGACGAGTAATAAACCAGCAGCGCCGTGTAAACCCCAGTGCTTATTTCCGCAATCACACTGGACCCATCCATCACCATCTCGCGCTGCCACGGTTCTAGAGTGGCATAAGTATCCACATGTGCGCGATATGAGGGCTTTTGATGCGCACTCTTTACTTAACCTGCGCCCATTATGAAAACACATAGCGCATTAATGACAGCACCCTTACTTATCGCACTCTTATTTCCAGCTTCCACAGCCGTAGCTGTTGATTGCACCAAAGCGTGCCTGGACGTCACCGTAGAAAATGGCCAAATTGTTGTTTCTGGTCAAAAAGGCAATGGCCCCAAGAGCACCAAGGTTGTTAAGAAGGTTGTAGCTGTAAAAAAAGTTGCACCCAAGAAACCAGTTATCAAGAAAGTCGTCTCAAAACATCCGAGCACAGTTGTGGCAACACGCAAACCAGTTGTTAAAAAACCTGCAGTGAAAAAACCAGTTGTAGCAAAGAAGAAAGTGGTGGCAAAGAAAGCTACCGCTGCGACATCTATTGCTGATCGCCTTACCAAATTGTTGCCAACAGGGGGAGTTGCCTATCAACCAGGCTTTGAACCACTCGTTAACGTACCTGTTGTTTTTTGGTGTGATCTGCCAAAGGTATTTAGCACTCGATTTAACATCGTTGGAGAAGTAGTTGATGTGACGCTGCGTCCTTCATTTACATGGTCATTTGGTGATGGCAGTATCATGCAGAGCACAGATCCCGGAGCGCCTTATCCCAATGGATCAATTCAGCATGCGTACCTAAAAGAAGGAACGTATCTGGTGACAATGCTTGCAACATGGGGTGGCACATGGTCAAACCAAGGCACTATCCGCGCCGTTTCCGGACAGATAAAGACCATTCGCGTTGCAACCGTCAAAGTTGTTAGCGCCCCAACAATGTTTGTTCAGTAAATGAGTACTGCAACTGCGGTGGATTACCGCGAAGAGGATTTTGCTAAAAACGTTGCCACATACTTTGTAGATATCGATGCTTCAGATTTGAACGCCATGCAACAAGATGGCGCCACTGCAATTGTGGATCTAGCAGGTGAGTACGAATCAATGGGGTGCAGCGTTAATACAGCCCTGAAGGCAAAGGTGCTTGGTCGCTTATCGGATATTCAAGTACGCGATTTTGCTTTGGGATGTCATAACGATGTGACGCTTCCCAGCTATGTGACGATGTGGTCAGATCTTCTGTCTATGGCACCAGCAAAGTTTGTTGCTCCGGTGGCATCTTTGTGTGCAGCCATAAGTTATGAGAGCGGAGATAAAGAAGGTGCTGCGCAGTACTTGCGCCGAGCCATCGCAGATGATGCGCGGTATTCACTAGCCACACTGTTACAACGCGTCTTTGCCTCCGGTTGGCCCACTAGTGCTTTTGCGGCAATGCGCGCTGACCTTCACCCCAAAGTCTGCGCTCTGATCTTTACGCAAAATTAGTATTTGATGCGGCTCGTTTCATTTGTTACCCTTGCCAATAGGTCACGAGTTCTAGCTATAGCCCCAGCTTGCTAGACGGCAACCCTCCACCGCGGCGGGGTGCTCTGGGTGAAGACCTGGCAGGGGATAACTTTCGAGTTAACTCTGCAAGTGCGTGAAGGAATTAATTACTGTGTCTATTGATAAGAAATCACCACACGATCGTTATGGCGTCACTGGCGCATGGCTTGAAGGCGATGACGTCGGCGATCGAGAGTTCATAAAAATCGGGGACCTTGAACTTGAAAGCGGCGAAGTACTGCACGATGTAACAATCGCGTATCAAAGTTGGGGCACATTAAATGCTGCTCGCGATAATGCAATTTTAGTAAATCACGCTATGACCGGTTGGTCAGATGTGCCGGGATGGTGGCCATCGATGGTTGGACCAGGGCTGCCACTAGATACCGATAAATATTATGTTGTATGTCCGAATGTCATTGGTGGATGCCAAGGAAGTACAGGGCCATCATCGATTGCACCAGATGGAAAAAGATGGGGATCACGCTTTCCATCAGTAACTATTCGAGACATGGTTGCAGGCGAAATTGCATTCTCAGATGCCATCGGAATTAAGAAGTACAAACTCTCACTCGGTCCATCACTCGGTGGAATGCGAGCCCTCGAATGGGCTGTCGAATTTCCAGATCGCGTTGGCGCCATTTGCACAATTGGTTCTTCAGCTGTTGCCACAGGTGATCAAATCGGAACCGCTGCAATTCAAATTCGCGCAATCAAATCCGATCCATTTTATTTCGGTGGCGATTATTACGATAAAGATCGCGGACCGATCGAAGGCATGGGAATCGCACGTCGTATTGCGCATCTGACATATCGCACAGAAGCAGAGATGGATGTGCGCTTTGGTCGCCAATTACAGGGAGATGACACTGGCCGCTTTGCCGTTGAGTCATACCTAGATCATCAAGCGAACAAATTAGCTAAACGCTTTGATGCCAACACATATATTGCTCTGACTGAGGCGATGAATTCACATGACATTGGCCGCGGACGCGGGGGCGTGGCAGCAGCACTTGAATCGATCACTGTGCCCGTGATGGTGCTATCCATTGATACTGATCGACTCTTTCCACCTCGTCTGCAGGCAGAGATAGCCGAATTAGCCCCTCACGCGGCCCCTGTAGAGACGATTACATCCCCATTTGGGCATGACGGCTTCTTAGTTGAGGTCGAATCTGTGGGCGCTGTAGTGCGAAAGGCGCTCGCGCTCTAAGAATTTGCTCTGATTATGTGTTTTTGGATGTGCAAAATGGCCTGTGGACAAATTATAATATAGCCATCGCCTCTTCGGCTTCGAAGAGAAAAAACAAAAGGACAATTGTGGCTGTATCAAGTGCGCTCAAAAACAGGGGCAAGAAGAAAGCAGTAGCGAAAAAGAGTGCTGCGAAAAAGAAACCTGTAAAAAAAGCGCCGGCAAAGAAGGCTCCAGCCAAAAAAGTTGCTCCAAAGAAGATTGAACTTAAGAAAGATCTGAGTGCAAAAGATGTTCAGGCCATTGTTGATGCAAAGACAATCGCAATGCGTCAGAAAGAAGTTCTCGCCGAACTCGAATCTCGCGGTGTTACATCCATTAACCGCATTCCAAAGAAGGTTGATAAAGATTTAGTTGACGAAGCGCGTGCGCTCGCAGCATCGGTACCTGTTGCTACAGAGAAGTTGCGCAAAGCCGGACTCGGTTCGCCATTTCGAATGCTCAAAAAAATTGAGCTCGAACTTATTGCACCTCCTGCACCAAAGGTTGTTCCACCAAAGATTGATGCAAAGACTGGCAAGCCAATTGTTGTAAAAATTGATGGCGAAGAAGTAGAACTAGAAGAAGTAGAACTCGAAGATGTTGAATCCCTTATCGCAGAAGCGGTAGAAATTATTGACTCAGAGGCAGAAGATAAGGCCAATCAACCACGCGTTGTAGACCTTAAGGCCGAAGATGCCACAGGCAATGAAGAGAATGCATTTACATTAAAGGCATCCGAAGAAGATGATGCGCCAGCACAGACTGTTATGACAGCTGGTGCGACCGCAGACCCTGTTAAGGATTACCTCAAGCAAATTGGTCGCGTTGCACTGCTCAACGCCGAACTCGAAGTAGAACTAGCAACTCGCGTAGAAGCAGGATTATTCGCCGAGTACAAGCTATCGACTGAGAAGAAGTTAGATAAGAAGTTTAAGCGCGAACTCGAATTCATCGTCGAAGATGGAAAGCGCGCAAAGAATCACTTGCTAGAAGCAAACCTTCGTCTTGTTGTTTCTCTTGCAAAGCGTTACACCGGTCGCGGAATGCTCTTCCTTGATCTAATTCAAGAAGGAAACCTTGGTCTGATTCGTGCGGTTGAAAAGTTCGACTACACAAAGGGTTACAAGTTCTCTACGTACGCCACATGGTGGATTCGCCAGGCGATTACTCGTGCGATGGCAGATCAGGCTCGCACAATTCGTATTCCGGTACACATGGTTGAAGTCATTAACAAACTTGCTCGTGTACAACGCCAGATGCTTCAAGACCTTGGTCGCGAACCGACCCCAGAAGAACTCGCACGCGAATTAGATATGACTCCAGAGAAAGTTGTGGAAGTACAAAAGTACGGCCGCGAACCGATCTCACTTCATACGCCACTTGGCGAAGAAGGAGACTCAGAATTCGGAGATCTGATTGAAGACTCTGAAGCCGTTGTTCCAGCCGATGCGGTCTCATTTACATTGCTACAAGAGCAGTTGCACTCAGTTCTAGACACTCTGTCAGAACGTGAAGCTGGTGTGGTTGCAATGCGCTTTGGTCTAACAGATGGACAACCAAAGACGCTGGATGAAATCGGCAAGGTCTATGGCGTTACTCGCGAACGTATTCGCCAGATCGAATCAAAGACAATGTCTAAATTGCGCCACCCATCACGTAGCCAGGTGCTGCGTGATTATCTAGACTAAATCCATTAAGAATTAAAGGGAGATTAAAATGAGCGACAAAGTAACGATGCGCATTAAGCCAAATGGCTCTATCCGCGTAACAGGTGAAGTTGATTTCGTAGATGCAGAAGGCAAAGTAGTTGAGACAAAGAGTGATTTTTCTTTGTGCCGCTGCGGAGCTTCAAAAGATAAGCCTTACTGCGATGGATCACACCGCGATGCTGGTTTCGAGGCGGCAGGAAATTAACGCACGCGATGCGCAAGAGCAGCACATTGCTGCACGTCTTGAGCGTGGCGAAAAGGTAGTCGGTCTTAAATTAGGTGGAGCGTTGATTCCATCGCACAGTGATGAAAAGAAGTATCAAACAATCTTCGGGTACCTCACCGATGTGATGCAGCAACACAATGAACTGAGCCTTTCAGATTTCATCTGGCCAAGGGCCGAAGGTGAAGTTGTATTTAAGTTATCCAGAGATATTTCAGAGCTAATCTCAGTTGAAGATGCGCCAAAGTATGTGGAAGCAATTACTGTGGGCGCCGAATTTTTAGATTACAGATCTTCTAACCCAGATCCATTTGTGGAAGAAGCAATTGCGGATAACGCTGGTGCTGCTGGTTTCGCACTCGGTACGTGGTCGCCTCCAGAGCTGCTTACTTCAAATCTCATTGCAAGTATTCACGAAGATGGAATCTGCGTGACGCAAGGACCGGTCAGTTCAATCTTTGGTAATCCTTGGATGGCAATTGTTAGAGCTTCGGAGTTAATGGTTGAAAACAATCAAACGTTGGCAAAAGGATCCATACTTTTCTCAAGTTCTGCCACAGATGGAATTCCTGTTCAGGCAGGAAAGAAGTACGTAATTGCGATTGAGAGCCTTGGCAACATTGAAATAAAGGCTAGTAAGTAGCAAGTTAAGAAATGAAAATTTTGATGAAGCCAGTAACTCTTATAGCAAGCACATTAATTCTCAGCCTGCTGCCACATGCAAGTGCTGCGGAGCTAGAGAAAAACTCAATTGATTTAGAAACTACGTCTTGGTCAATACAAAATAGTGTCACGCAAGGAGGCAACTCTCGAGGTCCAGCAATTGCTGTACTAGAGGATGACACTGTCATTTTGGGTGGCGGTCGAAGCGGTGGCGAAGTTTTTATTTGGAAGCCAACGAGCAAAAACCTTATTCGCACCGGAAGCTTTATTCCCTCGACTAGGCGGATGATTGATTCCCGCTTTGCAATTAACGATATTGCTGTTTTATCAGAGAGTGCTTCATCTGCACGATTGCTGATTTCATACCCACGACTAAATGCCTCACGTTCGTGTGTTGAAATTGCAGTTGATGAACTTGCCTTGGATCGAAATCGCGAGAAAGCGCGATTTATCGCCCAATGGTTTGTGAGCAAACCGTGTGTTCCTGTTTCTGCAGTACAACACACAGCAGGACGTTTTGAAGTAATTGATAAAAACACTGTTTATATGACGGTGGGGGATTTGGGCTATTCACAAATAGGCAATCGTAAAAAACGTGGAGATTTAGGTTCAGTTTTTAAGTTAACCGCTCGCACTACTGAAAAGATTTCACAAGGTCACCGAAATCCTCAAGGAATTGTTCTTTATAACAACGACACTCTCATGGTCTCTGAACACGGCCCACGTGGTGGAGATGAACTCAACATTGTTAAGAAAGGCAACGATTACGGGTGGCCATTTGTTACTTACGGACAACCATATGGCGCAGGGGATTACGTAAAGCCAACAAAGACCGGAACGCACGAAGGTTTTGTAAAGCCAATCACATATTGGGTTCCATCGATTGCTCCAACCGAGCTAGTCCAGCTTCCAAATCAAGGATGGGGAGATTGGAACTCTGCATTAGTGCTTGGAACATTGCGTGAAGAAGTCTTGGTGTTTATTGCTCTAAATCAGAAATTGGAAGTCACAAGTACGCAGCAAATTGACGTGGGTCAGCGCGTGCGAGATTTAGATGTGTTAAGTGATGGTTCTCTGATTATGAGTACTGATGCCGGAAATTTGATTACGGCGTATAAAAAGAGTTAGTTAGCAGCAGGGGATTCGACGAGTTTTGATGTCTCGTCTTGAATCTTTGCAGCAAGTGGACGAATCTTTTCGGCGTATTCCTTGCCGTGGTGTCCACAGAATAAGAGTTCTCCGCCAGAGAGAAGCACGGCGCGTACATATGCCTGGGCTCCGCAACGATCGCATCGGTCAAGGGCGTTAAGAGGTACAGCTTCTAGAATCAGTTGTTCTGACATATCTCTCTCCGTTCTCAATCGGGAAGTGGTGGGTGGTGCTTCTTCTATGGAACATCAAACCATGTCTGGTTATTCCCCGCTCGTTAATATTGCTCTTTTTCTTTAATTTTGTGTGTGAATATGCACGATTCTCGGCGAAATTCATATTGTGAGACTTTTGCGGCGAGTTACCCACGGCTTTGGCGTATTGAAAGATAACCTTTGCCACCGTGGCCTCTAAGAAAGAAGATGCAAACATCTCGCAGGAGAGCTATACCGCAAAAGATTTAGCAGTCCTTGAAGGACTAGACGCAGTTCGCAAACGCCCCGGTATGTATATCGGTTCTACCGATTCTCGCGGCTTGATGCACTGCTTGTGGGAAATTATTGATAACTCAGTCGATGAAGCACTCGCTGGTCACTGTAAAAAAATTGAGATTAATCTCGAATCAGATGGTTCGGTAGAAGTACACGATGATGGTCGCGGTATTCCGGTAGATAAAGAACCAAAGACTGGACTCACTGGCGTTGAAGTTGTTCTTACAAAATTGCACGCAGGTGGAAAATTCGGTGGCGGATCATATGCGGCCTCCGGTGGTCTTCACGGTGTGGGTGCATCAGTTGTAAACGCACTTGCTGTTCGACTCGATGCCGAAGTAGATCGCGACGGCAAGATTTATTGGATGTCCTTTCAACGTGGCGTTGCAGGTATTTTCGATGGCGATGGACCGAAAGCAGAGTTCACACCAAAGTCGGGATTGCGAGTTATCGGTAAAATTTCTAGCAAGGTCACAGGTACACGCATCAAATGGTGGAGTGATAAGCAGATTTTCTTAAAGGAAGCCGAACTAGATATTGAAGATGTGTACGCTCGTGCGCGTCAGACTTCTTTCTTGGTTCCGGGATTAACACTTACTGTTAATGACAACCGTGGAAAAGCAAAGACTACAGAGTCGTTTTATCACAAGGGCGGAATATCCGAATACTGCGAATTCTTACAACCAGATCAGCCAATCGGCGATGTCATTCGCATCTACGGCACAGGTCACTATCAAGAGACAGTTCCCGTCCTAGATGACAAGGGTCATATGGTTTCCACCGAAGTAGAACGCGATATGGAAGTAGATATCGCCATGAAGTGGGGCAATGGTTTTGATAACACTCAACGTTCATTTGTAAACATCATTGCAACGCCAAAGGGTGGAACACACGTACTGGGATTTGAACGCGCAATCACCAAGGCCTTTAACGAAGCGCTGCGTTCAACAAAGACTCTGAAGAACAACGAAGCAGATGTGATTAAAGATGACATCCTCGAAGGTCTGACCGCAGTCATCACTGTTCGTATGTCTGAGCCACAATTTGAAGGACAGACAAAGGAAGTTCTCGGAACCGCCGCTGCTACACGAATTGTTTCAGCCGTAGTGGCAGACAAAATGAAAGAGTTTTTCAACACAACTCGTCGCATTGATAAAGCCAATGGGCGATTGATTCTAGAAAAAGTTGCTGGTGCATCACGCACACGTATTTCAGCTCGTGCCCACAAAGATTTGCAACGTCGAAAGAATGCACTCGAATCTTCTTCTCTTCCAACAAAGCTTTCGGATTGTCGCTCAGAGGATGTAAACCGCACAGAGTTATTTATCGTCGAAGGTGAGTCCGCTCTCGGTACCACCAAGGCCGCCCGTAACTCTGAGTTCCAGGCGATCCTGCCTATTCGCGGAAAGATCCTGAACGTGCAGAAAGCATCTCTTTCTCAGATGCTAGACAATTCAGAGTGTGCATCAATTATTCAAGTAATCGGTGCTGGCTCTGGAAAATCTTTCGAATTAGATGATGCTCGCTATGGCCGCATTATTTTGATGTCAGATGCGGACGTCGACGGCGCACATATTCGCTGCTTATTGCTCACACTCTTGTATCGCTACATGAAACCGATGATTGATGATGGTCGTGTCTTTGCTGCGATTCCACCACTGCACCGCATTGAAACAATGGGTACTGGTGGCAAAAAGGGCGAATACATCTACACATACTCAGATGATGAAATGCGTAAAGTAACTGGAGATTTAAAGAAGGCTGGCAAGAAGTGGAAAGAACCGATCCAGCGCTATAAAGGCCTCGGCGAAATGGACGCGGATCAATTACGCGAAACCACAATGGACCCAGATGCACGCACCCTTCGCCGCATCACAATCAAAGATGCCACAGCTGCAGAATCAATGTTTGAACTATTAATGGGCAACGACGTTGCACCACGTAAAGAGTTTATTTCTACAGCCGAAATCGATCGCGACAGAATCGACGCTTAAACACCCTCTCTGCCCACAATCAATTAATTATGATTTACTTATTTCTACTGTATCCCCAGAATCATCTGATTTCGTAACTTTAACCGTTATACCCTCAGTAGTTACAGATTCACCGAGTGCTCTTGGTGCCTTTAAATAACGAGGGTCACTGCTTACATCAGATGGAAATACCTTTACTGGACCCTGACCAGATTGAATTGATGAGTCAACTACATAAACTAAAGCTCCAGATTTCGCAATATTTTTATCTATACCGAGTGCTCTTCTGCTTTCAATTACAAC
>JBIIRY010000009.1:0-58866 GCA_044341305.1 Candidatus Planktophila sp. | reverse complement strand
ATAGCACCGGCGCCACCTGGGTGAGAACCAATCCACTTTGTCAGATCATAAACTTTTTCATCAATCACACTCCAACACTTAGCAGAGGTGTTGTTAGCTTTAACTTGCTCCATTGTGTATCCAGCAGGAGTAACCGTCTGTGTTGGCGCTGGAGCAACTGTTGGCGCTGCACCGCGAATAACTTCCCCACGGATTTCTCTATCCCCTACTGCAATTGTCACTGCAGCCTTTGCCTTGGCAGTCACCACGAAATTATAGGTACCAGCTTTTGCAACACCTGAGTATCTAGCTAAATAGAAATAATTCGTAGAAGTATACGGTTCGAAAAATGGTGCACGTTCAGTAACTTTAAGAGTTACGCGTGCGCCGGTTGGATCAGTAATTGTGACAGTGGGTATTTGAGAATTCTTTAACCTATTCTCTGGGCGCTTATCAACTATCAATAATTGAACGTTTACCGCATCGCCTTCTTTAAAGCCTGCTCGAAATGCTTTCTTCTGCCCTGCTTTGGTAAATGCTGCGGTGACTGCAAATGAAATTGTGCCATCGACTAGCAGTGGACCTTTGGCAGCTGTTGTATCTGAATTAAGCAATGCAACTGGTTGATGTGCATGCGCAGGTGTGTGCACTGAGAGCAGCGCACCTATTGCCAGAGCGAGAAAGACTTTGCGAATCATGGAGCAAATTTAGCGCAAGACATCAAAGTCGGCGATAACTAATTACCGCTTAAGCCAACCTGACAGGATTTTCACAGGCAGTGAGTTTCGATTGCGCGCAACCCAGCGATAGCCAAAACGTCCAACAGGTCCTGAAGCCGAGATAACTGCTGCAATAAAGCGATTACCTCGCGCCTTCAGTAAAAACGCAACCGCGCCCGCTCCGCCATATCTATCGCTTTCAGAAATAACAACAACTTCACGCGCGCACTCTTCGAAGGTAACTCCAAATTGCGACAGATCTGCTGTATGAAAATCCAAGGCTGTGATACTCAATTTTTTCCTGAGCCAATAAACCGAATTTTTACAGAGCTCACATTGTCCGTCATAAATTACGGTGATTTCCTTCATATGCAATCAGATCCACCTCAAGTTGTGTGTCACAAGTTTAACCCTTTAAGAATTTTTATTTAATTGCACTAGTTGTATGGGCAGTTTTAGGAGGGTAAGAGTTAGGATTTTTCAATCCGCACAACATCGCCGAAGGTGCCGGCTTCAAGGACTGTGATCTTGTAACCATTTGTAATCGTGCTCTCACCTTGCTTGAGGGGCGCAGACGCCATGAACACTGGATGGCTGTCAATTGTGCGGCCTATTGGCAGAGATAACTTCATGCCCATTCCGTGCTCCTGTTGCATAAGGTCAACTTCGTACACAAGTGCACCTTGCGATTGCAAAGGATGCTTGTAGAACAATCCGCCGGGACGAAGAGTTTCAATTACTACAACTTTGGTTTGTGAAATAGGAATAATTACGGCCTTGCTCTGCTGCGTTTGAACTGTCGATGGTGCTATCCAATGCGTCGATAATGCAGAGTCAGTCTTACATTGAACCTGCGAATCCTGGATAAAACCTAGGCGCCACTTTTCCCATGTTGTTAAATCTCCACCCCACGGCGTCATCAATGTGAGGTGGCCCATTCCATATTCAGTACTCACATTTCTTTTTCCATCACCGTAGTGATCATCAAAACCAATTCCTGCGTGAAACATTTCATGAATCCACCAAAATGGATGTGCAAGGATTGCGTAATAACTCGCTTTTGGGTCCTTTGCAAATGCTGCATATTCCGACATCACATTGGGAACTCTGCCTTCATTTGTTCTTAATCCGCCAATGCCAGTTTGCCCAAAGAGAACTGAGTTAGTACCGGCAGGCGGAACAACGATTGCCATGTTTACGCCAGTGAAATCAATTACTGGGTCAACTGCGGCGATGAGATCTCTGTTAAATTCAACTTTTTTTGGATCGTTCGGATTTTGTGCATGATCTAGTCCATAACCTGCAAGAGGTGTCGGCATCTTTATGTAACTACTTGGCACACGCACTGTGACATCTGAGCCAAAATCACTTGAGTAAGCGATCCAATCACGAAAGAAATCCGTGAAAACTTTGTAATCTTCCGCGGGTGACTTAGATGGTTGCGCAGTATCTGTTGAATAGATCGGAATGAGCTGAATTACTGTTTTTGGGGCGGGAAACTTGTTGTAATACTCACCTGTTTCTCTATTGCTATTAACAAACCCATAGCCAAGATTGCTTCTAACCCCATCGGGTGTGAGCAACTTGCAAGATTGAAGATTGGCAAACTCATTGATTGAATCAAAAGCTGCAATCGGACGTTTGCTACCGAGTGTGTACTTGGCTATCTGCAATTGACCTGCGCAGTTGTTTAAGTCATGAAAATACTTCTGTATAGCCGATAACTCTGCAGGGATATTTGGGTCTAGATCACATGGGCCACTAAAGAGTGTGTGATAACCATTATCTGTTGAGAAAGTTTTTGAAAAATCTACTGATGTCTTGGCGGTACTCGCTACTTTTTTGCCAGCGCTTTTCCACACAAGTTTTTTGCCCGACTTAACGCAGGTAAACGTGCTCCCCTTGTTGCTTTGTGTTTGATTTAGCTTTAAACACTTTGCACCAACTTTAGGCGTTGCTGCAGACGCGGAGGTAGGCAACAGCAAGAACGAAAGAGTAACGAGTGCAGCAATTATCTTGCGCAAGAAAAACTCGTTACCCAATCGTTAATGAAATAGGAACAGCCTTCAGCGCTTGGCTTACAGGGCAACCATCTTTTGCAGCTTGTGCCACTTTTGCAAAGCCAGCAGCGTCAAGACCATTTACTTCTCCTGCAACATGTAGACGAATTGCAGTAATTCCTGTTCCGGGAGTGAAATCAACCTCTGCTGATGTGCGCAATTGTGTTGGTGGAGTACCTGCTTGAGTTAACTCGTGTGAAAGCGCCATTGCATAACATGATGCATGTGCTGCGGCAATGAGTTCTTCAGGACTTGTAAGTCCGTTTGACTCTTCACTTCTTGCTGGCCAAGAAACATCAAATGTTCCAATCTTTGATGAATTCAAAGTTACTTTGCCTTTACCTTGTACTAAGTTTCCATCCCAGATTGCTGAAGAATTACGAGTCGTTGTCATTTCTTGCTCCCCTTGTTGAAATTGCCACATTATTGATTACCTGGACATGAGTTTAAGTTAGGATTCAAGTAATTTCTAGGGCTAGCAGATGGGATCAATAACACGTGAAGATTTGGACACAGTGGAGCGATTTAACACTGCCAGCGGGAATGACTCACCTTGCCACAGATGGCTTTCTACCCAGTGAGGATCAATTAGATCAGGTCGAATTCTATGTTCCAAGCTACATGCGCGGGATCAAGACGCTAGAGATTATTCCTCGGATGAAGAATCTAAAAGTGGTTCATTATTCACAAGCAGGCTATGAAGATATTTTGGGACATACTCCAGAGAGTGTGATTTTATGTAACGCATCTGGTCTGCACGACGTTTCAACAGCAGAGTTAACTCTTGGCTTAACAATTGCTTCTCGTTGCGACCTCCCACAAATTTTTAATAATCAACAGCGCCAAACCTGGGTGCATAAGCGCAGAACTGCACTGGCTGACTCTCACGTTGGAATTTTGGGTCATGGACACATTGGAAAGAGAATCGCTGGATTAATTCAAAACTTTGAAGCCAAGGTGACATCTTTTTCTCAGTCAGGCTCTGATGGCGCAGTCAAAGTTTCTGAGTTTGACTCTTACTTGCCATCCTTAGATGTCATTATTTTGATTCTGCCGCTGACAGATCAGACTCATCACTTCTTTAACAAAAAGCGATTACAAGCCATGAAAGATGGCGCATCAATTATTAATATGGCGCGAGGCCCCATCATTGATACCGAAGCACTGATTGAAGAGCTGAACACCGGCAGAATTTATGCAGCCCTAGATGTCACAGATCCCGAACCGCTTCCTGATGGACATCCATTGTGGTCTGCAAAGAACTTAATCATTACGCCACATATTGGCGGTGACAGCACAGCCTTTGAACCACGAGCTAAGGCGATGGTCGAACTACAACTCTCGCGCATTGCGCAAGGTATCGGACCAATTAATCAAGTACACGGACCGGGCTTTAGCCCTAAGAAATAATTAAGGGTTACTTAACTTTCTTAGCGCTACCTGCACCGAGAGCAACAAATACTTGAACAAGTGCCAGCGCGATGATGAAGTACAGCGCTGTCGACCAATTTGCAGAGATATCAAAGAGTAATCCGAGAATAATCGGCGCTGTTGTTGCCAATAGATATCCAACTGATTGCATCATGATTGAAAGTGATCGAGTAACAGCTGCATTTTCTGCTCTAAATACAACTAAGTAGAGCGCAAGTGAGAATGTTACGTAAACACCAATGTTGGCAAGAATTACCCAAGCCCATAGACGTGGACCTGAATCAACAGAGATTGCGTAATACGAGATTGCTAGGAATGCTGAGAAAACAATCAGAATTGCGCGGAAATCTTTTCTCTTTGCCGCAAAGTGAGGAACTGCCAAGCTCAGTAGTGATGCAATAAGTGTTGCTGCTGCGACTAAGAGACCAGCATCTACGAGATCAAAGCCTTTTGTCAGCAAGATTGTTGGCAACCAAGTTGCTGATGCGTAGTGGATCATGTTGAGAAGACCGAAGAAGAGAGTGATTGACCATGCGGTCTTATTTCTAAATAGTGGGTTCTTCCAGAAGCTTGGAGATTTTTCTACGATCTCTGGTGTTGAAGAACTTGGCATCTTGAGCCACCACCACAATGAAGCAGCTGCGCCGATGATGAACCACGGCAACATTGAAAGTCTCCAGCTAAGCGATGTGAGTTCTGCCAGTGGCGCAGTGACTGCTAGCGAAATAGCAGCGGATGAACCCATCACGGCAGCATAAATACCTGTTAATAAAGCACCGTTGCCCTTTTCATTTTCCTTCACCCATACCGGCAACATAAAGTTAAGGACTGCAACGGCAATACCTAATGTGATTGAGAAAATCAGTAGTGATGCGACGCCAAATGTTGTGCGCAAAAATAGTGAGAGCGTAAGAAGTGTTACGGCGTAGGAAATAATGCGGTTTGTATTACCAAATTTATTGATAGCGCCCATGAAAATTGCGGAGAGTGAGAAGCAGAGCAATGGGGCGGCTGCGAGGATAGATTCTTGGAAAACGCTGATTCCGTACTCTTCTTTGATAATAGGAAGAAGTGGTCCGATAAGGATCAGACCCGCTCGCATATTTGAAGAGATGGCAAAAATTGGCAAGCCGGCACGAAGGGTGTTTTTCATGGGTCCTACTTCCTAATTAGGTTACTTACTTGCCCTTTAACATGCGGAAGAAGTAATTGATGATAAATGCTGCGATATAGCCAAGAGTTGTATTGACGATAATTGTTGTTGCATAAATGCTTGGCCAGAAGAGAGTGAAGCCGAGTGCGATCAGGGCTCCGAGCCAACCGAACTTCGCTGCTGCTCTGTGACGTGAAATTACTTTGCGTGCCATGGGCGAAATACTAAGGTAAGAAAAGCGCAAATGAAACCTTATGCGCTAAATATTTATACCGTTTTTCTACAAATTTTGATGGTGTAATTGCCGCTCTTTGAATACGCGTGCACAAATTCATCTTCTTCTAGCAGCTCCTGGGCCGCTGGGGTGAGAGGACTAATCCAATCCCCCGGAAAATCCCAACTTCGAATATCAGGCCATGGTGCAACCTGCATCCGCATTTCAAAGAGTTCGACGACGAATGCTTCGAAATCTTCTGCGAGCACTGCTGTGATGATTCTGCAGTCATGGGCAATCAGATCCTCTGTAGCATCGCCAAAGAGAGGCAGAGAGGTGTCTTTGCGCGAGTTGTGAACGCGGCGCCTGATTTCACTCAATAAATCGTGGCTTGGAAGGCATTGAAGGTGGTTCATCACACACCCGCCTTCTTCTGGTCTGCTCGTATAGGCCCTTGTGGCCCGGTGCTTACTGTTGAGTATTTCTGAGTAAATTATATAGTTCACGCATGAAATCTCAATTTGTATACCCACTGACTTTCGGCGATCGCAGCATGTCTGATCTGCTCGGAGGCAAAGGTGCCAATCTTGCAGAGATGGTTCGAATGGGCTTACCCGTTCCCCCAGGTTTTACGATCACGACAAAAGCGTGCCAAGAGTTTTTAACTACCGGCAAGATTCCTTCTACTCTGCAAGTGGAAATTGAAGATGCACTCTCACATCTAGAGGGCGAATTAGGAAAGAAATTTGGAGATCCAAAGAATCCGCTGTTGGTCTCAGTTCGCTCTGGTGCAAAGTTTTCTATGCCAGGAATGATGGAGACTGTTTTAAACGTCGGAATCACTCCAGAAGTTGCTCAATCTCTGGCCGATGAAACCGGAAATCCACAATTTGCCTGGGATTCATACCGCCGCTTTATTGATATGTACGGACGCATCGTCTGTGAAATTTCGCCAGATGATTTCCATAGAATCGAAGAGCGCATCATGGATGCCCAAGGCGTTGGCACATTACAAGAGCTCAGCGTCGAAAGCCTGAAGCAATTAGCCCAAAGCCTTGTCAAAGAAATTGAGATTCAAACGGGCGAAGAGTTTCCGACCAATCCTCGCGAACACTTAATGCGATCAGTAAAAGCAGTTTTCCACTCCTGGAACTCTGAGCGAGCACAACTCTACCGACGCCGCGAGCGCATCTCATCTGATTTAGGTACTGCGGTAAATATTCAATCCATGGTCTTTGGAAATCTCAGTGCAGATTCAGGAACTGGTGTGGCATTTACCCGAAACCCGGCAACTGGTGAAAATGGAAGTTACGGCGATTATCTCGATCGCGCACAAGGCGAAGATGTTGTGGCTGGAATTCGCAACACTATGGCTTTATCTCAGATGAGAGATATTCAAGAGGATGCATTCCTCGAACTCGAAAAGGTCATGCAACTTCTCGAAGATCACTACCGTGACTTATGCGATATCGAATTTACAGTCGAGCGCGGCAAACTCTGGATTTTGCAGACTCGTGTCGGTAAGAGAACAGCAGAGGCTGCTTTTAGAATCGCTGTGCAATTAGTCGAAGAAGGCAAGATCACTATGGATGAGGCGCTTATACGCACATCTGGTGACCAACTCGCTCACTTAATGTTTCCTCAATTTGATCTATCTGGCACCGTCCATGAATTAGCACGAGGCATCCCAGCATCTGCAGGAGCGGCCGTCGGCGAAGTTGTCTTGGATTCACGCAGAGCATTTGAATTAGCTCGCGGTGGCAAGAAAGTTATCTTGGTACGCAGAGAAACTAGCCCAGATGACTTAGTTGGAATGGTTGCATCTGAAGGAATTTTAACTAGCCGAGGCGGCAAGACCTCTCACGCAGCAGTAGTTGCTCGCGGTATGGGTAAGACTGCTATCTGCGGAACCGAAAGCATTGTTGTTGATGAACGCGCTAATTTGTTTACTGTCGGATCACGCACCGTCTATGAAGGCGAAGTTATCTCTATCGATGGCACCAGCGGAATTGTTTACTTAGGAGCACTTCCAACTATTGCATCGCCCGTAACTGCCTACCTCGAAGGAAAGCTCGATCCTGCTTCTGATCAAGCATCCCCTGTCGTTAAGGCCGTTGATAAAATTCTTAAGTACGCAGATGAAAAGCGCAGATTAGTAATTAGAACTAATGCTGATACTCCAGAGGATGCTGTCAGAGCGCGCATCCTTGGCGCACAAGGTGTTGGACTCTGCCGCACCGAGCACATGTTCTTAGGACCACGTCGTGCATACGTAGAGCGTTTGATCTTGGCCGAAAATGAAGAGTCACAGCGCGGAATTATCGCTGAGATGGAACCACTACAACGTGGTGACTTTGTCGGCATCATGATGGCGATGTCTGGACTTCCCGTCACAATTCGCCTATTAGATCCACCGCTACACGAGTTCTTGCCTAACATCGCAGAGCTCAGTGCACACATGGCAACACTTGAGGCGCTCAATAAAGAGATTGCACCGCGCGAGCAAGCAATCTTTGCTGCCGTTAAGCGTCTACACGAATCCAATCCAATGTTGGGTCTTCGTGGTGTTCGTCTTGGAATTCTTATTCCTGATCTCTTCCGTATGCAGGTGCGCTCACTTGTTCATGCGTGTCTAGAAGTCAGAAAACTAGGGCACGATCCACGTCCAGAAATCATGGTTCCGCTCATTGCTACTCAACGCGAAATGTTGCACTTGCGCGGCATGCTCGAAGAGGAAATTGCAAAGGTTCTTGAAGGAACAGGTCAGAGTTTTGATATTCCAATCGGAAGCATGATTGAGACTCCACGCGCAGCTATGACTGCAGGAAAGATTGCAGATTATGCGGACTTCTTCTCCTTTGGAACAAATGACTTAACGCAACTCACTTGGGCATTTAGCCGAGACGATGTTGAATCAAGCTTCTTGCCTCGTTACCTAGATCTCGAGTTGCTGCCATTTAATCCATTTGAATCACTCGATCAAGATGGCGTCGGTCTCTTGGTTCAAATCGCCACAAGCCAAGCACGATTGCACTCAGGTGATTTCAAGATCGGTGTCTGCGGCGAACATGGCGGAGACCCACGAAGCATTCACTTCTTTAACTCACTGCTTCTCGATTATGTCTCTTGCTCACCATTTAGAGTGCCGATCGCCCGACTTGAAGCAGGGCGTGCAAGTGTCCTGAGTGAGAGTGTAAACAAAGAAGGCGCTTTAACTCACGTATAAAGCAGTATTACTTATCTTTCGGGATTTCCATCTCGTGGTAATACTCAGGCTGAGGCAATCCGTTTTCTGTGTAGAACTTTGACCCTGGAACGCCCCACTTGAGGAAGAAGTCACCAACGGTCTTGCACAGAGTCACGTTTACATCGTTAACTGTTTCAATAATAGATTTACCGCGAGCGGCCGCGCGATCCTTGTACTCTTCAAGTTGGTCTTTATCAGCAAAGAGCAAATCTTCAGATTGAGCATTGCGCTTAGCTAGTTGATCAACTAATACTGTGCGACATTCTTCACTGAGGAATGTAATGAATTCGCCTTCAGGAGTTGTAAATTGAATTGCCAGTGGGCTGCTCAGGTGATTAGGAACGAGCTTGCCATCCTTATCGAGTGAGCCAGCGTCCTTGACCTTAATAGTTGCTACTTCTTCATAGGTAAGTCCGGTTCCGACAAGGCTGAGCATTACTAGTCGTACGGCTGGATTGAAATCGCGGGCGGTGCTGTTGGCAATGTGTACTTGATCTACTGAGGATGCGTAGACACTCCACGGAATATCAACACCGTTGAGGGTAAACCAGAGCTTTGGACCAAGTAGCAATTGGGCTAACTGCACATTGGTGAGGTCTGTGTGTAGTGAAAGGAATTTTTCAATCATTAACTCTGCCAGCAATGAGTCTTTCTTTGCTGATTCAAGAGCTGAAGCTAAATCTGAGTTGCAGACTTCGCGTGAGAAGCGATCAAGAGTTGTAACCGCGCTTCTAATCCAAAAATCTGGCTTACGTGTGCGCTCTGCCAAGAGAGCTGCAACTTTCATTACTGACTCTTCTTCGAGAAGAGTAATTTCGCGGCGGTTAACAAGTGATCGGCGCGCAATTTCTTCAGCGCTTATGTATTCAATCTTTGATTCATTTGTTTCATAACCAGGAAAATAAGTACTTCCGCTTTCATACCTTATAGCCATGCTGGAGCATCCTTTGGAATATCTTCGGCATTTACTTTTGCGGCAATATCTTTTGCGATGAAGTGATCGCGTAGTTCAACAGAGCAACGACTAACTCCTGGGAGTTGTTCGACTCTACGGCGCATCTCTTTGCCAATTGTGATGGCAAAAGGAGAAGGACAAAGGGGTGAGGTCAGGTGGTAACGCACAATGGCGATACCACCATCCCTCAACTCCACTTCATCAATCAAATCGAGCTCACCCATTGTTTTGCGGATTTCAGGATCAGGAACGCTTCCAGCCGCAGTGCGAATGTCATCTTCAATCGCAACAGATGAGTTCATTTTGATTACCTTTCTTATTTCTTACGCGCTATTTAAAGAGCTTAAGCTTTTGCTAGCTCAGGGTTGTTGGCAAGGAATTCCTTGCGACGTTGTGAGAATTCGTCATTCTCGATCTTCTTCAACTTAGCGTCAACATCGATGCCGTATAGACGAGCGATGTTTGTACCAATGATCTTTTCCTTGATTGCAGGAGTTAGCTGTACGCCGAACTCTTCTGCGATGTCTTCAGGAATCTGATATTCCATGAACTCATCAAGGATCCAGTGTGGGTACCAGATTGGGAAGTCTGTGCCCCAAATGATGCGATCTTCGCCAAGCCAGAAGAGAAGATTTGCCATCATCTCGCCGAAGTAGCGTGGACGGTGGTGAATAAACGCATTAGCAACTGCAAGAGATGCATAAACGTTTGTTGAACGTGCAGCAATCCAGCAAAACTCGTCAAGACGTGGAAGACCAATGTGATCGACGATGAAGTTAAGTTCTGGATAGAGTGATGAAGGCTCATCAATGTCATAGACATCGAACTTCTCCATTGAAAGTGGCTCAACAGCTGGGCCCTTATGGAAGTGCATGTTCTTGATGCCTAGCTTGATTGCTTCTTCATAACATGGGAACACAGCTGGATCATTTGCTTTCCAACCACGTGATTCTCCACGCCATTCAGCGGTGTACCACTTGAAGCCCTTCATTCCGTACTCTTCAACTTGCTGACGTACGTGACTTACTGCGTTCTTATCGCGAGGATCAACGCCGCCAAGACCAATCAAACGCTCTGGTGCACGTGCAACCATTTCTGCGTTGCGCTTTGGGCTGGTAAATCCTGTGTGATAGAAATCCATAAGTACTTGTGTGGAAAGAATTGCCATATCCATTTCACCACGGACGAACATGTGGTGTAAGTACCAATCTGGATCTACTTTACGAAATTCTTTATCGAAATCCATTGTCCACTGTGGATCTTTTGGATTAAAGCCACTTTGAAATGCATAAAATGTTTCAGCAAATGCAAGACCGTATTCATTCTTGATGTTTTCTTTACTTGCATCCCAGAATCCGGTGTGTGCATCTACAACGAACTTTCCGTCTTTCATCGGTTCCCCTTCTTGTACGCGTAAGTGGAAGAGCTCCTGAAGCTTTTCCTGCGGGAAGCATACGTCTAGGCATTGGGGTCCGCAACAGATATTTGGGGACCTCCGATTGTGAAAACCCTGAGATTCAAGCGCAGAAAACAGGGGTGAAAGAGCGCAGGTGCGCCCCCACCTTTAGCGGATCTGAAGCCCGCCCTTAAAGCCGATGACCTTTTCCTTAGGCAGACGAAGTCCGACTCGGCCAAGTGGCGGTGGGGTCGTACTGCGTGCAATCTTCGCCTTGATAATGCCATCTCCGAATCGGCAGTTAAGGATTCGAGTTGATCCGAGGTCATCGACACCGATGAGTTCGGCTGAAATGACATTCTCACCTGTGCCTGAGTGCACTTCTACGTACTCAGGTCTAATTCCTAGTTGAATCTGCTTGTCAGTGACGTTACTTAAGTTAGTTGACGTAGCGATTTTGTACTCACCGACTGAGGCAAGACCATTAGAAACATCGGCCTTGATGAAGTTCATAGCTGGTGAGCCGATGAAGTTACCGACGTAGTTGCTCACTGGATTTTCAAAGAGCTCTTCAGGTGTACCACGTTGAACAAGCTTTCCTAGATCCATTACCAAGAGCTCGTCAGCAAAGGTCATCGCTTCGTACTGATCGTGGGTTACGTAGACAACTGTGATGTCTTTGCCCGCAATGATCTGCTTGATCTTCTTGCGCAATTCAAACTTGAGCTGTGGATCAATAACTGTCAGCGGTTCATCCATCAAGAGAGCTGTTACGTCGTCACGAACCAGACCGCGGCCAAGTGAGATCAACTGCTTTTCATCTGCACCCAGTTTTGTTGCTGAACGATCGAGCTTGTCAGAAATACCGATTTGTTCTGCAACTTCGCCTACGCGAGCGTTGATTGCATCTGCCTTCCAGCCACGACAAACCAATGGGAACGCTAGGTTCTCTTTTACTGTCATTGATTTATAAATAGTTGGGAATTGGAAAACAAGTGCCACATTGCGCTTTGCAGTTGGAACCTTGGTGACATCTACGTCGTCGAATGTAATTTGACCTTGGTGAGGGTTAACGATTCCAGAGATAATGTTAAGGATCGTTGTTTTTCCGCAACCAGATGGTCCTACGAGTGCGTATGACTTGCCTGACTCCCATGTCATTGTGATTGGTTTAAGAGCCCAGTTCGCTTGATCTGCGCTCTTATCGTATGAATGACCGATGTCGTTAAAGGTTATCTTTGCCACTTATTTCACCCCTAGTTTCCTGGGGCTGCGCATAGCGAGCCATCCATGTTGAATAAGAAGATTCTCTCTGGAGCAATCGATACCGTGACCTTCTGGCCAATCTGATAATCGTGAATTCCTTCTAGCTGAAGAACAATCTCACCGATATTTAACTTCACATAAAGCAGAGTTTCAGAACCAGATACTTCTGAGAGAGAAACTTCGCCTTGCTCTGAGTTGCTTCCGCTTCCACCCAAAATTACTTCGCTGGCACGGATTCCAAATTTATACTTTCCAGCAGATTGTGTCTTGATGTGTGCAGGAAGAGCAAAGTTAAGAGTTTTACCGATCTGTCCTGAGCCATCCTTGATTTCTCCATCAAGAATAGACATCGGAGGATCATTAACAATTTGTGCGACATCGATATTTGATGGTTGTTCAAAGACTTGATTTGGCTTTCCATGTTGAATGATGCGACCTTCGTGCATCACAAGGAGTTCGTCACCAAGGAATAGTGCTTCAGATGGCTCTGTTGTTGCATAAATTGTCACGCTGTCGCGAGTGCCCTTAAACAAAACTCTAAACTCTTCGCGTAGCTGTTCGCGCAATTTGTAATCGAGGTTCATCAAAGGTTCGTCAAGCAAAATCACTTGGGTATTGCGAACAAGGGCTCGCGCAATTGCCACACGCTGTTGTTGACCACCTGATAACTGAGATGGTTTGCGATCCTTAAATTCGGTTAACCCAACTTTTTCTATCATCGCCAACGCTTGTGCCTTAGCGTCTGCTTTTGAAACTCCAGCGCGGAGCAAAGGAAACTCGACATTTTTTAGCACGCTGTGATGTGGATAGTTAATGAATTGCTGATAGACCATTGCAATTCCGCGCTTCCAGATAGGAACTTCATCGAGGCGCACTTCGCCCAAGTGAATCTCACCATCAGTTGGCTCGATCAATCCAGCAATTGTTCTCATCAGAGATGTCTTACCTGAAGTTGTTCTACCGATTAAGACGTAGATTTTTCCAGGTTGGAATTCATAAGTGATATTTCCAAGGATTACTTCGTTATCGCCTTCAACGGATACGTCGCGTAAGTTCAGATTCACAATAGACCCCTTAGCGAACCGCTCCGGCGAAGCCGCCCTTAGAGAGGAATCTTTCAACCACAAAGGCTAGGCCGATAAGAGGCAAGATTGAGAAGATTGCAGATGCCGATAGCGTCCAGAACGGTGTAACAGTTCCGTTAAGTGCAACAACTGCAACTGGAAGAGTTTGAACATTTGTGAAGGTAAGCACCAATCCGAAGAAGAGATCGTTCCAACCAAAGATTACGGAGAACATTCCTGCAACCGTTAATCCTGGCTTTGATAGCGGAAGGATTGTGCGAGCGAAAGCCTCAAATGGATTGCAGCCTTCAAGCATCGCCATCTCATCAATCTCTTTTGGCAATTGATTAAAGAAATCCACCAAGAGCCATACGACAATCGGCATGAGGCCTGAAGTGAGAACCAGAACTAAACCAGTCTTGGTATCCAAAAGACCGACTGACTGAAGAAGAATGAAGAATGGAACTGCCAAAACTGCTGGCGGCATAATTCTCTGTGAGATAAAGAAGAAGACAATGTCTGGGTTCTTGTAGTACTTCCAGCCATACGAAAATCGTGAAAGACCATAAGCAGCCATGCAGCCAAAGACTAGACTGATCAGTGTTGCAAAGAATGTAACGATTGCACTGTTAATGAGTGGTGGGAAGAGATTTGCATAACCTGAAATACCGGTGATGTCTTTCCAGCCATCTAGCGTCGGTTCAAATTGGAGCCACGGAATAAATGTCGCTCCATTGTTTACAGCAGCTGGTGGCTTGAAGCTGGTGACCAGCGCCCATGAAATTGGTGCCAAAACAAATGCGCTCCAGATGCCGATAAAGAGGTACTTAAATATCTTTGTCATGAGTTAGATACCTCTCGGCTTCGATAATCTTGCGAAGAGTTGAGCCAAAATTGTTAATGTAAGAATTGCCAAGATCAAATAGGTCAAGCCCATCGTTGCACCGTATGAAATCTGGAACTCTCGCAAACCGCGGGTGTACATGTAATACGCAGTGGTCTCTGTCGCACTTCCCGGACCAGCAGAAGTTAAGTTAAAGATTGAGTCGAAGATCTTTGATGCTTCAATCAAGCGAATTAAAATCGCACCGATACTAATTGGTGCCATCAGTGGGAATGTAATGCTCCAGAAGGTGCGCCATGTTGAAGCACCATCAATTTCAGCTGACAAGAACTGCTCTTTTGGAAGACTGAGTAAACCTGCTAACAAAATTAAGAACATAAATGGCGTCCACTGCCACACTTCAGCGATTGTAATTGTTACTGTCGCTGGCACAATAGATGTTGACCACGCAATTGGATCAACTCCAACTTTTGAAAGTAAACCGTTGGCAGCACCGATATCTTCTCTAAAGATTGAGCGCCATACGATCGCCATAACAGATGGCGTAGTCATCAAAGGAATGAGCCATAAGACTCTGAAGAAGCGACGAGCAGCGATGCCTTTCCATGCAAAGAGGGCTGCTGCAAAACCTAACGCGTACTGAAGAGCTGTTGTTACAAATGAGAAATAAAAGAGTCGACGTACTGAAGACCAAAAGGCGCCGTCTTGGAACATGCGAGCCCAGTTTGCCCCGCCTGCCCAATCCAAACCTGATTGTGAAACGTTCCAGTTGGACATACTGACGCGAATTGTGAAAAGCAGAGGAAAGATAATGATTGCTATAAGTAGAAGCAATCCAGGAAGAAGGAAGAGTCTCTTATAAAACTTATTATTCACAGATCCAAACTCCTCTCAACTTTTAAGGGGCGACCATCTCAAAATTAAGCCAAAAAATCAAACTGTAGCGAAATTTGAAAGACAAGTGTCGTGGGGGTTACTCGCCTTGCGGCGATTGGCCCCCACGACCTTGTCGTTAAGCCAAACTAGTTAAAGAATTCTTACGAATTCTCGAGAACTAGCATCTTCTTGTATTCAGCCTGGACTTTAGCCTTACCAAGTGTGTTGACAATTTCATTCCACTTGGCTGCTACGCCGTCTAGTGCTGCTTGAGGTGTCTTTTGGCCCGCTAGAGCTTCTGCTACACCATCTCCAAGTGCACCCATGAACTGTCCATTGCCATTAACGCGTAGATCGAACACGCGGTTCTTTGACTTGGAGTAGTTATTCATGGTGTTAACCCATGACTGAGTTGCTGCTTGTGACCAACCAAGACCCTTTACCCAGAAATCAACTGAGAAGTCTTCTGTACGTGATGGGTTAACACCAGTACGTCCGATTGTTAGGTCGATTGCGTGGTTTGCCTTGTTAGCGAAGAAGCAAAGGAAATCAAGAGCCATTTGCTTGTTCTTTGATGCCTGAGGAATTGCAGATGACCAACCCCATGCGATGTATGGAGCGTAGTTGACGCCACCCTTAGGTGTATCCCACTTCTTTGTCACGCTGTTCCATACTTGTTCTGCTCCAGGGTTTGGTGCAGCCTTTACGAGTCCCTTAATTGGGCTATCGCTCTGGTTTGCTTGTGACCAAGCATCATCCCATGTGTAGCTAAATAGACCGTCACCACGACCGAATGATGTAATTTCGTCAGATAGACCGAAGTTTCCACCACCTTGTGGCCAGTACTTAGCTGAAGCAACGAACTCAGTTAATCCGCGAACGAATCCTGGGTTGTTAACCTGTGGAACCATGTTTGCATCGAACCAGAAACCAGTCTTAACGTTTGGATTCTTTGCGTATGCAGCTACACGGTTGATGAATGCAGTTGACATCAAGTCATCACGCTTTGTGATTTCAACAGATCCTGCAAATGGTGTTCCAGCAGGTTGACCCTTTGGCTTGTAACCATTAAATGTTGAAGCCATCAAGTTGTAATCGGCCCAAGTCTTTGGAACTCCGAGTGTCTTGCCTGTCTTTTCCTTGTAGAAGGCTGCTGCTGCAGCATCTTCAATAACGTCTGTGCGATATTTTAGGAAGTGACGGTCAGCATCGATACCGAATAGCTTTGTCTTTCCATCCCATGCATAAAGTCCCTTGTAGAGAGGTTGCATTGAAGCCATTTCACCATTGCCTGATGAGTACTTAGCAGGAATTGTGTAATAGAACTTCTGGAAGTCACCAATCCAGTTAGAGAAGTTAACAACTACATCGTATGTGGCTGCGCCAGTTTGGAACTGTAGTTGTTGCTTTGGATACAGATCTCCGATTGGAACATTCTGGATCTTAACTTTTCCACCAGTTAGCTTTTCAAACATTGCGCCGTGTTGTGCCATTGGCTCACCCATGTTTGGTGGTGGTGGTGCAAGAACAGTAATTGTCTGTCCCTTGTAATCCTTCTTGCTTGTGTTGTGGTAAGAACAATCCTGAGTTCCGTCCTTTACCTTTGCAGCTGAGGCATATGCCTTTGGTGTGTATGGCTGCTTTGTGTAGTCAACCATTCCACCTAGTGGGAAAGAAGCCTTCTTGACTTTAGGCCCTGGTCCCATTCCTGCATCTGCTGCAGATGAAACACTCACTGAAGTTGCACTCACTAGTGAAGCAGCCAGTACCAAAGATACTGATGTCGCTAGAGCACGAAGCTTCGTTTTTCTTTGCATCGTATTCCTTTCTTAGAGGGTTTTGACATACATTCTTTTCAACTCATTTATGTAACTAATTAATTTACATAACACAGTTGTTCTGAACGCATGTCGATACATCCACAGAATTACCCCTGGACTGCTCCAATGGAACTCCTGCTGAAGTAGGGGAAACATTAAGGGCTCTAGGCCTCGATGGCAATCCGTTTTTCATGAGAATTTAGGCCGCTCACACGCCCAGGGGTGAGATTTTTGGTCTATCTCTTTATGGGCTACTTCTGGGTAGGTTAGAAAACGGGTTCGAGGATTAACTTGCCCGCGCTCTTGCCACTTGCCAGGCGCTCGTGTGCTTGGCGGGCTCCTTCAAGCGGATACGAAGAGTCGATTCTGATACTTAATTTATTGGCAAGTAATAAGTTGAAAATATCTTGTGATCGCGCGACATACTCTTCTCTTTGCGCCACAAAGTGCATGAGTGTTGGACGAGTAATTGTGAGCGAGCCAGATGAATTCAATCTCTGCAGCTCAAATGGCGGAACAGCACCGCTTGCGGCACCAAATAAGACCATCATTCCGCGAGTTTTTATGGACTCGAGAGATTTATCAAAGGTCTTTAAACCCACGCCGTCATAGACAACGTCTACTCCGCGACCATCGGTAACTTTGCGCACTTCTTGTGCGAAATCAACCTCGTCATAGCGAATGATGTGCTGAACGCCGAGCTTAGAAATAAGGTCTACTTTTTCTTGCGAAGAAGTCGTTGCAATAACAGTTGCGCCCTTCGCCAAAATCATCTGGCTCAAGACGCTTCCGGTTCCACCTGCAGCTGCGTGTACCAATGCAACATCGCCTGGCTTGATAACAAAGGATGAGTTAATTAAGTAATGCGCTGTCAGTGTCTGCAACATCGCTGCCGCAACTGTCTTTGGATCTAATCCTTCTGGGATTAAAACCAACTTGTTTTGTTCAAAGGATGCGTACTGGGCATAACTTCCAAGGGCCGCTGTCCATGCAACACGATCGCCAGGTGAGAATTGAGTAACGCCTTCTCCGACTTCATGTACAACGCCAGCACCTTCTAATCCAGGTGTGTAAGGCAACGTCATTCCATACGCGGGTGCACCCGAACGTTGGTAGATATCTAGAAAATTCACACCAGCGGCCGCAATCTTGACCACAACGTGGCCAGCTGCGGGCGCCGGTATGGGTGCACTCTGCACCACTAAATTTTCGGGACCACCAAACTGCGTAAGAACAACTTTGTCCATAACTTGATTAACCCCAGATCTTAAGGAACAAGTATTGCGCGACCTTTAACCTTGCCAGCGTTGAGGTCTTGAAGTGCCTGATTGGCATCCTTCAATGCATATTCAACTGTTGCAAGGTGGACTAATCCACGATCTGCAAGTGACATCAATTCATTGAGGTCAGCCCAAGTACCCACCAAGTTACCGATGATGTTGCGCTCTGTTGTGACCATATCCAAAGCTGAGATTTGAATATCTTCGCCGTAGCCAACGATGTAGTAATTACCAAGTGAGCGAGTCATTGCAAGACCCTTCTTGGTTGATCCTCGTTCGCCCACAAAGTCGATTACTGCTTCAGCGCCAAAGCCCTTCGTCAGTTGCATAACTGCTTCAACTTCATTGCCATCAGCCTTAACAAGATGATCGGCACCGCTCTCTTTTGCTAACCCAAGGGCCATATCTGACTTGTCTACGACAATAATTTCAGCAGCGCACATCGCCTTGAGACATTGAATTCCAATGTGTCCTAATCCGCCTGCACCAATTGCTACAACGTACTGACCTGGCAACAATGTACGAGATGCTTTCTTCGCTACGTGATAAGCAGTCAAACCTGCATCTGCATAAGCAGCTACTGACTTAGGTGCAAGAGACTTTGGTAGCGCAACAATGTTACGAACAGATGTAACAAGTGCTTCTGCGTATCCACCGTTTTCACTTACTCCGGGAAATGTTCCGGTTCCGTGCATATCTTCGCCACGACGGTGTTCAATTTCAGTTCCTGAAGATAGACGTGGATGCAAAATTACAGGGTCACCCTTTTTTAGCCCAGTTACAGCTGATCCAACTTCTTCAACCCAGCCAGCGTTTTCGTGTCCCATGATGTACGGAAGAAGTTTTCCATCTGTATCCATGCGGGATCTCCATTGGCCTTCAATCACGTGCAAGTCTGTACGGCACACACCGGCGCCACCAATTTTTACTAAAACATCTGTTGGATGAGTGATCTTCGGATCTGCAACATCTTCATATGTAACCCAGTTGCTTGCAGTCAACGCTTCATCGTATTGGTGTAGGACTTGTGCTTTCATATTCCGTGTTCTCACTTTCAAGAAGGTTAGTTGTGACGGCCATGATTGTCGGTGTGGATAACCGAGCGCTCAATGTAAGCGTTGATCCTCAGATTTTCAAGGTCAGAATCCGCCGGGACAGGCTGGTTCTGTATATAGACCTGGTTATAGATAGGTATTGCAGAATTATGTGAGCAGAGCCAAGCGCTTTTCTAGCTCGGCATATCCGGCCAAGAACTCTGGTGTGGCTATCTCTTGCTTCCAGCGCCCACTCATGGCGGACTCTGCTCTGAGGTGCGTTTCGAAGAATTCTTGCATGCGTGGGTCTTCGCCCAGATTGAGAAATTTCAGTAGTGATTGATAGCTCTGCAGACGGTTGTTAATCGCTAGATCTTCTAGGGCAATTGTGATCTTTTGGTTGGCCGGGATATGGCCAAGGGCTGCATGCGCATCCATCAACCGTTTCTCAATCCACTCAAGACCTTCAAGCGGTGTCGTTGGTCCCCAATTCTTTGTCAGCAAAGATGCGATGACATCGCGAGGATCTCTGACCATATTAATAAAGAGAGCATCAGGAAATAACTTCAGGATTTTTCGAGCTTGCGCAATGTTTAACGGTGTTGTTTCTACCCAATACTTTTGACCTGCATGATCATCTTGCGAGGAGATGAAATCGCGCATAAATCTGCGCGCTGCCCATACTCTGTTGATTCGCAGATTAGAAATCAATCTATTAATCAAAAACTCTAATCTCTGCTTGGAAATTCCAGATTGCAATCCGCGACCATGTGGCGGTGGAGCATCAATATCCCACCAGGAGTTCCAGATTCGATCTAGAAACTCAACTTGAATCTTGGCAAACTTTGCTTTTTCACTGATTCGTCTGATGCGTTGTGCTCGAAGATTAAAGACAGAGATCTTGGGTTGCCTTGGTGCTGTATCTCGTCCAAAAACTAATTGAAGTAAACCTGATTTATTAGCTAAGAATTTAATCTCAATCGGAACACTTGTTCTGATGTGTTCATGAAAACCCAGCAAGTCACCCATCACTGTTGTGCCGCTGCGCCCTGTTCCGCCTACAAATACAGGACGAACCTTGTGATTATGCGGTGAGTTCTTCATTGCCTAAGAGTAAACCGTTGCTTATCTGCTTATGAAGTCTAGACTCAAGGCGTGGCAGAGAATTTTTCTCCGGTATTTATCGGAGGCACCGGTCGAAGCGGCACCACGATTACCCTGAATTTGTTAAAAAGACATCCGCAATTTCATGCGAGCTTGCCACGAGAGATTAAATTTATGACCAGCCGCCATGGTTTGCTCGATCTGGTTTATCACCGCCCTTTCTCAGTCGAAGAAGACGCACACGGTTTTCGATTTAATGTGATCACCAGAATCTTGCCTCTTATTGGAAGAAGCCGAATGCATTTCTTTACTGACAATCTTCACGGACGTTGGTGGAGTGAAGAGGGTAAAGCGGGCAAACCGCGTGGATTAGTTCAATCAATCTCACAAGACGTTGTTGAAAGCGCTCACACACGATTTGTACAATCCTTTAAGTCAGATCCTGCTGGTGCATCTCGAGAGTTTTTTTACACACTTGCACGTGCTCAGATAAAGAATAAGGAAGTCAGATACTTCGGTGACTCAACCCCCGTAAACATGATGCATTCAGATCAAATTAAGAAATTACTTCCTGATGCACGATTTATCAATGTCATTAGAGATGGAAGAGATGTCGCACTTTCAATCACGAAGGAACGCTGGGGACCAAATGATGCATACGAGGGGCTTACGTGGTGGGCCAATCGCATTCTTAAATCAGCGCAAGCGTTAGCAAAGGTAGATAAGAAATCTATTCTCGAATTTAGAATTGAAGATCTCGTAATCCATAACAGGGATGACTCTTATCAGAAGATTTTAGGATTCTTAGAGCTGGATGCGGCTCCTGAAATGCACGAGTATTTTGATTCGACCATGAGTGCCGAGCGCTTACATGTCGGCAGTTGGCGCACCCAAGTAAAGGATTCAGAGCGCTTTGATGCTAGATACAGGTCTTTGTGCAAAAAACTGCAGAGTAAAGGTGTGGAGATAAAGGATTTAAGTTAGTTAGTAATAATTCTAAAGCCGTTAATAATGACTACGGCCAATCCAACAAGAATAGCGATCTGCTTGCGTGGCAATTTCACAACAATTCGCGCAGCAATCGGTGCCATGAGGCAGCCACCTAGCGCCAGGCCTCCAACTACTGCCCAATTGATATCTAATCTATTGATATTGATAAGAAAACCAACGCTTGCAGAAACGGCCACAATAAATTCAGCTGCACTTACTGTTCCGATGATTTTTCTCGGTTCAACAGAGGTAGTTGTCATCATCGTTGGCGTAACTATTGGACCCCATCCTCCGCCACCTGATGCATCGACAAAGCCACCTGTAAATCCTAAGTAGGTGAAATAGCGTGGATTTGTTACCTGCAGCGTGGTTGGTTGTTGGTTAAAGTTAAAAATATTGCGATAGAGCAGCAAGAATCCTAAGAGCAACAAAAGTGTGGAAACAAATATCTTCGCATTCGATAAGTCAATCCATGATAAAAAGGTTGCGCCTAATATGGCGCCAATTCCACCGGGAATAGCTAGCTGCTTAAGAATCTTCATATCCACATTTTCTGCATGCCAATGTGAAACACCTGAGACCAGTGTTGTTCCTATTTCGGCGGCGTGAACTGCAGCAGATGCAACAGCGGCCGATGCTCCGAGAGTCAAAAGAAGTGTTGAACTAGTTAAGCCAAATCCCATTCCCAGTGTGCCATCGATGAGTTGAGCAACAGAGCCTGCGATTGCGAAGAATATCCAATTCATATGATGTACTTTAAAATCTTTTCGGTACTCACTTGAATATCTTCTTGGCCATCGAGTGTGAGTTCGGGTTTTGTTGGTTTCTCATAATCTTGGCCAACGCCAGTGAAGTTAGGGATCTGTCCCTGCGATGCCTTCTTATATAAACCCTTTGGATCGCGTGCGATACAGACATCGACAGGGGTATTGACAAAGACTTCGATGAAATCTCCATCACCAAAAATAGAACGTGCACGTTGACGATCAACTTCAAATGGACTGACCAGCGCTGTAATTACTATGAGCCCAGCATCAATCATTAGCTTGCCCACTTCAGATACTCGTCGCACATTTTCAGCACGATCCTCCGGCGTAAAACCTAAGTCCACATTTAGGCCCATACGTAAGTTATCGCCATCCAAAACGTAGGCGTGCATGCCTAGTGCGTGCAATCTCTTCTCGAGAGCATTAGCAATTGTTGATTTTCCAGAACCAGATAAACCAGTGAGCCAGATCAATTTTGCGCGTTGATTCTTAGCGCTCTCTCTGGCCGACTTATCTACTTCATAAGCTTGATAGGTAATGTTTTCACCGCGACGAAGTGCGTGACGAATCATTCCAGCGCCGACGCTCTGAGAAGTCAGACGATCGACCAGAATAAAGTTTCCGAACTCTCGTGACTCTTGATACGGCAACAACGCCAGAGGTTGATTGGTAGCAATTTCAACTACGCCAATTTCATTCATTGCCAATGTATTGGCAGCTTTTTCTTCGCCGGTATTTACATCAATGCTATGTCGAATTTTTGTCACGATTACAGGAATTTGTGTTGGGCCCGAAATCAATAAGTATGAACGGCTATGTATCAGTGCTTCCTCATTGAGCCAGACAAGATGTGCACTAAAGCGATCACTGGCTGAAACCTCTTCATTAATCGATGCAATTAAATCTCCGCGGGTCACGTCTACTTCCGGCTGAAGTACGAGTGTGACCGCATCGCCTTCATCAGCGGATTTAACATTTTTCATATCTGCAACGATCGTTGAAATAGTCGCTATCTGATTACTTGGGTGGATGCGTACTTGTTCTCCAACGGCCACACTGCCCCGATAAATTGTTGTACTGATTCCACGAAAATCTTCTGCTCGGACAATTGATTGCACACGTGCACGCATTGTGATATCTGCAGATTTTTTTGGCTGCCACGACTGAATGCATTCAAGCAAAGTCTGACCTGTGTACCACGGCATCACTGTGCTCTGAGTGACGACATTGTCTCCAGCAAGTGCGCTCATAGGAATAAAGTGAATATCCGGTAGATCAAAGCGTGACATTTGTGAAAGCAAGTCATTCTTAATTGTTGTGAAAATCTCTTGGCTGTAATCCACGGCATCTAGCTTGTTAATGGCAACAATTACACGAGATACGCCCATGAGGTTACAAATCATGAGATGGCGCAGTGTTTGTGTGCGCACTCCCTTTGTTGCATCGATGAGAACAATGGCAATATCTGCACGCGAGGCCGCAACTGCCATGTTTCGTGTGTACTGCTCATGTCCTGGAGCATCAGAAATAATTAAACGTCTGCCATCTAGTAATGACATGGAGCGATAAGCAACATCAATTGTGATTCCTTGCTCACGCTCTGCTTCTAGGCCATCGGTTAAAAGACTAAAGTCGATTTCACCCGCTGCAATAGTTGAACCAGCTCTGCGAACATTGCGAGCAGCACCAACTGTGTCGTGTGGAACGCTATCGGTTTGAACTAATAATCGACCAATGAGTGTGCTCTTGCCATCATCGACACTTCCGCACGTGAGCATTCGAAGAACTGAGGTTTGCATTAGAAATACCCCTCGCTCTTCTTCTTCTCCATTGAATCTTCATTGGCACCATCGATCAAACGAGTGGCACGTTCACTGAGTTTTACTGAGAAAACTTCTTCAACTATCTCTTCGATTGTTGTTGCTTGCGACTGCACCGCAGCAGTCAGCGGATAACAGCCGAGTGTTCTAAATCGAACTTCAACCATCTCGGGCTTTTCACCCGGATTGAGTTGGTAGCGATCATCATCGACCATAATGAGTTGGTCTCCACGCTTTACTACTGGTCGCTTTTTTGCAAAGTACAGTGGATTAACTTCAATTTTTTCTTGTTCTATGTAACGCCAGACATCTAATTCAGTCCAATCAGAAATTGGAAATACGCGCATCGTCTGTCCTGGTGCAAGGCGAGTGTTATAGGTTCGCCACATTTCTGGACGCTGATTGCGAGGATTCCACGCATGACCTTCTTCGCGCACACTAAAGATTCGCTCTTTGGCGCGAGACTTTTCTTCATCTCTTCTGGATCCACCAATTGCTGCATCGATTTGATGTAGGTCTAATGCTTGACGCAGTGCAACAGTTTTCATAATTCGCGTGTACTCAGAAATACCGGTTGTGAAGGGATTGACTCCGGATTCAACGCCCTCTTTATTTGTATTTACAATCAAAGAAAGCGAGTTTTCGGCTACAACCTTGTCTCGAAAACTAATCATCTCCTTAAATTTCCACGTTGTATCAATGTGAAGTAATTGAAAAGGAATTGGGGCAGGAAAAAAAGCTTTCTTTGCAAGATGTAGCAATACTGAGGAGTCTTTTCCTATTGAGTACATCAAGACTGGTTTGCGAAACGAAGCCGCAGTTTCGCGCAGAATCTCAATAGATTCATTTTCAAGCGCTTTAAGGATCTCCGTATTGACACGCACCTTGGCATGTTACTACGTGTTATTTGGACTTCTATGTGGAAACGCAGCGAATCTGTACAAAGGCGATAGTGAGGTTAAAGTTAGCCATGGCCATTATGGCAATTGATCAAGGAACTTCAGGCACCAAAGCCCTTGTTATTGGTGGCGCTGGTGAAGTGCTCAGTCATGGATACGCCCCACTTGATTTAGATCATTCAGGTCCAGGTGTCAGTGAGTGTGCTGCAGAAGATTTGTGGCAATCAATTGTTATTGCAATTAAACAAGCTCTTGCAGGATGCTCAGAAAAAATCACTGCAGTGGGACTCGCAAATCAAGGTGAATCAATTCTGGCGTGGGATAAGAGCAATGGTGAAGCGCTTTCAAAAGTAATTATTTGGCAAGATTCACGATCGGCATCATTGTGTGACCAACGTCGTACACACTCTGATTTTGTTTTGGCTAAGAGTGGATTAGCACTTGATCCGTACTTCGTTGCACCCAAGATGGTGTGGTTACGTAATCGAGTTGCTGCAGGGGTTATAACAACTACAGATACGTGGATTATCGCTCGCCTGACTGGCAAGTTTGTGACAGATGTTTCAACTGCTTCTCGCACTCTGCTATTTGATTTACATACTCGTTCCTGGAGCAATGAGTTAGCCGATATTTGGGATTTAGATATTGGGGACTTGCCTGATTTGGTTAACAACGATGATGTAATTGGAGAAATCTGTCATCCCCATGTTGAAGAACTTCGTGGTGTTGTTTTGGCAGGAACAATGGTTGATCAGCCTGCTGCGCTACTGGCCGAAAATTGTTTTGATGTAGGACAAGCAAAGTGCACATACGGAACCGGTGCATTTTTGCTTACCAATATCGGTACAGCACCAAAAATTTCCAAGCATGGACTTGCAACATCTCTTGCATGGAATATCCGTGGAGCATCTGCGTACTACTTAGATGGTCAAGTATTTACGGCAGCAACTGCTGTGCAGTGGCTGATCGAAAACGATTTGCTGGAATCTGCAGAAGCAATTGATTCACTCCCAGATGCACGTGGCGTCATGGCTGCTCCTGGATTTGCAGGTTATGGCGCACCGCTCTGGAAACCACATGCAACAGCGAGCATTGCAGGATTAACACTGAGTCACGGCAAAGGTGAAATTGCGCGAGCAATGGTCGATGGAATCGCGGCGCAGGTTGCCGACTTATTAGGTGCAATCGCCGCAGATGGCGTTGCCGTTAAACAATTACGAGTAGATGGTGGCTTAACGCAATCACATACATTGATGCAGATGCAGGCAGATCTTGCCCAAGTAAATATTGAGGTTTATCCGCATCCTGATGCAACAGCAATTGGGGTTGCTAACCTTGCCGCGATGGCAACCAATAGCGCTCTTAATTTGGCAGATTTTGCTTCCTCATGGAAATCTTCACACACATACTCACCTGTATGGAGCGCCGATCGTGCGCAGAGTTACTTAGCAAAATGGCGCACACTGCCAGCTAACGCCTTGGAATCTGCACATGAGTAAAAAAATATACGACGTTGCGATCATTGGCGCCGGTGTTGTCGGTACAGCTATTGCACGCGAGTTATCAAAGCACAATCTTTCTATTGCTCTGATAGATGCCAATTCAGATGTTGGCGATGGAACATCAAAGGCCAACACTGCAATCTTGCACACAGGCTTTGACATGGTGCCGGGTTCACTTGAATCCACACTCGTTGCACGCGGGTACCACTTGCTGCGCGACTATGCGCGTGAAACAGGAATCGCTGTCGAAGAACTCGGTGCACTGCTAGTTGCCTGGAACCAAGAAGAGCATGACAATCTCTCGAAGTTACAAGCAAAAGCCGTTGAAAATGGATACAAAGATTCCGTCATCATCAGCGCTGCAGATGTGTATGCGCGCGAACCACACTTGGGTCCTGGTGCACTCGGTGCGCTCTATGTTCCGGGTGAATGGATTATTGATCCATGGACACCGATTGTTGCCTTTGCGACGCAAGCAAAACTTGCTGGCGCCGACATACTTTTAAGTACCGCAGTAACTGGCGTAACAATTGGCGCACACAACACCTTGCACACCACTAATGGTGAAGTTGAAGCCCACCACGTCATCAACGCAGCTGGTTTATATAGCGATGAGATAGATGGTGTATTTGGAATTAAAGACTTCACAGTGATTCCACGCCGCGGTGAATTAATGGTCTTTGACAAACTATCTCGAACCCTTATCTCTCACGTTATTTTGCCTGTGCCATCTTCTATGGGTAAAGGTGTACTGGTCTCCCCTACTGTCTTTGGAAACATCATGCTTGGACCAACAGCGCAAAATCTTGATGACAAAACAGATTCGGGATCGAGCGAAGATGGTCTGAAATTCCTGCGTGAAAAGGGAAACAAGATTGCGCCAGAGTTATTAGATGAAGAGATCACTGCCGTGTATGCGGGCCTTCGTGCATCCACCGAACACTCAGATTTTCAAATTCGTGCACATGAAAACAAATACATAACTGTTGGCGGAATTAGATCAACTGGCCTAACTGCTTCAATGGCTATCGCCGAACATGTAAAGGATTTGCTTGTAAAGACCGGATTAACACTGGGCGCAGCTAAAGCACTGCCGGCAATCACAATGCCTAATTTAGGTGAAGCGTTTACGCGTCCATATCAAGACGAATCTGCAATTGCAGATAAGAGTGGTTACGGAGAAATTATCTGTCACTGCGAACGCGCAACCAGACAAGAAGTAATTGACGCACTCGAGTCCCCTTTGCCACCTACAACTCTTGGTGGCTTAGGCAGACGCACTCGCGCTGGCCTTGGACGTTGCCAAGGTTTTTATTGTCATAGCGAACTACGAAAGTTACTTGAGAAGAAATGAAAACTTCACAAGTAGATGTACTCGTAATCGGCGGTGGACCTGCTGGCCTTGCTGCTGCAATTGAGTTGAAAAAATCTGGCGTGCACAGTGTTCGAGTAATTGAACGCGAAAGAGTTGCTGGCGGAGTTCCGCGCCACTCTTTTCATCCTGGGTATGGATTGCGGGATTTTAAGCAGTTTTTATCTGGACCAAAGTATGCAAAGAAGTATGTTGAGAGTGCACTCACTGCAGGTGTTGTAATTTCAACACTGAGCACTGCAACTCACTTTGGCCAGAAAAATTCCGTGCAAGTAACTTCGCCTGCTGGGATAGAAACAATTAGTGCGCGTGCAATTATCTTGGCAACTGGTGCACGTGAGCGAGCACGTGCAGCGCGCTCTGTGCCTGGCAAGCGACCTGCAGGTATCTACACAACAGGTTCGCTGCAGCAAGCCACATACTTAGAAGATCTAGCAATTGGAACGCGCGCAGTCATCGTTGGCGCCGAACACGTATCTTTTTCTGCCGTTATGACACTCAAGCACGCTGGTGTAAAAACTGTTGCAATGCTGACAGATAAGAAAAAGCACGAAAGCGTTGGGATTGTCCGCATAGCTCTTGGACTTTGGTATCGATTTAAGTTGATGACTAGGACAGAAATCATTGAAGTACTCGGTGATTCGCGAGTCACCGGTGTGCGCATTCGCCGAAACGGTGTTGAAAAAGTTATCGCCTGCGACACCATAGTTTTTACAGGCAATTGGATTCCAGATAACGAATTAGTCCGCCGTGGTGGCTTTGCAATTGATTCAACCTATAAATCACCAATTGTTAACGCGAACGCTCAAATAGCTGGCACATCTATTTATGCAGTTGGCAATCTAGTCTTGCCAATCAAAGCAGCCGACAAATGCGCAATTGATGCGCGCGTTATTGCCAAGAAAGTTGCTGCAACCCTTGGCTAAGGGCGCACAACTATTCTGACAATATCTTCAGGCGTTGCACTGCCCTTGAGTTCGGCGTCCACGTTCGTTGGAATTCCATTTATTTGAGCCGCAGCAAGCAGCGTTAATTGAGCACCGATTTCTGTCATCCAATAAAAAGCGGCGGGACCTGCGCGATCCAGAATTCTCTGGGCCTCTGCAATCTTTGCATCACTAAATTTCTCGCGGTCGTTCTTGTCATCATCGATAACTGATAACAAAAAGCGTTTGATGTCTAGGCCGATACCTGTGGGATCTGTTGAGTTTTCAATCAGCTCTTTGAGTTCAGCATCTAATCCGCGTGGTTTTTTCTTACGCTTTTTACGGTTGAGAAATAAGTAAACAATCAGGAATATCGCTATGAATTCGAACATGCCCCAAAGTTACAGGCACTCACCGACATTAGATGATTTGGGCCAGGATAACGCGCGCTTGGTCGCCAAAGTGTGGGCTGCCCTTTTCATACACATCGATGCGCAAAATCTCCGGCGCAGTTATTCGTTTAGCGCCGGCTAGTGAATCGAGTTCCGCTTGGAAATCCTTGCCTTCAAAGTGTTCGTTATTTACGCCAATCACAATCCATCCTGCGGGGCGAACAAGGGATAAAACATTCTTGAGTGCATCCGGCCCTAAGTGACCATGGGTAAAAGTTCCAGAACAAATTAGTGCGTCATATGGTTCGAATGTGTTTACAACTGGCTGCGTCAGATCGCACTCATTAAGGTTTGTGTAAACAGCAGATTCATCAAGGCGCTTTTTCTGCCTTGCCTCTGCCAACATTTCTGGAGAAATATCTAAGCCGTCAATTGCTAGATGAGAACGCAACCGGGATAAATACATTCCGGTAAGTCCTGTGCCGCAACCAATATCAATAACACGAGCAACTTCATCGGCATCAGCTGGAACGTGTTCGTTAAATACTTCTGAGATCGCTTTGGGATAGCGGTATTGCTTGGCATCTACAAAAGATGATTCATATGTTGCTGCCCACTTGGCATACAAACGGCGATTATCTTCCGGGGTCTTTACTGAGTACGCCTCATCTAATCCGAGCGCTTTGTCATCTGACATGCGTGAAAGTTTAGGTACTCAGTTCCTTTATTACTAGTACCTGTCACTGCCCTGTGCCAAACTAACGGCATGGGTTTCTGGTCAGATTTCAAAGCAAAGAGAGCGCTGAAAAAGGCTCATCAACAATTCGCAGATGAGTATGCCAATTGGCAGCGCGATGTTGAAATCTTTGAAAAGATCGAAACCGCTTTCGAACTAGCTGTTAAAGGCGAAGACTCTGTACCAAATAACACGGTGCAGAAAAAAGGCGAGATCATTTTGTGGCAGGGCCAAGGGCAATTACACGAAACTGGTCGAACACCTGGGCGCTATCAAGGAACATCGCAAGGATTTAGCATTCCATTGGTAGGTGGCATTCGTTATCGAGTGGGTGCTCAGCGCGGAACTTTTGTTGCAGGAGAAGAAGTTCGTGCGTATAAAGAAGTTGGGCAAGTACTGCTCACAACAGAGCGAGTTTTATTTAATGGCCAGATGAATACAAAAGAGTGGGCATTTGCAAAGTGGAATGGTGCATCCACCAATCTAGATGAATCCAACTATATTTTTCATGTGAGCAATCGTCAGAAAACTTCTGGCCTTCTGATTGGCCCAGAACAAGGCCGCGAATTCAATCGCTTCTTAGCCCAAGCAATTAATTGTGCCGAAGAAGGTATCGATGTGGTTCTAAAGAGTGTTCGCAGTCAACTTAAAGAGTTAGCCGAAGATGAACCTAAGCCCCCAACTGCTGCCTCCATTGAATCCGCTCGCGTTGCTCGGTTAGAGATTGAGCCACCAAAGAATTAAAGCTTGATCATGTACTGCACGTAATCATTATTTTTTGTCATTGAGTCATACATAACTCGAGCAGTGGTATTTCCTGCCTTTGTCTGCCAATACATGCACCCAGCACCAACTGCGACGGCATGCTCTTTAACATGATTCATGAGCGCTCGACCGACACCTTTGCTACGAGCATCAGGAAGTACATAGAGATCTTCTAAGTACATCTCCCCTACTTTTTCCCATGTTGATTGACGCAACATGGCGTGTGCAATCCCGAGGATTTTTCCATCTTCTTCTGCAACGAACCCAGTAAAGACATGAGTGGCATCAAAGAAGCGTTGCCATGTTCGTTCAGTTGTTTCATCTGAAACAGTTGCTTCGTAAAAATCTAAATATGCCTGCCACAGTGGATCCCACTGCTTTCGATCAGACTGCTCGATATTACGAATTCTCACGAGGTGGTTTTTTCTTCAAGATTTTTCGCGGATCCGCTTTCTTTGCTTCTTTTTTAGCTCTTTCCAAGAATCGCTCGGCCCATACAAATTCACCAGCAAGAATGAGTAATCCTGCAAAAACAAATGGCAGTGTGAAAGGACCGGGAAGCACAATGAGAAATCCACCGATAATTATCAGTGTTCCACCGAAGACAAGGGCAATGACTTTTCTGACTGGTGCGGGAACACCCTTCCAAGCCTTGCGAATTTCCATGTCTCTATTCTATTTGTATTACAGCCTTAGTGCTGACAACTTCGACTTACTTGGCTGCAAATGCGCTAATTAATTCATACATCGCATGCGAAGCCGCGATGCCAGTTATTTGGGCGTGATCGTATGCGGGAGCGACTTCAACGATGTCAGCGCCCACAACATTCATGCCAGCTGTAGCACGCAGTAAAGATAAGAGTTCACGACTTGTTAATCCGCCCGCCTCTGGCGTTCCTGTACCAGGTGCGTGTGCTGGATCTAGAACATCAATATCGATACTTATATACGTTGGTCGCTTTCCAACGCGTGCCTTCATCTTTTCAATCGCTGCACCAACGCCAAGATCTTGGAACTCTACGCTAGTAAAAATTTGGAAACCGAGTGCTTTGTCATCGGTTAGATCTTTGGCCGCATACAGAGGACCGCGGATTCCAATATGCATGCACCCTTCTGGATCAAGTAATCCTTCTTCACTGGCACGTCTAAATGTTGTGCCGTGCGTGTAATCAGCACCGAAGTATGAATCCCATGTATCTAAATGCGCATCAAAGTGCACCACGCTAATTGGTCCGTGCTTTGCTTTCAGTGAACGCAAAATAGGAAGCGTGATTGTGTGATCTCCACCGATTGTCACGATTCTCTTGGCGCGCTCTGCAAGTTGGTCATAGCTTTTGTGAATACTTGAAATCGCTTCTTCAATATCAAATGGGTTTGCAGCGATATCTCCTGCATCAACAACTTGCTGCGTAGCAAAAGGTGAAACATTTGCCGCTGGGTTGTATGGACGAAGTAAACGTGACGATTCACGGACGTGATTAGGACCGAATCTGGCTCCCGGGCGATATGAAACTCCAGTATCAAATGGCACACCAACGATTGCTACATCAACATCTGTAACGTCACTGATATGTGGCAAGTGAGCAAATGTTGCAATCCCACCATAACGTGGCATCTGTGTTGCATCGACTTGGCCAACAATCTTGCCCGTATTAACGCGAGGAGTCTTGTTTTCACTCATTGCCCAAGAGTACAAGCAGAATATGTACGATTACATCTAGCGCTTCTACCTATTTACTGTAAGTATTTGATTCCCAAGCCCACCCCACGCGGGCTAACAAGGAGGATGAATGAGACGCTCTAGAACGCTCGTATCCCTCATCGCCCTGAGCTTTGTTCTCAGTGCATGCGGTAGCTCGAGTTCTGACAGTGGTTCAGATTCAAACGCAGGAGGTCAGGACGGAGTTCTTGCACCGTATGACGCATCAAAAGCTGGTGGAACATTAACTCTCGTTGCAAAAGGTGCAGCAGGAACTCTTGATCCACACATTAACTACACACTGCAATTCTGGCAGCTATACCAGGCGACTTACGATGGTTTACTTGCATTTAGAAAAGTAGATGGCCCTAAGTCATTCGAAACTGTTCCAGATTTAGCGGAAGCGCTACCTGAGCTCAGTGATGGTGGAAAGACTCTTACATTTACATTGCGTACGGGAATTAAATTCTCAGATGGTCGTGACGTAACAGTTAATGATGTTAAAGCATCATTTGAACGTATCTTCAAAGTTTCTTCACCAACAGCTGGTGGTTTCTACAACGGCATTATTGGTGCAGATGCATGTTTGGCTAAACCAGCAACTTGTAGTCTTGATGAAGGTGTAATCGTTGATCCAGCAACTAACAAGATTGTGATTAAATTGACTGCACCAGATGCAACAATTAATTACAAGCTATCGTTGCCACACGCATCAATTCTTCCTGCTGATGCTCCATCAAAGGATGCGGGTACAACTCCAATTCCTACAACAGGTCCTTACATGTTTGCTTCATACGATCCAAACAGAGAACTTAAGATGGTTCGTAATCCAAACTTTACAGAGTGGAACCGCGAATCACAGCCAGCTGGATATCCTGATGAAATCGTTTACCAATTCGGCCTAACGGCTGAAGCACAGGTAAATGCGATCAAGAATGGCCAGGCAGACTGGATGCTCGATCCAATTCCTGCAGATCGTCTGTCAGAACTTGGAACTGAACTTCCAAACCAAATTAATGTTCACGAATTGACAGCTATGTGGTACTTGCCAATGAACAATAACTTGGCGCCATTTAACAACGTCAAAGCACGTCAAGCCGTAAACTACGCACTTGACCGCAACGCAATGGTAAAAATCTTCGGTGGAGAACAACTTGCAACACCTGCATGTACTTTCTTGCCACCAGGGTTCCCAGGGCATAAGGACTTCTGCCAATACACAAAAGGTGCTTCCGTTGAATCTCCAGCAACAAGTTGGTCTGCGCCAGATCTAGAAAAGGCAAAGCAACTCGTTAAGGAGTCAGGAACAGCTGGTCAGAAAGTTGGCGTAGTTGTATCTGATGATGAAGTGAACAAGCAAATGGGTGAATACGTACAAAGCGTTCTCAACCAGATTGGTTACAAGGCAACCTTGAAACCAATTTCAAGCAACATTCAATTCACATACATTCAGAACACAAATAACAAGGTTCAAATCTCGATATCCCAGTGGTATCAAGATTTCCCAGCAGCGATGGACTTCTCGTACATCTTGCTCGGTTGCGAATCATTTGTACCTGGTTCAGATTCATCAATTAACATGGCTGGTTATTGCAACAAAGCACTTAACAAGCGCATGATCGATGCAATGGATCTAGGCGTAACAGATCAAGCCACTGCTGATAAAGAGTGGGGCGAAATTGATCAAGCGATCATGAACGAAGCTCCTGTTGCAGTTGCCTTTACACCAAAGCAGATTGACTTCTTGTCTGCTCGTGTAAAGAACTACAACTTCTCTAAGCAGTTCTACATGTTGGTCAGCCAACTGCAGGTCAAGTAAGTAGATGACTACGCACGAACCAGCGTTCGATATCTCTTCGGAGAGTCCGGGCAAAATTGCCCTCCGAACGCTGGTTCGTGATCGTAGATCTTGGATCGCTTCATCGATGTTACTCATCGTCGTTGCACTCACAATCTCGGCTCCGCTGTACGCATCACTTGTTTCAAAGACAGATCCATTCGTTTCAACAATTAACGGAACCGTCGTATTAGATGGTGTAGAAGTTCAGGTTTTGCAGCAATCCACTGAAGGTCTCAAGCTCGGTGTTAATCCCATTGGTCCTACGTGGAAGATTGGACCTTACTTTTTAGGTGCAGATAATCAAGGCCGCGATGTGGCTGCACGTTTGTTATATGGCGGTACAAATACTTTATTGATTGGTTTTTCAGCAGCAGCACTGACATTAATAGTTGCAACCCTTGTCGGTGTAATCGCGGGCTATTCAGGAAGAATTATTGACTCTGTTATTTCTCGAATTTTAGATGTTATCTGGGCATTCCCTGTTTATCTTCTATCAATCTCACTCTCCGTTGTGCTTCTTACCAGCGGATTTCAATGGGGGCCGCTCTCTTTAGAGGCAGGCTCACTCTATTTGCCAATATTTATTATCGGTCTTGTATATGTGCCATACGTTGCTCGCCCAATTCGCGGACAAGTACTTGCTCTGCGTGAACGTGAATTCGTAAAAGCTGCAATTGGTGGAGGCGCTAAGCATTCAACAATTATCTTCCGTGAAATCTTGCCTAATGTAATTCCCAGTATTTTAGTATTTATCCCCCTGATGGTCTCTCTTGCCATGCTTACTGAATCAGCCCTTTCATTCCTTTCTATCGGTGTTCAGCCTCCAGATGCTTCATGGGGCACGATTATTAAAGATGGCCTTGGTCTGTTGTATACACGACCAATAGTTGCTCTGAGTCCAGGACTTTTCATTGTTGTTACTGCTGTGGCTCTTAACTTGCTCGGTGATGCAGTGCGTGATGCACTAGATCCTAAAGCTCGTCTGCGTGGTGCGTTTTGACGCGATTTGTTATTAAGCGGCTCGCCGCTGCCGTTTTTGTGCTGGTCTCCATCAGTATCTTGGTATTTCTTATTTTCTTTGCAACTCCTGGTGTTGATCCAGCCGCGCGTATTGCAGGTAGAAATGCTGATCAATTAACTCTGCAACAAGTACGCGCGACCTTTGATTTAGATAAGCCTCTACACATCCGCTACGTCTCAATGATGAAGCACTTGTTCATTGATCGCGACCTTACATCCTACGTAAACCGCGGGGCAGAAGTTTGGCCACAACTTACTCAAGCAATTCCTGCGACTCTTTCACTTGTCTTTGGTGCTGCAATTATTTGGTTATTCCTCGGATTGGTACTTGGGATAACGGCCGCCGGAATGCGTAAGTCCTGGGTAGACCCCGCAATTGGAATTATCGGAATCATTGGTGTCTCCTTGCCTGTTTATTGGCTTGGCGAGGTGGTTAACTTAATAACGCAAGGGCGTTTGCACGCCACTTTATTTCGGTGGGTTCCACCCCTTGGCTATGTTCCATTTACCGAGAGCCCTAGTGGCTGGTTCCTGGCGCTGCTCTTTCCTTGGCTGACGCTCTCACTTTTGTACGCGGGTATTTATATTCGAGTAATCCGCAGCGAAATAGTTAGTTTGATGCAAGAAGATTTCATAAAAACAGAGCGCGCAAAGGGTGCTGGTGAAAAACGAATTTTGATTAAGCACGCCAGCCGTATGAGTTTAATTACTGTGGTTTCACTCTTTGGTTTGGATTTCGGAGCTCTAGTTGGTGGTTCTGCGCTGTTGACCGAAGTGGTATTTGGAATCCAAGGCGTTGGTCGACTGACCTTTACCGCTCTTCAAAACTTTGACTTACCGTTGATTATGGCAACAGTTATGTATGCGGCCTTCTTTATTGTTATTGCTAACGCCATCGTTGATTTGGTTTACGCATGGATAGATCCGCGGGTACGTCGTGGCTGAAAAATTACTCGAAGTTAAAAACCTATGCGTCTCCTTTAAGACTCGCAAAGGAACCGTGCGCGCCGTAAATAACCTTTCCTTCTCTATTAACCACGGAGAAGTTCTAGGCATCGTTGGCGAATCAGGATCTGGCAAGAGCGTTTCTATGAGCGCGGTCATGGGTTTAATCAAAGATGAGAACGCAAAAATAACTGGTGAAGTTTTCTTCAACGGTGAAGATCTACTAAAGAAAAGTGATGAAGAGCTGCGTGCAATTCGCGGCAAAGATATTGCGATGGTTTTTCAGGACCCAATGACGGCGCTGACGCCTGTCTACACAATTGGTTGGCATATTCGCGAACAGTTACAGCTACATAGCAATATTTCAGATAAGGCAGCTAAAACCCGCGCCATTGAATTATTAGAAGAAGTGGGTATTCCAGATCCAGCCAAGCGCGTGGATCAATATCCCCATGAATTCTCTGGCGGTATGAGACAGCGCGCAATTATTGCAATGGCGCTATCACTAAATCCAAAGTTACTTATTGCTGATGAACCAACAACTGCGCTTGATGTAACCATTCAGGCACAGATTTTGGATTTGTTGGAAAGATTACGTAAGACCCATAACTCATCGATCATCATCATTACTCACGATATGGGAGTTGTATCTGAACTCTCTTCTGAAGTCTTAGTTATGTATGCCGGTCGCATGGTTGAGCGATCAACAAAGAGCTCTCTCTTTGCTAACCCACAACACCCATATACAAAGGGGTTGATGAACTCTGTGCCACGTGTAGACCGTGCGCGCACATCACGACTTGAAACAATTTCAGGTCAGCCAGCATCCCTTCTTAATCTGCCCAGTGGTTGTGCATTTAGCACTCGTTGTTCATCGGCTCATGCTGCGTGTTCTGCTCAACCTGCATTCACCGCCGATAGCAATGGATACGGCGCTGCCTGTTTCCTTCTCACCGACGGAGCGCGCTCATGAGCAATGAAATTTTAAGTGTTAAGAACATCAGCAAGATATATGAATCAAGTGGAGGCGGTTTTGGCCGCAAGAATAAAGTTTCAGCACTCGATAGCGTCTCATTCAATCTAGTGCAAGGTGAGACTCTAGGAATTGTTGGTGAATCCGGATGCGGTAAATCCACTTTGGGTCGAATCATTTCAAGACTAGATACCCCGACTACCGGTGAGATTTTTTACAAGGGAAATGACATTGCAAAGAAATCACTAAGTGCAATGCGACCACTGCGTAAAGAGATTCAATTTATCTTCCAAGATCCTTATGCATCCCTTAATCCACGTCGCCAAATTGGCGCGATCATCGAAGAGCCAATGCGTATTCATGGCGTGAGCAAAGATGAGCGTCGTGCCAGCGCACATGAGCTACTCGAAAAAGTTGGTTTAGATAAGAATTCCTATGAAAAATATCCACATGAGTTCTCAGGTGGGCAGCGCCAACGCGTTGTTATTGCCCGTGCGCTGACTCTTAAGCCAGAGCTCATCATCGCCGATGAGCCAGTTAGCGCACTCGATGTTTCTATTCAGGCCCAGGTACTTAACCTCTTTAAAGAGCTACAAGATGAGATGAAGTTGACCTACATCTTCGTAGCTCACGATCTCGGTGTTGTGCGACATATTTCAGATCGCATTGCTGTTATGTATCTAGGAAAAATAGTCGAACTCGGCACTGTTGAAGAGATATATAACAACCCACAACATCCTTATACGAAGGCGTTGCTCTCTGCTAACCCACGAATTGATCAGAGCGCACAGAGCACACGACAGATTTTGACCGGGGATATTCCATCACCGCTGAATCGTCCAAGTGGTTGTTCATTCCACACCCGCTGCCCTATTGCAGTGCCAGAGTGCAGCACACGCGAGCCAGAACTACGTCGTGTTGGCGCAGTTGATGTTGCTTGTAATTTAGTCGTGTGAATCTAAGAACTCAGCAACAACTCTCTTAAATTTCGCAGGCTCTTCAACGTGTGGCATGTGAGATGACTCGGCAAATAGCTCCCACTTTGATCCTGGAATTAAACCTTGAATCTCCTTAACCATCGCAGGAGTTGCTTCGTCATATTGACCAGAGACCAAAAGAGTCGGAGTAGTAATTTCTTTGAGTTGTGGGCGAATATCCCAGTGCTTAAGCGAACCAATTACGTGGAACTCACTTGGTCCATTCATGGTGTGATAAACAGTTGGATCTGCGGCCAATTGTTCAAAGCTTGCAACTACATATGGTGGTTGCGGAATTCGACACAGATGGCGTGAATAGAAAACATCTACAGCTGCAACGTATTCAGGATCTTCAGTTGTCTCTGCGGCTTCATGCTTTAGAAGTGTTGCTTCAACTTCAGGTGGTAACTCTTTACGCAATTTATTGGCCTCAGATACCCAGACTTCCATGCTCGCAGGAGAGTCTGCAATGACCATCGCGTTTAATCCCTTTGGCTTTGTGATCGCAAATTGCATTCCAAGCATTCCACCCCAAGATTGACCGACGATGTCGTACTTATTTGAAATTCCTAAGTGTTCGGTCAAGAGCACGAGCTCTTCCATAAATAGCTCCGGAGTCCAGAACTCTTTTGGTTTATCAGGCAAGTGCGTTGAGTTACCGCAACCAATTTGGTCATACAAAACAGCTGCGCGACCTGTCTGCGCCAATACGTCAGCGATTGGTTCGCAGTAGTTGTGGCCCGCACCTGGTCCACCGTGCAAGATCATGACGGGCGTCTTTGAACTCTTGAGATCTCCAACGACTCGATACCAAGTACTTCCGTGCTGCCACTTCATCTCACTCATAATTTACATTGCCTTAAATGGTCGAGGGCATGCAGCGATCTTTGGAACGCGCATACGAGCGATGATTGATCCTGGACATGGATGACAAGCTTGTGCAATACCGACATCTCCAGCGACTGATAGGAAGATGAACGCATCCTCCCAAGTAAATCCCCACTGCTCAACCAATAATTGCGCGGCCTCTTCACAGGCTAATTTGATTGCTTCATTGAGATCATCATCAGTTGTTCCGTGGGTGTACCAAGAATCTGCTGTTTCAGTAATCGGCCAACGAGCAGCCTTGCCCTTTAGTACATTGACTTCAATAAGAACATCTCCACCGATTTCAACACCGGTACCAGAGATTTCGCCATCGCCCATGGATGCATGCATGTCACCAATTGCTAGTAACGCACCTGGCTGGAACACGGGCATGTGCACTGTCGAACCAACGCGATTGAAGTGATCATCCATGTTTCCGCCGTGACGTCCCGCTGCAAATGTTGCAATTTCACCCTCAGCAGGTGCAACACCAATTACACCGAGCATTGGTACTGCAGGAAATGAAACGCGATCATTCATGTGAACAATGCCATCTTTAACTTTAAAGATTCGAGTAGCTGGTGCTTTTGCTTTATGAATGAGTTGTCCCCACTCAGGAATAACCATTCCTGCACCCTTTTCACCTGGATCAATGCGGTGAAGTGTTACTGAAAGCGAATCCCCTGGTTCAGCGCCTTCTACATAAATTGGACCTGTTGCGCTATTAATTCGTGCTAAATCTAATTTTTCTACGGTGTCAGCTTCGGATTGAACTTGGCCTGTAAAACAATCCCATGTTTCTAGGTGAATTGTTGCGCCAGATTTAACACGTAATACAGGTTGCATATCCGTGGAATATGCCCAGACGTGTTGGTCTTTACCGATGTGATGATCTGCTTCGTATTTCACGCATCCTCCAAAGAGTCCAATTAGTGTCCTTATTCTGCCCCAGTTGTATGTGGCCTGTGAAGTGAAATTGAAGATAGATTTACCGCCATGACAACTCTGTATCCCACCGCAAAGCACTATCTATCTCGCGATCATCACACCCAGAGTTTCGGCAGCGAATTTAGCCCCGCACTACGTGTGTCAGCCGGTGACCAAATACATGTGCAAACCTGGGATTGCTATAAGGGGCAAGTGCTAGTTGATGCTGATTTAACAAAAGTAATCGATGATTCACAAGTCAATCCTGCAACTGGTCCAATTTATGTTGAAGGCGCCGAACCTGGCGACACATTGGCTGTAACAATTATTGATATCAAAACCGAATCACGAGGTGCGGCGAGATTTTCCGCCGGTGAAGGTCAATTACATCAAAAGGCTAAGGGTCCATACGGCACTTTCTTTGATGTTGCCAATGGCGTAATAAGGATGAATGAGAAGGTTTCATTCCCAATTAGCCCGATGCTTGGCGTCATCGGTGTTGCACCAGCATCTGGTTCGATTTTAACGATGCCTGCTGGCAAGCATGGTGGCAACTTGGATAACAACATGAACAAAATTGGTTCCACTATATATCTGCCAGTTAAGCACTCAGGGGCGCTACTGGGTATTGGCGATATGCACGCTTCAATGGGCGATGGCGAAATCTGCGGTACAGGTGTTGAAATTGGTGGAGATGTACTTATTGAAGTAAACATCATCAAATCCATCACTACTGATTTTCCAGTTACTGAAACAGCGGATTCATGGATTACTCACGGTGTGGCTGTAGATGATATTCAAGAAGCGATGAAACTTGCTTGCGAAGAAGCTGCTGGATTACTTGTTAATCATTGGGGATTTACATATGAAGATGCGTTCATCTTCTTATCAGTTGCTTGCGATCTTGGTATTGCACAAAACGTTCATCCTTGCGAGGGAACCGTTATTGCAAAGGTTCGCGTTCCAAAGATCAGTGCATGCCCAAAGCCCTTTAAAATCTAACTAGGCAAGAACTGTTTAGCTACTCCATCACGCGCAAACGCCATCAGTGTTAAGCCAAACTCATGTGCAAGATCTATTGCAAGCGACGTGGGTGCGCTCACGCCAACCAGAGCCGATACTCCTGCTGCGACAGATTTTTGGATGATTTCATAACCCACTCGACCTGAGACGACAACTGTCCAATTAGATAATGGCAACTCCACTGCCATCAGTGCAGCACCAATAATTTTATCTACTGCATTGTGGCGACCAACATCTTCGCGAACATAAATCGCTTTACCTTCGGGATTAACAAGCGCTGCGGCGTGCAAGCCTCCGGTCTTAGAAAAAATTGCTTGGCGTCCATCGAGCAGTGCGGTCATGCCAGCTAGTTCAGATAATGAGTGTGTTGTTGGTGCGACCTTCTTTATGCCACGTGCATGCAAATCAGAGATGTTTGTTGAACCACAGACACCGCATGCAGATGTCATTGTGAATCGGCGCTCCATAGAACGAGGTGGTTTAGGAGCATTCGCTGTAATTTCTGCGATGACGACATTGGCGCGCTGTCGAGGAGTAAGCGAACGATCCGCACAGACCTTTACTTGAATTAATTCACTTGGATTACTTAAGAATCCTTCGCCCCACAAGAATCCTGCTGCGAGTTCTAGGTCCGCACCAGGTGTGCGCATTGTGATGCCGAGTTGTTCTTCGATATCACCTTGTTTGAGTCTTATTTCAAGTGGTTCCTCGACAACGACAGAGTCAGATGTGAAGCTTTCTGAATCTGATTTTTGAACCTTAACTTTTGCAATAGATGAAGGCGCGCTATCTATCTCTTCATCTTTGAGCATGGCGATAGAACTCGATGTTCTCTGGTGGCAGTGGAGTATTGCCAAGAATCAAATCCGCAGCCTTCTCAGCAACCATCATGACGGGTGCATAAATATTTCCATTGGTGACATATGGAAAAACGGACGCGTCAGCAATGCGCAGTCCATTAACACCGTGCACCTTCATTGTCTCTGGATCAACAACTGACATTTCATCTGTGCCCATCTTGGCTGTGCACGATGGATGTAGAGCTGTTTCTGCGTCTTTGCGTACCCAATTCAAAACCTCTTCATCTGTTGAAACAGATGCACCCGGAGAAGTTTCGCCTTCATTGAAAGGTTCCATCGCTGGTTGAGTCAGAATGTTTCGAGCAACTCGAACTGCTTCAACCCACTCGCGGCGATCTTGATCTGTTGAAAGATAATTAAATTGAATCGCCGGCTTATCAAATGGGTTTGTGCTCTTAATCTTGAGCCAACCCCGCGCATCTGAATACATTGGGCCCACGTGTACTTGGTATCCATGACCACTTGTTGGCCCGCTGCCGTCATAGCGAATTGCAAGAGGCAAGAAGTGAAACATCAAGTTTGGATAGGCAACATCTTCATTGCTTCGAGTGAAGCCACCTGCTTCAAATTGATTGGTGGCTCCTGGGCCTTTTCTAAAGAATAACCATGCGGCGCCAATAAATGGACGGCGCCATAATTGTGTAATGGGTTGTTGTGTCACAGGTTGCTTGCACTTGTACTGAACATAAACCTCGAGGTGATCCTGCAAGTTAGCGCCAACACCAGGAAGGTGCTTGACCACGTTAATTCCTAATTTGGATAGATCTTCTTGATTTCCAATTCCAGATAATTGCAAAATCTGTGGTGTATTAATTGCGCCACCGCACAAAATTACTTCCTTAGATGTAAAGGTCTGCTTCTTGCCCTTAATCATTACTTCCACGCCAGTTGCAGTATTGCCCTCAAATAACACCTTGGTGACATGCGCTTTTGTCTTAAGCGATAGGTTCTTGCGCTTTAGAACTGGATATAAATATGCACGCGCAGCGCTTAAACGACGACCACGATAAACATTTCGATCAAATGCTGCGAAACCCTCTTGGCGATATCCATTGACATCATCTGTGCGTGGATATCCCGCTTGCTCAGTTGCTTTAAAGAATGCGGCAAAGAGTGGACCCTTTACTGGTCCGCGTTCTAATTTAAGTGGTCCGTTATTGCCACGGAAAGGATTCTTTGGGTCGGCTAAACAATTCTCTAACTTTTTAAAGTATGGCAAGCAGTGTGCGTAATCCCAATTCTGCATACCTTTATCTTTTGACCAACGCTCGTAATCGAGTGCATTTCCGCGCTGCCAAATCTGTCCATTAATTGAAGATGAACCACCTAAAACTTTTCCACGTGCGTGATAAATCTTGCGACCATTCATAAATGGTTCTGGTTCGGATTCGTACATCCAGTCATAAAACTTGCTGCCAATTGGAAACGCGAGCGCTGCCGGCATATGAATGAAGACATCCCACTTGTAATCGCGGCGTCCAGCTTCTAGAACTAAAACTTTGTGTGCAGGGTTTGCACTCAGGCGATTAGCGAGCGCGCAACCAGCTGATCCGCCACCAACGATGATGTAGTCATACTGAGCACTCATGTCAGGAGTCTACTAATAAAACAAGGCCCTTACTCAATGGTTTTCACTGAGTAAGGGCCTTGCTACTTAGATTATTTCTTCTTACTTACCAACCCATGCAGCAACAGTTGCAGCGTTAGCAGCGATCCACTTGCTGGCCGCTTCTTCCGCTGTCATTCCGCTTTCAAGGTCAGCAGCTACACCGTTCTGATCAGCATTAGTCCACGAGAAGTTCTTTACAAGTGAAGTAAATGGATCATTAGCATCGTTGAGCTTCTTAGACATCAACTTCTGAAGTGGTGTTGATGGGTAGTCGGTTAAACCACTTGCTTCTGCTGGATCACTCCAGTCATTAGCAGGGAACTTAACGCGAGCTGCTTCAAGTGTTGGAAGCTTTGAGTGAAGTGTCCAAGGCTGCCATGCATAACCAATGAATGGAGTCTTGTTCTCTTCTGCCTTCAAGAAGCCATCAACGAGTGCAGCTTCTGAACCTGAGAAGATAACTTTGAAGTTTAACTTGTTAGCAGAAACCATCTTTTCACCGATAGTTGTGTAACCAGTTGGGCCTTCAAACCATGCACCCTTGCCACCTGAATCTGCAGTCTTAAACATCGCTGCATACTTGTTCAAGTTCTTTGCATCAGTGATGTCTGGATACTTTTCAACCATCCATGGAGCGACATACATACCGATGATTCCAATGTTTCCGTTTTCGCCAGCTTCAACTACAGCTCCGCGATCAGCCCACTCCTGCCAACGTCCGCCGCCCCAATCTTCGATGATTAGATCGATTGTTCCGGCTTCCATTGCGTCATAAGTGACAGGACCCTCTTCTAGAGTTGTCTGAGTAATTGTGCAGCCTAATTCTTGTCTTGCTACATCTGCAATTACCTGTGCTGAAGCTGTGTAACCACCCCATGCGTGCATTGCAATTGCATAAGAACCGCAATCTCCTGAACCTTCGCTTGCTGAATCGTTTACGCTGCTACCGCAACCTGAAAGTACAAGTGCTGTTGCAATTGCTGCCGTAACGATTGCCGAACGGCGACCGAATAGTGACTTCATTAACCCTCCTAATGAGTTTATGTATTGCGCAAAGCCTAGGGCGGCAATGCTGCCAGTACTAGTACTTCTCGGGGTTATTTCGCAGATGTTATGAGGAGCGACGGGCGCCGGCTTGCATAATCCGGTCGAAAATCACGCCCAAGAGCAAAATAGCAGCACCGGCAATAAGACCCTTGCCCTGAAGCTCTGGCTTGGAGTTACCAGCGATTACCAAATAACCGAGACCACCTGCGCCAACGAAGCCACCAATGACAACGACAGCCAGCACATAAATAAGTCCTTGATTCGTTGCAAGCAAAATAGTTTTCTTTGCAGCAGGCAATTGAACCTTGGTAATAATTTGGCGCGCTGTAGAGCCTGCGGCAGTCGCTGCTTCAACGAGTGTGTGTGGAACTGCGCGGATACCTTCGCTCACAATCTTCACAACTACTGGAATGGCATAAACAATGCCAGTTGCAATAGCTGTAAATCGAGTAGGACCAAATAAACCAAGCATCGGCACTAAGTAAACAAATGCTGGAAGAGTTTGTCCGGCATCAAGAAATGGACGAAGCGCTTTTTGTGCTCGATCGCTGCGGCCTGTCCAAATACCAAGTGCAAGGCCGACAATCATTGTGAGTAAGCATCCAACAATTGTCTGAGTTAGTGTCAACATTGCTTCATACCAAAGTCCAGATAACACAATTGCCATTGATAGAACAAAAGCTAAGATCGCAACTCTTGTTCCGCCAATAATGATGGCGAGTGCCACAATCATTCCAACTGTTACATACCAAGGAGATGCAGCGAGCTGTGTTTCTAGAGGATTGAGAATTGAATAGGAAATCAAGTCTTTAAAACCAACGGTAAATATCGTGAGATTTTCTAAAATCCAAGCCGTTACATTGTTAGTAATCCTTGCCACTTGCGGTGCAATGGTGACTTCTTTTGGCCACACCGCTGCCCACAACATTGTGCGAGAGATAAAGACAGATACCACTGTAAGAATTCCAGCAACTATCAAGATGATGCGCTTTGTTTTAATCTGTTTCGCGGTCGCTGGGATAAATGAATTTTGGCTCTTAGCTGCTGCACTAGTGCTTCGATCAAGCAGAATCGCTAAGAAGACCACAGCAAAGCCAGCTACAAAACCTTGGCCAACGTTTCGAATAATCAAAGCATCAATAACTGGCTTTCCAAGTCCAGGTGCACCAATAAGTGCGGCGATTACAACGAATGAAACAGCGGCCATCACTGTCTGATTAATGCCAAGCACAATCATCTGCTTGGCCATTGGAATTTGAACTTTGGATAATTTTTGCATGTTCGTCGAGCCCATTGACTCTGCAGCTTCAACAGGAGCTTTGTTTAAATTTCTAATCGCATGGCTTGTAATGCGAATTGCGATTGGAATGGAATAGATCATCGTTGCAATCGTTGCCGAAGCAGCGCCAATCATAAAGACGAGTGCGATTGGAGCCATATAAACAAGAGTCGGCAAGATCTGAGCTAAATCTAGAAAGGGCGTGAATATCTTTAAGACCCGATCTGATAAACCTGCCCATATTCCTAGCGGAATTCCTATTGCTAATGAGAGAAGTACTGCAGCCAAAGTCATTGCAATGGAGTCCATAGTGAACTGCCACATGCCCAGCGCACCACATGCAAGTAGAAGTGAAACTGATAAGAGCGCAGTTCGCCATTGGCTCGTTGCATAAACTGCAAAAGCAACAATCGCAACGACACCTAACCAACCAATAATTGGAATAACTGAGTTAGGTGCGGGGACTGCGATGAGATTTCTAATCATCTGGACAAAGCCATCAATTACGCCGCGAAGCGGATTAAAGAAATAAATGAAAGCAGGGCTCTCTGTTCGATTTCCGCGAAGATCTGAGGCTCTTTCACCGACAAATGTGGTGAATGCCGTGTTCTCATAAGTTGCGATCTGCAATGTGTGTGTGCCATTGAGTAACCGGCCGAGCAAAATCCAAACCGTTACTGATGCAAGAAGAAGATAGGACTTACGAACCTTCATTAAACGCCACCAGAAATTAACCGCAAAACATCCTCACTAGAGACAATCCCAAGAGCAGTGCCATTGTCATTGACCCGCACCGGTTTGTGGGACTGCAAAATTACTTGCGCGGCATCGCGAATGATCGTGCTGGCTGGAAGTTCAGGTCCATCGGTGGCGTCCCCTGGCTCAGCTCTTCTAGCAATGTGCTTCAAAGTCAGAACATGAGACTTAGCAATATCGCGCACGAAGTTAGCAACGTATTCATCTGCCGGATTAGCAACTAGATCCTGTGGGGTTCCGATTTGGACAATTGCGCCATCTCGCATAATTGCAATGCGATCGCCGACCTTTACTGCCTCAGATAAATCGTGAGTAATAAAGACCATTGTTTTGCCTAATTCGTAGTGCAGACGACAGATTTCTTGTTGCATGTCACGGCGAATCAATGGATCAAGTGCGCTAAATGGTTCGTCAAGGAACAATACTTGAGGATCTACTGCGAGTGCTCGAGCCAAACCAACGCGCTGTTGCATACCACCAGATAGTTGTTCTGGATACGCTTGAGCGTAACCCTGTAATCCAACAAGTTCGATTACTTCATTAGCTCGTGCATGACGCGCATCTTTCTTCACACCATTGATTTCAAGTGAGTACGCAATGTTGTCAATTACTTTACGATGTGGCAGCAAACCAAAGTGCTGAAAAACCATTGAAAAACGTGTCTTACGTAATTCGCGAAGGCGCTTCTCATCAACTTTAAGAATGTCTTCGCCTTCAAATTGCAATTGTCCCTGTGTTGGTTCAATCAGACGCGTCATGCATCGAACAAGAGTCGACTTACCTGAACCAGAAAGGCCCATCACGACAAATACTTCACCGGGTGCTACGTCAAATGAAACATCGCGCACCGCAATTGTGTTGCCGGTTTTTGCACGTAACTCTGTGCGAGATAAATTCGCATCAGCAGATCCAATAATTTTTTCTGGATTATTTCCGAAAACTTTCCAGACGTTGTGCACAGAAATCATTGGTGATGCTGAGCTCATCTTCTCTCCTCAATAATTCTGCGTTGCCTTACTTCGGATCGGCGAACCAACCGGATCGCGCAGGCTCATTGTTGGTCCAAATGTGTTTAATTTCAAGGTACTCATCCAATCCAGCCTCACCTAATTCGCGGCCGACGCCCGATGCTTTAAATCCGCCCCACTCTGCCTGCGGGCGATACGGACCAAAATCATTGACCCAGATTGTTCCGTGGCGAAGGGCGCCTGCAACGCGATCTGCGATTTTTTTATCCTCAGACCAGACGGCGCCAGATAATCCATAAATTGTGTCATTGCCCAAAGCGATTGCTTCTTCAACTGTAGTGAAAGTTTCGACAGTCATGATCGGCCCAAAAGATTCATCCTGAACGCACTTCATCTTCGATGAACAATTATCAATAACTGTTGGGGGGAAGTACCAACCTTTATTTAAATCTTCGCGCTCCATGCGAGAGCCGCCAACCAAAATAGTTGCACCATCTTTTACAGCTTCCTGCATGTACGCCTCGACCTTAGCTAGATGATCTTTACTGATCAGTGGTCCAGTTTCGGTGCGAGCATCATCTGGACCGCCAACGTAAATGGCCTTTGCGCGGCGAACAATTTCTGTAACAACTCTGTCATGAATCGATTTCTCAACGAGCACGCGAGTGCCTGCAGAACAGACCTGACCTGAGTGCAGAAACGCACCGGTCACTGCGTTATCAATTGCTGCATCTACATTGCTATTTTCAAAGATGATATGTGGGTTTTTGCCACCGAGTTCGAGTGCAACCTTCTTAACAGTTTGTGCAGCCGTTGCCATGATGCGACGGCCAGTAACAAGACCACCAGTAAATGAGACAAGGTCTACTCGTGGATCCTCCGTCAGTGGCGCACCAGCTGTGGCACCTGCACCGCAAATCAAATTTGCAACACCAGTTGGCAGTCCTGCTTCTTCGAGCAACTTCATTAAATGAATCGCAGTCGATGGAGATAACTCACTCGGTTTAATAATGAAGGAGCAGCCAGCAACTAATGCTGGTGCAACTTTCCAGGAAATTTGTAACAACGGGTAATTCCAGGGACCGATGAGTGCGCAGACTCCGACTGGTTCGTGCGTGATAACACTAGAAATATTGTCAGCACCCACATCGACTTTGCGGTCTTTTAGCTTTAAACCAAGGGCTGCAAAGTGGCGAAATGTCGCTTCGATATCTGCCATGTCATAACGCGTTTCAATCATGCGCTTGCCAGTGTCACGAGTTTCAAGTGACGCCAAAATTTCGGCATCGCGCTTAATTAAATCTGCAACCTTGCTGACGAGTGCACATCGATCCTTCATCGGCCACGATGCATAGACACCAGAATCAAATGATTCGCGTGCTGCTGTAATTGCATCGCGCGTGTCAGCAGCAGTTGCTTCGGAAACCGTGGCAACCACCGAGTTATCGTGCGGACTTCTGATCTCGCGTACCGCTCCATCAGATGATGCAACCCACGCACCATTTATATAGAGCGTACTTTCAGACATGATTTTATAAAGTCTTAGGCGTCGAGTTCTGATTTGCGCTTTGAAACGAATTCAGTGAGTTCAGCCAAAACTTGAGCATCCATCTCTGGCTTCTCGTACACCTCTAGCTTTTGCTTCCAAATTTCTTCTGCGCGCGCACGTGTGTCTTTTGCACCAAGGCGCATCCAACGCTCGTAGTTATCGCTGTTAGTTAAGAATGGACGATAGAAGCAATCGCGGAAGCGCTCCATCGTGTGTGCAGCTCCTAAGAAGTGACCGCCATGGCCGACTTCAACGTGTGCATCAAATGCGAGTGAGTCTTCATTGAATTCAAGTGGCGTGAATTCAGCCATCAATGATTGCAAGATTTCGATATCAACGACGAACTTATCGTAGGAAGAAACCAAACCACCTTCGAGCCAACCAGCAGTGTGCATTACCCAGTTTGTGCCAGATAAGAATGTTGGCATCATCGTCATCATTGTTTGATATGCAGATTGTGCATCAACAGTTTGTGATGAGTTAAGTCCACCACCTCCACGGAATGGAAGGTTGAGTGAACGCGCAATTTGGCCAGTACAGAGAAGGCCAATGCCCGACTCTGGTGTTCCAAATTGTGGCGATCCAGATTGCATATCAATATTTGATAAGAAGGAACCAAATACAACAGGTGCACCTGGGCGAATAAGTTGAACGAGTGCGATAGCAACGAGTGCTTCTGCCATTTGCTGTGCAAGAGTCGCAGGAATTGTTACAGGGCTCATCGCTCCCATAAGCAAGAACGGTGTTGTAACAACAGGCTGTCCGGCCAATGCATATTCGCGCATTGAATCCAACATGCGGTCATCCCAGCGCAGTGGAGAGTTGCAATTAACTAGTGAAATCAGCGCTGGTGTTTCTTCGATTGCCGCGCGACCACCGTGAATGATTTCAGCCATGCGAATGACGTCTTTTGCATTTTCGTGTGTAACTACGTTACCCATAAAGAATTTGTCAGTAAGAGTTGCTGCTGCAAAAGCCATATCTAAGTGACGTGAATCTAGAGATAAATCATTAGGTTCTGTTACGACGCCACCGACTGAATCAAGTGAATCAAATGATTGTGCTAAGCGACAGAAGTTTTCGTAATCTGCAAAAGAACCATCGCGACGAACATCGCCTTCACGTACGAATGGTGGGCCATACACTGCACCGAAAACCATTGAGTCGCCACCGATATGAACATTGTTCTTTGGATTGCGAGCGCGCAGATCAAATTCGCGCGGAGCTTTTGCAACTTGCTTCATAACCCAATCAGGATCGAACTTAACGGTTTCACCAGAGACTTCTTGTCCTGCTTCGCGCAACATGTCGACTGCCCAAGGCGATGCAAACTCGAGACCAATTTCAGAGACGATGCGACGCCAACCTGCGTGCAGCGTTGCCATAGATTCTTGACTCAATATGTCATAACGCGGCATCTTGTTCTGGAACACGGTGTGAGACCTTTCGGATCGGTAATGCTTTCGAGGGTAATTCAACTCTATCTGCGTGGCTCTTGACCTCGCACACGCCACGAGAATACGCTAGGAACATGGAACAGAGGTTCCATATAGTGAAACAGTTTCGGGAGGGGCCAAATGGCAAAATCCGAATTAACAACTGGCACGCAAGCGATTGATCGCGCTACTGCGTTACTCACTGATGTCTTGCAATCACAAAACCCGCAACTACTCGGTTCACTTGCACGCACTCACGACATTCCAAAGAGCACAACATCGCGCATTCTTGGAGCACTCGAACGTGCAGGACTTGTACAACGCGATCGCAATGGTGCATTTTTAGCAGGACAAGTCTTAACCTCTTTTGCTCGCGAACAAAATCACGACTCAGTTCTTGTTACTCGCATGCACACCGTTCTGGAAACACTCTCTGAGCGCACTGGCGAGACAGCAAATTTGGCTGTACCCGGTAATGGATTCATCAATCTTCTCGATCAAGTCGATGGTCAATACCTGTTGGGTGCAACAAACTGGATTGGTAAACAAGTTCCGTATCACGCATCCGCTCTTGGCAAAGTCTTGCTCGCTTACTCTGCGGTGACTATTTCATCTGGTCGCCTCGAGCGCCTCACAGATAAGACAATTACATCTCGCACACGTTTGCTAGAAGAGCTCGAAGAAGTTCGCCGTCGCGGCTTTGCAATTATTAGCGATGAGTTAGAAATTGGCCTCGTTGCAGTTGCTGCGCCTGTGCGCGAACAAGATGGTCGAGTCGTTGGTGCTATCTCAGTTTCAGGTCCATCAACTCGTTTAAGCAATAAAGAACTCATTCGAATCGGAGATCTCATCATCTCTGAAATCGATGCAGTACAAGCACGAAATAAGAAAAAACCCCAGATACCTAATCAAAAAATAGGAAAGGTCGGCGCAGCATGACACATGACGAGATCATCAAGGCTCTCTTTGATGAAACGATGATTGGCAATGCTCCAGCAGTACTCGAACTGACAAATAAGGCACTTGCCGAAGGAATGGGTCCAGACACCATTTTGTTCGAAGCTCTTATTCCATCGCTAGAAGAAGTTGGCGCACGTTTCGAACGTGGCGATTACTTCGTTCCAGAAATGCTTATTGCAGGTAAGGCAATGTCTGGTGCACTCAACGTTTTACGTCCGCTTCTCGCTGAAACTGGCGCAGAAACAGTGGGCACATTCCTTATGGGAACTGTAAAGGGCGATGTTCACGACATCGGCAAGAACCTAGTAAATATCATGCTCGAAGGAGCTGGATTTAAGGTTATTGATATTGGTGTACAGGTTGCTCCAGAAAAATTCATTGCAGCGATCAACGAACACCAACCAGATATTTTGGGAATGTCAGCATTCCTCACAACAACAATGCCAATGTTTAAGGTCAACATCCACGAGATTACTAAAGCGGGTCTTCGCGACAAGGTGATCATCATGGTGGGTGGCGCACCTGTAACACAGGAATATGCAGATGCAGTTGGTGCAGATGGTTTTGCAGCAGATGCTTCAACAGCTGTACGCGTTGCTAAGGATTTAATCCAGAAGAAGCGTGCACTCGTAAATGCCTAAAATGTTAAACCTGTTGTTAGCTGTCGAACACGGCATGAAAAAGCCGGTGTGGGATTGCACCATGTGCGGACAATGTGTTCTGCACTCAACAGGTATGACATGTCCTATGACATGTCCAAAGACTTTGCGTAATGGTCCATGCGGTGGGGTCCGCGAAGATGGTCATTGCGAAGTTAAACCCGAGATGAGATGTGTCTGGGTAAAGGCGTACGACCGTAAAGTTTCTCTGCCACTACCGACCGTGTGGAAAGAGCACTACAACGATCTACGTCCGCCAGTTGATATGCAGCTTAAGGGCACGTCTTCGTGGGTTAATTTAATTACAAAGCGTGATCAACAAACTCCTGCAGGATGGGCTAAGCGCAAAGAACAAACTGGCGGCCACTAATGTCAAAGCTGCGCGATTTACTGACACAGACCAAGGACGTTGTCTACACCGCTGAATTTCCTGTCATTGACGGCGGCGGTATGGAACAAGTTAAAAAGAATGTAGACCGACTTGCTCCATGGTTTGTGGCTGTCAATGCAACAGATAACACTGCTGCGCACGCGCACGCTTCAAATGTCTCGGTGGCAATTGCGATGAAGCAACATGGCCTCGAACCAATCATGCAAATTGTCTGCCGCGATAAGAATCGTCTTGCTGTTCAAGCTGACATGGCTGGTGCAAATCTTCACGGCATCGAAAATATTGCGCTACTCACAGGCGATGACGTCACTGCAGGCGATGAACCAGAAACACGTCGTGTCTTTGATCTAGATGGACCACAAGCAATTAACGTGGCATCAATTCTTAATGCAGGTACTTATCTTTCTGGCCGCAAACTCAATCCTGCGCCTAACTTCTTTATTTGTTCTGTTGAAAACCCCTTCGCCCCCCCACACGATTACCGCATTGAGCGTGCGCTGAAAAAACATCGTGCAGGCGCTCAGATGATTCAGTTGCAAATCGGATATCACCCAGATCGCCTTGAAAAATTCTGTGCAGGTGTTGCTGCAACTGTTCCAGATTTAGCAATTATTCCTAGCGTTGTTCTGATTAAGAGTGCCAAGCCACTTAGTTTCATGAACGATAAGGTTCCAGGCATCAGTGTTCCGCAAGATGTTATCGATCGTGTTGCACAATCAGCAGATCAAGCCGAAGCTGCATACCAACTTGCACTAGAACAAGCCAAGCACGCACTTACCTTGCCAGGTGTGCGTGGATTACACATCACAGATTTCCGCCACGATGACACTCTTGAGCGGTTAATGCGCGACCTCGGCCGAACACCAAACCAATACACATAACAGGAGCAATCACATGCATACAGTCGTTCAATCAGCGTCAAAGACCGTCACTATTGGTCACGATCAACCATTTGTCATCATTGGTGAGCGCATCAACCCAACGGGTCGCAAGAAGTTTCAAGAGTTGCTCCGTGCTGGCGATCTCTCAACAATCGCAGTAGATGTTGAGTCCCAAATAAAGGGCGGCGCTGACATGCTCGATGTAAACATGGGAGTACCACTGACTGATGAACCTGCACTTTTGTCTAAAGCAATCAAAATGATTCAGGGAATTACGGATATTCCAATCTGTATTGACTCATCCGTTATCGAAGCCTTGCAAGCAGGACTTGAGGCGTACGAAGGTAAAGCACTCGTTAACTCAATGACTGGTGAAGATGATCGTATGGAGTTAATCTTGCCGCTTATCAAAAAGCACAACGCAGCAATCATCGCCTTGCCAAATGATGAAATAGGTATTCCAGCAACAGCTGCAGAGCGCATTGTGATTACTGAAAAAATTATTCGTGCTGTTGAAAAGCACGGAATCTCACTCGATAACTTAGTTATTGATCCACTTGCAATGACAGTGGGCGCAGATCCTGAAGCGGTGAAAATTACCCTAGAAACAATTCACCTCATCCGTGAAAAATTCGGTCTAAATATGACACTCGGTGCCTCAAATATTTCATTCGGCCTCCCAAATCGTCATGCGCTAAACGCTGCATTCTTACCTGCTGCGATGTCACATGGTCTGACCTGTGCAGTTATGGATGCTCGCACACCAGCAATCAACGAAGCAGTTCGTGCTGCAGATCTTTTGCTCGGTATGGATCAATGGGGCAGCAATTGGATTACACGCTTCCGTGCACAAGAAGCAGCAAAGGCCGAGGGGTAAATCATTAGCAAAAAAGCTCTCGACCCATCACTTATTCCGGCACACGATGGAACAGGTCGCATCAAGCTGACTTTTCGCGTGCTCGAAAAAGATGGTTCAGTTGCAAATGAAAAAGGTTTTACCGTTCCAACTGGTGTCAGCGCATTTGATGCGGCGTCCTGGAACGGAATTGCAATTGATTCTACCTGCGGTGGCTATGGGACATGTAAAAAATGTCGCATCAAAGTCACAACTGGTGATGTCGAACCTTCAAAGCTTGATTACCGTGCATTTACCGAAAGTGAAATCAAAGATGGATGGCGTCTTGCTTGTCTTGTACGCGCTGCCAAAGATGTCACCCTCGATGTTCCACCACTGACCACTCGCCCCAAGGCCGCAACTGTCGGTGTTGGTCGCCAGGTTATTTTGCGCCCTGCGGTACAAAAACGTTACGTTGAATTAGAAGATCCAACTCTGCATGATCAGCGCACAGATATCGTGCGTTTATTCGATGCCATCGATGACATCGAAGCGACGGTTTCTTTGGCTGCAATGCGCAATCTGCCTAAGGTGCTTCGCTCATCATTTTTCAAAGTAACAGCCGTCTTCGTTGATCAAGAACTCATTGATATCGAAGCTGGTGACACAACTGATCTACGCTATGGAATTGCCTACGACCTAGGAACAACCACAGTTGTTGCAACACTGCTCGATCTCAATACCGGTACACCTGTAGCAGTTAAATCCATGCTCAACAAACAACAACCATTTGGTGCAGACGTCATCTCTCGAATTTCAGCCACCATGATGGATGCAACCGCACTCGATCGCCTACGTGGATTCGCACAACAAACATTGGCAGAACTCAGCGCTGAAGTATGCGAAGAAGCAGGCGTTGATCCTCTCAATGTTTATGAAGTAGCACTGGCCGGAAACGCGACGATGACTCAACTAGCACTCGGCATTGATCCAGAACCGCTAGGTGTTGCTCCATTCATTATGGTCAGTGCATCTTTTCCTGATGTTCAAGCATCCGAACTCGGTATCAATGTTCACCCGCGTGCAAAAGCAGTAATCATGCCTTCCCTCGGAGCATACGTTGGTGGCGACATCGTTGCCGGGGCACTCGCCTCCGGTATGGATCGCGACAAGCGCCTGCGTTTGTTTATTGATGTGGGTACAAACTGCGAAATTATTTTAGGAGATGGTGACAAGATTCTTGCGACCGCAGCTCCTGCAGGCCCAGCATTTGAAGCAGCATCGATTAAATGTGGTGTGCGTGCTGCCAGTGGCGCTATCGAAACCATCAAAGTTGTCGATGGCGAACTTGAAATTGGGACGATTGAAAATACTAAAGCAATCGGTATTTGCGGCTCTGGCCTAGTAGATGCTTGCGCATCGCTAGTGCAATTGGGATTACTCGATCACTCTGGTCGATTTGTAACAGCTGAAGCAGCAGCAATTGCAGCACCAAAGGTTGCACATCGTCTTGTAGAGCGCGAGGGCGAACGAGTATTTGTCTTGACATGGGGTGGCAAAGAAGGCGATCTCAATGATTGTGTATTCCTTACACAACGCGACGTGCGCGAACTTCAATTTGCTAAGGCTGCAATCGCAACTGGATGGGCGCTCTTACTCGAAGAGTTCGGTGTAGCTGAAAGTGAAATCCAACAAGTTCTCTTGGCGGGATCCTTTGGTTCTTATCTATCCCCTGCCTCTGCTGTAAAAATCGGTTTAGTTCCAAAGCTTCCTGTAATGCGCATTGTCTCTGCCGGAAACGTTGCAGGCGAAGGCGCAAAGATGGTCTTGCTATCTGCACAAGAGCGCAATGGTGCAACGGCGCTTCTGGAATCGATTGATTACATTGAATTATCAGATCGCGTGGACTTTAACGATAAATTCGTTGAGCGCCTTAGTTTTCCTGCATAAACAATGTCTGTTGCAGTAATTGCCTGTGGCGCGATTGCCACGCATATTTCACACATTACCGATTCACATAAGTTGGATGTAACTATCTATCCCTTGCCACCACTACTTCATAATCAACCCGCAAAAATAGCTGGCGAAGTTGAAAGAACTTACCTAGAAATAAAGGATAAGTACACCAAGTGCGCAGTGGCATATGCTGATTGTGGAACATACGGAGCGCTCGATACAGTCATTGAAAAACTTGGCCTTAAGCGTCTTGGCGGCAATCATTGTTATGACATCTTTGCTGGAAAAGAAAAGATTCAAGCAATCATGGATAAGGATGCCGGTACATATTTCCTCACCGATTTCCTAGTTAAATCCTTTCATCGAAGTGTGATTGTCGAATTAGGTTTAGATAAGCGTCCAGATCTTCGTGATGATTACTTCAAGCATTACAAGAAGATGGTGTGGTTGGCACAGAATCCAACTCCAGAGTTAACTGTGATGGCACACGCTGCCGCAGATCTCATTGGATTAGAACTTGAGATAGATGTTGTTGGAGAAGGCAGCCTAAAGGAGCAAATCCTGGAGTTACTGAACTGATTCCAGTTCCATAGCCTTTAGAACTATTGGATCAAGCTTGCTGCGATCTACATCATTGTGCAAGCGTTCACGCATTTCCGGTGTCCAGAATTGAACAATGTGGTGGGCAACTTCAATTTCAGGTGCACTAGTTGTTGGAACGTTGGCGGCAATCTGATTAGCCATTCGAATGATTGACTCTAATTGTGAATCACCAGCAATCTCATGTGGGTGAATAACAGCTGGTCCTTTTTCACTCGGTGAAATTTCAACAGCCGTAACTTTGTATTCTGGGCAATTTGTCGCCCAATCTGAATAATCTGTTGTGATCACATTGGCGCCAGATTCAGGGAAGTGAAATGTTGTATAGACAACTCCCGCAGGAACAGAGTCGGTAATTCGCGCATGCATGATTGTTTCTCCCACACGTGATGAGAGCTTTACCCATGAGCCATCTTTAATGCCACGCATTTCTGCATCGGACTCGTGAATATCCAAAATATCTTCACTGTGCCAGATGTTATTGGCTGTGCGACGAGTCTGTGCGCCTACGTTGTACTGACTCAAGATGCGACCAGTTGTGAGCAATAACGGGAACTTACGGGTGGATTTTTCTAAGGTTGCCACATAAGGCGTTGGCATGAACTTTCCTTCGCCGCGCACAAACTCATTAATGTGCATGGTTGGTGTGCCTTCAGGAGCCTTCTCATTTACTGGCCATTGAAGAGAACCGACTCGATCTAGGTGTTCAAATGAAACACCTGCAAACGTTGGAGTTGTCGCAGCAATCTCATCCATGATTTGAGCTGCGTTTTCGTATGACATGTCATAACCCATAGCGCGAGCAAGGTCGCACGTTACTTCGTACTCTGTCTTGCCAGTCTTTGATGGCATTACTGGGCGCACTCGATTGATACGACGTTCAGCATTTGTAAATGTTCCATCTTTTTCAAGGAACGAAGTGCCTGGCAAAAAGACGTGCGCAAACTTTGAAGTTTCATTAAGGAACAGATCTTGAACAATGACCATATCCATCGAGCGAAGTGCTGCATGCACATGCGTTGTATTTGGATCTGATTGGGCAATATCTTCACCGTGCACATAGAGGCCACGGAACTTGTTGCCAAGAGCTGAATCAAACATATTTGGAATACGTAAACCTGGTTCTGCGCGAAGAGTTACGCCCCACTTTTTATTGTAAATATCGCGAACATCATCACGTGAAATATGTCGGTATCCAGGAAGCTCATGTGGGAATGAACCCATGTCGCAAGAACCCTGAACGTTATTTTGTCCGCGAAGTGGATTAACTCCAACACCCTTGCGTCCGATGTTTCCAGTTGCCATTGCAAGGTTTGCAATACCCATCACCATTGTTGAACCTTGGCTATGTTCTGTTACGCCGAGTCCATAATAAATAGCGCCATTTGGAGCTGATGCAAAGATTCTTGCTGCTTCACGAATCTTCTGTGCAGGCACACCCGATGCTGCCTCTAGTGTTTCTGGAGAATTCTCCGGCAATGAGATGAATTTTTCCCATGTCGCAAATGCTTCCAGATCACAACGTTGCTCTACGAAAGCGCGATCAATTAAACCTTCAGTTGCAATTACGTGAGCAAGGGCGTTGATGACAGCCACATTTGTTCCTGGCATTAATTGAAGATGATGATCTGCTTGCACATGTGCGGACTTAACTGTCTCTGTAACGCGTGGATCGACAACAATTAATTTGGCTCCGCGACGCAGCGCCTGCTTCATACGTGAGTTAAATACAGGGTGAGCCACTGCAGGATTAGCACCAATAACCATAATGACATCTGAGAACTCAACTGATTCGAAATCCTGTGTTCCAGCGGATGTTCCAAAGGTTTTGCTGAGTCCATAGCCAGTTGGTGAGTGACATACACGTGCACATGTATCGACGTTGTTATTGCCAAATGCCGCGCGCACCATCTTTTGAACGACATAAACCTCTTCGTTGGTGCAACGAGACGATGTGATTCCACCGATTGAATCTGGACCACTTTCAGCTTGAATCTTCTTAAGTCCCGCGGCAGCAAAAGCGATTGCTTCTTCAAATGAAACTTCGCGCCATTCATCTGTAATCTTTTCGCGAATCATCGGCTTGGTTATGCGATCTTGGTGCGTTGCATATCCCCATGCAAAGCGACCCTTAACGCATGAGTGACCAGCATTTGCGCCACCATCTTTCAGTGGAACCATGCGCACAACTTCGTCAC
>JBIIRY010000008.1:0-59156 GCA_044341305.1 Candidatus Planktophila sp. | reverse complement strand
GAGATTGAGTTTAACGACCTATTTTTGTCTAGTGAGTTGGGTAAATCAAAAGCCGAAGGTTCACTTTTTCGGCACGTTTTAGAAACTCTTGATGTATCTTCGAATAGCATTCTTCATATTGGTGATAATTATCGATCGGATTTTTTGTTGCCGAAGCAAAGCGGCATGACTGCTTTGCACCTTAGAAACATTCATGAATCAGCAAAAGGTGAGTCCAATAGAAATGTTATAGATCAAAATACGACCCACTCCAAGTTAATTTCTGGAATTAATAACGTCAAAAAAGTGGATGGAAACAATTCTTACTGGATTCAGTTCGGTTTTTCTACAGTAGGACCAATCCTAGTTGGCTGGTGCAGTTGGATCAAAAAGCAGATTCAAGTGAGTGTACCTGCAACAGTATTCTTCTTAAGTAGGGATGGGTTTCTCCCTTATAAATATTTCAATGAGCATCCAATTAAGGGAGTCGATTTTAAATACTTGCACGTATCTCGAATCCTTCTTTTGAAACAAACTTTTCTAGTGGACAAAACAAGATTCTTTAAAGAAATTGCTAGATTCAACCTCATTCGAGTAATTGATTTGTTGGAGACATATGGACTTACAGAGTATTTGAGAGTTGAAGATTTTTTCACTCAAGAAGAGTTAAACAGCTTCATCAAAAAATCTATTAGGCGTAGAATAGAACATTTCTTCATCTCCAACAAGGAGATAATCGCAGAAAAATTCACGCAACAAACGGAGACGTACAAGGAGTACCTATTAGTCGAAACCAATTGTCGAGGCCGTAAATTCATAGTTGACATCGGATGGATGGGAACGAATCAGGAACTGATTCAAACCGTTTTGAAAACTCAATTTCAAGGCCTGTATCTGGGGCTTTGGGACAACGCAGAATTGCAAGATAAAGACTCTTGGGCATTTAAGAGAGAAAAAAACTCAGCAATTTCCCTAATTGCTCTCAATGGAATTGAAATTCTGGAGACAGCATTTTCTGCAAAGGAAGGTCATCCGTTAATAGTTACGAAACAAAGTAACGTAAATCTAAAGTATAATTTTGAGTTAGAAACACCAAACTTGGAAAGAATCTTTCAGCAGGAGGAGATTTTTCGCGGCGCAATGAGCTTTTGGAAAAAATTAGAATCAATTCTCTCTGCAGATTCTATTTTGGTCGACCCGAACATTTGTTTTGCTCAGATGTCCGCTGTTATTCTAAATCCGAACCCTGAGGATTTAATTCATTTAGGTAACGTGGAGCATAAAGTTCTTTCCGGCTCAACGCAGGCAGAGACTCCCTTGATTTCTAAGTCACTTAGAGAAAAATCCCATTGGAAGCAAGGCGAGTTTAGACTTACGGCTAGATATGGAAACTTCTCAAGTAAAGTCCTATTCATTCCAAGAATCCTATATTTTTATGGACCACTCAAGACCGTAAGTGCAATCATCATATTTTTTAAGACTAGAATGATTCGAGTTTATTCAGCACATCTTGTCGGCGCACGCTGGAAAAAATGGATACTTCTTTTCAAATACTGGATCAGAAGGTTAGGGGTTCGAATCCCTTCGGGCGCACAGGACGTTTGAACGGGAATTCGAAGTAACACCCTCTAATTAGCTGAACGTACTGATGATGTATCAGTCGGTATTAAGGCTGTTATGTGCTCTTATGTGCGATGGTGAGTATTCGAGCGATGCCGCTTCCTATAACAACGCTGAACTTAACGTCACCAAATATCTTGGATGTAGACGTCTTGGCACTGAGTGCTGTTGTTACCCATTTTTGCGCAGCGACTGGATCGACACCATCGATAGGTAAAGTCGCAATAAACCTTGGCCAGCCGTAACTTATTCTGGTGGTTGAATTAACCGTAATCGAAGTTATGTTTTTTGCGGTGGTGCCCAAGATGGCCACATTTGCGGTTTTATCTTTGCTAGAACAGTTAATGGTTGTTGTGTCTTTAGCTTTTTGAGGTTTTAAGCAACTCCAACGGCGGTTTTCAAGATTCGTAGTTAAATCAGCTGCCATCACACCGGGTAGAGGTTTTGGTTTTGCTGCAGCCAAGGCGGGATTAACAGTAAAGAGGATCGAAAGAGTTATTGCAGCAGATAAGAAACGAATGCGGCTATTCACACTGACTATCTTTGCATATTTTCTGAGACTTACGCATAAACTCTGGGGCATGACAATCACACTTGAAACCATGTTGCGCCATATGGGTTGGGCTAACCAGCAGATCATTTCTCAGATAACTGAGTTACCGGATGAGGCACTGGGGGCGTATGTAACCCACAAAGAGTGGAATGTCGCCCAGATTCTCTTTCACACGATTGTCTCTGCTGACCGATTGGTATTTCGCATGACGGGTCGTGAAGTCACAGAAATGACGAAGCCAAAGAGTATGAATGAGTTAAAAGATTTAGCAAGAAAATTGGAGAAATTCGACTCTGAGTTAATTGAATTAGTTAATGAGCCAGATCGAGTGGTTGAAGTAAATAGAAACGGTGTTATTTCACATTGGCAAGCAGCAACAATCTTGTCGCAAGCGGTGCATCACGTAATTGAACACAAATGCCAAGCGGTTACAGCGTTGGAATTTAGAGGGTTTAAAGCACCAGATTTAGATGCATCAGATGTCTGGGGATATGAGAGAAGTACTAAATAATTATTCAGCAGCAATAACGTCGCCAACAACCTTGACCTGGAAATCAAGTTGGTTGAGGTCGTTGTTCTCCATGAAGGCTGTTGCTGCTTCAGTGATCAGATCAACGTATGACTGACCCTCTTGACGAGAAGATTCATTAATTGTTAAAGGGATTTCAGCGATTAATTCGATGTTGATGCTGACAATTGCCACGAGAACTCCTTATTTTTAAATTTATTTATAGCCAAAGAATAAGGGGAGAAAGTGCGTTCGGTCGGGATTGAACGCTTATGGGTAAAGCCCGCGCAATCTGTGGGCTTCAGCAACGCGTGCAACACCGATCATGTGTGCGGCTTCGCGCCATGAAACTTTCTTAGATTTAGCCATTTCTTCTACTTCTTTAAATGATCGCATCATGATGTCATTCAGGTTTGATTTAACTTCATCTGCGGTCCAGAAGTAATTCTGCTTATCTTGTACCCATTCGAAGTACGAAACGATTACACCACCAGAGTTAGCCAAAATATCTGGAACAACAAGAATTCCTTTATCGTTAATAATTGAGTCGCCACCGGGTGTTGTTGGTGCATTTGCGCCTTCGACGATGATTTTGGCTTTAATTCCTGGCGCTGTTTTTTCTGTGATTGCATCTGCAAGTGCTGCAGGGATCAATACATCTACATCTAAGTGCAGCAACTCTTCTTGTGTCAGCTTGTCTGTACCCGGTGCGTTGAGATTGCCATTGGCTTGGTAGTGATCCCAGACTTCTTTAACGCTCTTAAAACCTTTAACGCCGCCTTGTACATCGCTGACTGCAACAATTTTTAGACCGAAGTTTTCAAGAGCAACCGCCGCCCAATAACCAACTTTTCCGAATCCCTGAATAGCAACAGTTGCGTTCTTTGGATCAATTCCTTTAACGCGAAGTGCTTCGATTGTTGAGATTGCAACGCCATCTCCAGTTGCAGATGTGCGACCGAGTGAGCCACCAAGAACAATTGGTTTACCGGTAACAACTCCGGGAACTGAAAATCCTGCGTTAACAGAGTATGTATCCATCATCCACGCCATATTGCGTTCATCTGTTCCGACGTCAGGTGCGGGAATATCGCGCTCTGGCCCGATGATTGGCAAAATTTCAGATGTGTAGCGACGTGTAAGTCGTTCATTTTCTGACAATGACAATGTGTGCGCATTAACTGCAATGCCACCTTTAGCGCCACCATAAGGCAAATTAGTAAGCGCGCACTTCCAAGTCATGAGCATTGCAAGTGCAACGGTCTCATCCATATCTATATCTGGGTGAAAACGAACACCGCCCTTTGATGGGCCGCGAGTTGTTGAGTATTGAACGCGGAAACCTTTGTACATTTCAACATTGCCGTTATCTCGGCGAAGTGGAACGGCGACTTCAAGAATGCGCCGCGGTGTCGAAAGTGTTTGCCAATCGTTTTCAGTAAGTTGTAAAAGTTCTACAGCGCGGCGTAATTGCGTGCGCGCAGTATCTAAAGCTGACTCCGTTGTCATATGCCGATACTACTCGGCAAAGACAGTGATTGTGTGCCACCCCTCTGCGCCATCAGGTAGTACATCTTTTTTCTTCTCTGTTTGAATTTCACCGTTTTTGTTTATTGCACGTACCGAAAGCGTGTGTGTTCCAGGTTTTGGACTCCACTCAATCCACCATTGACGCCACGTTGTATTTGCTAAATCCGGTCCAAGATTTGCTTCTTGCCATGATGAGTCATTTATTTTTACTTCTACTTTTGCCACACCAATACTGTGCGCCCATGCAACACCGGCGATTGCACGCTTTCCTGCCGGCAAACTCTCTTGAACATAGGGAGTATCAATCCTAGATTGCATTTTAATCGGTGCGAACTTTGCCCAACCCTTTTTAATCCAATATCCCTCTTTAAGATCAAAGCGCGTTAGCTCTAAACGCGATAACCACTTTGTTGCAGATACATAACCGTATAAACCAGGAACAATTAAACGTGCCGGAAAACCATTCTTTATTGGCAGAACTTCACCATTCATTCCAACAGCAATAATTGCATCGCGCCCATCAAGAACAGCAGTTGGAAAACCGGCAGTGAATTTATCGACCGAGTGACTCAAAATTTGGTCAGCATTGCCGGCGGGTTGCGCTTCATTGATTAAGTCATCTAAACGAACACCAAGCCAACGAGCATTTCCAACGTATGGTCCGCCAACCCAGTTAGAAACGCACGCAATCGTGTCATCTACTTCAATCATCGGCCTTGCCAATAAATCGTCATACGAAATTGTGATTGGATTCTTAACCATTCCATCAATAGTTAGTTTCCAATCTGATGGATTAATTTGTGGAACAACGATGGCGTTATCAATAATGAAAAAATCTTTGTTCGGCGTAAACAACTTAGATAGCTTTTCAATCTCTAGCGCCGGATCTGGCGGCGGAGCAGGCAGGGGATTTAAAGCTTTAGGTAATGTAATTCCTAAGCGATCCAATTGAACGCTCGCACCTTGGTGGAGATATCTATAAGTAGCTGAACCCAAAATGGTTGCCGCAACAACGCCGCCCCCAAGTTTGAATAAATTGCGCCGCGATAGCCCACGCTGAGGGTTCTCCAGTGACATGCTTAAAAGCGTAACAGGCTATAGAGTTGGCCAACGTGCGATTCATAAATAATCCCAGCCACGACCTCACCTATGACGATGTATTCATGGTGCCAAGCAAATCCGAACTTTCATCTCGTATGGAAGTTGATCTGACTTCACACGATGGTTCCGGAACAACAATCCCATTAGTTGTAGCAAATATGACTGCAGTATCTGGTCGACGTATGGCAGAGACAATTGCACGTCGCGGTGGTCTTGCTGTTATTCCGCAAGATATTCCACTCGATGTTGTTGATAGCGTTATTAAGTGGGTTAAATCCCGCCACACATTCTTTGATACGCCTTTAACTCTTTCGCCACAACAAACAGTTGCAGATGCGGTTAGCTTGTTATCTAAGCGTGCACATGGCGCAGTTGTGATTGTTGAAAACAACAAACCACTAGGAATTGTTACTGAAGAAGATTGCGCAGGCGTAGATCGCTTTACTCAACTTCATACAGTAATGAGCAAAGATTTATTGACGCTTAAAGATGATGCAGATGCCCGACAAGCATTTGATTTCTTACACGATAACCGCCGCAAACTTGCACCAGTTGTAAACAGCAAGGGCGAACTCGCAGGAATTCTTACTCGTGTTGGCGCACTTCGTAGCACTCTCTATAGCCCAGCAGTTGATTCACAGAATCACTTGCGTATTGCAGCAGCAATCGGAATCAATGGAGATGTCGCCGGAAAAGCGCGAGCACTGCTTGATTCAGGTGCAGATGTACTAGTAATTGATACAGCACATGGTCATCAAAAGAAGATGTTCGAGGCTCTCAAAGCAATTAAGGCACTTAAGCCAAATGTTCCATTGGTTGCAGGAAACGTTGTTACTGCCTCCGGTGTTGAAGATTTAATCGAAGCTGGCGCTGACATCATTAAAGTTGGAGTCGGACCTGGCGCAATGTGTACAACTCGTATGCAAACTGGTGTTGGACGCCCACAATTTTCTGCAGTGCTGGAATGCGCAGCTGCTGCAAAGAAAAAAGGAAAGCATGTCTGGGCCGATGGTGGCGTTCGCCATCCTCGAGATGTGGCACTCGCACTTGCAGCAGGTGCATCTAATGTGATGATCGGTTCTTGGTTTGCTGGCACTCACGAATCACCAGGAGATGTTCAGACAGATTCGACAGGTCGCTTATTTAAAGAGTCATTCGGAATGGCATCTGCTCGCGCAGTTGCAGCGCGTACTACTCAAGAAGATGCCTTTGATCGTGCACGTAAAGCGCTCTTTGAAGAAGGTATTTCAACGTCTCGCATGTACTTAAATCCACAACGTCCAGGCGTTGAAGATTTATTGGATGAAATCATCGCGGGGCTTCGATCATCATGTACATATGCGGGAGCAAAAACTCTTGATGAGTTTGCAGACAAAGCAGTAGTCGGCATTCAATCATCGGCTGGTTATGCTGAAGGCCGCCCACTGCACTCTTCTTGGACGGTTTAGTTAGTCGTACTGAATCCAACCAAGTAGCGGGATGTGTGTGTGGGCAAACCACGTACGCCAAATAGAAATAAGCATGATGTACAGCGGGAAACCAATCAGAATAATTGCCTGAAATAAATTAGCGTGGCTCGGTGCTGTCGGCGTGTAATCCCACGATAGCCAGGCAAGATTTCCTAAATAGAGAACGGCAAAAGGCAACGTAACCCAACGCATTGGTTCGACCTTGACGATGTGCGGAAACTTTAAATTAGTGAGCTGACTAATGCACAGAGCAATCGTGACGATTAAAACCTCTGTACGAGTTGAGCCCATAATTAAAAACGTTGGAACAACTAAGTTCCATGCTGCTGGAAAACCATTAAACCAGTGATCATCCGTTTCTAAATCAGTGCGCGCGAACCAGAGAGCTGAGAAGAGAAAAACTGCGCCAACAATGAGCGTTTCAAAGTGCGTAGGTAAAAGCTCTAGACGCACCAACAGAGCAAGCGGAACAAGAACGCAAGTAATGTAATCAACAACTAAATCCAGAATGTGTCCATCAATTCTGTCCGCGTAAAATTCAACATCAAGTTTGCGCGCAATCGGACCATCTAAGCCATCGAGAATTTGAGCAGCTAACAACCACAAGAGCGCATCGCGATAACGTCCATCAATTACGGCTTGAAGTGCAACCATTCCGGCGACTGCACCGAAGGCGGTCATTACATGAAGAACGTACCCTGCACGTCTAGATACTGCTTCTGAATCAAAAACGCTCACCGCAAAATCTTAAACTAATTTCGCAGCGCAGCCGCAAGGCTACGGAAATCCTCCACAAGAATGTCGATTTCTTTTTGACCATGCGCCAAGGAGATGAGCCACTGCTCATCAAGTCCTGGAGGCGTCATGATGCCACGGTTAATTGACCAGAGCCATGAAAGCTCTGCAACTTTGAAATCAGTTGCTTTGTAATCACGATAGTTACGAACTGGTGTTGTCGACCAAGAGATACAACCCTTAACACCAAAACCAACTGTATGTGCAGGTAATTCATACTCTGAAATAATTTCAGAGATGCGATTGAGTGCTTGCATATTGAATCCTTCTGCAACGCCCAAAGTTTCTGGGGTACAAATTTTATCAATTGCACGAATACCAGCCATAGCAAGTGGGTTTCCGTTAAAAGTACCGAAGTGCGCCATGCGCCCGTCAGTTACGGCATCCATATACTTTTTCTTTCCACCGAATGCAGCAACAGGAACGCCGCCGCCAATTGATTTAGCCAGAGTAATTAGATCTGGCTGAACGCCTAGACGTTGCGCAGCACCTTGTGGTCCTGCAGTAAGTCCTGTTTTAACTTCGTCGAAAATTAGAACGATTTCATATTGATCGCAGAGCGCACGTACCTTTTCGAGGTATCCAGCATCTGGCAAAACAATCGCGATATTTTCTAAAACTGGTTCAACTACAAAGCACGCAATTTTATCTTTGTGCTGTGCAAATGTTCGCTCGAGTGCTTCTGCATCGTTGTAAGGAACAACAAAGACATCTCCAACAACAGTTGCTGGATCGACAATTGAATTTGGATTCTCAGCATCGCCGACAACATCAAGCTTTGGCTTCACTGAGACAGTCAGTGGGTCATAGCTGCCGTGGTAACCACCTTCGACTTTGACGACACCATTTTTGCCAGTGAAAGCACGGGCAGTACGGATGGCATACATGGTCGATTCGGTTCCTGAGTTGGTGAAGCGAACTCGCTCGATGGCAAAGCGCTTGCAGATGCGTTCTGCAGCATCACGAGAGATTGGTGAAGGAGTAACAAAGAGCATTCCTACTTCGAGGGACTCTTTGATTTCGTTGACAACGACTGGGTTGAGGTGACCTGCAAGCATCGCTCCAAAGCCCATAGACATATCGAGCACATCGCGACCATCCATATCAACCATCCAGGCGCCTTGAGCAGACTTGATGGAGATTGGATATGGATCCCAATATTGGAAACTTGATGGAACACCCAGAGGAAATGTCTGAGCAGCTAATTTATTCTCTTTTTCTGAACCGGATGTTCCCTCTTTGAAGCGGGCCCATTCTTGGTCTAGTAGTGCACCAACTTTAGATTCAGATAGTGGTTTGGATGTTGCAGGGACATTTCTAAACGTTTGCGCATGATTCGCATGTGTTTTCATTTATCAAACTAGTTACGCTTTGGATCTAGGATTTCTAGAAATGAGCGAAACGGGCTCCTTTTCAGCAGCTTTATAAAAGTGAGTTTACCCGCTTTATTTTTTAAATCAACAGATGTTTTTTATGCGAGAAATTCGGACATTTTTGCGCGTGTTACAGTTTTTCTATGTTTTTCGTGACCGTTTTATTGATGGGCGTGGCGTCCCTTTTTGGACTTGCCGCGGACACAATTTTGCAGCAAGAAAATAAAACAGTTCAAGAAATAAAGTTCACACCAGTTCATTGCTTTAACAAAGCGAGCGAAAAATTAATTATTAGACCCGACTTTATTGGCTGCGTCATTGGCGAAGACGAACCACTCGGCGAAAGCGAAATTGTTGAAGGAACAGAGCGACCAAATAAAATACATCCACAACTTCTTGCACGTTTTCTAAGTGCACAAGCTGCTGCAAAAGAAGAAGGAATTAAGATAAGCATTGATTCTGGATTTAGAACTCAAGAGACTCAGAGTTATTTATATCAAAATGCAATTAAAAAATACAAAACGGCAGACGAAGCGATGAAGTGGGTATTGCCTGCTGAGTTATCCAGACACCCGTGGGGGCTCGCTCTAGATGTAAATTTAAATCACGATAAATCTGGAGCATCATGGCTAGAAGCCAATGGAGCCACTTTTGGGCTCTGTCGCGTATATGAAAACGAATGGTGGCATTTCGAACCACTGACTGCTCCCGGTGGAATCTGCCCGCCACTTCTGCCCGATGCATCTCATTTGAAGTAAAGTGCGGACGTGAACAAGCCAACAATTATTCTTGCGACAAGCAATGGTGTTGGAATGGGCCACCTTGTTCGAGCAAGTGCAATTGCGTTGGCGCTCAAACCATATGCCAATCCGATTCTTGTATCGATGGCTGGCGGAGTCGCTGAAATCTCTGACTACATGGGAATTCGCACTGAATACATTCCTGGTCGAGATCGCGAATGGATGACAAGAGATTTGTGGGATCAATATCTACGTGATCGGCTCGTGGCACTGATCGAAGAAACCGATGCCAAACTAATTTCATTTGATGGCGTGGTTCCTTATCCAGGTGTAATTGCCGCAAAAGTTAAAGCTCCACACACATCTCTGGTTTGGGTGCGCCGTGGTTTATGGCAGAAAAAACCACAACGCTATGTACTCGGATTGCAATCGGCGATGATGGATTACATCGTAGAACCTGGCGAGATTGCCCGTGCATACGATCATGGTCCAACATCTAAAAGAAAAGATGCGCAGCTGACCGCGCCTGTTTCTTTGTATCAAAAAGATACGGCACTTTCACGGAGTGAATCACGAAAAATCTTAGGTTTAGATCCTGATCGTCCTGCCGTGTTGGTACAACTTGGTACCGGCGACAGCGACGTCAATGAAAAAATGACCGCAGCGCTCTCTGGACTTATTGGCTGGAAAGATTTACAAGTTGTACTAACTAAAAATCCAATTGATAAAAATGGCAAATCATTGGTGCCAGATGGTCTAGATCTTAAAGTTGTTCGATATTTTCCGCTTGCACAAGTTCTGCACGCATTTGATGCAGGTGTCTGTGCAACTGGCTACAACGGTGCACACGAATTATTGCCGGCTCAGATTCCAACTGTTTTCGTCTCCAACATTCGCGGAACAGATGATCAAGAAGCTCGAGCACAGTGGTGTCACGACTTTGGTTTTGCACTACGCGCCGATCAAGCCAATCTTGAAGACATCACTGCAACTGTTAAGAAGTTACAAGATCCACAAGTTCGAGCATCGCTATCTGCAAAGTGCAAAGAGCTTCCAGAAGTATCAGGTGGCGCCGAGATCGCACAGATTTTCTTAAAGCTCATCGCAGATCAAGCTGCAATCAAACCGGGTTCGCTCACATATAAGCGTTTGATGCTTCAGGATCACATTAATCGCGGAATGCGCCACATCGCATACATCGGCCTGCGCCGACTTGCACTTATCTATCGCAAATTTAAGCCACATCCAGATGCTGCAAAAATGGCAACAGTTGCCCCAATTTTTAGTCAGGCAAGTACGGCAGCAGAGTTACGCGACCTAATTAAAGGTGATGTGAGATTTGAACACATGATTACTGGCGCATCAGATACGTATAAGAAACGTCGCCAAGAAATAGCGCACACCGCATACAACCCGCCGCTAATTGCAATTAGAAAACGCAAAAACTAAAAGCGAGAACGAATCTCCCACAAGTCTGCAAAGACACGATTAAAGAGCGTGGACTTCAAATAATCCGCACCACTTGAACCGCCGCTACCTACTTTGCGTCCGATGGTTCGTTCAACCATCTTTACATGGCGATAGCGCCACTCTTGAATACCTTCGTCAATATCGACCAAACGCTCACAAATCATTGCGCGTTCAGGATCGCCTCGATGCACCGCAAGCAAAACATCTTGTACTTCTTTATTTGCAACGTACTGCTCTGATTTATCACGGCTCATAACAGCTACAGGCATTGTGTGGCCAGCGCTATTTAAGTAGACAAGTGCTGAATCCCAGATGGAGTTACCAGACGTAATCTCTGCGATTTCGCTCTGTATATCCGGCGGCAAATGTCCAGCCATTTTGTTATCGCGTCTGCCGAGTATTGCTTCTACTTTTCTAAATTGTGCTGATTGAAAACCACTCGATGAAGATAAGTAACCGCGGAAAGAGTTGAATTGAAGTGGAGTCATAGTTTCTAAAATATCAATCTGTGCCACACACACTTTCATAATTGTGCGGATGCGCCCCAAGATGGCCAGCGCGTAATGTGTATCGCCACTTTCTAGAGCTCGCTGTGCTTCTTTGAACTCATGAATTAATTGTTTAAACCACAACTCATATGTCTGGTGAATAACGATGAAGAGCATCTCATCATGTTCGGGTCCATCAGATAAAGGGCGCTGAAGTTTTAATCACTCATCAACTGCAAGGTATGAGGTGTATGTGAGTGCTGAATCGAAATCCTTTGATTCGCTCATGTGACTCGTGATCCAGTCGCTGAAACCTTCTCGTATTGGCGAGTAGAAACTAAATCGCGAATTCGTTCAAAGCCATCCCAGACTTCAACGTATGAAGTTGGAAGTGGTGAAATCGCTAAGCGAATCGAATTAGGTGTTCGATAATCCGGAATCACATTTGCAAACTCACGGAGTGCGACACAGATTCGTGCAGCATCAGGATGTACTAAAGAAATATGTCCACCGCGCTCTTTTGGATCACGCGATGTGTTTAATTGCATTCCAAGAGGTGCAAGCCACGCATCGTATAAATCAATCATCATCTGAGTACCAACAGCTGCTTTGTGCGCAATTTTATCGATACCAGCTTCTTTGATTAATTCAAAAGAAGTTTTAATACAACGCAAACCAATTAATGAAGGGCTTGCAATTTGAAAACCGCGAATACCTTCGGCTTTTTCAAAGACAGGCCCCATTCCAAATTGATCGCCTTGTGAGAACCATCCCTGAATAGGAACCTGCAACTCTTTCTGCATCTTTGTTGCTACGTATAACCACGCAGGTGCACCAGGTCCAGAGTTTCCATATTTATATGTACAACCAACAGCCAGATCAACACCGTTGGCATCGAAGTTCATTTCAATTGCGCCAATCGCGTGGCTGGCATCCCAGACAACTAAACCACCATGAGATCGCACTAAATCAGTGATTGATTTAATGTCTGTGCGCGCACCTGATCGGTATTGAATAACTTCAAGAGTTACGAGTGCAACATCATCATTGAGATATGGCGCAAGGGTTTCAGCTGTAATTCTTTCGTGCTTGATTGGTCCGGCAGATTCATTATCGATTAGAACTAGATTCATTCCGAATTGTTTAGCAATTCCTTCGAGGATGTAACGATCTGTTGGAAAATTAGCAGTGTCAGTAATAATTGTTTTTCGTCCTGGACGCGCCTTGATCGCCGCCACACACAGTTGATAGAAATTAACCGATGTTGTGTCACAGGCCAGTACTTGTCCCTTTGCCGCACCTAGCGTTGATTCACCGATCAGGTCTCCAACTGGTTGCGCTTCATCAACCCAGTGGCTCCAGCCAGTAACAACTTCTTGTCCCCATTCTTGGGTCAAGAAATCATTGACTGCAACAACTGTTGCATGTGGAAGACGACCAAGTGAGTTTCCATCGAGATAACACATTGCAGGGTCAGAAATCACAAACTTTGATTTGAATCGTGCAAGCGGATCGTTTTTATCTAAATCCAGGGCATATTGGCGGTCAGTGACATTCATGGTTGAAAGGTACGCTCTGTCTCCATGGCGCGCAATCTTCTTAATTTAGAGGAAGTCTCAAAGGCTTTCGATATTCGTGCGCTCTTAGAACGAGTTTCACTAGGCATATCCGAAGGCGATCGCATCGGAATTGTTGGCAGAAATGGCAGCGGAAAAAGCACGCTGATGAAAATTATGTCTGGAATTGAAACTCCAGATGCTGGGCGAGTAACAAAATCAAATGACACCAACATCGGTTTACTCTCACAAGTAGATAACGCCCCAGATGATGCAACAGTAAGAGATGTTGTACTTGGAAATAAACCAACACACGAATGGGCGAGTGATTCAGGAATTCGCGAAGTTTTCATCGGTTTATTTGGGGGCTTCGATGATCATCTCTTCGAAAGAAAATTTGCGACTCTCTCTGGTGGAGAACGCAGGCGAGTCGGTCTCGCACGTCTACTAATCGATGATCTTGATTTGATTCTGCTGGACGAACCTACAAATCACTTAGATGTCGAAGGTGTTGCATGGCTTGCAAACCATTTACTTGCACGCAAATCTTTAGCTTTGGCGGTCATCACTCACGATCGTTGGTTTCTAGATGCTGTCACAGAACGCACTTGGGAAGTTGTTGAAGGAAAAGTCGAAGAGTATGACGGTGGATACTCTGCATTCGTATTAGCAAAAGCTGAACGCGCTCGTCAGGCAAGTGCAATGGATGCGCGACGCAATAACTTAATTCGTAAAGAGTTAGCGTGGCTGCGCCGTGGTGCACCTGCTCGAACAACTAAACCAAAGTTTCGAGTAGATGCAGCAAATGAATTAATCTCCGCTGAACCCGCACCGCGCGATCAAGGCGAATTACTTAAGTTTGCTCGCAATCGCTTAGGTAACACTGTTTATGAATCACACCATGTACAACTTCGGGCAGGCGAGAAGTTATTGCTCGATGATTTGTATTGGAATATCGGTCCCGGAGATCGCATCGGCATCGTTGGCATTAACGGCGCCGGCAAAACAACTCTGATGCGAATGTTAGTTGGCGAAATACAACCAAATGCTGGCAAATTTGTAACAGGAGTAACGGTTAAAGCGGCATTTCTTACGCAGCACCTGCACGAATTAGACCCGACGTGGCGCGTACTTGAAGCAGTAGAAAAAATCGCTAACCACGTAGAACTCGGCAATGGAAAATCATTATCGGCATCGCAACTCTGCGAACGACTTGGTTTTGATCGAGACTCCCAGTGGACGCCTGTTGGTGACTTATCTGGTGGCGAAAAACGACGCTTACAACTAACAAGATTGTTAATGGATAGCCCAAATGTTTTGTTGCTGGACGAACCAACAAATGATTTTGATATTGAAACACTGACCGAGCTAGAAGATTTACTAGATAGCTACGGCGGAACGTTAATAGTTGTTTCACATGATAGATACTTCCTGGAACGTGTCTGCGATCGATTTGTTGGATTACTTGGCGATGGGGCCCTACGTGATTTACCACGAGGTGTAGATCAGTACTTAGAGCAACGCCTAGATGCTTTATCAAGTAATAAATCTATGTCGACAAGTAAGGCGACATCGAGCGCCGCTGAACAACGCCAACTCAAAAAAGATGTTGCGCGATTAGAAAAACAATTGGTCAAGTTAGATGAACAGATCAGTGCGCTTCTAGAAGAACAGAGCTCTGCAGCATTTAATGCTGAGCGACTCATGGAAATTACTTCAAAACTCGAAGAATTACGGCTAGATAAGAACACGAAAGAAGAAGAGTGGCTCTTCGCAACAACCGCTTTAGAAACCTGAGATAAAGTCACTCCAATGCGCCTCGACTTACTTGCTGCACTCTCAGGCATACTCATCTCGCTACAAGCACGAGCAAATGGTGAGCTCTCTCTACGCTTAAATAACAGCTTACAAGCTGCATTCATCTCTTTTGGTTCTGGCTTAATACTTATCGCAATTATCTCTGCCTTTAATCCAACGATAAAAAGCGGCGTAAGGAGATTGCGCGCTGCAATAGCTGCAAAAGAGATTGCGCGGTGGACTCTCTTTGCAGGCGCTCTCGGAGGAACATTTGTCGCGGTGCAAACACAAATCGTTCCGCTGATTGGTGTTGCGATTTATTCAGTTGCTTCAATTGCAGGACAAGGTGCAACCTCACTCATTGTTGACCGCATTGGTTTAACCGGTGGCGGTAAAAAAGCCATAACTCCGCGCAGAATTGCGGCAGCATTTGTCACAGTTTTGGCAGTACTTATCTCAGTGCTTGATCGCATTGAAGCAAAAGACCTTTCCCTGATTGCAGTATTTTTTGCAGGATTTGCAGGTGCCATAGTTGGTGTTCAAAGAGCCATGAATGGATTAATTAATGAGCATTCACAACAGAGTTTTACGACATCACTCCTTAACTTCATCATGGGAACAACCACACTCGGAGTTGTTCTACTTATTGCCGTTGCAATAGGAAAAGTTGAATTTGTGGCACTGCCAGCTGGACCATGGTGGATCTATACGGGTGGAGTTATCGGAGTTGTTTATATTGCCTTTACTTCAACAATAGTTCAGCACTTAGGAGTTTTAACGTTCACAATCTTTAGCACCGGCGGACAACTCATTGGTGCACTCTTTATTGACTTGATTTCACCAACAAAAGGCGTCAGTGTTTCGGCTTACTTAGTAAGCGGAATTGTTATGACTTTTCTTGGGGTTCTTGTGGGCGGCGTGAATAGTTCCAAACCATTGAAGCGATAGATGCAATGATGAAAAACGCTGCAATCGCATAGCTGAAAGTTTTAACCCACGGAATAGATGCGGCGTAAAAACCAGCAAGAGTTATTCCAACTCCCCATAAGAGCGCACCGAGTGCGTTCGCTGAAAGAAACTTGTAGTAATTCATTCGAGATGCGCCAGCAATTACCGGAACAAAGGTGCGAATCCACGGAAAGAATCTCGCAGTAACAACAGCCCACCAACCTGTTTGTTCGTAGAAACGATCAGCGCGAACGATTAAGGCTTGCATGCGCTTTGATGTGCGCTTATCTAAATAAGGTCGTCCATACACGCGGCCTATAACAAATCCCACTTGATCGCCAAAAAACGCTGCAAGGAAGATAACGCTTACAAGGATGACAATATTTATGTTTCCATGCGCTGCAGCAACAAGCCCCGCACTAAAGAGCAACGAATCACCTGGTAAGAAAAATCCAAGCAGAATGCCCGTTTCAACAAAGACAATTACGCCAACAATTAGATAGAAAAAGAATGGCGCCAGCGATGAGAGCTGTTCATCAAAGGAGGCAGCTAATTCGATCATACGGATTTCCTAACGGCTGCGGCAACGGCTGTGACAACGTGAGAATCAAAGACACTAGGAACAATGAATGAAGTATTTAGTTGTTCTGGTGAAACACAATCTGCAATTGCAGTGGCAGCAGCCACTAACAACTCGTCAGTGATTTTGTTTGCATTGGCATCGAGTAAACCTCGGAAGATTCCGGGAAATGCCAACACATTATTTATTTGATTCGGTTGATCGCTGCGCCCAGTTGCAACGACAGTTGCATGTTTGCGAGCAATCGCAGGGTCGATCTCAGGATCTGGGTTAGCCAGTGCAAAGACAATTGAACCCTTTGCCATCGCTGCAACATCGGATTCGATCAAGATATTTGATGCACTGACGCCGATGAAGACATCTGCGCCCACAAGAGCTTGTGACATAGTGCCTTGGAAATTCTCTTTATTGCTATGTTCAATAAACCAACGCTGCATAGGGTCATCGCTATTCATATCTGGATGAATAACTCCATCAACATTAAAGCCAATGATGTTCTTTGCTCCATCAAGCACAAGTAGGCGAGCAACCGCATTTCCTGCGGCGCCAACACCGCTGAGCACAATTTTTACATCCGATAAATTCTTTTTAACCAACTTCAATGAGTTACGAAGAGCGGCAAGAACAACAATGGCTGTTCCATGTTGATCGTCGTGGAATACAGGAATATCTAGCAGTTCGCGTAGTCGCGCTTCGATTTCAAAACAACGTGGCGCAGAAATATCTTCTAGATTGATGCCGCCATACACAGGTGCAATTAGTTGCACTGTTCGCACAATTTCATCAACATCTTGTGTATCTAAACAAACGGGCCATGCATCAACATCGGCAAAGCGCTTAAAGAGCGCAGCTTTTCCTTCCATCACAGGAAGTGCTGCGGCAGGTCCAATATTTCCAAGACCTAAAACTGCAGAGCCATCAGTGACTACAGCGACCGTATTTCGCTTAATTGTGAGGCGTCTGGCATCGGCTGGATCATCAGCTATTGCTTGGCAAATGCGCGCAACACCTGGTGTGTACGCACGAGAGAGATCATCACGAGTTTTTAGTGGCACTTTAGATTGAACTTCTAGTTTGCCACCTAAGTGCAACAAAAATGTGCGATCAGAAACTTTGCGAACTATTAAACCTTTGTGCGCGCGAATTGCTGCAGTGATTTGATCTGCATGATCAGCATCGATGGTGTCACACGTAATATCGATAACAACTTTTTCTAGGAGTGATTCAACAACATCGAGTGCGGTAATAGTTGCACCAGCGCCCGTAATTGTTGCAGTACTTAGCGCAACTGGTTGCAGGGAAGGCGAACCTTCAACGCGAATTGTTATGCCATAGCCAGGACTTGTGGATGCCACTTATACGACTCCGTACAAGCGATCGCCAGCATCTCCAAGACCAGGAACGATGTAACCATGTTCATTGAGTTTTTCATCTAGCGCGCCAGTAACTACTGTGATTGGAATCTTTGTATCAGCGAATGCACGTTCCATTGTTGCAATTCCTTCGGGGGCTGCAAGAATGCAAATTGCAGTGATCTCTGTTGCTCCGCGTTCGATTAAGTAATTAAGTGCTGCGACTAATGTGCCACCAGTCGCAAGCATTGGGTCCAGAACAAAACAATGGCGACCAGATAGATCATCAGGAAGACGATTGGCGTAAGTGCTAGCTTGCAAAGTTTTTTCATCGCGCACCATTCCGAGAAAACCAACTTCGGCATTTGGTACTAAGCGAGACATTCCTTCGAGCATTCCAAGTCCAGCGCGCAGAATTGGGACAACGATTGGACGAGGTGAGGCCATCTTTAGGCCTTCTGTCTCTGTAACCGGAGTTTTAATCTTTACTTTCACTGTCTGCACATCGCGTGTAGCTTCGTATGCCAGAAGTGTTACGAGTTCTTCTACGAGATGTCTAAATGTTGGTGAATCGGTTCTTTCGTCACGCAAAACGGTCAATTTATGCGAAATCAACGGATGGTTGGCAACGTGAACTTTCATGTTCCCTAGCGTACAGGGCTTTTATTCTCTTGAAATGAGTGTAAGGATGCTCTTGTACTTTTCAGTCGTACTTATCCGAGCGGGAGAAGGTGAGATATGGAACATATAAGTAACTCAGATCTCATTAACGATGTAGACATCGCCGTCGCGGCCTGGCACGAAGATGGCCGATGGACCTTGGCACTACTTCCCGATGCACACGACCTTGCGCAAATTATTGATCGACTTAAATCACAACAGACAAATGGTGGCGCAATTGCACTCGTTGCAATTGATGAAGAGTTCTTTATGTTAATTCGTGTACTTGGCTCACACATCACAATGTTTCTCAGCGACATTACCTGCGCACTCGATTATGCAGTGGCAGCAGACTTCCTAGAGATAAATGAAATTGATACTCCAGAAGAAGATGAAGATCCATTTCCTGTTGGCTATCTAGATATATTTGCAGATCTTGGTATGAATCACATGGAGATGGCTGCGCTCTGCGATGACGCTGAATTATTTCCAGATGAACAACTCGAAGCGATTGCAAGCCGTCTAGGTTTTGGTGATCAGTTTGCTGAGTTATTAGAACTGTGACATCAATTGAATTAATGCGCGAAGCAATTGCTGTTGCGCAACAAGGCCTTGCATCCAACGATGTTCCAGTCGGCGCACTCATTGTTGATCCTTCAGGAAAAATAATTGCGACCGGCACAAACGAACGTGAAGCAAAATCAGACCCAACTGCTCACGCCGAAATAGTTGCAATCCGAAAAGCTGCAACGAATGGTTGGCGTTTAGATAATCACACCCTTGTTGTCACCCTCGAACCATGTGCGATGTGTGCAGGCGCAATTGCACAAGCGCGCATATCAACAGTGATCTTTGGTGCGTGGGATGAAAAAGCTGGCGCCGTAGGTTCAGTCTGGGATGTATTGCGCGATCCGCGCGCTATTCACCGCGTTGAAGTTGAATCAGGTGTTCTAGAAAAAGAGTGCGCCGCATTACTAACTGAATTTTTTCGCTCAGGCCAATAGTTCATAAGAAGGATTAAGAATCTTTAGCGATCCTTCTTCTTCGCCAACCATTCCTTCGGCACGAATCTCAGAGCCAACTTCGAGACCGGCGATTTCGCGACGACCCAAAAACTGAAGAGTTACGCCACCAGATTTATCCCAGACTTCAACCTGCAGATACGGAGCAGAATCTGTGGGAGCACTCTTTATTGATGTGACCTTGCCTTGAACATGTGCCCGCTTTCGCCACTGAATCTCACCAATTGGTGTCATTTTTTCTGCGTAATGACTTGCTGGTTCTACATCATTTGTTACTGCAGCCACTGGCTTAATTGCGGCTGTCTTAACCGGAACGTTCTCCCTTATTGCTTGATTGTCCGGGGTTGGATTGCTCGAAAGAATGCGACTTACGTCGAATGGAACAATCGTGGCAACTACGCGTTGTAGTTGGGAAATCGGTGCTGCGATTTTTTCTGCAGTTTGATCATGAAGAAGTCGACGGAGAAAACCAGAGTAAGCACGTCGAGGAAGCAAAAGTGTTAATTCAATATCTGGCTTTACCGTCATGCGCACTGCATATTCAAGAGCAGCATGCGGAAGTCTGCGATCTGGGCAATCAACTAACTCAAGAGGTACATCATCAAAGGCAGGATTTTTTTGCCACAGAAGTGAGATTTCTTCTGCCTTCCTATCATCGAGTACAAAGTGGACTGCTTGCAGAGTATGTGGTTTTAGTGATCTGGCATATCTGACTGCTGTAATTGTTGCAATATCAACAGTGTCTACTAACACAGTCACGTTATGCCTCGAGATTGTGGTTGCACGCGCATCATTTGATTGGACGATAAGTGCTTGCTTCTCTTTGCGGTACTGCTTATTAAAATTTCTCATCGCTAAAAGAGCTATAGGCGTACCAATGACCACTAACCAAGTTCCCTCTGAAAACTTAGTGATCGCTAGAACTGCAACCGTAAATGCAGAGACAGTGCCTGCAAGTATGTGAACAATTGATCTGGCTTTAGCTCTGTCTTTGAAAGTCTTTTTTGCCATACCGAATCCGGTCAGAGTAAATCCGATAAATACTGCAAGGGCATATATAGCTGCAAGCACCGTAATACTCGCCCCAGAGACAATAACAAGTGTTGAAGCAGTCACTGCTATGAAAAGAATGCCACTTGAAAAGACTAATTTATGTCCTCGCTCTGTAAGGCGCTTAGGAAGAAATCCATCATTTGCAATCACATTAACCATGTTTGGAAATGCGTTATAGCAAGTATTTGCGCCAGCAAAGAGGATAAGCATGGTGCCGGCTTGAACTACATAATAAAAGATTTCACCGGCAAGACTTGCACCTAGCGCTGCTTGAGCAACGAGAGAAATAACAGTAGGAGTTCCTGATTGATAAGGCACTGCAAGGGTTTGGTATGCCAGCCATCCAATTCCAATAATGAGAACAGACAGAGTGATTGCCATCCAAGTAAATGTGCGTCGTGCATTTACGTGCTCTGGTGAGCGAAATAGTGAAACGCTATCTGAGACCGCTTCAAGACCAGTAAGAGAGGCACTGCCATTTGCAAAGGCTTTCAAGATCATAAGAATGGCTGCGAAAGTTATGAGTCCTTGCTCTTCACCTAGTGGAAGCAATCCAGGAGTATCAGTGGCGTATTCAGGTAATGAACCACTAACTTTTCGGTAGATACCCATGATAAAGACGACAGACATAGAAGCAATAAATATGTATGAAGGAAGCACAAAGATGACTCCCGCATCTTTTACTCCACGTAAGTTAACGAAAGTCAAAAGCGCAATGATGAATAAAGTAAGAGTCACTTTATATTCAGTAAGAGCGGGAAATGCAGAGATAATTGCGGCAACTCCTGCAGCTGATTGAATAGCAACGGTGATGATGTATCCAAACATCAACTCAATGGCTGCCACCAAGGAAACATTCACGCCAAAGTTTTCGCGTGAAACAACATAAGCGCCACCAGCTCGTGTGTAAGTGTTTATGACATCGCGATAAGAAAAGGCGACGATCACAAGCATTACAAGCAAGATGCTGATTAACGGTGTAAATATTGCAAATGCTGCTAACCCAAAAGCGGGAACAAGTGCTACAAGAATCTGTTCGCCACCATACGCTGATGAGGACATACAGTTCGAGCCCAGAATTCCAAAAGAGTTTTTATTGGATAAGCGTTGGTCACCGAGTGAGTGGCGGTTTAATGGGGTGCCAAGAACAAACTTTTTAATTCGATAAGTGATGGGATCGCGCACGGGTATTTGCTCCCGCAAAATCTGGGGCTCTGGCGCCCCATCTGTCCACGACTTAGCCATAGTAGACTCATCTTATGCGCACAAAGATGTATATAGATGGTCAATGGGTCGACGGAATTAAAACTATGCCTGTCACCGATCCCAGTGACGGTTCGGTTATTGCAGAAGTAGCCGTCGCCGGCCCCGAACAATGCGAAGCTGCCGTTGCAGCCGCTGACCGCGCCGCAGCCGATTGGGCAAAGACCGCACCACGTGTTCGCTCTGAAATCTTGCGCAAAGCATTTGAAATCATGGTTGCCGAAGCAGATGCAATCGCAACAATTGTTTCTAAAGAAAATGGCAAAGTACTAACCGATGCCAAAGGCGAAGTTATGTACGCCGCCGAATTCTTTCGTTGGTTCGCAGAAGAAGCAGTACGCGTTCCTGGAGATTTTCGTAAGTCACCAAGTGGTGACAAGCGAATTCTTGTTACTCACCAACCAATTGGTGTCTCACTACTTATTACTCCCTGGAACTTCCCAGCTGCAATGGCCACACGCAAGATTGGTCCAGCAATTGCAGCGGGTTGCACAATGATTTTGAAACCGGCATCTGAAACTCCACTCACAGCGCTCGCAATTGTTGACATCATGGAACGCGCTGGAGTCCCTAAGGGAGTTATCAACGTCATCCTTCCTGAAAAAGTTGGGGAATCTATTTCAAAGATTTTGCATGATCCACGAGTAAAGAATTTGTCATTCACCGGATCCACCGAAGTTGGTCGCGTTCTTATTCGCGAAGCAGCTGATCGTGTTATCCGTTGCTCTATGGAACTCGGCGGCAACGCACCATTTGTTGTCTTTGAAGATGCAGATATTCCTGCAGCAGTCGCCGGCTTAATGCTTGCCAAGATGCGTAACGGTGGCGCTGCATGCACCGCTGCAAATCGTGTCTATGTACAAAAGAACATTGCAGATCAATTTACAAAAGAGTTTTCACAAGCAATGTCACAACTAAAAATGGGTAAAGGCACAGAAGCTGGGATACAGCTCGGTGCAAGTGTCTCGATTAAAGAGCGCAACAAGATTGCAGAACTAGTAGATGCAGCGGTTAAAGCAGGCGGAAAACTCCACACTGGTGGGAAAACTCCCGATGGCGACGGCGCTTTCTATCCAGCAACTGTTATCTCAGTTGATAAAACAAATGACATCCTTAATCACGAAGTCTTCGGCCCAGTTGCACCAATCGTTACCTTCGATACTGATCAAGAGGCAATACAACTAGCTAACTCCACAGACTTTGGATTAATTAGTTATGTATTTACTAAAGATCTTGCGCGCGCAATTCGCACAGCCGAAGCTATTGAATCAGGAATGGTTGCAATCAATAAAGGCGTTATCTCTGACCCAGCAGCACCATTTGGTGGCGTGAAGCAGAGCGGCCTAGGACGCGAAGGTGGCTTCGATGGAATTCATGAATTCCTTGAAACCAAATACATTGGCGTAGAGATTTAAACTATCTCTTTTTTAGCTTGTATCCCTTAGGGCACTTAGGGCTCACCGCAGTCTTCTTGATGGTCTTTGTGCCCTTTACGCAGGTAATCGTCTTCTTAACCACAGGCTTTGCTGTTGCTGTTGGTGTTGGAGTTGGAGTTGGAGTCACAACCGGAGTCGGCGCAACAACTGGTTGCCCATCTTTGAGAATCTCAAAACTTAATGTGTATAAATCTGAAGCTAAAAAGCTAGTGGTTTCTGGAAATTGATACGTTAACTTACAAGTTCCACCAGCAACAAGTTTTACATAGAAACCAGTTGCAAAACATGTGACGGGTGTAATGCTCTCCGGCAATACAAGACCACCAGTTGGGCCGTACACACGCGCGAGTTCAAGTGATTTACCAAGATCTTTAACATCCTGATTAGCAAATTTATCAACAATCAAAGTTGGTTTAGTGCGAGCTGCTTCGATTGTTGCAGATTGGCTGCTTATTAGAGCGTTGTAATCTTTGGTTTTTGCTGTGAAGACATCAAAAGAGCAAGTGCCTTCCTTGAGAAATTGCATCGTCTTACCATCTGTGGAGCAAATTGTAGGTGTAAGGGTTTTCATCTCAAGTGATAAAGATGGCACTCGTAATTCGAAGTATTTAGATGGATCGTATTTCTCTCCTACTCGCCAGAGAGGAACTGCTGAAGAGTTGTACTTGACCGTATTTTGGTACGTGATACCTGCTAACTGATTGTGAGTTGGCCCAATAAAAGTGGCGTAGTCAAAGTTTAACTCTCCACCAGATCGAATAAGGAGAGCAGTCTCTGCGCCAACAATTGCACGCACCTTCCCGCCAACAATGGTCCCAGTGTCATACTGGTATCCAGCAGATGAATTATTCTTAAATCCTGGGACAGAGAATGTGTATACACCTGGATTTACTTCTCGAGGAACAACAAGGACTCCTTTGAATGTCACTTTGGTTGCAGCCAGATTTGGATCTGTACGATTCAAATAAACCGCGAGCGAGTCACCGCGACTACTCTTCAGCGATAGAAGTGTGGATGTCTCCGCAATGCCACTTGGGTGCGAGACAACAATTTCAAAGGTAACAGATGTGTTTACCGAGACGGTGTCGATTTCTTGAGGAGAGAATGTGAAGGATTCAACTGTTGGCTTCTCAGTTGCATGAGCTGGTGTCATTACTAGCCCACCAGCGACGAGCATTGCTGTAACGAGCATTGATTTAATCTTCATAGTTCTCTCCCTGGTTTTATTCTTACTGCGGAGGATAGGGGATTTGAACCCCTGAAAGGTTGCCCTTTACACGCTTTCCAAGCGTGCGCACTCGGCCGCTATGCGAATCCTCCCGAGGATACGAACTCTATCGGTGCGCTAACTATGCTTAGACCAGATCCCTCGTGCGGCGTTACCGCACTGAACTCCCCCAGGGTAGGAATACAGCAAGGGTAGGTGCGCTCTAGCGGGTGCACGAGGGATCCCTTAGGTTTTATTTTAAAGAGTTTACGAGAAGGGAATGTGATGTCACTAGCGTTGTATCGCAAGTATCGCCCTTCTGTATTTGCAGATGTCATTGGTCAAGAACATGTAACTGTTCCTTTAAGTAATGCGTTGTCATCAGGAAAAACACATCACGCATATTTATTTAGTGGTCCACGTGGTTGCGGAAAAACATCGAGTGCACGCATTATGGCGAGATCACTTAACTGCGAAAAAGGACCAACACCAAATCCATGTGGCGAATGCCAATCATGTAAAGACTTAGTAGCAAATGGTCCAGGATCAATCGATGTTATCGAATTAGATGCAGCAACACATGGTTTAGTAGATGATGCAAGAGATTTAAGAGATAAAGCTTTCTTTGCACCTGTAAATAGCAAGTACAAGATTTACATTATTGATGAGGCTCACCAACTTGGGCCAGGTGCGGCGAACGCACTTCTTAAAGTGGTTGAAGAGCCACCTCCACACGTTATTTTTATCTTTGCAACAACAGAGCCAGAAAAACTTATTACTACTATTCGCTCTCGTACACACCATTACCCATTCCGCTTAGTGCCGCCAGGAATCCTGACCGCGCACCTAGAGCAAATCTGTAAATCAGAAGGTGTTGAAGTAGCAAAAGGTGTACTGCCATTAGTTGTGCGCGCAAGCGGTGGATCTGTACGCGATGCGTTATCTGTGCTTGGCCAATTACTTGCAGGTGCAGGCAAAGAAGGTGTCAGTTATGACATCGCAGTTCAGTTACTTGGTTTCACCGACGGTGCGTTACTCGATGATGCAATCGACGCGCTCGCTGCACGCGATGCCGCAACGTTGTTTGCAACAATCGATCGCGTTATAGAAAGTGGACACGATCCAAAACGTTTCACTGCCGACTTGCTCGAACGCATACGCGATTTAATGATTGTTGCTGCACTAGGCGACACAAGTGCCAATTCAATTCTGCGCGATATGCCAGATGACCAACTAGAGCGCATGCGCACACAAGCAGATCGCATTGGCACCGCATCTTTATCCCGCGCCGCAGACATCGCCGCCCAAGGATTAACAGAGATGCGCGGTGCTACCGCACCACGCTTAATACTCGAGCTCATCTGCGGCCGCATACTGTTGCCAATCAGCGACGCAACAGAGAGCGGATTGCTTGCGCGCATCGAGCGTTTAGAGCGCGTCGAAAACATCGCACCAATGCCGTCTTCAAAGCCTGTTGTTCAAGAAGACACTAAAAAAGTTCTTCCCGTGTCTTCGGAACAACCGACTGTGAAGAAGTTAAGTGTTGATTCAATGGACATTGCTGGTTTGCGCCGCTTATGGCCCGATGTAATTGAGAACGTTAAGAAGCGCCGCCGATTGACGTGGTCGCTGTTATCTGCGAGCGCACACATCTTGGGCGTCGATGACAAAAACATTACGGTCGGAATCGCCAACGCCGGCGCACGCGATTCATTTGTGCGATCAGAAAGCGATGAGATTCTGCGCCAAGCATTTATTGAAGTTGTTGGCCTTGATCGCAAGATCGAAGTCGTCGTGGATCCTTCAGTGACACCAAATACACCTGCGACTCGTGCGGTGCGAGTGGATGAATCACCGAGTGACGCCGAACAACTCAGCGGCGCTGCACTACTTGCTCGCGAATTAGGCGCCCAAGTTATTACGGATAAGAAGTAATAATGAGCGGTATGTATGAAGGTGCGATACAAGATTTAATTGACGCACTGGGGCGCTTACCTGGTGTGGGTCCGAAGAGCGCGCAGCGAATCGCTTTTCATATTCTGCAATCGGACGCGGATATTGCTGCAGCGTTGGTCGATGCGATTCGTACGGTGAAAGAGCGCGTGAAGTTTTGTACGCAGTGCGGAAACGTCTCAGAAGAAACGGAGTGCCGCATCTGTCGTGACCCTCGCCGAGATAACTCACAGATTTGTGTTGTTGAAGAGAGTAAAGATGTGATTGCCATTGAGCGGACCCGCGAATTTCGTGGCAAGTACCACGTGCTCGGTGGCGCCATCAGTCCTATTGATGGAATCGGTCCTGATCAATTAAGAATTAAAGAGTTGATGAGTCGTTTATCTGATTCAGCGATTACCGAGGTTATTTTGGCCACCGATCCCAACCTCGAAGGTGAAGCAACAGCTACGTACTTAGCCCGAATGATTAAGCCGCTAGAAATAAAGGTCTCTCGCTTAGCTAGCGGCCTGCCAGTCGGCGGCGACCTTGAATACGCGGACGAAGTCACGCTCGGACGCGCATTTGAAGGCAGAAGGAACGTAGAGAACTAACTATCTCGTTATTTGAGATGCTCACCGTCTCATAGTTTGAGAAAACCAATAATTCGATTACAAAAGCCCTTCTGAGCCTGTCATGCTTTGCGCATGGGATTGATCGTTCAAAAATACGGCGGGTCATCAGTGGCCGATGCCGAGGGCATGAAGCGGGTTGCTGCCCGCATCGTGGCCTCCAAGCGCGATGGCAATCAAGTCGTCGTGGTCGTTTCGGCGATGGGCGATACAACCGATGAGTTAATCGATCTTGCTAACCAGATCACTCCAATTCCTGCTGGTCGCGAATTAGATATGTTGCTGACAGCTGGCGAACGAATTTCTATGGCACTGCTTGCAATGGCGATTTCAAATCTCGGTCATGAAGCGCGTTCATTTACCGGAAGCCAAGCAGGTGTGATTACAGATAGCGCACATGGTCGCGCTCGCATTATTGATGTGACACCAGGACGTATTCAAGAAGCACTCGATGAAGGCGCAATTGCAATCGTTGCTGGCTTTCAAGGAATTTCGCAAGATACAAAAGATGTTACAACACTTGGTCGCGGTGGGTCAGACACAACAGCAGTTGCACTCGCTGCGGCCCTTGACGCCGATGTCTGCGAAATTTATACAGATGTTGATGGCGTCTTTAGTGCAGACCCACGTGTTGTTCCTGCGGCAAGAAAGTTAAAGACAGTTACATATGACGAGATGCTCGAACTTGCAGCATCTGGTGCAAAAGTTTTACATCTTCGTTGCGTTGAATACGCACGTAGATATGACTTACCAATTCACGTCCGTTCATCATTTACAACCAACGAAGGAACATGGGTGGTCAAAGATCATCCTGAAGGAGGCAACATGGAGCAAGCAATCATCTCGGGTATCGCACACGATAAGTCCGAAGCAAAGATCACCATCGTTGGTGTCCCCGATCGCACAGGCGTTGCTGCTCGCATCTTCCAAGCAATTGCCGATGCCGACATCAACATCGACATGATTGTGCAGAACGTTTCTGCCGCTGCCACAGGTTTAACAGATATTTCATTTACTCTGCCAAAAGCAGAGGGCGCTAACGCATCAAAGATTCTTCAAGGTATCCAAGGTGAAGTTGGTTTCTCATCTATTCAGTACGATGATCAAATCGGAAAACTCTCACTCGTTGGCGCCGGCATGCGTTCGCACCCTGGCGTAACAGCAACATTCTTTGCTGCGATGTCAGAGGCTGGCGTAAACATCGAAATGATTTCTACATCTGAAATTCGTATCTCAATTATTTGCCGCGAATCAGATCTTGATCGCGGTGTAAAAGCAGCGCACACAGCCTTCGAACTCGATGCAGATCAAATCGAAGCAGTTGTGTACGGAGGCACAGGACGATGAGTAAAAAACCATCACTGGCAGTTGTCGGTGCCACTGGCGCAGTCGGCACAGTAATGCTCAGCATTTTGTCTGAGCGTCCAGATGTATGGGGCGAAATTCGTTTGATCGCGTCCGCTCGCAGTGCTGGAAAAAAACTTAAGTGCCGCGGTGAAGAGCTCACAGTTGTTGCACTAACACCAGAATCATTTGATGGCATTGATGTTGCAATGTTTGATGTGCCAGATGAAATTTCTGCAGAGTGGGCACCAATTGCTGCATCTCGCGGCGCAGTAGTTGTCGATAACTCTGGTGCATTTCGAATGGACGTCGATGTCCCACTAGTTGTTCCTGAAGTAAATCCAGAGATGGTGAAGCAACGTCCACGTGGAATTATCTCGAACCCAAATTGCACAACTCTTTCAATGATTGTTGCAATGGGCGCGCTACACAAAACTTACGGACTTAAAGAGTTAGTCGTCTCTTCTTATCAAGCAGCATCAGGTGCGGGTCAATCAGGTATTGATGCACTGCGCGCGCAGATCAAACAAGTTGCTGGTACCGATGCCGGAGATACTGCTGGAGATGTACACAAAGTTGTTACAGATCTTGGTCCATTTCCAGCGCCGCTTGCACTCAACGTAATTCCGTGGGCTGGTTCATTAAAGGCCGATGGTTATTCATCTGAGGAGCTAAAGGTACGTAACGAATCACGCAAGATTCTGGGACTTTCAAACTTAAAGGTTTCAGCTACCTGTGTGCGTGTTCCGGTGATCACAACTCACTCATTGACAGTGCACGCAGTCTTTGAAAAAGAACCATCACGTAAAGCGGCGCAAGATATTCTTGCTAATGCAGCTGGCGTTAAGTTGGTTGATGATCCAGAGAATTACAAATTCCCAACACCAGCAGATGTTGTTGGCACAGATCCAACATGGGTTGGTCGTGTTCGAAAGAGCATTGATGACCCAATGGCGCTGGACTTATTTGTCTGCGGTGACAATCTACGCAAAGGCGCTGCGCTCAATACAGCGCAGATTGCTGAACTACTTGCCGTCGAGTTTACGAAGTAGGAACAACGGGGAGTAATTTACGTAAATCATCTGCGATGGTTGATTTACCTTTAAGGGGCTCGACCAACTTAATGACTTTCTTAATGGCTTCAAAATCTCCAAGTTGAGCGAGGTCCTTACCTAATTGCAGCCAGTTATCTATGTCATTAGGATCCATTTTCGTCGCAGCAATTCTGGTTTTTATCGCCTCCTCAATTAATCCAGCGTTTTCATAAACTTTAGCTGCCATGACTACAGCGTCATAAGATCTTGGATCTATCTCAAATGCATCCCGAAGTTGTATTCGTGCAAGTTCTAACTCTTTCGCTCTTGAAAGCTCGACACTAGCCAGAAGCTTGTATCTAACTTCCCCCGGAGCGTTTTCGACAGCTTTGAGAGCCAAATCTCTTTTCACAGCCAAAAAGTTAAAGTCAGCAGCGTCGCCTTGAAGAAGTCGAGCCTGCTTGATTGTGTAGTCGGCTTTCCAAATAGGAATTAACCACATAAAAGATGCAATCAATAATGCAAGACTTAAACCACCGGCTACCATCGTGGAATTGTCTATACTGCCACGTTTTTTCTTAGAATAAGTATTTGGCCGAAATGCCTTTTCTGCAATTAACTTATTGTTAAAACCTAACGCAATTATTGCGCCCGCTAGTACCCAACCAATTGCCGCAATAGTGATTTGATCAACTGATATCTGTGCCTGAATCTGAAACGCAAACCACAAAGAAACTAATGCGCCAAACATTGCCTTTTCATTGCCTTTAAAGTTTCTAAATCCTCTAATTGCTGCAATCACTACAAAAATAATCATGACGAGGTATGTAAGAAAAAGGATTATTCCACCAGTCGCCAGTAATTGTAGAAAAGCGTTGTGAGCATAATTCGTAACAAAGCGTGGACCTAAACGCAATGCAGCATCGGCATCGCGATACATACGGTAATACTCCCCAAATCTTTCAATTCCAACACCAGTAATAGGATCGGATTGAAACATTCTCCATGCAGCACGGAAGTAATCACCACGAAGTGTGGTTGATTCTTGATAGACAAATCTAGTTAGAGGCCCTATTTGTAAGAGTCCGAGTAATCCAATGAAGGATGTTAAGCCGAAGAATGAAAAATACGAATATCCAATTTTCTTGCTAGACGTAAAATATTTAATGCCGATAAAAGTAAGAGCACCTATCAACAGAATAAACAAACCTTGTGAGGAATACGAAACATAAATTACATATGTTTGGAAAATCAATGCCACCAAGAGGCTAATCTTCTGCCAGAGTACTTTTGTTTCGGTAATCTTCCACACAAGCGCTATCGCTGCAAAACCCATAAAAGCTGAGGCAAAGTTGGGGTTTCCCATAGTTGCGATAATTGGCCTGGCTGGATTTGTATAGTTAATGAAATCTATTTGGTGGTATTGAAAGAATCCATAAATTGTAATGATTAGACCAAGCGCTACCAGCAAATTAAAAAACTTGGTTAATGTGGAAAAATTAAATGAAAAAGCTGTTAACAAAAACAATACAGTCAATCCTAGATATTGAAACCACCCGTTGTTGCGACCGTAGCTACCAAAGAATGCTGCATACTTCTGATCAGTGATTAATGCCAATATGAACAAGACACTTAAGAACAAAAATGGTGGCAGCCAACTCATCCAATTCTTTTTTTCGAACAATCCAAACTTAGGTATAGCTAAAACTGAAATTCCTAGAGCGGCAATGAAAAAAAGCACAGAAAACTTAGGGATATTTGTTGAGTCATTAAACACCGGAACAATCACAAGAACCATAAGCCCTATGGCGCTTAAGACTAAAAATCTCGCTCGCTTTTGTAATGTTGGCATCGAGCCTACTTTCGCTAAAATCAGGCAATCGGGTTGTTCATATAATACGTCTGTACAGGGAAAAAAATCCCTTAAGATACCGATATGAGCATTAAAGAGATTTTACAAGCAAATCTGACCGAAGCTATTCGCAGCCGCGATGAGATTGTCTCAGGCACGATTCGTATGGTTTTGACCGCGATTACCAATGAAGAAGTATCAGGTAAAGAGGCTCGCACTCTGACTGATGCTGAAATCATTACTGTGCTTTCACGCGAAGCAAAGAAGCGCCGCGAAGCAGCAGAAGCATTTGCTGACGCTGGGCGTGCAGACAAAGCAGCTCTTGAAAAAGCAGAGGGTGAAGTAATTGCTAAGTATTTGCCAGAACAAATGAGCGAAGATGAAATCAAGAAACTTATTGCTGCAGCCATTGCACAAACTGGGGCAAGTGGGCCAGGGGATATGGGCAAAGTAATGGGAGTTATCAAGGGTCAAACTGCAGGAAAAGCAGATGGTTCGATTGTTTCCGGTCTAGTGAAAGAAGCGTTAAATAAATGAAATTTGAATACGCAACTGTTCCTCTCTTATCTCACGCAACAAAGCAGATCCTTGATACATGGGGTTCTGATGGTTGGGAACTCGTACAAGTTATTCCAGCACCAGGTACCGGCGAACAATTGGTTGCGTACATGAAGCGAGAAATTAAATGAGTACCGATGTTCGTGCAAAGCTTGCAGAACTAGGTCTAGAACTTCCGATCGCTGCAAAGCCTGTTGCCGCATATGTTCCAGCGGTTCGCACCGGCAATGTTGTTTTTACTGCAGGACAACTGCCACTAGTAAATGGTGAGATGGCTGATACTGGAAAAGTTGGCGATGCAATTACTCCTGAGCGCGCTAAAGAACTTGCACAGATCTGCGCACTTAATGCTTTGGCTGCTGTTGCGTTAGTTGCTGATGTAAACAAGATTTCAAAGGTTGTTCGAGTCGTTGGTTACGTAAATGGTGCATCCGGTTGTATTTCACAACCAGTTGTTGTAAATGGAGCATCCGAACTCTTTGTACATATCTGGGGAGAAGCAGGAAAGCATGCTCGTTCTGCTATTGGTGTTGCAGAGTTGCCTTTGGATTCACCCGTTGAAATTGAATTAACGGTTGAAATCGCGGATTAGTTTTTATGTTAATTAAAGAGGCCAAGAAAATCAATGAGTACATTGAAACTTTTCTTAAGGGCAAAAAAGGCATTGCGATAAATATAGGCTCTTCTACGACAGATTTTATAGATATTTCCCAGCCGTGTATCAGAAACTTTGTATTAAACCCTTTGTCTCTCAACTTTAAAATCCTGAACATAGATATAAAAAGCCAAGAGGGTGTTGATTTAGTAGCAGATTTTACGACACTAGAAGGACAGAAAAGTATTGCGAGCTTAAATGGAAACCTTTATCTGATTTCAAATTTATTAGAACACATTCCAGATTACAATTTAGGCATTCAATCAATTAGTAAGCTTTTAAATTCAGGTGATGTTCTAATTTTGAGTGGTCCAAAATCCTTTCCATATCATCCAGATCCGATTGATAACATGTTTCGGCCAAACTTGAAGGAACTACGAAATTTTTTCGAAGAAGACTTTGAAATTAAGGACCTTCAAATTGTAAAAAGTGGCACGGTTTTTTCATCATCGGTGCTCATGCAGAATCCAAGATCTATGGGGAAGGCAATTAAATCAAAAGGCACTTTATTTAAACTAATAACCAACCCAATTATTGTTTTTCGAATAATCAGAAATCTTTTTTATCCAGCAACCGCTTTCTGCATGTTTGCAGTTAAGAGATAGAGCTACTTACCGCGCTTTGTTAGACGTTCTAAATCAGTAATCAACACAGAGCGTCCATCAAGTTTTAGCCAATTACGGCCAGCAAAATCTGCGAGTGCTTTATTAACTGTTTCGCGAGATGCGCCGACTAGTTGTGCAAGCTCTTCTTGTGTTAAATCATGATTTACGAGCAAACCTTCATCAGTTTTCTTTCCGAAGCGCTCACCAAGATCAATGAGTGCTTTTGCTACGCGACCAGGAACATCTGAGAAAACTAAGTCGCCAACGGCTTCATTGGTGCGGCGGAGACGCTGTGATAAACGGGCGAGCAGATGAAGTGCAACATCCGGATTTTCACGGAGCCACGGAATTAACTTGTCATGATTAAGAGTTAATAGTTTGGCATCGGTCACGGCTGTTGCAGTTGATGTGCGTGGACCGGGATCAAAGAGTGAGAGTTCGCCAAACATTTCGCCAGGTCCAAGAATTGATAACAAGTTTTCGCGACCATCACCGCTTGAGGTACCTAGCTTTAACTTTCCCTCAAGGATTACGTATAGGTGATCGCCTTCATCGCCTTCTGCAAAGAGGATATTTCCCTTTGAGATCTTGACGCTATCCATTGATGAGCGAAGTGATACGGCAGAGGCTTCATCTAGCGCAGTAAATAGTGGTGCGCGACGAACGACATCTTCTTCTGGGGTCACGAAGGGTACTTTACTCGCATGAGCGCGGATAGGGAAACTCGAAGCCAAGCCAAGGCTGTCTATCGCATCCTCTGTAAGACATATCCAAATATTCGCTGCGAATTAGATTTCAGTAATCCTTTGCAATTATTGGTGGCAACTGTTTTATCTGCACAGTGCACAGACAAGAGAGTCAATCAAGTTACGCCTGCACTCTTTAAGAAGTATAAGAGCGCTAAAGATTATTCACGGGCAAAGATCGAAGACATTGAAGAGCTGATTTTTTCAACTGGTTTTTATCATGCTAAGGCTCGAAATATAAAAGGGCTAGCAGTTAAACTACAGAGTGATTTCAAGGGAAAAGTACCTTCAACTTTGGAAGAGCTAATTACGTTGCCAGGTGTGGGTCGCAAGACTGCCAATGTTGTTTTAGGTCACGCCTTTGATATTCCAGGAATAACTGTTGACACACACTTTGGTCGTTTATCGCGCAGGTTTGAATGGACAGCATCGAATGATCCAGTGAAAGTAGAGTTTGATGTACAAGAGTTAATTCCAGAGAAAGAGTGGACAAATTTGTCACAGCGAATGATTTGGCATGGACGTCGCATCTGTCATTCACGCAAACCTGCGTGCGGTGCATGTCCAGTTGCAAAAATCTGTCCATCTGTTGGAATTGGTGAGATGGATAAAGAGAGAGCAAAAGCACTTCTAAAGACAGACAAGGATTTTAGATGAACCGGATATCTATTCTCTTTGCTTCACTGCTCTTTGTGAGCGGTTGCACGACAACAACATCTGCAATTTCAAAGGGCGAACTAGTTGATTGTTCTACTTTAGCTGTTGATGCTTCTGTTCAAGGAACTCAATTAGATTGTTTAGATGGCAGCGCCGGAATAGTTCTTGAAGCTCTGCGCGGCCCAGCAGTGGTAAATGTTTGGGGCTCATGGTGCGGACCCTGCAAAGAGGAAATGCCTTACTTTGTTGATTTTTATAGCAAAGCTAAAGACAAATTGGTCTTACTCGGTATCGATGTAGAAGAAGCGCAAGTAAGCGATGGCCGTCACTTTGTAGAAACTCGTGGAATCACATGGCCAAATCTTTATGATCCAGATGGCCGAACCAGCGGCGTCTTGGGAATGGGTGTACCAATTACCTATTTTGTTGACGCGCAAGGTGTGACTGTCTATAAAAAAATCGGCGTGATTACTTCGACCAAAGAGTTAGAAGATTTGACCGAGAAATACTTAGGAATCAGAGTTTAATCTTCATCCTTAGAGGTGCTTAACCCCTGCGAAATTAGCGCCATCACATTTGGATCTGCAAGTGTTGTTGAATCACCCACTGCTCGGTTTTCTGCAACATCTTTAAGCAATCTACGCATGATTTTGCCACTTCGAGTCTTTGGTAACTCTTGCACGACAACTATTTGTCGAGGCTTTGCAATTGCGCCGATTTCTTTAGCAACGTGTGCACGTAACTCTTTAATTAACTCTTCTCCACCAACATTAGGAATACCACCGCGCAAAATAACGAAGGCAACAATGCCTTGTCCTGTCATTTCATCGGCGGCGCCAACAACTGCAGCCTCTGCTACTGCTTCGTGGGACACAAGTGCTGATTCAACCTCTGTTGTTGATATACGGTGACCAGAAACATTCATGACATCATCTACTCGACCCAATAACCAAATAGCGCCATCGGTATCAATCTTTGCGCCATCGCCAGCGAAATAAACTCCATCAAAGCGAGACCAATAAGTTTCTTTATATCGCTGCTCTTCGCCCCAAATTCCACGGAGCATCGATGGCCACGGTTTATCCAAAATTAAATAACCACCATGTCCTAGACCAACTTCTTGTGCATTGTCATCAACAACTTTTCCACTAATTCCCGGCAGTGGACGCATTGCAGATCCGGGTTTTGTCGCAGTCACACCCGGCAGTGGTGAAATCATGATTGCACCAGTCTCTGTCTGCCACCACGTATCAACAATCGGACAACGATTTCCACCAATAACTTCTCGGTACCACATCCACGCTTCAGGGTTAATTGGTTCACCAACTGAACCGAGTAAACGCAATGAATTGAGGTTGTGCGCCTTAGGAAACTCATCTCCCCACTTCATCCATGTGCGAATCAGCGTTGGCGCTGTATAAAGAATTGAAACTTTATATTTAGCAATGAGTTCAAAGATGCGACCCTTATGCGGTGTATCAGGAGTTCCTTCATACATCACTTGTGTAGCGCCATTAATCAGTGGCCCATAGACAACGTACGAGTGACCAGTAACCCAGCCAACATCTGCCGTGCACCAATACACATCTGTCTCTGGCTTAATATCAAAGACCATCTTGTGTGTATATGCCACCTGTGTCAGATAACCACCAGTTGTATGTGAAATACCCTTTGGTTTTGCAGTTGTTCCGGATGTATACAAAATAAATAGCGGGTGCTCGCTATCAAATGATTGCGCAACGTGTTCGGTGCTCTGGCGATCAACAATGTCGTGCCACCACACATCTTTATTGCTATCCCAATTAGTTTCTTGCCCAGTGCGCTTTACAACCAAAACGCTCTTTACATTTGTTTTGCCTTTGAGTGCATCATCGACAGCAGGTTTCAGCGCGAAGGCTGAGCCTTTGCGATAACCACCATCTGCTGTAATCACAAGCTTTGCATCGGCATCTTGAATACGGGACAGAAGTGCATCTGCAGAAAAACCACCAAATACAACTGAGTGCGGTGCACCGATTCGTGCACATGCAAGCATTGCAATTGCTGCTTCAGGAATCATCGGCATATAAATAGCAACACGGTCGCCATCTTTAATTCCAAGTTCAGTTAAAGCATTCGCTGTTTTCTTAACTTCAGTAAGTAATTGCGCATACGTAATTGTGCGAGAGTCCCCAGGTTCACCTTCAAAGAAGAATGCGACGCGATCTCCACGACCTTCATTGACGTGACGATCTAGCGCATTAACACTTGCGTTAATTTTCCCGCCGACAAACCACTTAGCAAATGGTGGTTGCCAATCTAAAACTGTTGTCCAAGGTGCATCCCATTGCAATGCGTGTGCTTGTTTTTCCCAGAAAGCTAAACGATCTTTCTCAGCATCGTCATACATAGACGCCTGTGCATTGGCTTGCGCAGCGAACTCTGCACTAGGTGGGAAGAGGCGATCTTCGTGGCCTAGGTTGGCGAGGGACTCTTGATTCTCGGACATATAGTGAAGATTAGTCCGAGCGCCGATTTTTCAGAAGTGGCTAAAGGTGGTTGGATTAGCCGTAAGCCTCGAGACGGCCCAATGAAGAGCTCGCTCTGAGATTTATGCCGAAGCTAAATTCATTGGAGTAAAAATGCCAATTGCAACCCCGGAGATTTATTCCGAAATGTTGGATCGCGCTAAAAAAGGCGCATTCGCATATCCAGCAATTAACGTCTCATCATCACAAACTCTGATCGCAGCTCTTCGTGGATTCGCCGAAGTAGAATCAGATGGAATCATTCAATTCTCTTGGGGCGGCGCTGAATACGCTTCTGGTTCGACAGTTAAGAACATGGTTGATGGCGCAGTAGCACTCGCAGAATTCGCACACATCGTTGCAAAGAATTACAGAGTGAATATTGCACTTCACACAGATCACTGCCCAGTTGAAAAACTTGATGGATTTATGCGCCCACTACTTGCGTTCGGCGCAGAGCGAATCAAATCTGGCAAAGGCCCACTCTTTAGCTCACACATGTGGGATGGCTCTGCGGTAGATATGAATGAGAATATGAAAATTGCTGATGAGTTAATTGAAAAATCACTTGCAGCACGAACAATTCTTGAAATCGAAATTGGTGTTGTTGGCGGCGAAGAAGATGGCGTTGAAGCAAAGCACGATGCCAAGTTGTACTCAACACCTGAAGATGCGCTCATGACCGTCAAGACATTAGGCATGGGAGAACGCGGTCGCTATATGGTCGCTGCAACATTCGGAAATGTTCATGGCGTCTACAAGCCAGGAAACGTTGTATTGCAACCAAAAATTTTGCACACACTTCAAGAAGCAGTCTCTAAGGAAAAAGGATTGCCAGCTGGCAGCAAGCCAATGGACCTTGTTTTCCACGGTGGTTCTGGCTCACTTTTGACCGAGATCCGCGAAGCACTTGATTACGGTGTTATCAAGATGAATATTGATACAGATACGCAGTACGCATTTACGCGCCCAGTTGTCGATCATGTACTCAAGAATTATGACGGAGTACTAAAAGTCGATGGCGAAGTTGGAAATAAAAAAATGTATGACCCACGTGCATGGGGCAAAGCCGCCGAAGCTGGAATGGCTGCTCGCGTTGTGCATGCGTGTGAAGATCTTCGTTCAACCGGAACTTCCACACTCAAGTAAATGCCAGCACTCGTACTCCTCGGTGCCCAATGGGGCGATGAAGGTAAAGGCAAAGCCACTGACATTCTTGGCGACCGCGTTGATTATGTTGTCCGCTATCAAGGTGGAAACAATGCGGGCCACACAGTTGTTATTGGTGATCAAAAGTATGCGTTGCACTTATTACCATCCGGAATCCTCAGCCCAAACGTAGTTCCAGTAATTGGAAATGGCGTTGTCATTGACCCAGGTGTATTGCTTCAAGAGATTAAAGGTCTGACAGAGCGCGGAATTGATTGCTCTAAATTGGTAATCAGCACAAACGCGCACTTAATTACTCCGTATCACCGCACCATCGATAAAGTTTCAGAGCGCTTCTTAGGTAAAGCAAAGATCGGCACAACTGGTCGCGGTATCGGACCCGCCTATGCGGACAAGATCAATCGCATCGGTATTCGCGTGCAAGATTTGTTTGATCCATCTATTTTGCGTCAAAAAATCGAAGGTGCACTTAAAGATAAAAACCAAGTACTTATTAAGGTATTTAATCGCAAGAACATCGAAGTCGACGAAGTTCTCGATGAGTATTTGGCATATGCAGAAATCTTGCGTCCGTACGTCGCAGATACGGTTTTATTGCTTGATCAAGCACTCAAGGCAGGAAAAACTGTTCTGCTAGAAGGTTCACAAGGCACACTGCTCGATGTCGATCATGGTACATATCCATTCGTGACATCTAGTAATCCAACTGCAGGTGGCGCGTGTACAGGTTCTGGAATTGGACCAACAAAAATTGGTCGCGTCATCGGAATTGTTAAGGCGTACACAACTCGCGTTGGTTCTGGTCCATTTCCTACCGAACTATTTGATGAAGATGGAGAAAAACTTCGTACTATCGGCGGAGAAATCGGTGTCACAACTGGTCGCGCACGTCGTTGTGGTTGGTATGACGCACCGATTGCCCGCTATGCGGTTCGCGTAAATGGTCTGACTGATTTCTTCTTAACAAAATTAGATGTGCTCACTGGTTGGGACAAGATTCCAGTATGTGTTGCCTACGAAATTGATGGAAAGCGTGTTGAAGAATTACCAGCATCACAATCTGATTTCCACCACGCAAAACCAATTTATGAATATCTGCAAGGTTGGAAAGAAGATATTTCTAAAGCGCGAAAGCTAAGCGATCTGCCAAAGGCTGCGCAAGATTATGTTGCCTTCCTTGAAAAAATTTCTGGTGCTCCAATGAGCGCCATTGGTGTGGGGCCAGGCCGCGATGAAACAATTGTTGTAAAGGATTTCATCTAAGTATGAAAATCCTCCTAGTCGGAAGCGGCGGTCGCGAACACGCACTCGCACTAGGATTAAAAGCAGACCCAAGTACAACCGAACTTCACTGCGCACCCGGTAATCCAGGAATCGCAGATTGTGCAGTACTACATCCACTCGATGTTACAAATAACGCTGCAATTGTTGCCCTTGCACAAGAATTATCCGTTGACCTCGTTGTCATTGGTCCAGAAGTTCCACTTGTAAACGGCGCAGCAGATGCGCTGCGATCAGCAGGATTCGCTGTCTTTGGCCCCTCAAAAGCCGCGGCCCAACTAGAAGGTTCAAAAGATTTTGCAAAGGGCGTAATGCGAGATGCGGGTGTTCCAACTGCGCATAGTTATACCTGCACAAACAAGGACGAGATTGAAAAAGCGTTAGATGAATTCGGTGCTCCATACGTTGTTAAAGATGACGGTCTTGCCGCAGGCAAAGGCGTTGTTGTCACAACGGATCGCGAAGTTGCATTAACCCATGCATTGGCGTGCACACGTGTTGTCATCGAAGAGTTCCTTGTTGGTCCAGAGATATCTCTTTTCGGTATTTCAGATGGACGAAATATTGTGCCAATGCAACCTGCACAAGATTTCAAACGTGCGCTAGATGGCGACTTAGGTCCAAATACTGGCGGCATGGGTGCATATTCACCACTGCCATGGGCGCCAGATGACATCGTTGAAGACACATACACACAAGTGCTTGCACCCGTAATTGCTGAAATGGCAGCACGCGGCACACCATTTGTTGGTTTGTTATACGCAGGCCTTGCACTGACAGATCACGGAATCCGTGTCATCGAATTCAATGCGCGCTTTGGTGATCCCGAAACACAAGTTCTTATTCCACTACTTAAAACACCGCTTGCAACACTTTTATATAAAGCAGCGACAGATTCTCTCGATGATGTTGCGCTGCAATGGCGAGAGGAATCTGCGGTCACTGTTGTATTAGCTGCTGATGGATATCCGCAATCACCACAAACTGGTTCTGTAATTCTCAATATTCCAAATGTCAGAGAAACACTTACTTTTCACGCCGGTACAACAAGATCAACTGCTGGACTTGTATCAAGCGGCGGTCGCGTTTTAAGTATTACGGGATTGGGCGAAGATCTGACAGAGGCACGTGATCGTGCCTATCGAGCGATATCTCAAATCACTTTGCCCGGCTCTTTTTATCGCACTGATATCGCACTCAATGCGTCGGTCGCCGAGAAGGGCAACTAAATGAGAGAGAATGCACCAGTGAGCGTATTGGCAGATAGATATGCATCCGCTGTGATGCGAGAAATCTTCGCGCCAGAATCAAAAATCATCGCAGAACGAAAACTATGGATCGCTGTTGCTCGCGCCCAATCACAACTAGGTCATGCAATCCCTGAATCCGTAATCAAAGATTATGAAAAAGTAATTAACAAAGTTGATCTTGCATCCATCGATGCCCGAGAAAAAAAGAGCCGCCACGACGTTAAAGCTCGTATTGAAGAGTTCAACGCACTAGCCGGACACGAAGCAATCCACGCAGGAATGACTAGCCGCGATCTAACCGAAAACATCGAAGCACTGCAGATTCGAAACGGCCTACAGATTGTTAGTGACAAAGTAATTGCTCTGCTTGCTCGTCTCGGAGAAAAATCTGCACTCTATGCCGACCAACCAATTGCTGGTCGCTCACATAATGTGCCCGCACAAATTACAACTCTTGGAAAACGTTTTGCATCCAGCGCCGAAGAACTTCTCTTTGCATATGAAAGATTAGTTTCACTGCAGAGTCGCTATCCAATGCGCGGAATCAAAGGTCCTGTCGGAACATCACAAGATTCAATTGATTTACTGGGTTCCAGCGAAGCGCACCAAAAATTAGAAAAAGCGATTGCATCCGAACTCGGCTTTACAAATGTTTTGGATTCAACTGGTCAGATTTATCCTCGCTCATTTGATTACGATGTCATCACAACGTTGGTGCAAATTGCAGCATCTCCATCTTCTCTTGCAACATCAATTCGTTTAATGGCAGGTGCCGAACTAGTTACCGAAGGATTTAAAGCGGGACAAGTTGGCTCTTCTGCAATGCCACACAAGATGAATACACGTTCATGCGAACGCGTTAATGGACTCTCAGTTGTTCTCCGTGGTTATGCATCCATGGTCTCTGAACTTGCGGGCGATCAATGGAATGAAGGCGATGTCTCATGCAGCGTTGTTCGCCGCGTCGCTATGCCAGATGCGTTCTATGCAATTGATGGATTGCTCGAAACCATGCTGACAGTCTTGGATGAATTCGGTGCATTCCCTGCAGTAATTGCTGCAGAACTAGAAAAATACTTACCATTTTTAGCAACAACAAAGATTTTGATGGCTGCTGTAAAAGCTGGCGTCGGTCGCGAAGTCGCACACGAAGTAATTAAAGAACATGCAACAAAAGCGGCGCTAGATATGCGCGAAGGAAAAGCAAATAACTTGCTCGCAGCAATTGGAGCAGACTCTCGTATTCCACTAGATGCTGCGGCTCTTGCTGCGCTAATTAAAAACCCAATCGAATTTACTGGCGATGCTCGCCAACAAATTGCACGAGTTGTTAATCGCATTGACGCGATTACTTCCGCGCACTCTGCCGCTGCGCAGTACAAACCCGGCTCTATTCGGTGAGCGGCTTTGGCCTAGCTGGCCCACCGCCAGCGCCTCTGATAAATGGGTGGAGACATCTGCGCACCGGAAAAGTTCGTGACCTATATACAAATGACGACAACGAAATTCTCTTAGTCGCATCCGATCGTATTTCCGCTTTTGATTGGGTCTTGCCAACACCGATTCCAAATAAAGGCGCAGTGCTGACACAGCTATCACTCTTCTGGTTCGAACTACTTGCAGATATCGTGCCAAATCACATCATCAGCGATGATGTTCCAGCATCTGTAATTGATCGCGCAGTCATCGTTGCACCACTTGAAATGTTTGAAGTCGAATGTGTTGCACGTGGCTATCTCACCGGCAGTGGGTGGAGTGAATATCAAAGCAACTCATCGGTCTGCGGAAATGCTCTGCCAGCAGGTTTACTCGATGGTTCTGAATTACCACAACCGATATTTACTCCAGCGACAAAAGCTGAAATCGGCGACCATGATGAAAACATTGATTTTGCACATTGCGAAAAAATTGTTGGCACAGAAACTGCAGCCGATCTCCGCGGATTAACACTTAAGTTATATGAAACAGCTTCTGACTTTGCACACTCTCGCGGAATTATTTTGGCAGATACCAAATTCGAATTTGGTACAGATGAGAGTGGAGAAATCACACTCGGTGACGAAGCGCTCACACCAGATTCATCTCGCTTCTGGGAAGCATCTTCTTGGAAACCGGGGGGTGCCCAACCATCATTTGATAAGCAATTTGTCCGTGACTATTTGATTTCAAGTGGCTGGGATAAAAAGTCGCCGCCTCCAGAGTTACCTAATGAAATAGTCGAAAAGACAGCGGCACGTTATGAAGAAGCATATTTCCGTATTACCGGCAGCCGGTTTAACGGATAAATTCACCCACTAAAGGAAGGCGCACCAATGGCAAAGATCGTGGTCGATGTGATGTTAAAGCCAGAAATTCTTGACCCACAAGGAACTGCCGTCGGTGCCGCACTCCCACGTCTTGGTTTTACATTTGCAAAGAGTGTTCGCCAAGGCAAGAGATTTGAAATTGAAGTAGATGGTGATGTGACACCAGAGCAGTTGGCACAGGTAGAAAAAGCTGCCGAAACTTTACTTGCAAACCCTGTTATCGAAACCTTCACAGTGCGTGTGGAGAAATAAGTGAGAATTGGCGTCGTAACTTTTCCGGGCACACTCGATGATAGAGATGCTGCTCGTGCTGTGCGCTTTGCTGGCGGAGAAGCTATTTCGCTCTGGCACGGTGACGCAGATTTACATGGGGTGGACGCAGTAATTCTTCCGGGCGGATTTTCCTACGGTGATTACTTACGCTGTGGTGCAATCTCTCGCTTTGCACCAGTGATGCAGACAATTATCAAACGCGCCAATGAAGGTATGCCGCTCCTTGGAATCTGCAACGGCTTTCAGGTTTTGTGCGAAGCGCACTTGTTGCCAGGTGCGCTTACACGCAACCACGAACTTCACTTTTTATGCCGTGATCAAAAGATTTCAATTGAAAACACAACCAGTGCATGGACTTCATCTTTTACGCAAGGACAAGAGATTGTTATTCCGCTAAAAAATGGCGAAGGATCTTTTCAATGTGATGACGCAACTCTTGCTGCGCTAGAAAATGAAGGTCGCATCATTGCGCGCTATGTCGGTGAAAATCCAAATGGATCACGCAATCTCATTGCCGGAATCACAAATGCTCGTGGAAACGTTGTTGGTTTGATGCCACACCCAGAGCACGCAATTGATACTTTGACTGGACCAACAGCAGAGGGACTCGGTTTCTTTACCTCTGTTCTGCACTCAATGGTTGGTAAATAAATGGCGCTAGATACTGTTGGACTTGCTCAAACTTCACCAGAAAACAAGCAACCATTTAAGGAGCTTGGCTTAAAGGAAGATGAGTACGCACGTATTCGCGAAATTCTCGGAAGGCGTCCAACCTCTTCTGAGCTAGCGATGTATTCAGTCATGTGGTCCGAACACTGTTCTTATAAATCTTCAAAGGTTCACCTAAAACAATTTGGTGACAAGGCAGTAAAAACAGATGCGTTGTTAGTTGGCATCGGTGAAAATGCAGGTGTTGTTGATGTCGGACAAGGTTATGCAGTTACTTTTAAAATCGAATCACACAACCACCCATCATTTATTGAGCCATATCAAGGCGCTGCAACTGGAGTGGGCGGAATCGTTCGTGACATTTTGACGATGGGTGCTAGACCAATTGCTGTGATGGATCCACTTCGCTTTGGTCCAGCCGATGCACCAGACACACGTCGTGTATTGCCAGGAGTTATTGCAGGAGTTGGTGGGTACGGAAATTGTTTAGGACTTCCAAATATTGGTGGCGAAGTTATATTTGATCAAACATATGCCGGTAATCCGCTGGTTAACGCACTCTGTGTCGGCGTAATGAAACATAGCGACATTAAATTAGCGAAAGCTGCAGGTGCCGGAAATCTTGTTGTTTTATACGGTGCAAAAACTGGTGGCGATGGAATTGGTGGAGTATCAGTTCTTGCATCAGAAACTTTTGGTGGATCAGGGCCAGCAAAGCGCCCAAGTGTTCAGGTTGGTGATCCATTTGTAGAAAAAGTTTTAATTGAGTGCTCACTAGAAATATTTGCAGCAGATCTCGTTGTGGGCATTCAAGACTTAGGTGGCGCAGGGCTTTCATGCGCCACATCTGAGCTAGCTTCAGGCGGTACTGGCGGAATGTCTATACAACTCGATCGCGTGCCACTTCGTGATCCTTCCTTATCTCCTGAAGAAATCTTGATGTCAGAGTCACAAGAGCGCATGTGTGCAATCGTTGAACCAAAAGATATTGATCAGTTTTTGGCAATCTGCAAGAAATGGGATGTCACAGCCACGGTCATCGGTGAAGTTACAACTGGTGATCGTTTAGAAATTACGTGGCACGGTGAATTAATTGTGGATGTTCCACCGCGCACTGTCGCGCATGAAGGACCTGTCTATCAACGACCATACGCAGAGCCTGCTTACATCAAGCAAATCAACAGCGAAAAAGTTAACGTTCCGATGCCAACAACGGATGCTGAAATTAAAGCTGCAGTATTAAAACTAGCTGGCACGCCCAACTTGGCAGATAAATCCTGGGTGACATCGCAATACGACAAGTATGTACAAGGCAACACAATTCAAGCCCAACCAGATGACTCTGGGATGGTTCGCGTAGATGAATCAACGCACTTAGGTGTTGCAGTTGCAACGGATGCAAATGCTAATTGGTCTTATTTAAATCCTTACGAAGGCGTAAAGCTTGCACTTGCAGAAGCTGCACGCAATATTGCAACAGCAGGTGCCACACCACTTGCTGTCAGCAACTGCCTTAACTTTGGCTCTCCTGAAGATTCTGGCGTGATGTGGCAATTTGCTGAAACAGTTCGGGGACTTGCAGATGGTTGTTTAGAAATGGGATTACCTGTTACAGGTGGAAACGTCTCTTTCTATAACCAGACTGGCACAACTGCGATTTTGCCAACTCCTGTGATTGCAGTCCTTGGTGTTATTGATGATGTGCGCACTCGCACACCCATGAGTTTTGATCGCGCAGGTCTCGAGCTTTATTTGCTCGGAGAAACTCACGAAGATTTTGCCGGAAGTGAGTGGGCATTTATTCACGGACAGCGCGGTGGAAACGCACCGCAATCAGATTTACAAGCAGCAATGCGCCTTAATTCACTACTGGTTGCAGGGCGCACAGAAAAGATTTTTACTGCAGCACATGATTTAAGCCAAGGTGGATTATCTGCAACCCTTACTGAAATGGTTTTACGTCATGGAGTTGGTGCGGCTATAAAACTCAATAATCCTGCAGTCGATCTCTTGAGTGAGACACCTGGCCGCGTACTCGTTGCAATCGAAGCAAGCAAAAAAGATGCACTGCTTGCACAAGCCAAAAAATCAGACATCGCGTGCAATCAGATTGGCACAACTGGCGGAGATTCACTCACAATTAATAATGTTGTTATCTCGCTGACAGAGCTACGAAAAGCACATACCGAAACATTTCCGAGGTTATTTGGATGAGCCGCGACCCACTTGTTATGAGCGAAGTGAAATTAACTCTTGCGCTGCTCGAATCAAAAGCGCCAGGTCGCGCGATAGAAGTTCGTATTCCACCCTATGCTGCTATTCAATGCGGTGAAGGCCCAACACATACACGTGGAACACCTCCCAATGTCATTGAGATGAAAGCTGAAACGTGGCTGGCGTTGGCACGAGGTGTGACAACGTGGGCCGCAGAAATTTCTAGTGGAAGCATTAACGCATCTGGTGAGCGCGCCGATTTGTCCATGTACTTACCTCTGACAGATAAGAATTAGGATTAGACATGGCCCGCCGTCCCGATGGATTACTCAATCACAATCTCTTTGATGCAGATCGTGGACCACAAGATGCTTGCGGAGTATTTGGTGTCTGGGCACCCGGCGAAGAAGTAGCAAAGCTATCTTTTTATGGTTTGTATGCACTTCAACACCGCGGACAAGAGTCTGCGGGCATTGCAACAAGTGATGGCGAGCGAATTACTGTCTATAAAGATATGGGATTAGTCTCTCAAGTATTTACTGAAAGTGATTTAGTAACACTCAAAGGTGATCTCGCAATTGGTCACTGTCGTTACTCCACAACTGGTTCTAGTACCTGGGTCAATGCGCAACCAACACTGCGCCCAACTAAGTACGGAACACTGGCTTTAGCCCACAACGGAAATCTGACAAATACCGGAGATCTTGCAGAGTTGGCACACAAACTCGATAAAGATCACAATAAAGATGAACGTGGTGCAACAACAGATACTGAAATCATGACCGCACTCATTGGCCTGCAAGATGAGAAAAATGTTGAGGCAAGTGCACTCGCTGTTCTGCCAAAACTTGAAGGCGCGTTCTCACTTGTATTTATGGATGAACACACGCTATACGCTGCTCGCGATCGCCACGGTGTTCGCCCACTCGTTATCGGCAAGCTAGAAAATGGCTGGGTTGTTGCATCAGAAACTGCGGCCCTTGACATCGTTGGCGCTGCTTTTGTCCGTGAAGTAGAACCTGGCGAATTCTTAGCAATTGACTCTGATGGTCTGCGTTCACAGATGTGGTCTACTCCCGAACCAAAGGGTTGCATCTTTGAATACGTCTATCTCGCTCGCCCAGATACAACAATTGCTGGCCGCGGTATTCATGCAACGCGGGTTGAAATTGGCAAGCGATTAGCCGCAGAACATCCAGTTGAAGCAGATTTAGTTATTCCGGTACCTGAATCTGGCACACCATCTGCCATTGGTTATGCAGCTGGATCCGGAATTCCTTACGGAATGGGATTAGTTAAAAACTCTTACGTTGGGCGCACATTTATTCAACCAAGCCAAACCATTAGACAACTCGGTATCCGTTTAAAACTTAATCCGTTGCGCGAAATTATCGAAGGCAAGCGAATCATTGTTGTCGATGACTCCATTGTTCGCGGCAATACGCAACGCGCAATTGTTCGCATGCTGCGCGAAGCAGGCGCTCGAGAGATTCACGTCCGTATCTCTAGTCCTCCTGTTAAGTGGCCATGTTTTTACGGTATCGACTTTGCAACGCGCGCCGAATTAATCGCCAGTGGATTAGACGTTGAAGAAATTCGCAGATCTATTGGCGCAGATTCACTTGGATATGTCTCACTCGAAGGTTTGATTGAAGCCACAGAGATAGCTGAAAAGAACTTATGCAGCGCATGTTTTACCGGCTCTTATCCAATTGCGATTCCTGCAGATTTATCTGAAGGAAAAGCGCGCCTTGAAATTACAGAAGTTCACGGCCACAACTAATGTCCACGTATAAAAGTGCGGGTGTTGATATTGATGCAGGAGATCGCGCTGTTGAATTGATGAAAGCATCGATTGCAAAAGCAACGCGCCCCGAAGTACAAGGTGGCATCGGTGGGTTTGCAGGTCTATTTGATGCAAGTGCTCTCAAGAAATTCAATAAACCACTTCTTGCAACATCGACAGATGGTGTTGGCACAAAGACTGAAATTGCTCGAGCGATGGGGATCTATAACACCATCGGCGAAGACTTAGTTGCAATGGTGGTTGATGATCTTGTTGTCTGTGGAGCCGAACCACTCTTTATGACTGATTACATCGCAGTTGGAAAAGTTATCCCAGAGCGCATCGCAGATATTGTTGCTGGCATTGCTCGTGGTTGTGAAAAAGCAAACACCGCGTTAATTGGTGGCGAGACAGCCGAACACCCAGGTTTACTCAAAGAAGATGAATTCGATATTGCTGGTGCTGCTACTGGCGTTGTCGATGCTGATAAACAATTAGGTGCACACCGCGTAAAAGCAGGCGATGTATTGATTGCAATGCCATCATCGGGATTTCACGCAAATGGATACTCGCTAGTGCGACATATTCTGAAAGAGAAAAAGTTAGATCTAAGCAAGCAATACGGCGACTTAGACAAAACTCTCGGTGAAATACTTTTAACTCCAACAGAGATTTACACACTCGATTGTTTAGCGCTCATTAATTTACTCGGCGAAAACTTACGAACATTTAGTCACATCACAGGTGGTGGATTAGCCGATAACACTGCGCGCGTTATTCCAGATACATTGTCTGCACACTTTGATCGCAGCACATGGTCGCTGCCGCAAGAGTTAGTTTTCATGGCTAACGAAGGCGCGGTTCCACAAAACGATTACGAACGCACCTGGAACTGCGGGGTTGGCATGGTCGCCATCGTGGGACCAGATTCGGCCGACCTAACGATCAAAGCCCTTGCTGCACGCGGTATGCAGGCGTGGGTGGCGGGCTCTGTGAGCGCCACAACCCCGGGTGCTGCCCGCTCCGCTTTGGAAGGCGGATACCGAAAGCGATAACCTACGGCTCTGATTGAACATACACACCGCTAGGTAAGGAGGTCACGCTATGGGGCGCGGCCGAGCAAAAGCGAAACAGACAAAAGTAGCTCGCGATCTTAAGTACAACTCACAAGAGATGGATCTTGATCGTTTAGCAAAAGAGTTACATGGTGAAGAAAAAAATCAGCAATCACAAGAAGATGATGATCCATATGCTGATGGCAATTACATTCCCCGTGCTTAACTAATTACATGCGTCCAACACCGTACGTCGCATCACTTCGAATCTACGAACCACTCTCTGCCTTTGATCCCGTAGATCGCTTGCGTTGGACATCTATTGATCCGCAGAAAAATTCGCGCACAGAGGAACAATCCCTTGCGCTACGTAGAATTATTTTCCCTGAACCACCAGCTGGCAGACCAGATGGCGCGCATATTTTAGATATCGATGGCACTCGCTACGTTTCGCCATGGTCAACTGCAAATCGTTGCTGGGCAGCCCTCGATGACTTTAAAGATTCAATGCCGAGTTCTGTGACAAAGTTTTTTGTTCCAGAATCCCTCGAAGATGTGATTACTGCAGGTGTTGAACAACTAGAAGATAAAGTTCCACATATTTTGACTGAAACATGGATTATTCCGCCACGATGGTTCTCACTCTTTGAGCCCAGCGAAAGAGTCCGTGGAATAGATGATGATGGTCACTACACATTAATGCGCGCTCGCATTACCGATGCAAAGAAAAGGTGCCACGGCGCACTAGAAACTGTGCAACGTGCATTTGGTCCAGGACCTGTTGAGGGAGAAATAGAAGAGCTAGAAGAGTGGCTCGACCTTTTTCATCCACAATCACTCGTTGAATTAGATTATGGCGGGCTCGCAAATTATTTGGATAAAGCACTACGCGAATCTGGCGAAAGTGGATTAGATGCGGATTCGTCCATAGAAGATGTCTTGTCATCATTAGCTGGCCTAGCCACCGGCGATGGCTCACTTGCAGGTCAGGGATACGAAAGATTGGTATCGCGCTGGCGCAAAGTTGCCGCCTATGAATCAGCGATGTAATAGGTAAAAAATTCATCTGACTTTTCTTGCAATTACCCACCGCAAACCTAGATACTTCCTTCCATAAGGTGCAATACGGACACGAAATTTCGATGAAATAGGTGGTAGATATGAATCGATTAACAGATGCAGAAATTTTGCTCACACCGGCCGAAGTTGCAGCACTCTTTCGAGTAGATCCAAAGACCGTTACCCGTTGGGCGCAAGCAGGAAAACTCACATCAATTAGAACTCTCGGTGGTCACCGGCGTTATCGCGAATCAGAAGTACGCGAATTACTTAAAACTACTCAAGGTAAATAACTTCTCACTTTTGCTTTTATGAATTATTCAATTACGCAGTACCTATTACTTGGGTTGGCAACCTTAATCTTCGTAGGGATTGTTATTGCTCCCATTCGTAAATTTGCCATAAAAATTGGAGCGGTGGACTCTCCAAATTTGCCTCGGAAAATTCAAAAAGAACCTGTTCCTTATTTGGGTGGGGTCGCAATCGCTTTGGGTGTTGTGAGCGCGTCTCTCGTGGGTCTATTGGTGGAGGATTATTCAATCGTTAATTTCAAGATTGCCAGCACCGTAATTATTCCTGCGCTACTAATTGCAGGCGTTGGCTTATGGGATGACCTAAAGGAGTTGCAACCTTGGCCACGCCTAATTGCACAGACTTCTGTGGGAACAGCGATGGCTTTAATTTTGATTGGAACCAACACGATGGGTGTGGCGCTCGGCAATCAATTTCTAAACGCTGCAGTCTCAATTTTCTGGATTGTTGGAATCACGAACTCCATTAATTTCTTTGACAACCTAGATGGTGGTGCTGCCGGCACGGTTGCTATCGCTTCTTTCTTCCTCTTTTTAATTGCAAATAGCGAAGGTCAGATACTCGTTAGTGCAATTGCTATCGTGGTCAGCGGTGCTACGGCAGGCTTTTTACTCTGGAATAAATCACCTGCAAAAATTTATATGGGTGATGCTGGAGCCTTGTTTCTAGGGATAATGATGGGCGTTCTTACAATCCGCCTTGATCCAGGAATAACACCGAAATATTTGTCACTTGTCATTCCGATTGCTTTACTTGCAATACCTATTTTGGATACAACAGTTGCTGTTACTTCGCGCCTGTATCGCGGCATCTCACCATTTACTGGTGGACGCGATCACTTGTCTCACCGCTTAATGCGCATTGGCATGCACCGAAAATATGCAGCACTCACTCTCTGGGCCGCATCTGGTGTCTATGGATTACTGGCGTATACGATCTATCAAAGTCAGAACAGCGCATTTGCCTTTGCGGCTGGCGCTGGTTGGATAGCACTCCTTGTATTTTTCTTGCGTATTCCTAGTGAAGATAAGTAGTAAACTTCTCCCATGGCCGATGACAAAAAACCCGCAGATGATGCTCGCGCAAAGTTTTTAGAAGCGCTCGAGAAGAAAAAGAATAAGAATGCTCCTGCTCCAAAAGAGGGACGCTCTTCGGGTTCTAAAGTAAGTGGCGGCCAAGCAACTGGCGGTGCACCAGGACGATTCCAACGTAAGTCTGGATCATCTGGTTCCGCAGCTGGGTAATCTTTAAAAAAATAAAGTAAAAGAAAATCTCTTTAAAAATACTGTGGCTTGGGCCGGGATCGAACCGGCGACCTAACGATTTTCAGTCGTTCGCTCGTACCAACTGAGCTACCAAGCCTTACCAAAAATTCAGCGCCGGCCACACGAATGTGTACAGCGCCAAACTTTTGCGACCCGGACGGGACTTGAACCCGCGACCTCCGCCGTGACAGGGCGGCGCGCTAACCAACTGCGCTACCGGGCCATGAAAAAATTCATAATGAATTTATTTCACAACCTTTATTACTGTACTGCGTGCCCCCAACGGGATTCGAACCCGTGTTACCGCCGTGAAAGGGCGATGTCCTAGGCCCCTAGACGATGGGGACGTTTGAGGCTCGCAAATCGTACCTTGTCGGTAGCGTGCGACCAAACTGCCTTTATTTACAGGCTAATTAATAGACCATTTAACAGATATTGAGACCGTTACATCTTGTTGGCCAAGATCAATCACAGTTTCACCAACTGAATCTTTAGCCATAGCCATTATTGGATATGCAGAAGGCCCGCTGGATTCAGACAATGTAATTACGCGACCAAGTTTTACACCTAACAACTTGGCATATGACAACGCCTTAGCACGTGCATTTTTCACAGCAACCGTGCGCGCAGAAAGTGATGATTTGCTTGCATCAAGTACAAATGGTGAAACACCTGTTACTTGCAAGTTATCCCCACCGGCAGCAACAACGGCATCAACGACAACGCCAGCATTTGCTGCGTTTTTAATTGTGACAACAAATGATTGTGATGCGCGGTATCCGACTAGCTGTGATCCGCCTTCTGGTGTGTAGCTGTACTCAGGATATGAAGTGATTGATTGCGTTGCGATCTCTGTCTTTGCCACACCATTAGCAAGGAGCGCTGCACGAACAGCAGCTGCAACCTTTCCAGTTTCAGCCAAGGCTGTTTTATTACTCGCCGCTACCACAGTTGCAGTTGCACTCATACGAACCGCATCTGGTGTGACCCTTACTGTCCCCTCAGCACTTACCGAGATAGAACGATTAGGTGCTGCCGCCATTGAAGCAGGGGCAAGTGCGACGCCGCCTATCAATGAGAGAGCGATAGCAAATACAGGAAGTTTCTTCATATGTGTGGTTTTCATGGCTTAAGCATACTGCTTCAACTCTGTGAAGTTAATGAGAGAATACGAAGATGAGTCAGGGAAAATTTCTCGGTAACTGCGCTGCAGATACTTTGTCACAAGCTGCTCTTGCACTAAAAAATGGCGCCCTAGTTGTACTTCCAACAGAGACTGTTTATGGGCTCGGTGCCGATGCAAGTAATGGAAAAGCCGTTGCACGCATTTACGAAGCAAAAGGACGTCCGCAAGATCATCCATTGATTCTGCACATTGCATCGATGAATGACAGCACTTATTGGGCAGAAGAAATTAGTGATTATGCAATCGCGCTTGCACGTGCTTTTTGGCCGGGACCGATGACACTGATTTTTAATCGAAGCGAGAATGCAAAAGACTTTGTGACTGGCGGACAAGACACTGTTGGGCTTCGCGTGCCAGATCACACATTGGCCCTTGGATTATTGCAAGAGTGCAAAAAGATTGGCGTATACGCAATCGCTGCGCCTTCGGCCAATAGATTCGGCCACGTTTCACCGACAACTGCCATTGCGGTGCAAGAAGAAATTGGTGCTTACTTATCAGCGCAGGATTTGATTCTAGATGGTGGCCCCGCACAGGTTGGTCTTGAATCAACAATCATTGATTGCACAGGAGCTGCCCCAAAGATTCTGCGCCCTGGAGCGATTACAGAAGCGATGATTGAAGAAGCAACAGGATTAAAGGTAAGTGAAAGCAATGATTCGCAGATACGTGTCAGTGGGTCACTTGAAAAACACTACGCACCGAATGCGCACATTCTTCTTGATGTTCAAGCAAGTACTGGGCAAGGTTTTATTGCACCTGCAGATGTTGCGACGCCACCTGGTGCAATTCGATTGGCATCTCCTGTAAACACAGATGAATATGCGCGCACTCTTTATTCAACGCTTCGAGATGGAGATGCACAGGGGCTCGAAACGATTGCTATCATCCAACCCAGCGGTGATGGGCTTGCAATTGCTATCAGAGACCGCTTGATGCGTGCGTCAAAGGGGCGCTAGTTTTCAGATAAGATTCACAAAGTACTCAAGCAGAAAACAATTTGGGGCCTATAGCTCAGTCGGTAGAGCAACGGACTTTTAATCCGTGGGTCGACGGTTCGAGCCCGTCTGGGCCCACATATTCACTTCAAGGCGTTTAGAACATAAGGTGGGAAAGTGAATCTGTATTTTCCCAGAAGTAATATCCAATTAACAGCAATCCCTAAAACAGGCTGCACTTCGATTCTCAGCTTTTTTACAGCTCTCGAACTTAATTTAGAATCTCAAAACGAATTCTTGAATGAAAACACCTCTATTTCGGAATTAGATTATGCGTTCTTAAATCCACTGGCCAGCATTCATGTCGGCAATAGTCCACTGTGGAAGTATTCGGATCGCAATTCCAGGAAAACAATTCACGATGGAAGACTAAAAGTTGTAGTGCTAAGAAACCCGTATGACCGCTTCACCTCATTTTGGTTTAATAAAATTGTTTACGCAAATGATCCTCATTATTTTAAATTAGCCATCGATTTATTGCCACCTTCAAACAAGCTCGATTTTAGGAGCATCCAGGAAGCCGCCCAAAATTTCTTATTGAATTTAACTCCTTCGAGAAAATTAGATCCTCATTTTCGTCCGCAGTACCTATTCGTAAATGACAAAACAAAATACGATTTGAGCATCAAAACAAAAAATATCCAAAATATTCCCAGTCAATTATCTGGAATTTCGCCGAGGTATCGCGCAATCAAAGACTTAGAGATTCCCAAGTTGAATTTCACGGCTTCTGATATAAAAACAAAATTTCTAAATCCTGAAATTGCAAGATTAATAGAGCAGCTTTATCACAATGATTTCGAATTACTAAAGGAATTAGGGTTGAAATATGCAAAACCTGAAATAGAAAACGAAGGGTGTATTGGGATTAATTTGCATGAAAGAAACACCAAATTGGAGGAATACATTCAGAGTGCTAAGCCTGAAGAGACTAAACTTTTTTCGGTTATGAATCAATTTAAACACCTACGGGGAGCACGTCGCATTAAGAGAATTCTTGAATTCATAAAAGTGATCCCAAACCGAAAGTAATCAATGTTTTACATCAAACGTTGGATCCCAATCACGCATCCTTTTCCCATAAAGACATTTCCAAAAAGATTACTTATCAAATGGATTTTTATGTTTACCAATATCTCCTGGTTCTTTAAACACATGTTTGGTTTATCGGCTGTCAAAATCATTGGTGTAACCCTAAGTGGAAATACCCAGTTAAAATTCAACAAGACCTTGCCCCTGGGTGATTCTGGGTTTATCGTCGAACTTCCTCGCGATTTAGTAATTTTTGAATCCGTCAGGAGGTCAGGCGCTTGGGAATTAGAAGAGAGTGAATTTCTCGCGCTCGGTTTAAAAATAGCTTGTCAAAGGACTAATTCAAAAACAGCCTTACTAGATATTGGAGCAAATACCGGGTTGGTGGCATTGCAAGCCATGAATATCTCTAAGACAAAAAACGAAGTATTTTTGTTCGAACCAATTCCAAGACACGCATCAGCAATTAGAAATAATCTTGCGAATTTACCGAATATTCATATCAATGAATTTGCATTAAGTGATCGGAACGGTTCTGCAGAGATTTTTACAGAGCAGTGGAATCAAGGTAATACTTCGTTGATAAATTCTGTTGTTGCCCCTAAAGAAAAAATCATTAACGAGATAAAGCTGAGAGACACTGCCGAATATTGTCTGGATTTTTTGAGCGGCTTCGATAGCTACGTCATCAAATGTGATACCCAAGGAATGGACGCCTTAATTTTATCTAGAATTCCACACCGAATCTGGGAAAATGTGGAGCGTGCAGTAATCGAAGTATGGGCAATACCTGAAGTCAATGAAGTTGATGTAGAAAAATTGTTATCAATGTGGGAAGGATTTAAATATGTGAGCTGGGCACCAAACTCACATGCAAACATAAGTTTTACCGAAGTCAGTGAATTTTGGCTCAAAAAATCTGGGAAGGAATTCAGAAATTTGTTTTTAAGTAGGACCAGTGCGGCGGCCACGAGTGTTTTGGCTCCTTCAACGAGGCCTAACACCAAGAATTCATGATCTGATCCTTGTCGAGAGCGCGATTTGAGGGAACAATTAGTTGACTGGTTGTTTTCTATGGGGCGGTGGTGAAACATGATGGAAACCGTCATTGAGTTCTCTGTGGTTATGGCCCTTTTGTCATCGAGCTCAGGGGGAGGGCTTAGCGGCGTTCCCACTTCTATCAATTTAACTGATGGTCGCTCTTCGAAGTGTTATGTGTGGACAGACCCATTTAAAGAGAATGAAAAACCTTTAGCGCCTGCAAATTATCCAGTTCAGACTACTTTCTTCGCAAAAAAGGCCATTTCAGGTAAGTGTACTGAGAGACACCATTTTCAGATTTTTTATAAAAAACCCATAACAAATTCGAGCGGCAAAGTCTTTAAGAACACCTTAACCTCCGCTTTTTGTCGAGAAAAAGCAAAAGACTCTCTAAAGTTTAACGACTTACCGAATTATGTGTATGCGGCAAACGTAGGCACCAAAAAAGAGGGTTTTCACTCAGCTTGCCTCTTGGCGGGTTCGGTAACTCTGGGTTCAAAATCAAAAACGTATTATTTTGAAGAACTTTTTGAATCGCGCATCAGGAGTGTGTCAAAAAAGTGAAAATACAGAGAGCTGATTCCCCGTCATGTTAAGCCAATTACGATCCTTGACCTTTCTAATTATTTTTTTTGGCGGATTTGCATTAACTATCTTTGCAAGAGTTTTTATGATGGATGCCGATGCGAACGATAAGTGCATAGGGGCACCGAAAACGACTGTGGGTAGCCACCATCAAGCAAAACAATTGGCGCTAGATCCACAAATAAAAGTGGATGAGTGTGGACTTGCATTGGCTGTGATGACGAGCCAGTTAAGTACTCCACAGGTGGATACTGCAACCCTCTTGGGGCCAGAGATTGGTAATCAGGCGATGTCTCGCTCTCAAGTGTCGTCGCCGGTCGCCCTACATAGTCGCCCAAGTGCCACCAGAAAGATTTTCTTGGATTTTGACGGTTACACCTTTCCTGCAAGTACACCTTGGTTGGACTACTTTGGAGCAAGCCCAGGAGCAACGCTTAAAGGATTCTCTTTAGATAGCGATTACTCAACCTTCTCATTAGCAGAAAATGTTTACATAGAAGAGGTTTGGCGTGCTGTTGCAGAAGATTTTGCGGCGATAAATGTCGATGTCACAACTGAGGATCCAGGAGTCGCTGGCTTGACGCGTTCATCAAGTAGTGACAGCAACTTTGGTGCACACGCCGTAATTTCTGATGACAATGCTTTTCAACAGAAGTGCAGGTGTGGTGGAGTTGCATACATAGGAGTAGTCGACTGGATAAAGGGCACTTATTTCACTAGCGACTATAACCCCTATTCTCCAAATTTTAATTTCCTGTCTTTCTCTCCAGGTTCTCGCGTAAATTCTGCAGATGCCGCAGGAATAGTTTCCCACGAAACGGGCCATAACCTTGGAATGGCCCATGATGGAACCACAACCTCTAGTTACTACCCCGGTCATTCAAACGGGCTTTGGGGAACAATAATGGGAACTACTTATTCCATAGCAATTTCACAATGGAGTAAAAAAGAATATAGAAACGCAAGAGTTACAGATGCTTTCACAAATATTGATGATGAGTGGATAAATAATCCAGATTGTATGGCCAGACCCTCTTGCCTAGATACCTTTAGTGTTTTTGCTGGGAATTCAATGCCATTAATTAGTGATGACTATGGACAAACAGCTGGCACGGCCGAAGTGATTTCAAGCAGGACGTTTTCCTTTGATGGATACATTGGTTCAGGGGGCGACGAAGATTGGTTTAAAATTTCAACAAGTCAAGGTGGCAAATTAACGGTTACAGCTGAGACTATTAAAGATTTTGCAAATCTTGATATCCACCTGTCAGTATTAAATTCTAATGGAATCCAGATTACTTTCAATGATCCCGTTGCATTTAGGGGGTCTAATGGAAAGCCTGGAGGATTGAATGCGAGCCTAACCAATTACACGCTAAACGCGGGAACCTATTTCATCCGAGTAAAAGGCACTGGCGCTCTTGACCCACTCGACACCGGGTATTCAAGTTATGCAAGTGTTGGTAAATATTCGTTATCTGGCACTCTACTTACATCTAACACCCAAACAATTACTTTTGCGCCCCCAACTTCATTATCTATGGCGCAATCTCCATACACATTAACTGCAACGGCTTCTAGTGGTCTAACGCCAGTTCTCACCTCATCTACCCAAAGTATTTGTACGGTGGAAGGCACGTCACTGGCGATTCTGGGTAACGGAACTTGTAACATCGCTGCAGATCAAGCTGGCGATGATTCTTTCAACGCAGCACCAACTGTTACGAGATCCATCAAGATATTGAGCGCACAGTCGACACTTAGCATTTCTACTAGCAATACTTCAGCCTACATCGTTGGAGCTAAAGTCGCCTTGAACGTTTCAGGAGGAAGCGGATCAGGAACCGTTACTTATGCGCTTGCTGTAGCGAATGCCCGCTGCTCCATTGCCACAGTATCAGGCACAACAACCGTAACAACATCAACGGGCGGGCCGACCGATTGTGTGGTTATCGCAACCAAAGCGGCAGACTCTAATTTTGCAGCAATAACATCTGCCCAAAAAGCACTCAATTTTCGCCGCGCACAACCGACACTGACGGTGAGCAACTTGGCAACGCCTGGGCAGACAGGATCGACGATTAACCTTTCAACTTCTGGCGGCAATGGTGAGGGCGCAGTGACCTATGCAATAGCTCCAGCTAATGCACGCTGCATCATTACAGAAAACTCTTTAGCAGTAACCGTTGGCGCAAAGACAACATGTTCAGTCGTTGCAACAAAGGCTGCAACGGCTGAGTTTGCACAAGCAACATCTGCGGCAAAGGCGTTGACCTTCTTAAACCCACAAGCAACACTGACAATTAGCAACCCAATCAAGAGTGGATTTGTGGGAACTGCGATCACATTGACAACAAGTGGTGGTTCAGGAAGGGGTGCGGTCACATTTACTACGTCCACACCTAATTGCAGCATTACTTCAGGAAGACTCACCGCATCACTTGTGACAACGTGCTCGGTTACTGCATTCAAGGCAGCAGATAATGATTTCTGGCTCAAATCCTCAGAGTCTGCACTCTTTGATATTCGCCGCGCACAACCGACACTGACGGTGAGCAACTTGGCAACGCCTGGGCAGACAGGATCGACGATTAACCTTTCAACTTCTGGCGGCAATGGTGAGGGCGCAGTGACCTATGCAATAGCTCCAGC
>JBIIRY010000021.1:0-18427 GCA_044341305.1 Candidatus Planktophila sp. | reverse complement strand
AGCACTCAAACCTGCAGCTGGTATGGAAGCAATGAAGTCTGACATGAGCGGTGCTGCGGCAGTGTGTGGAGCAATCCTTGCAATTGCTGCTCTGAAGATTCCGGTGGCGGTTGAGGCATGGGCGCCACTTGCTGAAAATATGGTTAGCGATAATGCAACTCGCCCAAGTGACATCATCACAATTTATGGCGGTAAAACAGTTGAAGTTCTAAACCCTGATGCAGAGGGTCGTCTCGTTCTGGCCGATGCACTCGTAAAGGCTCAAGAGACAAAATCTCTGGATGGCTTGATCGACGTTGCCACACTCACTGGCGCCCAAGTTGTTGCTTTAGGTACGCGTACAAGTGCCGTGATGACAAATAATGAAGATTTTAGTGCTCGGTTTATCACTGCAGCATCGCACAGTGGCGAAGCATTCTGGCCAATGCCACTTCCACAAGAGTTACGTGCATCTCTTGATTCACCAGTTGCAGATTTAGCAAACATTGGTGATCGCATGGGTGGCATGTTGGTTGCAGGATTATTTCTGAAAGAGTTCATCAAGCCAGAGGTTCCATGGCTACACCTGGATATCGCTGGTCCGGCGTACAACGAATCTGCTGCGCACGGATACACCCCTGTCGGCGGCACTGGTGTGGCACTGCGCACACTGCTGCGTCTGGTTGAGAATTCGATAATTCGGTAACTAGCCCCAAGGCTGGCAAGATAGGAGCAGGGTGCAGTGCGCCCCGGCTTAACTGAAATTGGCTAACCTGAAATTGTTGGAGGTTTACGCGAGTGGCTCAATTCGATGTAGTAATTCTTGGTGGTGGAAGTGGCGGTTATGCATGCGCCCTTCGTAGCGCACAACTAGGTCTTTCTGTGGCCCTCATCGAATCAGACAAACTTGGTGGAACGTGTCTTCACCGCGGCTGTATCCCAACTAAAGCCTTGTTGCACTCAGGCGAAATCGCAGATGGTGCGCGCGATGCAAACCACTTTGGCGTGAACGCGCAATTTCTATCCATGGATATGCCAGCGGTTAACTCATACAAAGATGGCGTTATCGCTCGTCTGCATAAAGGTTTGCAAGGTCTAGTTAAATCTCGAAATATTACTTTTATCGAAGGTCACGGCCGTTTGATTTCTAAAGATACTGTTGAAGTAAATGGAGAAAAATACACAGGCAAGAACATCGTGCTAGCCACAGGTTCATATGCAAAAACTCTGCCTGGACTAGAAATTGATGGCAAGAAAATCATTACATCTGATCATGCAACAAAACTTGATTACGTACCAAAAAGCGTAATTGTTCTTGGTGGCGGAGTAATTGGCTGCGAATTTGCTTCGGTATGGAAATCCTTTGGTGCTGAAGTAACAATCATCGAAGGACTGCCTCATCTTGTTGCACTAGAAGATGAATCCTCAAGTAAGCAACTTGAGCGAGCATTTAGAAAGCGCGGAATCAATTTCGAACTCGGTGTTCGGTTCCAATCAGCAGCAATCAACGGTGACACCGTGACTGTGACTCTCGAAGACGGAAAAACTTTCAGTGCAGATGTGCTTCTAGTTAGCGTCGGCCGTGGACCTGTATCTGCAAACCTTGGATACGAAGAACAAGGCCTATCAATGGACCGAGGCTACGTTTTAGTTGACGATAAGTGTCGAACAAATGTTCCTGGAATTTGGGCAGTTGGGGATTTAATTCCGACGCTGCAACTAGCGCACGTCGGCTTTGGTGAGGGAATATTGGTGGCAGAAGAGATCGCCGGATTAAACCCTCGCCCAATTAATTACGACGGTGTTCCCCGCGTTACATACTCAGAACCAGAAGTTGCTTCAGTTGGTCTGACAACTGCTGTTGCAAAAGAACGCGGATACGATGTTGTCGAACTAAATTACGATTTAGCAGGCAACGGAAAAGCACAAATTTTGCGGACCGCAGGGTCAATCAAGTTAGTAGCTGCTAAGAATGGACCAGTTCTTGGTATTCACATGGTTGGTTCTCGAGTCGGTGAACTTCTAGCTGAAGCACAGTTAATATTTAATTGGGAAGCTTCCGCTGATGATGTAGCGCCACTCATACATGCACACCCAACACTTTCAGAAGCCATGGGAGAAGCACACATGGCACTCGCCGGTAAACCGCTTCATGCTCACGGATAATCTAGGGAGAAGACAATGACATTTTCACTCACGATGCCAGCACTTGGCGAGAGCGTTACAGAAGGAACAGTTACGCGGTGGCTAAAAGCAGAAGGTGATCATGTTGCAGTTGATGAACCACTTCTAGAAGTATCGACGGACAAAGTAGATACCGAAATTCCTTCACCTGTTGCAGGAACACTTCAAAAGATTGTTGTTGGTGTTGATCAAACTGTTGCAGTTGGAGCAGAGCTTGCAGTTATTGCAGATGGCGCGGCAGCACCAGTTGCAGCACCTCCAGCACCAGTTGCAGCACCTCCAGCACCAGTTGCAGCACCTCCAGCACCAGCTGCTCCTGTTGCAACAGCGACTTCAAACTCTGCTGGAACTGTAATTACTATGCCAGCCCTTGGTGAAAGCGTTAGTGAAGGAACCGTTACGCGTTGGCTTAAAAATGTTGGTGACAGTGTTGCAATGGATGAGGCACTTCTTGAAGTATCTACTGACAAGGTTGATACTGAAATTCCATCACCAGTTGCCGGAACGCTTTTAGCAATAGATGTCCCAGTTGATACAACCGTTGCAGTTGGTGCTCGTTTGGGATTAATTGGTGGGGCTAATGCGGCAGCGCCAGTTGCTGCTCCAGTAGTTACAGCACCACCCGTTGTTGCAGCTCCTGCTGTCGTAGCACCACCAGTTGTGGCAGCTCCCCCAGTTATGCCTGCGCCTGCATCACCAGTTGCATCAACACCTGCTGCATCAACACCTGCTGCATCAAGTGTTGATGCCTACGTAACACCAATCGTTAGAAAATATGCTGCAGAACTCGGTGTCAATCTTTCTGCTATTCAAGGTAGCGGCATTGGCGGTCGAATTAGAAAAGAAGATGTTCAGGCCGCTGCAAAGCCTGTTGCACAAGTAAGCACATCAGTTGCGCCTACGTTGTCAGCATCATCAACACCAAAGACAGCTTCAGTTGCGGCATCGCCATTGCGCGGAACAACTGTGACAATGTCTCGTCTGCGCAAAGTAATCGCTGCGCGAATGGTTGAATCTCTTCAAGTAAGCGCCCAATTAACGACAGTTATTGAAGTAGACGTTACAAAGATTTCTCGTCTGCGTGATCGCGCAAAGGCTTCTTTTGAAGCGCGCGAAGGCGTCAAACTCTCATTCCTTCCATTCTTCTCAGTTGCAGTATGTGAAGCTCTCAAAGTTCATCCAGTACTTAATTCATCCGTCGAAGGCGATCAAATTACTTATCACGGCGCCGAACACTTAGGTATTGCTGTAGACACAGAGCGTGGTTTGCTCGTTCCAGTGATTCACAATGCTGGAGACCTCAACATGGGCGGAATTGCACGCAAGATTTCTGACCTTGCTGCACGTACGCGCGAGAATAAAGTTTCACCAGATGAATTAGGTGGCGGCACATTCACCATTACAAACACCGGAAGCCGTGGAGCGTTATTTGATACTCCAATCATTAATCAACCACAGGTTGCAATTCTTGGTCTCGGAGCAATTGTTAAGCGACCAATGGTTGTTCGCGGTGAAGATGGCGGAGAAACGATTGCAATTCGTTCGATGGTTTATTTGGGTCTTTCATACGATCACCGTGTTGTAGATGGTGCAGATGCTGCTCGTTTCTTAGTCACACTGAAGGAACGTCTAGAACACGGTGCATTTGAATCGGATCTTGGTCTCTAATGCCACCAATGCAACGAGTTGCGATCACCGGAGCCTCCGGAATGATCGGTACCGCACTTGTTGGGCACCTAAAGTCTGAAGGTTACACCGTACAAAAGTTAGTACGTAGAGCAAGTCGCGCAGCCGATGAAATCTCTTGGGATCCACAATCTGGCACCGTTGATTTAGAAGCTCTTGCTGGAGTTGATGCGATTATTCACCTAGCAGGCGCTGGAGTTGGCGATAAGCGATGGACCAAAAAGTACAAGAGTGAAATTCTCAATTCCCGTCTCTTGGGAACAACCGCAATTGCTAATGCGGTAAATACCGTTAAACCATCAGTTTTTATTAGTGCAAGTGCCATTGGTTGGTATGGCGAAACCGGAAACCGCGCCGTAATTGAAACAGATCGAGCTGGTGAAGATTTTCTAGCTGTGGTGTGCCGCGAATGGGAAGGCGCTGCTGATTTGGTTTCAGATGTGCGTACTGTAAAACTAAGAACTGGATTGGTGCTCGATCCCACAGGTGGCGCACTAGGGCGCATGCTTCCTTTGTTTAGATTTGGTTTAGGCGGAAAATTAGGAAATGGAAAACAATGGTGGTCGTGGATTACTCTGCACGATCACATTCGTGCAATTACATTTGCATTGGAAAGCAAAATTGAAGGCCCTGTAAATGTAACTTCACCAAATCCTGTCACTAACCAAGAGTTCACTGCCGGATTAGCCAGAGCATTACATAGGCCTGCACTATTTCCTGCTCCATCTTTTGCACTGAAAATTGCGCTAGGTGGGTTTGCAAGCGAGATTTTGGGATCTAAAAAAGTTATGCCACAAGCTCTTATGGATGCTGGCTTTAACTTCGATTATCCCCACATCGCGCCCGCACTCGCTGCGCTAGTCGACTAATACAGATAGGGCTGCTAAGCGCCCCGAAAGCAACGCTCCATTTTGCGAGGGAGCGCTCTTGTAATCACCAGCTACATAAATTGAATCACGAACATGCGAGCCTGAAAATGCGGCGCTTTGCAAAGTTGGAAGTGGCAGTGCACTCGGAATTTCATATTTAGCTACGAGTTTCCATTTTCTAGTATCGACCCCGTACAGAATAGATAAGTGTCGTCGAACCTCTGATTCTGTGGCAGGCAAGATAGATGTACTCGAAATCAATGACTTACCAGCGGGTGCATAACTAGGAACCATATTTGAAATAACCATTGTGTTTACTAGTGGACCTCGGTTTTGACTATCGACAATGAGTGAAGCACTCTGCGTTGGTGATTGCGTAGTTGAGTGATACCACGTTGTACAGCCAACGAGTTGGGGCACGTCAGTGAGATCTAATAGCTGGGCAGCTGTTGTGGCATCAGTTGCAACGATGATTGCATCTGCTTCATAACTCCCCTGCGAGGTTTTTACTCTGTTCTTTTTGATCGAATTTACTTGCACCCCATACTCAATGGATTCAACTCTTGCTGCTAATGCTTCAGAAAATACTCTGCATCCTTGTGCTGGCAAACCTATCTTGCCTCTTATAAATCCCTTGATCGCCGTTCTTCCAGATTCAGCATTTACGATTAAGGGATCAGCCAGAAAAACACCGGTTAAGAATGGTCGTAGAACTCGTTCATAGGTTTTACCTAATCCATTTGCTTTCAAATCTTCTCCGACACTGGCAACATTTCTTCGAATCAACAGGTACTTAATCAACCTAATTTTCTCTATCAAAGTTCCAGTCTCTGAGTTGAAAACAGAGAAGGATGCTTTTCTGGGATCGCCGATTCGAAATCGCGTGTCATTTCTCGCCATTTCAATAACTGAAGAAGCAACTACGAAATCAATGTCCTTCATGATTGCCAGGGCCTTGATCTCCGGGTAATTCGCGTTAATGAGTTGAAATCCGCGGTCGCAAATGAAGCCATCAATTACATCACTGGTCACTCGACCGCCAGGTCGGTCACTACTTTCTAAAACAGTGACGTCGACTCCTTCATTTTGCAGAGTGATGGCAGCACTTAACCCGGCCAATCCTGCACCAATGACAATAACCTTCTTAGGCACGTTGGTTCATTTCAAATTTCATTGAACCTACTTTTTGAGCTTGGAAGGCCACCATATTTTTGGACCGATGTCGTGCACCATTGCTGGAACCAGAATTGAGCGCACAATAATTGTGTCCAACAAAACGCCAAAGGCAACTGCAAAGCCGAGTTGAGCAAGTGGCACAAGAGGAATCAATCCAAGAACTGCAAAGGTTGCGGCCAAAACAATTCCAGCTGATGTAATTACGGCGCCTGTAACAGTTAAACCTTTGATCACACCCTTGCGTGTGCCAATTTTGAGCGACTCTTCTCGTACTCGAGTCATTAAGAAGATGTTGTAATCGATACCGAGTGCCACTAAGAAAATAAAGGCAAATAGCGGGAAGGACGTATCTCCACCTTCGAAACCAAAGACGTGATTAAAGACGAGTGCACAAACTCCAAGCGTTGCAAAGTACGAAAGAACTACAGTACCTAGAAGTAACGCAGCACTCAGAATACTTCGCAGAAGTAAACCAAGGATTATTGTGATCACAATTAAAATAATTGGAATAATTGTCTTGTTATCTCGATCATTAGCACTTCGAATATCGTATGAAACAGCGCTAGTTCCACCCACAAGTGATGCGGAATCGACTTGTTGGGCCAGTCTGCGAATCTCAGGGATGTCATTTGATGCCTCCACGCTATCTGGAGCTTTATCAAGAGTTACATTCAAAATAGCTTTGTTATTAACAACTTTAATTTCTGGAATTGGTCCCCCTGGGATTGCAAAGCCATCTAGTAATGGTGCAACAGAAGAAACTCCTGGAGCATTCTTAACAGCAGCAGCTACGGCATCAAGCTTGTCTACATTTACAACTATTTGTGTTGGATCGCCTTCTCCACCAGGAAAGTGAGTTAGCAACAATTTTTGTCCTACGACCGATTCGGGATTAGTTGTAAAACTGTCGACTGTTCCAATGCCATCGGTCTTTAAGGTTGTCGAAGTGAAAGCGAACGCCAATAAAACTACGCCCGTAATTACCCAGGCTTTGCGAGGGCTGCGCTCAATCGTGTTTCCTAGTTTTGACCATACGCCATCAAGCACTTGATCTTCGCCATCAAAATTTGGTCGACGTGGCCAAAAAATCCAACGGCCAAAGAGCAGAAGAAGCGCGGGTAAAAGTGTCAAAATTGTTATGACAGAGCAAGCGATACCAATTGCTCCAATTGGTCCAAGGCCAGCTGTATTCGTCAATTGGCTAAACAAAAGAACTAGAAGAGAAATCGCAACTGTAGAACCCGATGCAAGAATTGGTTCCCAAACGCCTTTATATGCCGCGCGCATCGCATCGAATCTATTTTCATGTAAGTGAAGTTCTTCTCGATATCTAGCAATCAGCAAGAGCGCGTAATCCGTTGCAGCACCAATCACTAATACAGAAAGAATTCCTTGCGATTGACCATCCACGTCGATAATGTCATTTTTCGCAAGTAGGTAAACAATTCCGCCTGCCGTGGAGAGTGCAAAGAGGGCAGAGAGCAACGGAATAATCCATAGAATCGGAGATCTGTAAACAACAATCAAGATAACAGCAACAACTCCGAGAGTGGTTAAAAGCAATGTGGAGTCAATATCCCCGAATGCTCCAAATAAATCTCCGAATATACCGCCCGGTCCTGTTACATAAGCAGTGAGATTGTTTGCCTCTGCTAGGGGTCCTAGATCTTCACGTAGTGCTTCAACAATTGCTGGAAGAACTGGCTCTTCATTAGGAAGTAACTTTGTAAGTGAATTTCCATCAAGTGGCACATTTGCCAGAATTGCATTGCCATCTTCTGATGGGAATGCAGAAATTCTCTGACCAGGTGCAAGGTAATCTGCGATTTTCGCTGCAGTTCCAGCAAGTGTTAATTCACCGATTGCATCGAGGTGAGAGTTAATCGCTTGAAGATTTTCAGGTGTGGCTTTACCTTCAAATAAGACTAGAGCAGGGATACTAAAAGAGTCTTTACCTGAAAAAGTCTGGATCAACTCTGAAGCTTGCGTCGCTTCAGCGCCTTTAGGTAGAAATGAAGAGTTGTTGTTCTCTTGTACGGAGGAAAGCTTTCCAAAGAGCGGTCCAAATACACCGGTTATCAAGAACCACATCAGAACAACGAGCATTGCTATGGCAAATGGTTTACGGGACTTTACAGAGGTGCTAGCAGACACGGCAGTTGGAACCTTTCATACGTATTTCAGCGAGGATTCGCGACTGGGCAAGCCTACCTTTAGGCTTACTCCGTGGCGCCCACAGAAACCATCCAGCGGAGTATTTTGGTGCATGATTTAAAGCACCTCGCATATGCCGACGCCTTAATCATTCAAGAGCAAACCCACGAACAGGTTAGTTCCTCTCAAATTCCAAACACTCTTCTTTTTGTTGAACACCCGTCCGTGTTTACTGCAGGAAAGCGCACGTTAGATCACGAGAGACCAGCCAATGGCACACCAGTGATTGATGTAAATCGCGGTGGAAAAATTACGTGGCACGGTCCTGGACAGATAGTTGGATATCCCATTTTGCGTCTGGCAAAACCATCTGAATTAGTTGGTTTTGTTCGCGAACTAGAAAGGGCATTGATTGATACCTGTAAGGAATTCGGCATTGAAGTACAGAGAATTAAAGGACGTTCAGGTGTGTGGATTAATGATGAATTGATTCCTCGTAAAATCGCAGCTATTGGAATCAGAGTTGCAAAAGGCACCACGATGCATGGCTTTGCACTCAATGTAAATCCGGACCTCTCCCCTTTTGCACAGATAATTCCTTGCGGTATCGCGGATGCTCAGGTGACCTCCATGTCCCAGGAATTAAAGCGCGAGATTACTCCTGCGGATGTCTTACCAATTTTGGAGAGAAATTTAATTTCAACACTAGGTAAGGTGTGCGTATGACAATTGCACCTGATGGTCGCAAAATGATCCGCATTGAAGCGCGCAATGCTCAAACACCCATTGAACGCAAACCTGAATGGATTAAAACTCGTGCCAATATGGGGCCCGAATACACCCGACTTCGCTCACTCGTTTCATCCGAAGGCTTACATACAGTTTGCCAAGAGGCTGCTTGTCCAAACATTTTTGAATGTTGGGAAGATAAAGAGGCGACCTTCTTAATTGGTGGAGAAAAGTGCACGCGCAGATGCGATTTTTGCAATATTGATACTGGCAAACCCGATCCAATAGATCGTGAAGAACCACGCAAAGTCGCCGAATCAGTCAAAACAATGGGATTGAAATACGCAACTATCACTGGTGTGACAAGGGATGATCTTGAAGATGAAGGTGCTTGGTTATACGCCGAGACCATTCGACAAGTTCATGAATTAAATCCTGGATGTGGCGTGGAAATGCTGGCACCGGATTTTCATGCGAAGGCAAATCTACTTAATCAAATTTTTGAAACTAAACCAGAGGTTTTTGCCCATAATTTGGAAACGGTGCCACGTATTTTTAAGAGCATCAGACCTGCATTCACTTACGAGAAGTCTCTAACCGTTATCACGATGGCTCGCGATTATGGATTGATTACAAAATCAAACTTAATTCTGGGTCTCGGCGAAACTCGCGAAGAAGTTTCTCAAGCGCTCAAGGATCTAAGGAGCGCTGGGTGCGATCTGATCACAATTACACAGTATTTGAGACCTACCAATCGCCACCATCCAGTAATTCGGTGGGTTAAACCAGAGGAGTTCGTTGAACTCGCAGCCGAAGCAAAAGAAATTGGCTTTCTCGGCGTAATGAGTGGTCCGCTTGTACGTTCTAGCTATCGAGCTGGACGTTTGTACAAAGAAGCGATGGCTGCAAAAACTGGTGCCACGAGTGGCTGATCTTGTCTATCCCCCTGTTGTTGTCGTAATTAAATCTTTTTGGAAATACCTTGGTTTGCGTTTCACCTTTTCAGGCGAAGAAAATATTCCCCAAGAAGGTGGCGCAATTCTTGCTATTAACCACATTGGTTACTTGGATTTTGCCATTGTTGGAACCGCTGTGCTTCCTAAAAAACGCTACGTACGTTTCATGGCCAAAAAAGAGATCTTTGATAATAAGTTAGCGGGTCCATTGATGCGTGGAATGCACCACATCAATGTTGACCGCTCAAATGGTTCCGCATCCTTTGTTGCCGCACTTCGCGCACTTCGTAAAGGTGAAATAGTTGGCATATTTCCGGAAGGAACAATCTCTACAAGTTTTGAAATTAAAGGACTTAAATCTGGAGCTGTTCGATTGGCTATGGCTGCAGGAGTACCTATCATCCCAACTATTGTTTGGGGCAGCCAAAGAGTCTGGACCAAAGGCGTAAAAAAGAATCTGCTAAGAAATAGCTTCCCAATAACTGTGGCATTTAGTGAGCCACTTCATTTTGCAAAAGATTGCGATGTAGAAGAGGGTGAAAGCCAATTACGAAATGTGCTGGTTTCCCTGCTCAATAAAGTTCAAGAAGAGTATCCCGATAGTCATCACGGTCAACGCTGGGCGCCCGTGCGCCTTGGTGGTACGGCCCCTGCCCCACTAAACTTATGAGCATGTTCAAGCGAAAAAAGAAGAACCAAGACGGAGCAATTAAACCTCGTCGTTTTCAAACTATCAGAGATGCCTACTCTGTAACCAAGAGCGTGAAGCGTTGGATAGGTTTGGCAATACTGGGAGTTTTCCTCTTCGTCTGGTCCATAGGCATTGGTATTGGAATCGTCATCGATCATCCAATTTACGTGGCCTTTGTTTCTCTTCCAATTGCTCTCCTTGCAGCAATGTTTTTCTTCACAAGATCAGCATCGACAGCTGCGTACTCAACGATTGAAGGACAACTCGGTGCGGGTGCATCAGTTTTGATGGCAATTAAGAAAGGCTGGACAACTACTCCAGCCGTTGCAGTTGCTCGTAATCAAGACATGGTTCATAGAAGTGTGGGTCGCGCAGGAATCGTCTTAGTTGGAGAAGGTTCTCAAGGCGTCAAGCAAATGTTGTCCGATGAACGCAAAAAATCAGAACGCTTTGCTCCGGGTGTGCCAATTACAGAAGTTATTGTTGGCGACTTACAGGGCCAAGTTTCAATTCGTAAATTACAGAAACACCTGGCAAAACTGCCGAAGAAACTTTCTGCTCATCAGATGCGAGAAGTTCGTGCGCGCCTCAAGGCTGTCGGTGGATTGTCTATGCCACTTCCAAAGGGTCCGCTACCAAAAGGTGTACGAATTCGCTAGTGAGTTATTTGGTTAGAACAATTTTTGTTTGGCTAAATCGTTCGTGAATGCCTCGACCATCTTCATCGTAAGTAATAGCTGTAATAACAGCAACCATTAACAAACTTCTTATCAAAGCTTGACGAACAGTCGGCCTTGAACCGTCGTAGAAGTTAACTATTCTCATTCGAAAAACTCTGTGACCGGCTGATGCTCCTTGTAGAGTGATCAAGAGAAAATACTGAGTGAAAAAAATGATCAGAGCTGGAACGCCAGAGCCGGCGGTGCGCTCTAAAAAGGTTCCTGAACCACTAAAGAAGACTGTTGCAATCAAGTAGCTCGCCAGCCAATCCAGGCTGATTGCGCTGAAGCGCCTTCCTAAAGTGACCTCTCGATGCATGCACTAAGCCTAACCTGAGCCTTAAACCCTGCAATTCGTAACATAGACGTAACACGCGGGTTATGCCTTTTTCACCTTTAACTCGTAACCTTTGCTCAAGCGGCCTCGACGAAGCGGTACGCAATGTTGCGATCAGCACTAACTGGGAGAAAAATGTTTAAGAACTCTGCAGAAATTTTTGCATTCATTAAAAAAGAAGACGTCAAGTTAATCGACGTTCGCTTTATCGACCTTCCTGGAATTCAACATCACTTCAATGTGCCAGTTGAATCTTTCGACGAAGCTGTCTTTACAGATGGACTCATGTTTGATGGTTCATCAATTCGAGGATTCCAAGCAATTCATGAATCAGATATGAAGTTGCTGCCGGTTCCAGGCTCAGCATTCGTTGATCCTTTCCGTAAGGAAAAAACGCTCGTCATACTTTTCAGTGTTCATAATCCTGATGACAATTCACCATACAGTCGCGATCCTCGTGGTGTAGTTGGTAAAGCAGTTGAATACCTTCAATCAACTGGAATCGCAGATACTGCTTTCTTTGCGCCAGAAGCCGAGTTTTATGTCTTTGACGCAGTTCGATTCAAAACAGATATGCACGAGTCATACCACCACATCGATTCTTACGAAGGCGCATGGAATACAGGCGCTGAATACGATGCTGATGGAACTCCTAACCGTGGATATCGCACTCGCATTAAAGGTGGTTACTTCCCAGTTTCACCAACAGATCAATTTGCTGATCTACGCGATGAAATGGTTATGAATCTCAGCAAAGTTGGTCTGCTTGTTGAGCGCGCTCACCACGAAGTTGGTACAGCGGGTCAGATGGAAATTAATTACCGTTTCAGCGACATTCTCAACGCTGGTGATGATGTAATGAAGTTTAAGTACATCATTAAGAACACTGCTTGGGAAAATGGAAAGACAGCAACATTCATGCCAAAACCACTCTACGGTGATAATGGTTCAGGTATGCACGTTCACCAATCACTCTGGAAAGATGGAAAGCCATTGTTCTTCGGAGATGGTTACGGAGATCTTTCAGATATGGCTCGTTGGTACATCGGTGGACTTCTGAAGCACGCACCATCGCTTCTTGCATTTACAAATCCAACTGTCAATTCATATCACCGCTTAGTTCCAGGATATGAAGCACCAGTAAATCTTGTTTACTCTGCTCGTAATCGCTCTGCATGTATTCGTATTCCAATTACTGGTTCGAATCCAAAAGCCAAGCGCATCGAGTTCCGTTGCCCTGATCCATCTTCAAATCCATATCTAGCGTTTGCTGCAATGTTGATGGCCGGACTCGATGGCATTATTAATAAGATCGAACCACCAAAGCCAGTTGATAAAGATCTCTACGAACTAGAAGGTGCAGAAGCTGCAGCCATCCCACAGGTTCCAGGTTCACTCGAAGCAGTACTTAATAATCTTGAAGAAGATCATGAGTTCTTGCTTAAGGGCGGGGTCTTTACAAAAGACCTCATTGATACATGGATTGCATTTAAGCGCACACAAGAAGTTGATTATGTTCGTTTGCGTCCACACCCAGCAGAGTTCGAGCTCTACTTCGATCTCTAAAATGGATTAAACAAAAACCCCGTCACTTCTGTGGCGGGGTTTTTGCATGGCTTTAACTCTCTTGGCGGGCAATGCTCTTTCGACCGAAGAGATTTCGACCAAGTACTCCCACGACCATGGCAAATATCACGCCAACGTTTGAATATGCCCAGGCGCCGTCTTTTCCGCCAATCAACTCGAGGAAATACCCTTGCCAACTCAACCATGATGCAAATGTATTTGTGACAAAGCCCCATCCAATAATCGATGCAATTACTACCGTTAGAATTGAACTCCAGTTTACGGATCCATATCTTCCGAGAGGATTAAACAAGTCGGATTCGCTGTAACTCTTCTTTCGCAATAAAACATCTGTTACAAATACAGCACTCCATGCCGCAACTGGCACACCAAGTGTGATCAGAAATCCCTGAAAGGGCGCAAAGAAGTTATCTGCTATCCACACGATGTAAACCACACCAATGAGCATTAAAACTCCGTCTATTGAAACGGCAACATGGCGTTTAACTGGTACGCCAAGACTGACAAGAGTTAAACCGGATGAATAGAGATTGAGTATCGCACCCCCAACTAAACCTAAAATTGCAACTAATGAAAAAATCACTAGGTACCAGGTTGGCAAAAGAGTTGTAAGAGCACCAATTGGATCCATAGCAATAGCTTCTGATAATTTCGAATCACTTGCAGATAGTGCTGCCCCGTAAGTAACCAGAGTTATTGGAACTATTGATGCGCCCAACACAGTCCAAACAACCACAGATTGACTCTTCACAGATCTTGGCAGGTACCGAGAATAATCAGCTGCAGCATTGACCCATCCCAAACCAATGCCTGTTATTCCAAAAATGAGTGCACCGACGAATCCTTGAATCGGTCCACTCGGCACTTCAAAAACCGAACTCCATTGAACAGAATCTAAAGTCAGCAGCACATAACCAAGTGTCAATACAACCGTAATCAGTGTGAGGTATTTCTGGAGTTTCATAATTACTTTAAATCCAAGGACAGCACTTATGAGGGTAATTGATACCGCAAGAATGAATCCAAAGACCATTGCAACATTTCTATCAACGTTGCCAACTCGTTCGAAAACAGTTCCGGTAGCCAGTGTTGCAAGTGAAATCAGCACGGTTTCCCATCCCACAAAAACTAAGTACGAAAGAAAACCCGGCAGAACATTGCCTTTAACTCCAAAGGCTGCTCGCGAGAGCACCATTGTCGTCGCATTAGATTTCTTTCCAGCCAGAGAACTAAAACCAACGATTAAGAATGAAAGAACTGTTCCAAGCAACGCAGCAAGAGTTGCTTGCCAAAAAGAAATTCCAAAACCTAAGAAAAATGCACCGTAAGACAGAGCCAGAAGTGAAACATTGGCACCACACCATGGCCAGAACAAATCACGGGCTCTACCGTGTCGTTCATTTTCGGCAATGACGTTAGTGGAGTTGATTTCAAGTGCTGGCATTTGTTAAGTAAATCCCTTTTAGTCTAAGAAGAAATCGAGCAGGAAATCCTTCGTTCCAGGGGTAACGGAATACTTTTCGAGATCTGTAATTCCTTCATTGGCGAGAAGTAGATCGTCGACAAAGAAGTTTCCGGTGCATTCTTTGGCATCTCGGTTAAAGATGATGTGTGCAGCATCAGCCAGAATTTGTGGGGTTCGACCAGCTAGTGCATCAATTCCCGGAATCATTTGAAGAGCTGCGGTATCGATTACCGTGCGCGGCCACAATGCATTAACACCGATTCCATCCTGTTTGAATTCTTCGGCCATGCCTAATACGCACATACTCATTCCGTACTTTGCCATTGTGTAAGCAACGTGGTTTTTAAACCACACGGCTTTCATAGAAAGTGGCGGAGAAAGATTCAAAATATGTGGATTGCGGCCCGCTTCGGCAGATTTTCTAAGGTAAGGAAGCGCCGCTTGCGAAGTTAAAAAGGTACCGCGCACATTGACATCAAACATTAAATCAAAACGCTTAGCAGGAGTCTGATCGGTGCGCGTTAGATTGATGGCACTTGCATTGTTTACTAAAATATCAATGCCACCAAAAGTTTCGGCGGTTTTTGCAATGGCTGCTTCAATTTGTGCTTCATCGCGAATGTCGCATTGAATAGGAAGCGCGGTTCCACCAGCTGCTTCAATCTCTTTTGCTGCTGAAAAAATAGTTCCTGGTAACTTCGGATTTGCTTCTGCAGTCTTTGCTGCAATAGCAATCTGCGCGCCATCTTGAGCTGCGCGTAGTGCAATTGCCAGACCAATTCCTCGTGAACCGCCAGTAATGAATATTCGCTTACCTGCAAGTGACATTATTTACCCTTCTTTGCCATGAACTTCATGAACGCTTCCATGGCTTCTTCTGATTGAAGTGCCAGAGAAAACAACTCAAACTCTGCTCGCATCACGGCTTCTACAGCATCGTGTGATCCACTCTTAAGGAGTGCTTTGGTATTAATTATTGCCTGTGGTGGTTGCTGCGCAATGTGTTGGGCAATTTTATTTGCACCAGAAATAGGATCACTTTCGATTTGTGCAACCAGCCCCATTTCTTTTGCAGCATCTGCCCCAAAAGATTCTCCAGTCATAAAGATCTGCGCTGCTCGTTGATAACCAACGAGTCGGGGAAAGAGATAACTCGAACCTGCTTCGGGTACCAATCCCAGTGATGCAAAGGGCATTGAAAATTTTGCGGTAGGTGATGCAATCACTACATCGCAGTGCAGCAACATTGTTGTTCCGACACCAACTGCATTTCCCTTGACTGCTGCAATCAATGGCTTTGGAAAATTAAGGAGAGATCCTAAAAATCTGGCAACATCTGAATCACTATCTGTTGGCGGATTAGACATAAAATCGCCGATGTCATTTCCGGCTGTAAAGTGATCACCTTCGCTTGTGATGATGACAGCACGGACACCAAAATCTCCAGCTGCTTCATTAAGTGCCCCGGCAAGACCCGCATACATATCCCGGGTCAAGGCATTCATCTTTGTAGGTCGATTAAAGCTGATTGTGAGAACTTGATCAGCCATTGTGGTCAATATTTCGCTCATCCGCGCATCCTACTTGTAGCCAAGAAGAGTTGCGAAGGTGGACAATGAAAGGACACGAACCCGTAAAAAACGCCCGGAGAGGGTCATTATGACGATCGACGTAACCATTGCTACCCGCGAACTATCACCATTCGAGCAGCTCGTACTTGGTCTGCTCTGCGAAGGTAAATCAAATGCTGCTATCGCACGTGCCACTTCACATACCGAAAAAGTTGTTGAAAATACTGTCTCGCGTTCGGCCAAAGCCTTTTCAATTAAATCTGATGGAGATACAAATACTCGCGTACTTCTGGCACTGGCTTTTCGCACGCACTACGGTGACAACGCATTCGACAAACTAAAGGTTGAGTGCCAGCACTTCGAATTGGATGAAAATGGCAAATCAATTTGCCACCGTCATGATTAATTAGTAATTCACTTCACAGATACTGGAGTGCCAGCCCCAGAACATTGTCCATATCAACTATCTCCTTAGGTCTTTACTTGTCATGTAGTTAGAAGTTCAAAAAACTACATGACAATTAAAAATAGGAGAGAACAAAATGAGACGTAAAACTTTTGACAAGATCGTGACTTTCGTTGGATTTGGGCTATCTGCCTTCCTGCTCGTACTGGCTGGATTACTCAACTGGGGTGCAACATTCGCTCAAGATTCAGTGAGAAGTCAATTAGAAATTCAGAATATTTCATTTCCTGCAGCTGAAGCGATGCCACTTGAAACTAAAGAACAACTTGCTAAGTGGGCCGGTATGCAAGTCACTACAGGAGAAATGGCTCGCGATTATGCAGACCTTTACATTTGGGAACACATGAAAGGTTCAGCAAAAGCTGGCATAGGAAGAGAAGCAACATATTCTGAAGTATCTGGAATGTATATGGGCGCCGCTAGAGGTGGCACAGCTAGTCCTGAAGAAATTGGAAAACTTGGCGAACTCCGTGAAACCCTATTTATGGGTAACACATTGCGTGGGCTTCTATTGCAAGCATTCGCATTCGGAACGCTAGGAAACATTGCAGCTATTGCAGCTCTCGCTTCACTAGCCGGAGGCATCTTGCTTCTTCTTCTATCAATCGCGGGAATAGTACATATTCGTCGCACTCCTGAAGAGGCGACGATTTGACCCTCAACTCTCCGTGAGGGAAGTAAAAACCCCCCTTGACTATTGTCAGGGGGGTTTTTCCTATACCGAGAGTTTTTAGTATTTAGCGTTCAATCTTTCCTGAAATAAAGTCTTCAGTCTTAACATGAGCTTGTTCATCTGTGTATTGAGTTGGTGGGGTCTTCATGAAATAACTAGATGGTGAAAGTAATGCTCCACCAATCTTGCGATCAAGACCAATCTTTGCGCAGCGAAGCGCATCAATGATTACACCGGCTGAGTTTGGGGAATCCCATACTTCGAGCTTGTATTCAAGATTTAATGGTACATCTCCGAACGCGCGGCCTTCGAGGCGAACGTAGGCCCATTTGCGATCATCTAGCCAAGGAATGTAATCAGAAGGCCCAATGTGCACATTCTTTTCTCCGAGGTCGTGATGAAGTTGAGATGTAACTGAGTTTGTCTTTGAAATCTTTTTGGATTCAAGGCGATCACGCTCGAGCATGTTCTTGAAGTCCATGTTTCCACCAACATTTAATTGGTAGGTGCGATCAAGGTGTACACCGCGATCCTGGAATAACTTAGCCATGATTCGGTGCGTAATTGTTGCTCCGACTTGGCTCTTGATGTCATCACCAACGATTGGCAAACCTGCATCAGCAAATTTTTTCTCCCACACTGGATCAGATGCAATAAAGACCGGAAGAGCATTAACAAATGCACATCCTGCATCAATTGCGCACTGCGCATAGAACTTTGCAGCAACTTCTGAACCCACAGGTAGGTAGCAAATAAGTACGTCTACTTGCTCTTCCTTAAGCACTGCAACAACGTCTACAGGTGCGGCTGAAGATTCTTCGATTGTTTCGCGGTAATAACGACCAAGGCCGTCATGAGTTACGCCGCGTAGTACTTCAACACCAGTCTTATCAACATTAGCGAACTTGATAGTGTTGTTTTCGCTGGCCCAAATGGCATCTGCCATATCGAGACCAACTTTTTTCTTATCAACGTCAAAAGCTGCAACGAACTTCACGTTGTTGATGTGGTATCCCCCAACAACAGCGTGCATTAGTCCAGGAATCTCTTGGTCGCGGGCAGCATCCTTGTAATAGGTCACGCCTTGAACTAGAGAGTTAGCGCAGTTTCCAACGCCAACGATTGCAACTCGGATATCGCCTTTACCGGTTGTTATTTTCACTCTATTTCCTCTCGGTTTTGATC
>JBIIRY010000025.1:0-5936 GCA_044341305.1 Candidatus Planktophila sp. | reverse complement strand
TATCGGTAGACTTGCCCCTGCAAGAGCACCACAGGTGCCTGTAGCTCAGTCGGATAGAGCACCCGCCTTCTAAGCGGGTTGTCGCAGGTTCGATTCCTGCCAGGCACGCAATAAAAAATATCCCGGCTTCCATAACAGAAGCCGGGATATTTTCTTGCTACTTAATTACTTGATCTTTGCAATCTGTGCCTTTGCTTTGTCATACAAAGGTCCGGTGATTTGAACATAACCCTTTTCTGGGAACTTCTTAGGACATTGCTCTAGCAAGTATGTGTGCCATTGAGCAACAATCTTTTGCTTTTCAGGGTCCTTCTTTGCACTCTCTGGATAGACCAAACCATATGAAGCAGTAGCGATTGGGTAAGCACCTGGAATCGACTTCTTATAGTCAGCTGTGAGGCTGCCATTAGCTTCAATAGTTCCGCCACCTAAGAATGCTGAAGATCCAGCGGCTGTAGGTGCAATGAACTCACCAGCTGCATTTTTGATATTTGCAACTGGAAGATTGTTATCGGTTGCCCAGCTAACTTCGCCGTAACCAATTCCACCAACTTTGCCTTTAACACCAGCTGCAACTAATGCTGATCCTGACGCGCCTTGGAAGTTAAAGAATGTTGAGATGTTATTTGGAGTTTGGTTAGCAAATGTTCCGCTAGCAGTCTTAGGCCATAATCTGGAATTTTCACCAGCATTTGCACCTTGCAAGAACTTACCAAATTGCTCTGATGTACCTGATGAATCAGTACGGTAATAAACAGTGATTGGTTGATTTGGTAGATCAATATTTACAACCTTGCTTGTAGTTTTTGCGATCACTGGCTTACCTTGCTTGTTAAGAAGTGGCACAGTCTTAGTTACATTCTTGCCGCCAACTTTTGTTGTAATCTTTTTGGTCTTATATGTAACAGTCTTTACAGTTCGCTCATTATCAGCAGCAATGAGCTTGTCATTCCAATTGGTAATGTAACCTGAGAAGATCTGTGCAACTGTTGTCTCACTTAAGTAAATTGACTCTTTAACAGTTGGAAGGTTGTAGAAAATTGCAATTGGAGCTGCGTAAACTGGCGCATACTCTAGGTGAGCAGGAAAGCCTGATGTATAAACTGCGTCCGATGCGGCGAAGTCAACAAGATTCTTTTGGAAATCTGTGCGACCCTTACCAGAACCACCAGCAGTGTAATTAATTGTGTGGCCTGTATCTTTTGTGAACTCTACTTTACAAACATCGATGAGCGGTTGTGCAAATGTTGCACCGCTACCATTAATTTGACCAGCAAATGCTGGTGAAGACGATAGAACTAATCCAGATATGGCAATTGCTGCAACTGCCACTTTTCTATTCAATTTCATTTATCCCCCTAGAAGCGATTGGTGAGATAAAAGTACTTATCGAAGGCCAACTTACGACTCCTAAAAAGCAAACAAAATGTGTAAGTTAAGTTAACAATTGGTGACTAAATTAACCGAATCTTCCTGAGACGTAATCCTCAGTTCGCTTCTCTTTAGGATTTGTAAACATCTCAGAAGTTGTGGAGCTCTCAATTAAACGACCTGGACCGCCATCGGATAAGAAAAATCCTGTGTAATCAGAGACTCGTGCGGCTTGCTGCATGTTGTGAGTAACAATCACAATACTGATTGTGGATGCCAACTCTCGAATGGTCTCTTCAATGCGAAGGGTAGAGCCTGGATCCAGCGCTGAACACGGTTCATCCATCAGAAGTACTTGAGGATTTACTGCAAGAGATCTAGCGATACACAGACGCTGCTGTTGGCCACCAGATAATGCTCCACCGTATTCATTTAAACGGTCCTTCACTTCATCCCAGAGTCCAGCTCTTCTTAAGCAGCTCTCTAGCAACTCATCGGCGTTTTCAATCTTTATCTGGGCAAGCTTGAGGCCTGATAGAACATTCTCTTTGATTGTCATTGATGGAAATGGGTTTGGCTTTTGGAAAACCATTCCTACCTTTAATCTAATTTGCGTGACATCAACACCTGGATCGTAAACATCTTTGCCATCTAATATTACTTGGCCTGCGAGGGCAGCCGTTGGAATAAATTCATGCATTCGATTTAATGTTCGAATAAAGGTGGATTTTCCACATCCTGAAGGGCCGATTAAGGCAGTTACAGTGCCGGAGAAAAAGTCCAGTGAAATATCTTCAAGCACATGCTTCTTGCCAAACCATGCATGTATTCCTTTGGCCTCAAGTCCAGTAGACCCAGCGACTGGTTTTCCTACCTTGGCACTTCTTGCTGCTGCCACATCTGACAAGGAATGAGTCGCCACCGTGCGAGCCGGTGTAGAACTGCTCGTACTGGTATCGCCCTGCGTTCCAGTTATCTGACTCATATTTTCCTCCCGATTATTTGATGTCTCTGGCAAATTCTCATTGTTCATTTTTTCCTACTTCCCTTGGCTGCGCCAAAGTAACGAGCTAATGCAAAAAAGATGAAGACAATAACCATCAAAACAAATACGCCTTGCCAAGCTCTACTTATCGCGTTTTCGCTGCCAATGAGTAAGTTTTTCCAGACAAAGTAAGGAAACGCTGACATGTTTCCTTGTGTTGGATTTAAATTAATTGCATCTGCTCCGCCAATAGTCAAGAGCAATGGCGCAGTCTCACCAACTACTCGAGCAATTCCAAGAATCACAGCTGTAATTAATCCACTCCGGGCCGCTGGTATTACAACCATGGCCACTGTGCGCCATTGTGTGGCGCCTAGGGCTAATCCGGCTTCGCGCAGATCACTTGGTATGAGTTTTAAAACTTCCTCTGAGGTTCTGGCAACTGTTGGAATCATTAAAACTGTCAGTGCTAAACCGCCAGCTAGGCCGCTGTATGCATTTCCTAGTTGAACCATCCACACTGCGAAGATAAACAAACCGGCCACAATTGATGGCACACCGCTCATGGCCTGTACAAAAAATCTAACTAAACCGGAAAATCTACCTTTTACCTCAACAATATAGAGTGCAGTTAAGATGCCAATTGGCGTTGATAAAATCGTTGCAAAGGTCACGATATAAAAAGTTCCGATTACGGCATGAATTAATCCACCCTCAGTCAGAGGCGACTCGGACGCTGTTTCTGACATATCTTGGGTAAACATTGCACCCGGAGATAACTGGGTCGCACCTAATCTAAAAATTTCGTATATAACAGATGCAAGTGCGATCAATACAAATGATGCCGCGATATACACGAGAACTGACGTAGAGGCGTTGACTGCAGCTTTTCTATCTTTTTTGAAACCACTAATTGCCGAGGTGGTAACAATTGACATGACAATCAACGTGAGAACAAAACCTAACTTGCCTTTCAGGGGCGAGAAGCCAACGATGGCAAGTGTGCTTACAACGGTGAATAAAACTCCTACTAAATCTGTAATCAGATCCTTTGGGGTCAGTTTCCACGGATGTTGAGGTTTTACTATCGCTGCGCTTTGGCTCATGATTATTCTCTCGCCGTCTTATTAATAATTAGGTTGGCGATGAAGTTCACGGAAAGCGTGACCAAAAATAGTACAAAGCCTGCGGCCATTAGTGCCTGCAGCTCAACTTGATCTGCTTCTCCAAATTTATTTACGATCATTGAAGCAACGTTTCCACCTGCACTAAGCAAAACTTCAATTCTTATGTCATAAACTAAATTGAGCACGGTATAAACAGCAACAGTTTCACCGAGGGCTCGACCCAATCCCAGCATCGCGCCACCAATTACGCCGCCTCTGCCGTATGGGAAAACTACTGCCTTGATCATTGACCACTTGGTTGCACCCAATGCATATGCAGCTTGAATTCGCTCAAGTGGTGTTTGTGCAAATACTTCTCTGGACACTGATGTAATAATTGGAATAATCATGATTGCAAGAACAATTGAGGCAATAAATGGTGATCTCGTAAATACTGGTGCAGGCATATCAAAAATAGGAATGAATCCAAAATACTTATGAATTAACTTTGCCCAATATTCAGCATGAGGCATTAAAACGAAGTAGCCCCACAGTCCAAAGACAATCGATGGGATCGCAGCCATAACATCTACGACGACAACCATTGGTTTTTTAATCCACTCTGGTGCGTAATAGGACAAGAAGAGCGCAGTGCCTACTGCAACTGGTACGCCCATAATCATCGCTAAAATTCCGGTAACCATAGTTCCGTACAACATGGCACCAATTCCGTATGAAGCAGGTTGTCCTTCTTCTGGTACCGCGTCCACCCAATCAAAACCAGTTAAGAAACCTAATCCAGCTTCTCGAATTGCTGAAAATCCGTTATAAATTAAGAAGAAACCGATTAAACCTAAAAGAACTAATGAAAATAAACCACCTGTTGTAACTATCGCTCTAAATACCTTGTCAGTAAAACGAGGCTCAGTTGTGATGACCCTTGGATTTGGGGTGGTTTTTGTTTTAGGCGTAATCACGGACATATGCGCATACTGCTATTCCTGCAGAGAAAATGAGCAGATGCTTGGTTACGAGAAGGTGAACGAGTGGTGAAATTAATCCCCAGCCCGCCTGTGCCGATACATTTGCCCAATGGCACTTGAGCACCCGCATCTGATCTGGATTGATTGCGAGATGACTGGGCTCGACCTCGAAAAGGACGTTTTGGTTGAAATCGCCGTCCTCGTCACCGACAGCGAACTCAACGTCATCGGCGATGGCGTAGATGTTGTCATCAAGGCAACCGATGCACAGTTAGCTGGCATGAACGAATACGTAACTGAGATGCACAAAGCTTCCGGATTAATTACTGAAATACCTAAAGGCATCTCTGTTGCAGATGCCGAAGCGAAAGTACTTGAGTACCTCGTTGCTTGCGGCGCCACTGAAGGTAAATCTCCGTTAGCCGGAAACTCTGTCGGCGTTGATCGCTCATTTATTGCACGCGATATGCCAGGGCTCTATAACTTCTTGCACTATCGCACCATCGATGTGTCATCCGTTAAAGAGTTAGCACGCCGCTGGTTTCCACGAGTTTATTTCGCAGCCCCTGCAAAGACTGGAAACCATCGCGCCCTCGGTGACATAAAAGATTCCATCGCTGAGTTGAAGTACTACCGCGAAGCAGTATTTGTTGCATCCCCCGGCCCCGAGTCCGCACAATTAAAGGAGATTGTCGAACGCATTGGCGGGTAGTATTAGCACCTCATGGTGGGCGTAGCTCAGCTGGTAGAGCACCCGGTTGTGGTCCGGGATGTCGCGGGTTCGAGCCCCGTCGCTCACCCCACTATTTTCTTGTCCTGCATTAATTACAAGTAAGGGAGTACGACTGTGATCTTTGATGTCGTAGTAGAAATTCCTGCAGGCAGTCGCAACAAATACGAAATCGATCACCGCACCGGAGAAGTTCGCCTCGATCGAATGCTCTTTACTGCAACACGTTTCCCACATGATTATGGTTTCGTAAAAAACACACTCTCAAATGATGGCGATCCACTCGATGCATTAGTCATGTTGGACGAACCAACATTTCCCGGCTGCGTAGTTTCCTGTCGCGTCATCGGAATGTTTCGCATGACAGATGAAAAAGGTGGCGATGACAAACTTCTCTGCGTTGCAGCTGGTGATATTCGTAAATCAAATCTGACTGATCTTAAAGATGTTCCGATCTATGAATTAGAAGAAATTAAGCACTTCTTTGAAGTCTATAAAACCCTCGAACCAGGCAAAGAAGTCCACGGTGGAGAATGGGTCGGCCACGACGCCGCAGAACTCGAAATTAACGCGTCATACAAGAGATATCAGGATTCACATTAAATAAGGCACTTATCGGCAAGTGGTAATTACAGTCCACGCGCTGATAGGGTCTGCCAAGCATTTGAAGTCACCCACTTCAAATGGGTTGTTAGCTCAGTTGGTAGAGCAGGTGACTCTTAATCACCGGGTCGGGGGTTCGAGTCCCTCACAACCCACTT
>JBIIRY010000020.1:0-20829 GCA_044341305.1 Candidatus Planktophila sp. | reverse complement strand
CAGTTGATGGTGGCGGACAAGATGTATTCGTTCACTACTCAGCTATTCAAGGAAACGGTTACAAGTCCCTTGAAGAGGGTCAGGCAGTTTCATTTGAGGTCGTACAGGGTCCAAAGGGTCCTCAGGCCGATGCAGTAAATCCTGCCTAATAACACTTACACGCTTTACTAAAAATCCCCGGTACGAAAGTACCGGGGATTTTTTTAATCTTATTTTTTAGGCTCTGGCGGAATCTCGCCAACTTTTGCTAATTGTTTTGCAACAGCTTTCGCAGGAGAAAGATCTTGTCCCTTGTTCCACGCCTCTAAATATTTCCATGGCAATACAGCACCGCGTCGTACCCACCAAACATTTGGCTGTGATGGTGTTGGCCACGAAATTCCAAAGTGCAAATGCGGAGAAGTTCCGCGAGCGCTTCCGGTGCTACCAATGGTTCCAAGTATTTGTCCGGCCTTAACTGAAACGCCAGGTTGGATACTTCTTGCAACTGTGCGCAGATGTGAACCGTAATAACGAACTCCATCTGTACCGATAACAGAAACGTATAGTCCACCGCGTTCAATTCCTAGATTTGTTTTTCCGCTCCATGTATCTGTGCGACTCACTTCATCGACTACGCCATCAATAGGTGAGACAAATTTGCAGCCCTGCTTGGCCAATATGTCTGTCGCTGGGTAATCATGGTGGGCACGTGCGTAATTGACCTTGCACTCAGGTACCGGAAATACATAGACCGGGGCTGCAACTGCTGGAGTAATGCCCACGATAAGAATTGACACAAGAATCACAGATATTCGGCGCAACATGGGACGAGGTTATCTCACAATCCTGTGAGAAGATTGGATGTGCTTAAGTTTTCATACATGGCGATGTTGCTCTTCGTGATCTTCGGATCATTCTGGCTGGAGATTGTTCTAAAGATTGGCGTGCTACGCCGAATCAAAAGAACGGTCTTGAGCATTCTTCCCGTGTCGACCATGTTTTTGATTTGGGACGCCTATGCAATCAGACAAGGCCACTGGTTTTTCGATCGTGAGAAAATCCTGGGAATCTATGGTCCTTTTGATATTCCACTCGAAGAGTTCCTATTTTTCATCATCGTTCCGCTCGCTGCAATCATGACAATTGAAGCCGTAACCACAGTAAATAAGCATTGGAAGCAACGCTATGACGTATAGCCAAATCGCAATTGCTGCAGCCATCATTGCAATCATCATTGATTTAACTGTGTCCAGCCAACCGCTTCTTAAGCGCCGTGCATTCTGGGCCTCTTATGCAATCATTCTGCCATTTCAATTACTTACTAATTGGTGGCTAACTTCTCGAAACATTGTTATGTATAGCCCTGATGCAATCTTCGGATTACGTATTGCATCAGCTCCTGCAGAAGATCTTCTCTTTGGTTTTGCCTTAATTCTTGGCGTGATGGGTATTTGGGAATACCTGGGCAGGCGCGGAGTTTCTAGAGATTAAGAATTAAAAGTAAGATACAACAGCAGTAAAGGGGCGGTAGCTCAGTTGGTTAGAGCCCGGAACTCATAATTCCGTCGTCGTCGGTTCGAGCCCGACCCGCCCCACTTCAGATTGTGAAAATTACTTCAAATCGAAGCGATCAGCGGTCATTACCTTGGTCCATGCAGCAACAAAGTCTTTAACAAACTTTTCCTTGTTATCATTTTGTGCGTAGACCTCGGAGTATGAACGAAGTATCGAGTTAGAACCAAAGACTAGATCTACACGTGTTGCAGTCCAATCAACTTTGCCGGTCTTGCGATCGCAGATGTTGTAGAGGTCCTTTCCTGCTGGCTCCCATGTGTACTTCATGTCTGTGAGATTTACAAAGAAGTCTGTTGTGAGTGCGCCGACATTTTTTGTAAATACTCCGTGTGATGAACCACCATGGTTTGTGCCAAGAACGCGCATTCCACCAATGAGTACCGTCATTTCTGGAGCTGTGAGTCCCATTAACTGTGCACGATCTAGCAATAACTCTTCTGGTGATACTGCGTATTCCTTCTTAACCCAGTTACGGAAACCATCATGAATTGGTTCGAGAACCGCATAGCTAGCAACATCTGTTTGTTCTTGTGTTGCATCACCGCGACCTGGAGCAAATGGAACAGAGATCTTGACGCCGCCAGCAGCTGCTGCTTTTTCAACGCCAATGTTTCCGGCCAAAACAATTACGTCAGCGATGCTTGCACCGCTTTGCTTTGCAATTGGTTCGAGTACTGCAAGAACTTTGTTCAAACGTGAAGGTTCGTTGCCCTCCCACTTGCGAGCAGGTTCTAGACGAATTCGTGAGCCATTAGCACCACCACGAAGATCAGAACCGCGGAAAGTACGAGCGCTATCCCATGCGGTAGAAACAAGTTCTGCAACTGAAAGACCAGCTGCTTCAATCTTTGCTTTAACCGCTGCAACATCATAAGAAGTTGTGCCTGCAGGAATTGGATCCTGCCAAATCAAATCTTCTTTCGGAACATCTGGTCCGATGTAACGGATCTTTGGTCCCATATCGCGGTGCGTGAGTTTGAACCACGCACGAGCGAATGCATCATCTAGCAGTGCAGGATTTGCATGGAACTTCTTTGAGATCTCGAGATAGATTGGATCCTTAATCATTGCCATATCGGCATCAGTCATCATTGGGTTGTAACGAATTGACGGGTCTTCAACATCGACTGGCTTATCTGCAACTGCGATATTTGTTGGCTCCCATTGATGAGCACCTGCTGGTGATTTTACGAGCGCCCAGTCATGCTTGAAGAGCATCTCGAAGTAACCGGCATCCCACTTTGTTGGCTCTGTTGTCCAAGCGCCTTCAATTCCACTTGTAACTGTATTGCGACCAACTCCGCGCTTTGTGTGGTTGTTCCAACCTAAACCTTGTTCAAAAATATCTGCAGCTTCTGGTGCTGCTCCGAGCAACGATGCATCACCATTACCGTGAGCCTTACCGACTGTGTGACCACCTGCAGTTAATGCGACGGTCTCTTCATCATTCATGGCCATACGTGCAAAGGTTTCACGAACGTGTTGGGCGGTGAGTAATGGATTTGAAACACCATTAATACCTTCAGGGTTTACATAAATTAATCCCATTTGAACTGCTGCTAATGGGTTTTCCAATGAGCTTGCATCTGTGGTGTCTGCGTATCGCTCATCACTTGCCATCATTAGTTCAGCTTCTGGACCCCAGTAAATGTCCTTCTCTGGATGCCATACATCTTCGCGACCAAAGGCAAAACCAAAGGTCTTAAGTCCCATGCTCTCGTAAGCGATGGTTCCAGCAAGAATAAATAAATCTGCCCAGCTCAGTTTGTTGCCGTACTTTTGCTTAATTGGCCAGAGCAAACGACGGGCCTTATCAAGATTGCCGTTATCCGGCCATGAGTTCAGTGGAGCAAATCTAAAACTTCCGGTGCCTGCGCCGCCACGTCCATCAGCAACGCGATATGTACCTGCTGAGTGCCACGCCATACGAATCATTAATCCGCCGTAGTGACCCCAATCAGCTGGCCACCACTCTTGTGTCTGTGTCATAAATTGATGCAAATCTTTTTTTACAGAAGCAAAATCTAAAGTCTTAACTTCTTCGCGGTAATCAAAGTCTTCGCCAAGAGGATTTGTCTTGCGATCGTGTTGATGCAAGATGTCGAGGTTCAGGGCATTTGGATACAGGTAAGTATTTGTCTCTGCTCCATGAGTGATGGCTCCGTGAGCTACTGGGCACTTTGCTTCCATGATGACCTCATTTTCGTCTGCGTGTGAAGCCCTAATATTACTCAATTCCATTCAAAGCTCTAATCGGGGTAATCTCTCACCATCAGAAATTCCTGTGAATTTTGCAACGTTTACGCCCCTCAAAGAAGATCCCGTGGCTGCACAAGTAAAAAAGCATCTGCAGGTGGTCCAATATCTGCTGAGTCAATAATCCCTGAAATATCTGGAGCCATCTCTCAAATACTCAAGTAATCCTGCTGTAGGACGACATTCTTTTTCACTTCGCTATACAGTCAAGTATGAGTATTTATTCCGCCGACTTCCCACGGCTCACTCATGTCCAGCGAGAGACCCTTCGAATGGTTTCTGAAGGATTAAGTAATTCAGAGATTGCTCGCGTCAATTTTGTAAGTGAAAAAGCCGTGGAGCAAATGGTCAGCCGAATCGCACAATCCTTTAACATCTCCCAGAATCCCGCTCAGAACATGCGCGTTCTCTTAACTCTTGCCTTTCTCACAGGATTAGATGAGGTCTCTGTTTAAAGTAATCAGGTATCGTGCGCAAAATGAAAGCCGATCTCGATTCACTTCGCCTTAGGTGGAATGAAGTTCTAGACCTTCTCGAATCTCGAGATCGAATTGCTTGGCTCGTTTTCTTTGATGCCCGACTCGCATCTTTTGATAACAACGTTCTGACCTTAGATTTTTCTGATGCTCGTAAGTTTGCCTCAAGCCACGAGTATGAAGCCGTGCGTCCTAAGCATAAAGAGTCATTGGCTCGCGCCATCAAAGAAGTACTTAACTTAGATATTGCGATTGAGGAGTTGCGATGAAAAACAGATTTGCAATAGTTCTCATCTCACTCTTTGCACTCTTTGTCAGCGGCTTTATGCCAACGCATGCCAATGAAATTCCAGTTATCACAGATGGCGGACCTTTAGCGCCTATTGAATTAAAAGGTCCTGGTGGTCGAATACACGGTACAGATATCAGTAGATGGCAGCACCCAAATGGAAAACTGATTAACTTTAAGAAAAAGCGTGCAGCTGGAATGAATTTTGTCATGATTAAGGGATCAGATACCCGAGATGAAGCAGATGCACTTGCTTACAAATGGCTCAAGATTGATCGTGCAGCCGCACAAGCTGCTGGTCTTTACACAGGTTTTTATCACTACGCAATCTTGCCTAATGTTGCGACTAAATCACTGGTGATTAAAGATGCAAAGGCGCAAGCACAAAAAGTGGTGTGGCGAATCGCTGCTATCGGTGGGCTGACGGAAAAAGATTTACCTGTTGCATTAGATCTTGAGAATAAGTGTGTGAAAGTTCGATCCACTGGTTCGTGCGAGAAGTATGCAACGCGAAGCACAGTCACACTCTGGGCCGAAACTTTTTTGAGAGAAATTAAAGAAAAAGTTGGTCGCACACCAATTCTCTATTCTTATGCAAGTTTTCTTGAAAGTTCCATGAAGCGAAGTAAAGAATTAGCACAGTACCCACTCTGGCTTGCGCAGTATGGATTAGATCCTGCTGAGCCAGGCAACCATCCGGGAATGAAAGAGAGTGGTTGCTATGTGCATTCATGGACAGCGGCGAATTGCAAAGCTCAGTGGACGATGTGGCAATACTCATCGTGTGGAATTGCTCCAAAGTATGGAGTGCCTGGTTCCCGATTAGATCTCAATGTATTTAGAGGCACACCCGAATCATTTGCTGCGCTTCGAAAGGGTTCGTGGACCCCAGAACCAGCAGATTTCATGCCTATAAATGAGCCAAGTGTTATGACTATTAAATCTGTGACATTTAGTAATACAAACCGACCACTAGTTGTAGATGTCGATGTAATTAGACCCTCGCTCGATCCAGTTGTGACAGGAACTGTGAAGTTTGTTCAAGATCCTGCTAATCCAATGCAAGTTTCTCTTAAGCAAAGAGCAGTGCGTGCAACAAGTGGATCTTGGACTCTATCTGTATCAGGCATTCCAGCTGGTACCTGGAGTGGTCAGATTGTTTACGATGACAATTCAGATACGCACGCAATTTCATCACAACCGATAACTTTTACAGTCGAACAAGCGTTAACCACTCCAACGCCAAAACCGACAAAGACTCCAGTGAAAAAACCTGCAACAGATAGTTGCAGAGGCCAGATCAAGAATTAGGCGCTAGCGAGTGCTTCTTCGATAGATTCAATCTCGCGCTCGGCAAGATCAAGATAGGCGTTTACTGAATCTTTTTTCTGCTTGGGCGTCCACTTCAATATTGGCGCAATAATTGTTGCTACATCATTTGCTAAATCCACTGCACTATTTGGTGCTTCAAAAGCCAAGCGCGTACGTCTTGAAATCACATCATCAACACTGCGGGCGCCTTCATGGCTAGCTGCGTAGTAAATCTCAGCCTTAAGATATGGCAAATCTTTTGTGAGTGTCTTCGCTAATTTTGGATCATCGTGAATGATTTCGAGTACTTCACTGATAAGTGATCCGTAACGGTTGAGTAAGTGGATCACGCTATCAACACTGAGTCCGCTTTCTTCTGCAATTCGTTCTGCTTGTTGCACCAAGGCAAAGTAACCATCAGCGCCAACAATCGGCAGTTTTTCAGTGACGCTCTCAGGAATTAATCGACGTAATTCGATACCTGCAAGATCAATAACATCTTTACCCATCACGCGATAGGTCGTGTATTTACCACCAGCGATACTGACAAATCCTGGTGCACTTCGATCAACTGTGTGCTCGCGTGAAAGTTTTGTAGTTGCAGAGTCTTTTTTATTTGCAACCAGCGGACGCAAACCGGCATAGACGCCAATAACATCTTCAATCTTTAACTTTGGCTTAAGAACTTTGTTAGCTTCCTTGATGATGTATTCGACATCTTCTCGCTCAGCTAAAGGAGAACGGCGATCTGCGGTGTATGGGGTATCAGTTGTACCCACAATCCATTTATTAGCCCAAGGAATCAAGAAGAGAACTGAAAGTTCGGTCTTAAGAATGATTCCCTCTTTCGATTGAATTGCCTTCTTCGGCAAAACAATGTGCACGCCCTTACTCATGGTGACGTTATAGCCAGGCTTTAAATCAAATGAGTCATGGAGTTCATCACTCCAGATTCCGGCGCACATCACTGTGGCTGTGGCTTTAATAGTGATTAGTTTTCCACTTTCGATATCGCGCGCTTTTACGCCGAGCACGCGCTTGCCTTCACGAACAAGAGATTCCACTCTTATATTTGTAGCGATAACAGCGCCGTGACGCGCCGCTGTGCGAGCAATCATCATTGTGTGACGAGCATCGTCAACTTGGGCATCAAAGTACTTGATCGCACCAGTAACAATATCTGGTCGTAGCGATGGTGCAATTTCAGCAATTTTCTTCTGGCTAATGTGTTTGTGTCCAGGCAACGCACGTTGAAATCCGCGCAGTGCGTCATAGAGTGCAAGGCCTGCGCCAACGTATGTGCGTTCGCGTACTTTTTCATGTAGTGGATACAAGAATGCCAGTGGCTTTACTAAGTGTGGTGCCAGAGATGAAACCATTAACTCGCGTTCGTGAAGTGCTTCGCGTACTAACTTAAAATCATATTGTTCTAAATATCGCAATCCACCATGAATAAGTTTGCTAGAACGACTAGATGTTCCGGATGCAAGATCAGATGCCTCAACGAGTGCAACTTTTAAACCGCGAGATGCGGCGTCAAGTGCTGCGCCCACGCCGGTGACTCCACCACCAATAACAAGTACATCAAATGTGTTTGTTGCTAAGGATTTAAGCGCAGCATCGCGTTGATCTGGGTTTAGGTGCGATGAGAACAAGGCTTCAATCCTTTCTATAAAAAGTAATGTCTATGTAGGCTAAGCGTAACGCGAGAGGCAATACAAAGATACTTATGACTTACATCGGAGCCTTAGATCAAGGAACGAGTAGTACTCGTTTCATGATTTTTGATGCCGATGCACGCGTTATTGCATCGCATCAACTTGAACATAAACAGATTTTGCCTAATCCTGGCTGGGTCGAACACGATGGCGCAGAAATCTGGTTACACACGCAAGAGGTTATTGCTGGGGCTTTAGCTAAAGCTGGGATTAAATCCAATGAGTTAAAAGCTATCGGAATTACAAATCAACGTGAAACCACTATTGCATGGGATGTCACAACAGGTAAGCCTCTTCACAACGCTTTGGTATGGCAGGACACTCGAACTGCAGAACTGATGGAAAACTTAAGTCAGTCACAAAAAGAGTTATTGATTCATCGCACCGGTCTTGCCATAGCGCCTTATTTTTCTGCCAGCAAAATGAAGTGGCTTATTCACAATGTACCTACCGTTGCTGCTGCAGTGAAAGCAGGTAGTGCGCGTATCGGAACAATGGATTCGTGGATTCTTTGGAATCTATCCAAGGGAACTTTTGCGACAGATGTAACGAATGCAAGCAGAACAGCGCTAATGAATTTAGAGACTCTCGATTGGGACTCCGAATTATTGGCGCTCTTTGAAATTCCGCGCGAAGTGTTGCCAGAAATCAAACCAACGTCACACATATTTGCACACACGCCAGAAGGCGTACCGATTGCAGCACTCGTTGGAGATCAACAAGGTGCCATGATCGGACAGGCCTGTTTTGATGTGGGTGACTCAAAGACGACATATGGCACGGGAAACTTTGCACTGCTAAATACCGGAACATCTATCGTGCGATCACAGCATGGGTTGCTCACTACGCTCTGTTATAAATTTGCAGACGCTCCCGCGGTTTATGCGTTAGAGGGTTCAGTAGCCGTCACTGGCGCTGCAATCCAATGGTTACGCGATCAGTTAGGAATAATTAAATCCTCTTCAGAAATAGAAGCGCTGGCTAATAGTGTTAGCGATAACGGTGGGGTTTACTTCGTTCCGGCTTTTTCTGGTTTATTTGCACCGCATTGGCGCAGCGATGCACGCGGAGTCATAGTTGGTTTAAGTCGCGCTAGTACCAAAGCTCATCTTGCTAGAGCAGCACTCGAAGCAATTGCATACCAAACTCGAGATGTATTAGATGCCATGTCAGCAGATAGCAAAGTGGCTTTAAAATCAATGCGCGTTGATGGTGGCGCAACAGCTAATGATTTATTGATGCAAATTCAATCCGATGTAATGGGAATCGAAATTATTCGCCCGCAAGTTATTGAAACAACTGCGCTAGGTGCTGCCTATGCTGCCGGTCTTGCAGTTGGGGTTTGGGCATCACCAAATGAATTACGAAATAAGTGGCGCGAAGATCATCGTTGGAGTTCAACACAAAATCCCGATTTACGCGCAGAAAAATATGCGCAGTGGAAGAAAGCGGTAAATCGCACGCTTAATTGGATAGAGTAGACACACTATGAGTCCGAAACTCGGCGCGAATGTAACGCGCACCGATCGCCCACTCTCTGATGGCCGCGCAATTCGTTATTACGATACACGCGAACAAGTGCGTGCTGCCAATGACAAACGCGAAAAGGCAGATCAACCAGGCATTGGCGAGCTTCGTTTAGATCCACTCGTTAATGAATGGGTTGTCATGGCTGCGCATCGACAAGGTCGAGTATTTCTTCCACCAAAAGAGTTGTGTCCTCTCTGTCCTTCTACTGGAGACAATCTGACAGAAGTACCCGAAAACGATTACGAAGTTGTGGTTTTTGATAACAAAAATCCATCGCTTCGTCTGCCAGACGGTGACTGGGCGCTGCCAGATATCGTGGGTCCAGATACAGATAAAGGCACTGCAGCTGGAAAGTGTGAAGTTATCTGTTTCACAGCAGATCATGGGCAATCATTCAAAGATTTAAGCACCGAACGAATTCGAGTCTTACTAGAAGCGTGGATTGATCGCACTCGCGAGTTATCAAAAGAAAAATTCATCGCACACATCACTCCTTTTGAAAATCGCGGCGAAGAAGTGGGCGTGACACTTGCGCATCCACACGGTCAGATTTACGCGTATTCATATATTCCTCCAAAAGTCTCTCGCATGCTTGAAATAGCAAAGAAGCATAAGGAGCGCACCGGAAAAGTTTTATTCGATGAAGTTCTCGCTCGCGAGATAAAAGATGAAGAACGAGTTGTGGCCGAAAATGCTCATTGGGTTGCTTACGTGCCTTATGCAGCTCGGTACTCATTCGAAATTCATGTGGCGCCAAAGGTTTCAGTTGCAGATCTCGGTGGACTTTCACAAGAAGTTGCCGATGCATTTCCATCAATTGCGAAAGAAGTTTTGCAACGACTTGACGGTGTTTTCGATATTCCAATGGCATACATTGCTGCGTGGCATCAAGCACCGGTACGAGAAGGTCGCGACTTATTGCGTTTACATTGGCAGATCACAAGTGTGCGCCGCGCTCCCGGAAAACTTAAATATTTAGCAGGATCTGAATCTTCTATGGGCGCCTTTATTATGGATTTGTATCCAGAACAATCGGCTGCACAATTGCGAGAAGTAAAGCTCACGTAGATGAAAATTTTGGTCACAGGTGGCGCCGGATACATCGGTTCTCATGCTGTTGAAATCCTTAAGAACAGTGGCCATGAAGTAACAGTGCTCGATGATTGCAGCACAGGCCATGCTGATTCACTGCCACCAACTGTGCGCTTTGTCCAAGGTTCCTTGCTCGATTCAGAGCTAGTTTCTCGTGCACTTAAAGGTTGTGAAGCGGTCATGCACTTTGCCGGTAAATCACTTGTCGGTGAATCAGTTGAGAAGCCAGATCTTTATCGCCAGGTAAATGTTGCGGGAACGAAAGTATTGCTCTCCGAAATGAATACTTTGGGTATTAAGAAAATAGTTTTCTCTTCATCGGCGGCCACATATGGTGAGCCGGAGTCTTCTCCTGTATCTGAAAGCTCTCAATGTGCGCCCACAAATCCATACGGCGAAACTAAGTTAGCAATAGAACGTGACTTATCTACAGCAGCACTGACCCAACACGTTGCAGCAATTTCACTTCGTTACTTCAATGTTGCCGGAGCACTTCAGACCGATCGTGGATGGCTTTCAGAGCGCCATGACCCTGAAACGCACTTAATTCCCAATGCACTGCGTGCAAGTGCTGATTCACCACTTCGAGTTTTTGGCCGTGATTGGAATACACCGGACGGCACATGTATTCGAGATTATGTCCATGTCGTTGACTTAATTGATGCTCACATCAAGGCGCTTAATTCATTGGTTGCCTCGCAACACCACGTAATTAATATTGGTTCTGGGAGTGGTTATTCGGTCGCACAAGTTATCGATGCTGTCTCTGTTGTAAAAAACAGCGCACTTGCAACCGTAGATGCGCCAAGACGCGCAGGTGATCCAGCCGTATTAGTTGCTGATATTTCTAAAGCGCAACAATTTTTGCAGTGGAAACCTGCACGATCTCTACATCAAATGGTTGAAGATACTTTTAAAGCTAGTTAACTGGCGTAATTTCAATTACTTGAACGCCACCGATTGAGCCTGGGTGATCAGGTAATGAAATGGACAAACGAAAGAGTGCCATGGGTTAACCGTTAGATGGCGCTTTACCCAACTTCACTGTGAATGTTTTTGTTCCACCGTTATTTGGTAAATCAACAACGACTGCAACAGTTGCACCAGGTGCATAAGAGCGAATGCGAACAACAGCGCTTACTTGATCGGTAATTCGCTGGCCACCGATTGATCTAATGACAGAGCCCGCTGGAATTCCAACTAATTCTGCGGCTTCACCAGGTGTGAGTCTAAGAATTTTGGCGCCAACTCCTGTGTAAGTTGTATCAAAAAACACTCCAAGTATTGGTCGAGTTGATGTGTTTGTTGGCGATGTAATAATTTCATCGATTATTCGTTTTGCCTCTGTTATTGGAATCGCAAAACCAAGACCAATGTTTCCACTAGTACCACCGGATGAAAGTGTGGCAATTGCAGAGTTAACTCCAACAATCTGACCGCGAGCATTAATCAATGCACCACCTGAGTTGCCAGGGTTAATAGCGGCATCAGTTTGGATGGCATTAACAAAAGCCTCTTGACCAACGCTGCCAGCAGAGACAGGACGATTTAGCGCCGAAACAATTCCTGTCGTGACTGTCGAAGACAATCCAAGAGGAGAACCAATTGCCAGTACTGATTCTCCAACTACTAACTTGGTTGAATCGCCAAGGTTAAGTGCGGCAAGATTTCCCTTGTTGATTTGCAAAACCGCAAGGTCGTACGCCTTATCGCGACCAACAATTCTTGCAACAATTTCGTCGCCATTTGAAAATTCGACTGTAATTCTTCCAGTGCCTGAAGCTGCTGAATCAATCACGTGATTATTTGTGATGATGTAGGAAGATGAACCCGTTGATTGGTAAACCCATCCGGATCCTGTTCCGCCACCAGTTGGTGTTGAAACGGCAATTGATACAACCGATGGAGTCACTGTTGCTGCAATATTTTTCACATCAAAGGAATTTGCGGTGAGCTCAAGTGGTGAGCGCCCCTTTGAGCACTTTCCATCGGCGGATAAGAAGAGCGCCTTAGTCCTATTGTCGACACACGCCTTTACTCCACCGGTGTTACTAGTTTCAGCAACTGCAATACCGCCGGCAACGCTAGCACCGAGAATAAAAGCTATAACTACATTGATGCTACTTTTTTTCATTTATGACTGCACAACCCATCCGCTTTTTATAGATACGTTAATTTTGGCAAGTGGACTCTTTGCTTCGCCGGAGACAACTTTGCCTGCGTTAAAAGGATCAAATGATGCACCGTGACATGGACAGACAAGTTTCTTGCCAGCTTTGAAGTAATCAACGGTGCAGCCTTGGTGAGTACAAATCGCAGAGTATGCAAATACTCCAGTCTTTGTTCGAAACAAGAATGCAGGGGCGCCATTAGCTGCTACGAATTTTTGATTAGCGCCGATTGGAAACTTTGAGACTCTGATGATTCTCTTTGGCGATGCTGCAACTGCAGATTGCGTGCGACCGAAAATCCATGCACCGGCAGCAAGTGCTGTTCCGCGTATAAAGCCTCTGCGATTCATTCGTGATTCCCCATCAATCTGTAATGCCTCAAAGTAATCATTTAACCTGAGAGAAGCCTGAGAAATTCCTGCTCCCTGACTTGGATTCGAACCAAGAACCTGCCGGTTAACAGCCGGCTGCTCTGCCATTGAGCTATCAGGGACTATTCGTTACTCGTGAAGAGTTACGAGCGCACACTCTAGCGCACGGCGAAGGGGTGGTCTAAATCGAAGGGGAGTTATAGTCCACCGAGGGCAAGGTCGTGCAAGGTGCGCCGAGTGCTTTCAAGGGCCACAAGTTGGGCGAAAGCGGCGTTGTATTCGGCTTCATTTTCAACTGGATTGAGTCGTTGCAAACTTGATTTGAGTTCTGCAATGGCGCGCGAAACTGATACTTCGCGCAGGCGCGCAATAATGCTTGCAACATAATGTTCGGTAATCTCACCATCAGCACGAATTGGTTCGACGTTTAATTCAGTAAAGAGTGACTTCATATTTTCATTTGTAATTTTATCTATCGTCAGCGCTGTGTTCTCTGGCGCCATCTGATCGATGACTGCGCGCAACTCTTGATAAGCAGGATGTGTAAACGCTGATGGTTCCAGCGAGGTGAAATCTATTGCCAACGACGGTGCTTGTAAGCGCGCCTTCAATACTTCGCGTTCAAGAATTAATCGTGGCTCTTGTGGATCTGGGCGCCATTCTTGTGGCACAACTTCTGGCGCACTTGGATCAACACTTACTTGGGGTGTTTTCTTCATAGCTGTTGCAACCGCAGAAGATACTTGTTCGACTTCTACTCCGAGCCATCCAGCAAGTGATCGTGAATACTCTGGTCGCAAAGATTTATCACGAATTTGCGCAACAAGTGGTGCTGCTGCATTGAGGGCGCTAATGCGACCTTCAGGAGTTGTCAGGGTGTACTTGGCTAATTCTGCGCGAATCGCAAATTCAAAGAGTGGAACACGGCGTGCAATTAAATCACGTAGTGCTGCATCGCCTTTAATCTGTCGAAGATCGCAAGGGTCGAGTCCATCTGGTTCGACAGCCACAAATGTTTGCGTAACAAACTTTTGATCATCGCTAAATGCACGAAGTGCAGCCTTTTGTCCTGCGGCATCGCCATCGAATGTGAAGATAACTTCACCACGGAAAGCGTCATCATCCATTAACAATCTGCGCAAGATGCGAATGTGATCGGGGCCGAATGCAGTTCCGCACGTTGCAACAGCAGTTGTGATTCCAGCCAAGTGCGCAGCCATCACATCTGTATAGCCCTCAACGATGACTGCTTGTCGCTTCTTTGCGATTTCTTTCTTTGCAACATCTAAACCATATAAAACTTGGCTCTTTTTGTAGATTGGAGTCTCGGGGGTATTGAGGTACTTAGGGCCTTGATCTTCTTCATCACTGGCTAATTTTCGAGCACCGAATCCAACAACATCGCCGGTGATATCTTTAATTGGCCACGTTAAACGATTGCGGAACCGATCAATTAGACCGCGTTGACCCATCTTGGATAGACCCGCAGTTTCTAATTCATCCATTGTGAATCCTTGTGCACGTAAGTGCTTGGTGAGTGAATCCCAATCATCAGGTGCAAAACCAACACCAAATAGCTTGCATGCATCTTTATCAAATCCACGCTTTGTCAGTAACTCTCGACCATGTGCAGCATCTGGTGATGTGTTGAGTTGTTCTTGATAATACGTTGCAGCTGCAGCATTTGCAGCGATTAAGCGCGAACGCATTCCGGATGGAACAGACGGACCAGATGAATTTTCTTCATAGCGCAGCGTGTAACCAATGCGATCTGCAAGTCGTTCGAGAGTTTCAGTAAATGTTAAGTGATCCATCTTCATTAAAAATGAGATGACATCACCGCTGGCTTGGCAACCAAAGCAGTGATAAAAACCCTTGCTTGGGGTTACGTGAAATGACGGAGATTTTTCGTCGTGAAATGGGCACAAACCTTTTTTCTGTCCGCCGCCTGCAGACTTTAGTTGTACATAATCTGCAACAACTTCATCGATCGGAACGCGTTCGCGAAGATACGTAACATCTTCATCTTTAATGCGTCCGCTCATAGGCGCACTTTAGCGATTTTGAGTCAGATGGGCATGCAGGGTGTATGCACCCGGGTCAGTCAGCGCGGCAATCTGGTCGATTACTACGCGCAGACGCTCGCCATCATCTGCAGCGCGGTTCCAGTCATCGATAAAAATTGCATCCAGTGCCTTCGGTGCACTCTTATACAAAAGATCTACTAATTCAACGATGACAATCTTTTGTTTTGCGTAACGCTCTTGTGATTCAGCAGCGCGAATTAAATAATGCCCTGCAACAGCTTTTAAGAAATCTACTTCAATTAACTGCTCACGTGGAATCTCGAGGTTTGCGCCATATCGCGCCAGTGGTTCGTCGCCATAAATTGCACGTGTTTTATTCTCTGCAGCCACTACGAAGCGACCTATTAATTGGCTCGTTGAATCCTTTAAGCGAGCAAGAGAACGGTGACTGCCGTTGTAATTAATTGGCCAGCAAGATAGTTCTTGCAATCTCACAAGTGCATCGGATGACTCGGCCTTTGTTGCATTGCTTCCGTAATCTTTTGTCATGCTGTCATAAATTGAATCAAAATCATCTTCGAATGTGCGTACATGAACTTGGTTAGCAACGATGGCATCTTCTAGATCGTGTACTGAATACGAAACATCGTCAGACCAATCCATAATCTGCGCTTCAATGCAGCGTTTTCCTTCTGGTGCATCGGCGCGCATCCACTTATAGATTTCTATGTCATCGTCATAGACTCCAAATTTTCGTGGATTAGTTGCACGTTGCCACGGATATTTAGTTGCTGCGTCTAAGGATGCGCGAGTTAGATTCAATCCAATAGAGCGACCATCTGCGTCCACTGTCTTTGCTTCTAAGCGAGTTAACAACCTAAAGCTCTGTGCGTTGCCTTCAAAGCCACCACAACTCTTTGCAACTTCGGCCAAAGCTTCTTCACCATTGTGACCAAATGGAGGATGTCCTAAATCATGTGCCAGACATGCGGTGTCCAAAAGATCAGGGTCTGCGCCGAGTGATTCACCGAGTTCGCGACCAATTTGTGCGCACTCAAGTGAATGTGACAGACGCGTGCGTTGAAAATCATTCTCCCAAGGAACTGCAACTTGTGTCTTTGCAGCCAGGCGACGAAGTGATGCTGAGTGAATTACTCGCGCACGATCGCGCATAAATTCGGTGCGACCTGCGCGCTTTGCTGGTTCATTTAAGAAGCGTTCGTTATCACGATCACTATAAACGCTCATGTAATAACCTTATCTAGAATCTTGTTCGCATCTATATAGTCACTGACATTTATTCCAAAGTCACCCAACGTGATGTATACGAGATACGCTCCTGATTCGCGCAATAAATACTTCCTGCTCGAGTTGCGCAGTGAATTGGGTCCGAATTGCACCGGAGAACAGGTGGCAATCAAACCGCGATCATTTGCCATAGTCATGGAACGTCGGCAGTGATAAGGATCTGTAGAAATAATTACGTTCTTTAACTCTCTTTTTCTCATCTCTTGTACATAGGCCTTTGTGCTCACCAAAGTGTCACGACCTTTTTCTAGTGCAATAACTTTGCGAGCAGGTACACCGGCAGAGATAAGCCATGCTCGCCCCGATGCAGCCTCCGTTGTGCGATCCCCTGGTGCTTTTGCGCCAACGGTAATAATTAATGGAGCAAGACCTAAATCGTATATTCGCTTTGCTTCACTTAAACGCGCTTCGAATACATCTCCCGGACGACCATCGAATTGTGCAGCGCCCATTACAACAATCGCATCCGCTGCACGTGCTTCTGGATAATGCGCTGAATAATACGTTTTTCCAATTGCATACGTTGGAATAGCCAAAATAATAAGAAAAATAAGTGTGAAAATGCGTCGTATAAATCTAAATATAAACATCAGCCACCCGAAAACGCATCTTCTAATTCGATTGCAACCATCTCATCTGGATCTTCCAACCAACGATCTGGCAAAGTAACAGGTCTTCCATGACTAGTGCGTCCACGTGGTTTTTCGCCTACTTCGATGGGATACGGCTGATCATCGAGTTGATCTAAAAGTTTGCGAAAGTGCGCAAGGGATTCAATCAAACCAAATTCTCGTCTTAGTTCCCGGTGCACTCTAAATCCTTTGAGATACCACGCCATATGTTTGCGTAAATCGCGGCATCCACGATCTTCGGATTCGAAGTAATCAACAATTAGTTCGCCGTGCCTAAACATAACTTCGCGCACTTGATGAAGAGTCGGCAGCGTTCGCTCTGTTCCTCCATTAAATGCACTGACTAAATCTGAAAACAACCACGGACGTCCAAGACAGCCGCGCCCAACGACTACGCCGGCGCACCCTGTTTGGCGCACCATTTCAACTCCGTCTGCGCCAGACCAAATATCACCATTGCCAAGTACTGGCACACCAGTTGGCTTTAAATGCTCAACTAATCGTGTAATTGCACTCCAATCTGATTTACCTTCATACATCTGTTCTGCAGTGCGCGCATGCAGCGCAACCCATGCAACACCTAAGTCTGCCGCTGATTTTGCAGCTTCTAAATACGTGTGATGATCGCTGTCGATTCCGATACGCATTTTTACTGTAACAGGAATACCAAATGGTTTTGCGGCTTCAACTGCTGCACCAACAATTGAACTAAAAAGATTTCGCTTATACGGAAGCGCTGCTCCCCCACCTTTACGAGTTACTTTTGGAACAGGGCATCCAAAGTTCATATCAATGTGATCCACTAAGTTTTCTTTACCAAGCATTGTTACGGCTGCACGCATTGTGTGTGGATCAACGCTGTACAACTGAACAGAGCGTGGCCATTCACCTTTTCCTGGTTCGATCATGCGCAACGTTTCTGGACGTCGTTCAATTAATGCACGAGCTGTCACCATTTCAGAGACAAATAAACCAGCACCTTGTTCGCGGCAGAGCATGCGAAATGGAGCATTAGTAATGCCCGCCATTGGCGCCAATACAACTGGCGGATCAATTAAGTGATCGCCAGAGGCAAGTGGAAGAGTGAGCGGTTTTAGCAACCGAGTAGACGTGGCGCTAACCATGCTTCAACCTGATCAAGTGCAATGCGCTCTTGTGACATCGTGTCACGATCACGAATTGTTACTGCGTGATCTTCGAGAGTTTCAAAGTCAATAGTGATGCAATAAGGAGTGCCGATTTCATCTTGGCGACGATAGCGACGACCAATTGCGCCAGCATCATCGAAGTCGATGTTCCAGTTCTTACGTAACTTCTCTGCGAGATCGCGTGCTTTAGGAGATAAATCAGCGTTACGTGAAAGCGGAAGAACTGCCACCTTGATTGGCGCTAAACGATAATCAAGTTTTAGTACCGCACGCTTTTCCATTTCACCTTTGCTATTTGGTGCTTCATCTTCAGTGAAAGCATCCATTAAGAACGTAAGGGTTGCGCGATCCACACCTGCTGCAGGTTCGATAACAAATGGTGTCCATCGTTCATTCTTCTCTTGATCAAAGTATGAAAGATCTTTGCCAGAGGCTGCAGAGTGAGCTTTTAAGTCAAAGTCTGTGCGGTTTGCAATGCCTTCGAGTTCGCCCCATTCGGTGCCAGAGAATTCGAATTTGTATTCAATGTCTGCGGTGCGCTTTGAATAGTGTGACAATTTTTCTTTTGGATGTTCAAAAATACGCAGACGCTCAGGATTAATTCCAAGGTCCACATACCAAGCCATGCGTGTATCAATCCAATATTGATGCCAATCTTCATCTGTGCCAGGCACCACGAAGAACTCCATCTCCATCTGCTCGAATTCACGAGTTCTGAAAATAAAGTTACCTGGAGTAATTTCATTGCGGAAAGACTTGCCGATTTGGCCAATACCAAATGGTGGCTTTTTACGTGATGTTGTCATCACCTGATCAAAGTTAATGAAGATTCCTTGCGCAGTTTCTGGACGCAAGAATGCAAGACCAGATTCATCTTCAACTGGTCCAAGATATGTCTTAAGCATTCCGCTAAATTGTTTTGGTTCTGTGAATTGACCTTTGTTTCCACATGCAGGGCAATTAACTTCAGTGAGCGATGCCGCAGCCTTCTTATGCTTTGCTTCATAGGCCTCAAGCAAATGATCTGCACGATATCGCTTGTGACAAGAAGTGCACTCTGTTAGTGGATCAGAAAAAGTTGCAACGTGTCCGGATGCTTCCCAGACTTCTTTAGCCAAGATGACGCATGAATCAATACCCACAACATCTTCGCGGCCAGTGACCATGGACTTCCACCATTGGCGCTTTACGTTATTTTTTAATTCAACTCCGAGTGGGCCGTAATCCCATGACGCACGTAAACCACCATAAATTTCTGATGAGGGATAAACAAAACCACGTCGCTTTGCAAGACTGACGATGTTTTCTAAACGATCCGTTGCCATTTCAATTTCTCCATCCGGCTGGCTGTCGGCGGCTAAAGCAACATGTGTTGCGATCCGTATCTAAATTTTACTCTGAATAGGGCAATTCATATGCACCGGGCTCGTCGATGGCGCGTGCAAGAGTCGGAACCGCATTCATCTTTACATCGTTATTGCTAAGTGCACGGCGATACGAACCCACGTTTTCCCACTTCGTAACGAGTGACCACAACGTTGGATCGTCGAGATTCTGTCCGTACTCGCCATCACTAAATCCTTGGCACTTAGAAAAGGCTTCAAGGGCCGCGGCCAAAAGCGTTTGAAAATGAGCTGCTTCGCCTAAAGGCACATTAAATCTGGCAACGGCGAGCATGAGATGAGCCTAGACCCTGGCTTCTCGACTCTGGCTGGTTGATGAAAATGAAAATCATTCCCATTTTGTGATACTGTCCAGATATGAACATAGCCATCATCCTCGCAGGACTTACTGCTCTATCTACTTTTGCAGGGGGCGCACTCGCGCTTCGTGCCAAAGATCGCCTCCACTTAGTTCTTGGCCTCTCCGCAGGTTTGCTCCTCGGTTTAGTTGCCTTTGACCTATTGCCAGAAGTTTTTGAGTTAAGCACTCAAGAAGTTCTGCACGCGCCTGCAGTTTCTGTGGCGCTCATCGCCGGATTCTTATTGCTTCATTTTTACGAAAAACTCTTTGGATCACACGAACCATCAGAATCTGATTACGGCCACGACCACAAGCACTCTAGAAATCTCACTGGTGCATTTGGTGCCATTGCAATGGGTGGTCACGTTTTCCTTGATGGTCTAGCTCTTGGCGTTGCATTCAAAGTTAGTTCTGATTTAGGTGTTGCAGTATTTATCGCACTCTTGGTCCATGCCTTTAGCGATGGCCTAAACACAGTTTCATTCCTGATTAAGTCTGGCCTATGGGGCAAGAAGAGTATTGGTTTATTGGGTATTGATGCTGTCGCACGAATTGGTGGCGCTGCAATCGGTTCCACTCTGGTTTTAAACGACAATCTCATTGCACTCTACTTAGCGGCATTCTCTGGAATTGTTATTTACCTTGCAACTTCACACATCTTGCCAGAGGCGCACTCCCGTCACTCATCACGTTGGACCATGGTTACGACCATTGCCGGTGTCCTTGTGATGTGGGGACTTGTTTCATACCTACATTCAGGTGATGCTCACGCGCACGGTTCAAAACAGGGCGTTCATTCTGAAGAAGATCACCATGATGAAGAAGAACATTCAGAAGAAGATCACCATGATGAAGAAGGTCATGAGTAAATCAAACCTCAAATTGATTGCAGTTCTTGAGCGAACTGGTGGTTTTGCCAGCGCTCAAGAACTGCATCAAATCCTTCGCAGAGAAGGTGACGGAATTGGATTAACAACTGTTTATCGGGCACTCCAGTCATTGGTCGATGACAAAATCGTTGATCTTCTACGCCGCGAAGATGGCGAAGCAATTTATCGTCTATGTGGAGAAACTCACCATCACCATCTTGTATGTAAGAGTTGTGGTGACACAGTTGAAATTGAAGGTGGCGCAATCGAAAAGTGGGCCAAAACAATGGCTGAAGAATTCAGCTTTCGCGATGTAGGCCACACGGCCGAG
>JBIIRY010000019.1:0-21036 GCA_044341305.1 Candidatus Planktophila sp. | reverse complement strand
CTGCTGGATACACAATGGAGCAAGTTAAAGCTAACAACACCTCTGCTAAGTGTTGGAGTGTGATTGATGAAAAAGTTTATGATCTGACAAAGTGGATTGGTTCTCACCCAGGTGGCGCCGGTGCTATCACCTCTTTGTGTGGAACAGATGGAACCGCAGCCTTTAAAGGCCAGCACGGTGGATCGGGTCAACCAAATAGTCGACTTGCTGGGTACTTACTCGGAGCATTAACTAAATAACTCCTTGATCCAAACCCTTCAACACTTCTTGCGCACGCACCGTTAATTCAGGCAGATCACTCAGGCGCTTGAGTCCGAAAACTTGTTGGCTCATGCGATGGTTTTTAGCAAACTCTTCTTTGTGACGATCAAGAAAATCCCAATACAGAGTTGTAAATGGACACGCATCATCGCCGGTACGTAATTTGGGGTTGTAGGCACATGGTTTGCAGTAATTAGACATTCGAGAGATGTACGCGCCACCTGCTGCATATGGTTTAGTCATCATCGCCCCACCATCTGCGTGCAATCCCATACCAATCACATTGGGAACCATGACCCAATCAGTTGCATCGATAAACACTTCGCGCATCCAATCGAGAAATGCCTGTGGGTTTGTACCAGTGACTAACGCAAGATTAGAAAGCAGCATCAGACGGGGGATGTGGTGCACCCATGCACGCTCCTTGATATGTGAAACTGTTTGTTTTATGCAGTTCATCTGGGTTGCATTGGGGTCAGAAAACAGTGGAAGCAGCGGGCGATTAGCGTGGAACTCATTGTTATTTCGATAATCCGACCCTAAATACCAATACATTCCATTGACGTATTCGCGCCACCCAATGATCTGACGAATAAATCCTTCAGCGGATTCAATTGGAATCCGGCCACTCTTAAATGCTTTGAGCGCGGCATCAATTACTTCACTGGCATGTAAGAGCCCATTGTTGAGATACGGAGAGAGCAGAGAGTGATGAAGCGCCCAGTTATCAGTTGTCATCGCATCTTCTAGCGGACCAAACTCGGCAAAGTGATTATCAATAAAATTCTTTAATTGATCGAGCGCACCTTTTCGCGTTGTCGCCCATGTAGTTGTCGCAGTGTGGCCAATTTCTTTGGCCACAAGCAGATCGATCTCATCTCGCACATGTTCTAGGTATGCAGGGCCTTCATATTTTTTAGGTGGTGGCAGACGATTCTCTTTATCAAAATTCCATGAACCACCTGTTGGCTCGCTTCCTTCCACAAGTACCTTCAGTCGAACTCGCTGCTTTCTATAGAAGTTCTCCATCAGATAGCTCTTTTGACCATCTGCCCACTCTTTAAAGAGCGAACGAGATGTTAAGAAGAAGTCATTATCAACAAAGGAGACGCCAAACTTTTTAAGCGCTTCGTATTGTCGAAAAGAGCTGGGTTCTGCGCAGACAATCGCAACGTCTGCATACTTTTCTGAAACGATTTTTAATCCATCAACTGTTGTTGGCGCCTTTATGTATTCAACCCTAAAACCCTCTTCTTGCAATTGTTGTGCAAAGTGACGAGCACTAGAGATAAGAAAGAAGAGCCGCTCCTTGTGCCACTGACGTCCCGTTGTCATGCGAGCACTCTCAATCATCGCAATGACATCGGTTTTTGGTCCTGCGCTTTTTAAGGCTCCAAAGTTGCGGTGCAGATGATCAAAGGGGATATAAATAATTCGCTTGGCTGCAAAAGCAGAATCTGACTTAACTTCCTTCAATTGGCTGTCCTAAAATCCGCATGGCTTTTTGATAATCCTTTTCAAAGACCATGAGCTGCACGCCATCGAAAGTATCAGTCACAGTTGCTTTGATTTTGAACTCTGCCAATAACTTCTGAGCAAGCGCGATATCTAATTTGATTTGTGCTGACTCAATAGGAATCAAGAGCCCGTATTGATCTTTCTTGCCCGCACTAACGGGCAGTACAACCATTTTTTGATTAGAAGAAAACGCCCATTTGAGAATCGCATAGAAAATCAGTGCAGCAATGATTGCGCCAATGAACTGCTGTAGTGGATCGTTATATCTAAAAAAACTCATCGCTTAGTCCTAAACTCTTTTATTTGATCTAAGACTTGAGATACATATAGCGATTGCTCAAGACCGAGCGTCCATGCAGGTTTGCCGTTGATGTGATCACTAAAGTTTTCTACCATTATGCGGTACGGATCTACTGGAGCAAACTCCTCAGTAGAATTTCCGATACGCATCGAACTCAGTTTATTCCATGACGTAAATGCATCATTGCCAAGACACTCAATTGTTGCTGACTCACCAGAAATTACAAGTGATTGCGTCTCTGGCATTTCAAAAGAGGAGAGTGCTTTTACTGAGACACCGTTGCTTAGGTCAGCACTGACTCGTGTTGTCATATCAACGCCGGTGGTGCTCATGGTGCGATCAACGGATTCGATATTGAGAACTTCATTATGTGAATTGAGTGCACTCCATACATGCACTTGATACACACCGACATCAAGGAGAGAACCGCCGCCCTTTTGTGGGTCAAGGCGATAGTTGTTTTCAAAATTACCGGTAAAGCAAAAAGATGAATCAATCGATGTAAGTGCACCTAGATCGCCACGTTGTATGAGTTCACGGATGCGTGTAAATCGTGGATGCCATTGGTGCCATACCGCCTCGGTGAGTACACGATTATGTTTCTTTGCAGCATCGGCCATCTCTTGTGCTTGTGCATGATTTAAAGCCAATGGTTTTTCACATAAGACATGCTTACCTGCAGCAAGTGCTGCGATTGTCCATTGACAGTGCGCTTCATTGCTTAGATTTATATAGACCGCATCTATCTCTGGATCATCAAGTAAATCTTCATATCGTTTGTGGACGCGAGTGGGATTTAAAGCTGCAGAGCGTTCTGTATCTCTGCTTGCAACTGCGTGCAGTGTTGAATTATTGGCTGCATGAAGTGCTGGTGCTAGCGCTGTCTTTGCAATCCAGCCTGCACCCAGAAAACCCCAGCGAATCATGCTCTCAATAATAAAGGTGTAACAGGTTTGCCATTCAATAACGCTGACTCTTCTGCCGCTTGCATAATGGCGACTACATCGCGGGATTGTTCGGCGCGAATAGACATCGGTGTTCCATCGTTGAGATAAGCCACGAGAGATGAGTAAAAGGAGTACGGCTGGGTACTGACGTGCTTAATAACTTGGCTTGTTCCGTCGGCGCGATGCAGCGAAATAATCGCTGGCAGATCTGCAACCGATCCATCACCTGATTCATCCCAATCACCCATGATTGCGCCGTGTGTGCCTAAGACATAAAACTTTGGCTTACGGGCTGCGGCTAAATCTGAGTTAATAAAAACTGCCTGTAATCCATCTTTAAAGTTAATGCTTACTTGTGCGTGATCAGCATTTGTTACGTGATCCCAGACTCGCTTTTGATTTAATCCGCTGACAAAGTCAACATCAGAGTCAACGATGGACATGATCTGATCAATAAAGTGACTGCCCCAATCAAAGATTGCACCACCAGATACTTCTGCATCAGAGTGCCAGTACGAACATGGTTTTGAGTATCCACCGACAAAGCTTTCGTAGTGAAAGACTTCGCCGATTTGATTTGTATCAATGAGCTCTTTCATCGTTAGAAAATCAAGGTCGTACCTTCTATTTTGATAAACCACTAAGAGAAGTTCTTTACTGCGAGCAAGTGCCATTAATTCATCACACTGATCTGCTGTCAGCGCCATTGGTTTTTCCAGCATCACATGTATGCCATGGGTGAGCGCTTCTTTGGCCCATGAGTAATGACTATTTGGGGGAGTAGATACAACTACCAGATCAATTTCGCCTGATGCCAACATCTGCTGTGCATCGGTAAAAGTCTTGGCATCTGGCGAAATCTTTAACGCTGCTTCAAGGCGCTCAGGCTTTGTGTCACAGACTGCAGCAAGTGTCATTCCATCAGTTGCTTTGATTGCACTGTTGTGTTCATCCCCGATTGCGCCGTAGGCAAGCAAACCAACTCTTATATCTTTGCTAGGCACAGTACGAGCTCCTTTTAGGAATAGTCCTGAAGTTTAGTGCGCACAGACCTTTTGTGCATTTTTAAGAAGTATTTACACAGTGACTGGAGTGTCAACCATGCCGACAACAGCACCTTCAATACCTAGCTTGGATCCATTTATCGAAACTCGATACGTAAGCAAATAATCTTGCCCGCCACTTGTCACACGTACTTCCTGCGTAACTTTGTCATCGGCAAAGTCGCACGTTTCAAATTTATAGCCCTGATTCTCAATCAACATTGAATACTGAGAACTGATTATTTGCGTGAACTGATCGAGCCCGATATTTTCTTGAAAACTCTCAGAGGCAAATGAAAAGGCTAACTGCCAATTCTTGGAAGCCAAGGCATCTATCTGACCTGAAATATGTTTATCAACTAACTGAGCCTGGGCACTCGAGCAACTTCCATCAGCTAAATTTTCAACCTCAGCCTTTTGTGCGCAGCTACTGAGCATTACTGCCATGACACCAATTGCCATCACTCGTCGCATTTAGCGAGTTTAGAGGAATCTGCCCCGGAGCGAAACAGTTTAAAAAACTAATTCAACCGCGCATACGTCCAACTAAGGACGCTCGCAGTAATAACCCACAATTGATACGGAAGCAGAGCAAGTGCCAAGGGCCACGATGCTCGTGTTGCAATCACTAACAACACAACTGTTAGCGCCGCCACGATAGATAACGCAATTGATGCCACCTCTAAATTATGAGGACGATAGAACTGGTATGCCCATGTGAGAGCCGCTGCAACACTGAGTGCGAAGACGGATAAATAAATCGTAACTAAAACGGCGCTCAATCGCTGCGAAACTATTACAGCTGCAAAACCTAAAACAATAAAGTTATATGGCCAGATAATGCCGAAGATAAAATCAGGTGGCTGCCACGCTGGTTGATTTAAACCGCGATACCAACCATCTCCTGTGTTAACCCAGAGACCTGAACCCACGACATAGATCAGTACTAAAGCAACACCGATTGAAGAAGCAACCATTTTCATAAGTGAAGTGTAGGAGCAAATGCACTAACTTTTTGGTAAAGCCTACTAATCTTGAACACATGGCACTACTTCGCACAGCCCTTCAGATAACTTTGGGTGCAGCCCTTACATACGCCGGCATCACTCACTTAACAACTAGTCGCACAGAGTTTCAGGCACAAGTCCCCACAATCTTGCAGAGCCAAGCAGACTTCGTTGTCATCGCATCTGGTGTAGTTGAAATCATTCTTGGACTTTCACTAATACTTTTGTTTAAATACCGCACCCGCATCGGTTGGATCACTGCAGCATTTTTCATCGCAATATTTCCAGGTAATATCTCTCAATACATCAACGGCACCGATGCATTTGGTTTAGACACTGATCAAGCACGGCTGACTCGGCTATTTTTTCAACCGTTGCTAGTTATATGGGCACTCTGGAGCACAGGTGCCTGGAAGAGTTATCGAGCAAAGAAGAAGTAATTAGTTATACACAGTTAAGTAAGTTATTTCATTTCGCGGTACGCAATCAATCTAGATTCCCAATTGCGTACCGCTGTAGCTCATTGGATAGAGCTTCCCTCCCACTAAGGGAATTGTAGCGGGTTCGATCCCCGCCAGCGGTACGCACACTAAGTAGCCTTACGCTTTGTCGCGTAGGGCTACTTTTTATTGCAGACAAATAATCGAAACACTAGTCCGTGAATAACTTTTTTACTAACCTACTTAAAGTTACTTCAACTAACACAGAGTAACTTCGCGATAAGGACGCTAACCTTTAACCCGTGAAAGCTAAAACCAAAAACGGTTTCGAACCCAAGATTTGTCAGCGATGCAAGCTGCTCTTTGAATGGCGCAAGAAGTGGGCTCGCGATTGGGAAAATGTGAAGTATTGCTCAGAAAAGTGCAAAGCCGGTAAGTAATTTGCCCAGTGTTGCCCGTGTTGACCCGCAAAAATTAAGGTTCGACCCGTAGCCTTGCCCAGGTCAAGAAAACACGTCCACACATCACAGGGAGAGAACATGAACGAGAAAGAATTAGTAGAACTCTGGAATGCAAAGCGCTCACAGATCATTAATGCTCAAATCGCACCAACAGTTTTGCTCATCGCTATTTTCGTTTTAGCAGCGTATGGAAAGTTTGAGATGGCAACAGATGCCACCAAGTTCCTCGCAATTGGTGTTGCAGCAGCGACAGGAATTCTTGCAATCATTTCTCAGTACGCAGCTATCCGCGAAGGCGAAGCTCTTATTGGTGACCTCAAGAAAATTAGCAAGCCATCAAAGATTTCAAAGAAGATCGCAGATTCAGGCGAACTATTAAAGCTCTCAGCAGTTGCAGTAGTTGGTCTCGGAGCTGCAGTATTCGCACTTGTTGTCTGGACGATCCTCGGATAATTTGATGGAAAAGTTTATTGTTATCGGCGCATTTGCCGTAATTCTTGTTACCTTGCTGATCGCCTATGAGCGACCAGCAAGGAACAAGAAAAAGATCACCGGACGTGGCGGAGACTTCGAGTAACCCATGTCTTTTGTCATGTATTCAACTAGCTGGTGTGGTTATTGCAAGCGCCTGAAATCTCAATTAGCAGATCTCGGCGTTACCTTTGAAGAGATCAACATTGAGGAAGTACCCGGCACTGCCGAAATAGTTGAGAAAGTAAATGGCGGCAATCGCACTGTTCCAACTCTGGTTTTCTCAGATGGCACTGCAATGACTAATCCTTCTGCCAAAGCAGTTGTAGAAAAGATGGCCACGCTCTAATAATTACACGCAGTTACTGATTCAACCTTACATATGCCCAACCGAGTGCAGTGGCGGTCATAATCCACAATTGATAGACCACCAACGCAATTGCAACTGGCCACGATGCACGGGCTGCAATAATGATTAACACAATCGTTAACGCCGACAAAATAGTTAATGCGATGGCCGATGCCTCTAAGTTATTTTGGCGAAAGAACTGGTATGACCACGTAAGGGCTGCAGCCACAGTCACAGCAAAGATCGCCAGGTATAAAGAAGTAGCCAGGGCACTTAAACGATTTGAAACAAGAACTGCTGCAATACCTAATACAACAAAGCAATATGGCCATATCAATCCAGGCACATAAGCCGGTGGCTGCCACGACGGTTTATTTAACCCGCTAAACCAACCATCTCTTGTATTAACCAACATCGCCGAACCCACTGCATAGACCAGCACCAATGCAATACCAATAGTTGATCCAATGAGCTTCATAAGGCAATTGTAGATCGTTTTAGTTATACACAGTTAATTAATTTATTTATTTTCGCGGTACGCAAACAATCTAGATTCCAAATTGCGTACCGCTGTAGCTCAGTGGATAGAGCACTCTTTTTGACGAAGGAGGTGGTCGTAGGTTCGAATCCTATCAGCGGTTCGCAAAAAAAGTAGCCCTGCAGTTCGTCGCGCAGGGCTACTTTTATTTTGTAACGCAGAGTTACTTCTTTCGCTTACTCGAACCATCTTTGGCGAAGTAAAAAATCACTGCAATCGCCAACGCTGTAACAATCCACTCCATGACTAAATTCTACCTGCGAGACTCTTAGTTCGTAGTTCCAGAGAGAACTCCCAGACACATTTCATCCGATGACCCCTCGCCCCATGTCACATAACGTGGCTCTAGGCTCTTGAGCTGTGGAATCTTCTGTCTAAGCGTTGGATCAAATGTGCACTCAACACGAATCGTGTCACCAGGATTTACCGCAATCGGTTTCTTTAAAATAATTGATGATTGATCATCAAAGTCGTAATTAGTCACATTCAGAATCGTCTTTGCATTCTGTGTTCCTGGATTAAGAGTCATCTTCAAAGATCGTCCCAACAAGTGCATATGTGGACCCGCGGCAACAATGCTGAAGTATCTATTCATGTATTTGTCACACGTAGAAGTCAACGATGGCGTTGGCCGGTTGGGGTTCTGTCCGCACATCAGATTAAGTCCTAACGCTTGCTGAACACTTGGTGTACCAGTGCGAGCTGCAAGATCCATCAGTGATGCCCTGCGATCACAGAGCGGACCGGTAACACCTGGGGGACACGCTAATTCAACTGGTGCTGCAAATAGCTCTAGCTGTAACTGCTTAATCTTTGAACCTTTTGCGGGCACAGCTTCCATGACGATTGTGGATTGATCAGTTTCGACCTTTCCATTTTCTGCAGCGAGTAAGTTGTAATGAACCTGCAAGACGAAACGTTCTCCCTTTTTAAAGGGCGTTCCATATCCCTTTGGCGCAATATCTTTACCTCGCCCTGGTGCCCACGAGCTGATCCACGGAGATGTAATAAATGTTGAGAGCATTCCACCAAGGCTGGTACCACCAAAGCATGGCCAGCCGATTCCACTCTTGTCATTGGCAATTGCCTCTGTTAAATCAGCATCGGTTACGCGAAAGATAATTGCGTGGTGAACATAGTTTTTGCGCTGTGGAATAAATTCAATGCTTCGAATAATGGAATCTTCGTTAACTTTAGGATCTAACAAAAAGCATCGGTAATCATCGGTGCCTTTATTAGGAGCAACCGGCAAGTGAGCCTTTGTCATAGTGACGCTATATTTTTTCACCTTCGGCGCAGTAGCCGCATCGGCAATAGGGGATACAAGAGATGTAAGTAGCACTGCTGCTACAGGCATTACCAAAGAGCGCATCTTCATGAGAGAAATGGTACAGAAATTGTCCCTGACGGCAACACCCTTACGCCCGAATTAATCCCGCTGCCAGTAATAATCCTCTTCACACGGCAGAATCTTTGCGCAGAAAGCATTGAGCGACATAGCAATGTTGTACTGCTCATCTTTAGATAGAAACGTAACAACCCCAATAACGTTTCCTTCGTTATCTACTACTGGACCACCGCTATTGCCCTTAGAAATATTGTTCGTCAGCAATAACTGATCAGTCGTCGCATTCAAAACACTTCCGAATGCCACAGATCCTTGATAGCCATCTGCACTGCCAAGTGCCATCGTCCAATACCCAGGCCATGGTTCGTACTCAGATAAAGCAAGTGGCGGAATATCTAGATCCGTTGCAAGCACAGCTAAATCATTCTCTTTATCCCACTTCACAATCTGCGCCTTCACAGGATCTTCAAACAAAAGCGCCACAGTGACAGATCCATCAAATCCAATGCAACCTTCAATTACATGATGATTGGTAATCAGAGTCGTTGGAAACTCTTCTTCTACTCCATTAGCCAATTCAATTGCCCACCCAGTGCCTTGCCCAAAACCTTTTTCGCTTGGTTCGCAAATAACAGTCACAGTTGATGTTTGAATCTTTTCAACCAGATCGCTAATACTTCGCGGAGCAACATAACCATCTCTTGCCGGATCAGTATTACTAAATTGTTGCGCCGGCGACCACGCCAACATAAAGGCACCGAGTGCAAAGGGAGCAGCAACAATGGTGACAAGGGCAATGAACTTCGTCGAAGGTGATTCACTCATAGCCACAGCCTAAGCAACCCCACTGACAATCACCCTTAACTCTGGCTCGTGCCACCTCGTTCGCGCTTTTTTCTCTCTGATGGATCTTTGCGGGTAGCAAAGGAAAAGAGTGCAAGACCCGTCAGAATCGCACCCGCACCGACGCCATAAGAAATAACATCAGCAGCACGGTCGGTATCTACAAATACACCAACAAAGATCACCGAGATAATTGCAACTACAACACCGATCAGCTTTGACTTTAAATCATCTAGGTCTTGAACCTGTAACCACACCGGCACCCTAAGATCTTCATCAATGAATAACTCGTATAGGCCATAACCAATAACTAGAAGAACTGTTCCCAGCAAAATTGCATCAACAGCGGTCAAAATCTCCACAATCGTTAACTTCAACTTGGTGCCCTCAGTCACCACATCGATAACCGTCACAACCATCGCCACTGATCCCTGAAACATCAGCAACAGCGCACCCAAGATCGATGCAAGAGCGGGTATAAAAACAGCATAACGAGCACGAGCCAGGAGTTTGTTCATAAATAAAGCGTAATCGATACCGGCTTAATTAGGGGGATACCCGCTGCGCCCACCTGCCTGAAATTGATTGGTCACAGCGCGCCGCCTATTGCTTTTCCACCTCGCCAAGAGAAGTATCTAACTACTCGATGGTTAGGAGAAGAAATGAAAATCCAAAGCCTCATTGCAGAAAAGCGCGTTCACACCATCTCGGCACATGACACGGTAAAACACTTAGTTGAATCTCTCAACACCTTTCATATCGGAGCCATGGTCGTCTCAAACGATGGCAAGGCAATCGATGGAATCGTCTCTGAACGAGATATCGTGCGAGCAATGCCTGGCAAACTCGACATGATCGAAGATCTTCACGTCAGAGACATCATGACTGTTGGCGTACACACCTGCACATCCGATGCAACAGTCTCTGAAGTCATGGAGATGATGACCAAAAAGCGTATTCGCCACGTTCCTGTCATAGACACCGATGGCAACTTGCTCTCTATCGTCTCCATTGGAGATGTGGTCAAGCACCATCTCAATGAGATCTCTGTAGAAAATGAAGCTCTGAAACAGTACGTAGCCAGATAATTCTGTCAGCCACAACGTCAGTGCGGACCTCTATGTTTTTCCCATGTCCACCAAACGTTGCCCTACCTGTTCTTCAGAAACAGCAATCCGCATAATCCTCTACGGCATGCCCATGGGTGAACCCGATTACGACATTTACTCACTCGGTGGCTGCGTGATCTTTGATGACATGCCTAAATACGAATGCATTGATTGTGATTGGAAGGGTCAGAGGTTGAAAACCAAACCATTCCCATTCAAGTGATAAGGAACCAACATAAATCATGAGAAAAAGCGATGCATTCAAATGACTATCCGGGAGTGCCTAAAGCGGTCAAGGAATCCAAGGATTTGGACAAAGATGTATTCCCTGAATTGGAACCTTCAATTTAGGAAAATGCACTGAAATAGATTCAAAACGATGAACTTCATTAGGAGATTGCAGAAGGAATTAGAGATTTTTAAATCTGTATATTTGGAGAAAGCTATGTGATTATTAGCCCTTGGGGGGGGAAATGGAACTATCACATATTTTGAATCGCATCGCAGAAGGATTAATTTATGTGGATACAAATGCGGAAATTTACAATAGTAGTCGAAATGGAATCGAAAGCGGCAAGAGTTATGTCGCCATCTGGTTTTAAATTCCAGTTTCTTTCATAAATTCTTGCAGAATCCTTGTCCCACTCGGATGCGTATACGCATTCGCCACCCATTGAACCCAAGGCCGCGTGAAATCCGCCAATGCCTGCAAATAGGTCTACGAATTTAAAAGTCATGGTTGCATATTATGTTTCAACACTGACAAAAGCTAGGTCAAAACGCTAATTTGTGGATTTGAAATTTAACTTTTTCCTACCGAACACTCCGCATCACAGCAGTTACCTTGCCAAGAATCTCGCAGGTATCGCCATTGATTGGTTCGAAGTCTGGGTTTGCTGGCAGTAGCCAGATGTGACCGTTTTTGCGGGAGAAGGTTTTAACTGTTGCTTCGCCATCGATCATGGCAGCGACTATCTCGCCGTTGTTGCAATCCTTTTGTGAGCGGATGACTACGTAATCGCCATCGCAGATTGCAGCTTCAATCATTGATTCACCAACAACTTTGAGCATAAAGAGTTCACCGGAACCAACGAGGGATTCTGGAAGTGGGAAAGTCTCTTCGATCTGTTGTTCAGCGGTGATTGGACCACCGGCTGCGATGCGACCAACTAGAGGGATGTACTTTGTTTTATCTACTGGGGCAGTGTTTTCTGATTCACCTGGGAGCAACACTTCTAGGGCGCGGCCACGGGTTGGGTCGCGGCGGATAAAGCCTTTTTTCTCGAGCTCTTCTAGTTGGTACTTAACTGATGCTGGAGATGAGAGCCCTGCCTGAGTGCCGATTTCTCGCATGCTTGGGGGATAGCCGTTGGTGTCGAGTGCCTCTTTGATGGCGGTCAGGATCTTGAGCTGGCGGGCTGTGAGGCCGTGGGCGTCGGCTGGGCTATCTGGGAGTTCGGTGACCTTGGCGGTCTTGGACTTAAGGGCTGGGGCAGGCTTCTTTGTGCTCATGGGGATAAGGGTAGGGCAGATTTAGAAAAAATTCAAACATATGTTCGAAAATAACTTGCATGTGTCAGTGGGTGGGGGTATGGTTTTCCTATCGAACAAGTGTTCGAAAAACCTTCCCCAAGGTTTTACCCGCAGCAGGAGTAAAGACCATGAGTACATACGCAGTTAGCATTAATACCTTTAACGCTACGACCATTCCGTCCGGCCTTAACCGCCGTGGTCGTTTAGCTCGTACTCTCGTGGTGCTTTCTCTTGCTGTTGTTTTGCTAGCCGGCTTTGCTTTTCAGGCAGGTGCTGGTGATGTGGTCTCTGGTTCTGCCGATTCAAAGAGTTCTAGTTATGTGGTTTTGACCGTGGGCAGTGGCGATTCCATTTGGTCCATTGCACGGACGGTGGCCGATGGCCGTGACGTCCGTTCTGTGGTTGATGCCATTGTTACCGCCAACTCTTTATCTGATGGCAATGTCTCCGCGGGGCAGAAGATCCGCGTTCCGCTGGCTTAGCATTCACAGGGCTTTTCACCCAAAAATCCATTGTTAATAGGGCAATTGCGCCATATGCTCTCTCAAGTCAATTAGGTATTGGGAGGAATGTAAGTGAATTCAAAGAAATCAATCATTGCGGTTTCGGTCGCAACTGTGGCGCTATTGCTTGGGTCTATTGCTCCAGCACAAGCAGACTGGAAAGCGGATCTTGTTACAAAGGGAACACTCATAAATTGCATTGATCCTGAGTATCCACCAATGGAGTACTACTCCAATGGAACATCAGGAAAAATCATTGGATTTGATGCTGAGGCATCAGCAGCACTTGCAAAAGAACTTAAGTTAAAGATTAAGCAACTTGCTACATCATTCGATGGTCTTATTCCTGCACTGACCGCTGGTCGTTGCGACATTGTGTGGACAGCGCTTTACCTCAGCAACAAGCGTTTAGCTGTTGCAGATGGTGTTCCTTACCTTGAGACAGGTCCAGGAGTTGTTGTTGCAAAGGGCAACCCAAAGAAGATTACTGACATCTCATTTTCTATGTGTGGAAAGCGAATTGCTGTGCAAGGCGCATCTGCTAACGAAGGTCTTGTTCAGGCACAAGACAAGGTTTGTAAGGACACAGGAAAGCAGGGAATTGCGATTTCTTCATATCCAAAGGTTGCAGAGACAGTTGCTGCACTCTTGAACGGAAAAGTTGATGGCATCGTAGAGACAGATGTTGCCTGTGGCGACATTGTTAATAAGAACAAAAAGAAGTTCGAAGTTGCTAAGGGATACTTCCTTGGAGATGTTTCTTTCGCTGCATACATGCAGAAGGGTTCAGCTCTAACTCCAGTAGTAAAGAAGGCAGTTCAGAAGTTGATGGACAACGGAACACTTGCCAAGATTGCTAAGAAGTACAACTTGGATCCAGAGAAGCTCACCACAGTAGGAGAGCCAATCTAAATCTCGAAGAATCTTCGAGAGTAGAAGTAGTAAAAATAGAGTGATGCTGGCGGTTCGGTCGCCAGCATCACTTTATTTATAAGTAAGTGTCACAAACTAGAGAGGTAGATGATGGATTTCGAAAGCGCCTTGTTCTTTGAAGTTCTAGTCTCTGAAGCATTTATCAAAGGCGCAGCGATTTCTGTATCTCTTGCAACGCTCTCTCAATTGCTCGCAATCTTTTTCGGTTTCTTTTTAGCTATTTTTCGCTTGGGCAAGAACCCAGTCCTTAAAGCATTTGCTGGTGTTTATATCTGGCTATTTCGCGCCATCCCAGCGTTATTGCTTTTGCTTATTGTGTGGAATGCGCTTCCGCAATTAATTCCTGCGATGCGCCAAGAGTGGTACAGCCCATTCTTAGCAGCGCTACTTGCACTGTCGCTGCTTGAAGGTGCCTATATGGCAGAGATCTTGCGTTCATCGATTATGAGCGTTGACGATGGACAGGCACTTGCAGCTCGCGCATTAGGAATGACGCCAACGCAGGTAATGCGCAAAGTTGTGATTCCTCAACTTACTCGTATTGCGATTCCACCGACTGCTAATGAGTACATCGGAATGATTAAGTACACATCATTGGCGTCAGTTATTTCACTTCAAGAATTATTGACGCGCGCAGGAAATGGTGTTTCTGCCACCTTTAGATTCGTTGAGTATTACGCCGGGGCACTTGTTTATTACTTGGTAATCGTTTCAGTCTTGATGGTTTTGCAAGCACGTCTAGAAAAGCGATATGCCTGGATTTCAACGGTTAAGAAGAGTGGAAAGGTGTCAAAGTGAGCCTTATTGATGTAGAAAAAGTTGAAAAGTATTACGGTGAAAACCACATTCTTAAAGGTGTTGATTTTTCAATCAATACAGGGCAAGTAAAGGCGATTATGGGACCTTCGGGTTCTGGTAAATCAACGCTTTTGCGCCTTATTGCGCTACTCGAGCCAGTGCACTCTGGAAAGATTTTATTTAATGGCGAATTAATTGCTGGAAATGCTGATGGATCACGTGCAAAGCCAGAGAGTGAAAAAGTATTGGCTCTTCGCCGTCGTGGAATCGGAATGGTTTTTCAGAAGTTTAATTTGTTCCCACACCTAAGCGCCGTTGAAAACGTGATGTGCGCGCTGACCACAGTGCAGGGCGTGGATAAGAAAGATGCCCGTGAGCAATCGATTCATATACTCGAGCGCGTTGGCTTGGGCGATCGCACAACGTTTTTTCCTTCCGAGCTATCAGGTGGCCAACAACAGCGCGTAGCAATTGCTCGTGCTCTTGTTTTGGCACCGCAATTGATGCTCTTTGATGAGCCAACAAGTGCTCTCGATCCAGAGCTTGTGCGCGAAGTGCTTAAGGTGATGGAGAAGTTGGCCGAAGATGGCATGACGATGCTTGTGGTGACTCACGAAGTTGGCTTTGCTCGTCGTGTGGCTAGTGAAGTATTGATGTTTGATGAAGGCGAAATTGTTGAAGCGTTGCCACCAGATCAATTCTTTACAAACCCAACACATGAGCGCACTAAGAAGTTCCTCGAACACGTTCAATGAGCCGCTTAGCGGTATATACAGATACCGATGATTTAGATCCGGCTGCAGGAATTGAACTACTGCGAAGCGCTGGCTTTGAAGTAATACGCCTTGAAACCCATGACGCCGCAGAGATAGTTGCAGCAGCCAGTGGCGCTGCGGCGCTCTTAGTTGGTTATGCAGATATCTCTAAGGATTTAATTGATCAACTGCCGAACCTCGAAGTTGTTTCGATGCTCAGCACTGGCACAGATAACGTAGATACCAAAGCGTTGGCCGATCGCAATATTTCGTTGGTGACACTGGGTGCGCTGCCGGCTGAAGAAGTGGCAACTCATACTCTTGCAATCACGCTAGCGATGCTTCGCGGCGTAGATAAGTTTGCAGAAGCAGCCCAAAGACTTGAGTGGTTTAAGACGCCATATCCAGTTGTGCCCCCGCGCATATCCCAATTGAAGTTCGGTGTTTTGGGCTTTGGTCGCATTGGACAATTAGTAGCAAAGTATGCGGCACCGATGTTTGGCAGCGTTATTTATCACGATCCATTTGTCAGTGCTGATTCAGAGTTTAAATCTGTCAGCTTTGAAGAGTTAATCGCCGAGTCAGATGTGCTCTCGATAAACATTCCAGCTTCGGCTGAAAACAAGCACTTATTTAATAAGGATTTATTTGCAGCAATGAAGCCAGGGTCATACCTTGTTAATGCATCCCGTGGATCAATTGTTGATTCAGTAGCGCTGGCTGCAGCGCTAAAGAGTGGCCACTTAGCAGGGGCGGCGCTTGATGTCATTGATGGCGAACCAGCAAAGAGTGATAACCCGCTACTTAATAATCCAAAGGTGTTATTAACGCCTCATGTTGCTTATCTTTCACAATTTACACAAAAGGCATACATTACGGTTCAAGCACAAAACGTCATTGACTTCTTTAGCGCAAAGGCAGGTAAGTAAAGTGAGTTTCGGTAGCCAAGCAATGAAGTTGCTTAAAACGTATGACGTAGACACTATTTTTGGTATTCCGGGTGTGCACACAATCGAGTATTACCGAGGCATTACAGAGACAGGCATTAAAGGAATCGTTCCGCGTCACGAACAAGGCGCTGGATTTATGGCAGATGGATATGCACGCATCTCAGGAAAACCTGGTGTTTGTGTATTGGTATCGGGCCCTGGAGTGTTAAATGCTGCAACTCCGATTGCACAAGCCTGGCACGACTCGATTCCGATGTTGGTGTTGGCTGCAAGTACTGAATCAGAGTTAAGCGGCAAGAACCGCGGACCATTACACGATGTGCCAGATCAAGCAGGGTTCTTCACACAATTAACCGATGCCAGTGTGACGGTGAGCGATCCTGATCAATTCGCAGAAGTTGTTGCACAAGCTTTTGCTAGTTGGAAAGTTAATCGTGCCCGCCCGGTGCATATCTCTGTGCCATTTGATGTCTTAAGTAAAGATGTGTCAGCAATTAAAAGAGTAGAAGTTGCTCTACCTGCTCGTCATGTGACAGCCGATGATCTAGCCAAAGTGGTTGCAAAGGTAGGTGCTGCTAAGAAGATTGTTCTGATCTGTGGTGGCGGTGCCAATTATGCGCATAGCCAGATTCGCGCACTGGCTGAGAAGTTGAATTCACCTGTGATCACCACAGGAAATGCACGTGGGTTATTGCCAGATGGGCATCCACTTAATGCCGGAACAACACTGCCATTTAGCGGGGGACAATCACTGATTGCATCCGCTGATCTGGTCATCGCAATCGGCACCGAATTTAGCGATGTGGACATTATTTATACGGGCAAGCGTGTGCCACAACCTAAGTCAATGATTCGAGTCGATTTAGATAGCACTCAATTGCAAGCAGGGCTCAAGGCAGATATCGGCGTTGTCAGCGATGCCGCCAACTTTGCGACAGAGTTATTGGCAGCGCTTAACGCCAGTGGATTTACAAGTAGTTATGAAAGCGCAGGCACGGATGCCGCAACTGCCAGAGGCGATATTGGTTGGACTAATCAATCGCGCTCGCACTTTGAGTGGCTCGATGTAATTTCAGAGCTAATGCCTGAGAATGCAATTGTTTCTATCGATTCAACACAACTTGCATACACCGCGCATCACTACACACCGTGGTCAACTCCTAAGCGTTGGCTTGCACCATATGGACTTGGAACTTTAGGACCAGCGGTGCCAATGGGAATCGGTGCCAAGGTGGCAGCTCCTAATGATCCAGTTGTGATCATTGCCGGAGATGGTGGAGTTTTATTTACTATCTCAGAGCTTGCAACCGCGCGAGATGTCAGCGGAACAATTGTAACAATTATTTGGGATAACGCTGGCTATGGCGAGATTCGAGACTCATTTGATCGCGCGAAGGCGGATCGAAATGGTGTGGATATTTCTTCCTTTGACTTAACTGTAGTTGCACAAGGTTTTGGCATGAACGCATCTCGCGTTCGCACACCGGCAGAGTTGCATACGCAATTCAAGAAAGCGTTAAGTATGAAAACTCCAAGTGTCATTGTTGTTACAGAACCAGGATCTCCGGCGGATCACAAATGAAGGTCTTTACTAACGCGAAGATAATTTCGCCAAGTGCCAACATCCCGGCCGGCGCCGATGCTGTGGCTGTTAAAGATGGATTGATTAGCGCAATTGGAAAGAGCGCGGATTTAGCAGCAGGTGCCACAGAAGTAATTGACCTTAAGGGCGCATTCTTATTGCCTGGCTTTGTTGATCCTCATGCACACCCGTTGATGTATGGACAGATGATGGATTGGGTTGATGTAGGACCGAGCAAAGCAAAAAATATTGGCGAAATTATTGCGATTCTAAAAAAGGCTGAAGCAGCGCTTCCTGCAGGTGTTCCACTTCGCGCATTTGGATATGAGCACCGCAACCTTGAAGAGGGACGCCACCCAACTAAGGAAGATGTTGATCAAATAAGCACTACTCGCGATATTTATGTGATGAATGCCAGCGGACATGGCGGGGCAGTAAATACATTGGTCTTAGAAAAAAGCGGGATTACATCTGCAACGCCAGATCCAAAGGGTGGTGCTTTCGAGCGTGATGCGGCCGGTAATCCCACCGGAGTTATCTGGGATGCAGCCTGCGATATTTTAACTGGCGCCGATGGCGTAAAGGTAACAAATCATGGACCGAACTTTCACTTACCTGATGATCAAAGCGTGCTGACTAAGCAGTTCATGCAAGCACAACATGAATTCATCCGTCACGGAGTCACATCTGTGGGAGATGCCCAAGTAAGCCAGCGCGAATTTGATACGTATAAAGATGCCAAGAAAAATGGCGGCCTCAAAGTTCGTTACTCGATGTACTTAATCTCTTCTCAAGTTGGCCATGCTAAAAAACTCAGTGCTGATGCGGCAATCGATAACACAATGCTGACAGCTAATGGAATCAAGATGTATGCCGATGGCACATTAGGTGGCTGGACTGCCTACTTCCCAGAAGGATATAAAGCAGATAAGAATCGCAAAGGCCAGCTCTATCACGATGCGCAAGAGTTTGAATCAATCTTTTTAGATTGCGCACACCAGGGATATCACATTGCAACGCATGCACAATCTCCGACTGCAATCGGAATGGTTATTTCATCAGCCCGTGCGATGCGCAAAAAAGATATCAAGAGTTTTAATGGCAACTTTCCAATTGTTCGTATCGAACACTGTGGTCTGCCTCAAGAAAAACAATCACACGAGCTTGCAGATCTAGAAATCATCGCGGTCAACCAACCAATTCACCATCACAATTGGGGAGATGGTGTTGTTACAGCTGTCGGCAACGAAATTGGAGAGCGCTTTAATCCACTCGGTGAGTTTGTAAAAAACAATGTGGCATTTGCTCTGTCATCGGACGCCCCAGTGGGCAAACCAAATCCATTTGAAGCGATGGCTGCTGCAATGGATCGCCTGACTGTGCACGGCACTGAACTCGGCGCCGATGATTTAAAAATTGATGCGGCCACCGCCTTCATGGCCCACACAATGGGTGGGGCTGAGGCCCTTGGAAAAGCTGATCTAATCGGCAGTATCGAGGTCGGTAAGTACGCTGACTTTGCCGTCGTAGATACCAACCCGCTTACGGCCGATGCCAAGGCGATGCGCGAGATCAAGGTCTGGGCCACATACCTGGGCGGGCAGCAGAGCTTCTAGCGCCTGCGTGCGCCCGCGACACGCGGGTGTGAGCGTGAAGGGCTAGCAATACAGGCAAACCTTCAACGAATCCTTTATGGTTTCCACTATATGTAGGGGTCGAAACGAGAAAACTTTCCATAAGTAGTGTTTATGGGGTAGATTTTGCGGTCCGCTCAATACAGCGAATTTTGAAAAATAGTGGGATTTACTAGAAGGGACACGCCGAGATGATCTGCCCGTTTTGCAGACACGATGACTCTCGAGTCGTGGACTCACGTCCTGTTGAAGATGGCACACAGATCCGCCGTCGCCGGGAATGCCCAGAGTGCGGACAGAGATTTTCTACACAAGAAGTAGCTCTGCTTAACATTATTAAGCGAAGCGGTGCCACCGAACCATTTAGCCGCGAGAAGGTCTTAGTTGGTGTGCGCAAGGCGTGCCAGGGGCGTCCAGTCAATGAAGATGACTTAGTTTTGCTGGCTCAGCGCGTAGAAGAGACACTTCGCGCAACAGGGCAAGCAGATATCGAAGCACAGGAAGTTGGATTGGCAATTCTCGCGCCACTCCGAGAACTCGATGAGGTCGCCTACCTGAGATATGCATCGGTATACCGTAACTTTGCCTCCCTTGAAGATTTCGAAGGCGAGATCGCATTACTGCGAGCACTGCCTTCGAGTGCGAATTCCCAAAGCACAGCAACAACAAGTAGCAATAAAAGTAATTCCCCAATTACTGATGAAGAAGTAAAAAGCAATACATCCATGCAAAAAATTAAAAGTACCAACTAACGAATACGGGGATTAAAAAATGTCAGACACGGTCATCAACCGCCCAGTCAAGATCAAGGCTCACAACACCTTAAAAGGTAAGGGCTTAACGATCGAACGCATCTACACGAAGGAAGGCGTGCACCCATACGATGAAGTTAAGTGGGAGCGTCGCGATGTAGTGCAACAAAACTGGAAGACAGGTGAGACAGTCTTTGAGCAACGTGGTGTTGAATTCGCTGACTTCTGGTCAGTGAACGCATCAACGATTGTGACAACAAAGTACTTCCGCGGCGCAGTTGGATATGACAACCGCGAGTGGTCACTCAAGCAGGTTATTGATCGCGTTGTACTTACTTATGTCAAAGCTGGTAAAGAGCATGGATACTTTGCTACTGACAAAGATGCAGAAATTTTTGAGCACGAACTCACATTCATGTTGTTGCACCAGTACTTTGCATACAACTCACCAGTGTGGTTTAACGTGGGAACAAATGCACCACAGCAAGTAAGTGCGTGCTTCATTCTCTCAGTCGATGACACAATGGAATCAATCCTTAACTGGTACCGCGAAGAAGGAATGATCTTCAAAGGCGGATCCGGTGCTGGACTTAACTTGTCTCGCATTCGTTCATCAAAAGAACTACTTAAGTCCGGTGGAACAGCATCTGGTCCAGTTTCATTTATGCGTGGAGCAGATGCGTCAGCAGGAACAATTAAATCTGGTGGTGCGACACGTCGCGCTGCGAAGATGGTTGTACTAGATGTAGATCATCCAGATATCGAAGAGTTCATTGAGACAAAGGTCAACGAAGAGAACAAGATTCGCGCATTACGCGATGCTGGCTTTGATATGGACCTTGGCGGAAAAGACATTATTTCCGTGCAGTACCAGAACGCGAATAACTCAGTTCGCGTATCGGATGAATTCATGCGCGCAGTTGAAAAGGGCGAAGACTTCGGTCTAGTCGGTCGCGCAAC
>JBIIRY010000024.1:0-6127 GCA_044341305.1 Candidatus Planktophila sp. | reverse complement strand
TTAAATGCCCATCGACCCTTATCGCAGTTCCACTCTTCATTAATTGTTGGGTCATCGCCAGCTAAGCGGCGAAGTGTTTTTCCGCGACGAACATCGGTGCGCATATCGCAACCTGATGCGCAGTGTTCGCATGCAGAAGGAGTTGAAACTAAATCAAAAGGACGTGCACGGAAACGATACGACGCACCAGTGAGTGCTCCTACTGGGCAGATCTGAACTGTGTTGCCAGAGAAATATGATTCAAATGGTTGTTCTTCATAAATTCCAACTTGTTGAAGTGCACCACGTTCGTTGAGAGTAATGAATGGATCACTTGCAATTTGCTCTGAGAAGCGTGTGCAACGAGCGCAGAGAACGCAACGTTCGCGGTCGAGTAATACTTGTGAAGATAAGTTAATTGGTTTTTCGAATGTGCGCTTTTTTCCTTCAAATCGCGATTCAGCTTGTCCGTTGCTCATCGCCTGGTTTTGTAGTGGGCACTCGCCACCCTTGTCACAGACTGGGCAATCAAGTGGGTGATTAACAAGCAATAACTCCATAACTCCACGTTGCGCTTTTTCTGCAACATCTGAAGTGAGTTGTGTTTTAACAATCATTCCTGGTTCTACCGGAATCGTGCATGAAGCTTGTGGCTTTGGAAATGCACGGCCGTTAATTTCAATATCAACCAAACATTGACGACATGCTCCAACAGGATCGAGTAATGGATGGTCGCAGAAACGAGGAATTTGAATACCGAGTTTTTCTGCCGCGCGAATAACAAGAGTTCCTTTTGGAACACTCACTTCGAAGCCGTCGATAACAAGAGTGATCATGTCAACAGCTTCAACTGTCTGTGATTGCGTTGTTGTCATCGTGCGCCTGCACTTGAGAATAGAGTGGAAGCAACAGGGTCGAATGGACAACCCTTGCCAGTTACGTGTGCGATGTATTCGTCGCGGAAATACTTAATGGATGAAGTAATTGGACTTGTTGCGCCATCACCAAGTGCGCAAAATGATCGGCCCATGATGTTGTCACAGAGGTCTAGAAGTTTCGCTAGATCTTCTTCGGTACCGGAGCCATTTTCAAGATCACGAAGGATCTGCACAAGCCACCACGTGCCTTCACGACATGGCGTGCACTTTCCACATGATTCGTGCTTGTAGAACTCTGTCCAACGAAGTACTGCGCGAACAACACACGTTGTTTCATCAAAGATTTGAAGTGCTTTTGTTCCGAGCATCGAACCTGCTGCTGCAACACCTTCGTAATCAAGTGGAGTATCAAGATGTGCATCTGTAAATAGTGGTGTTGATGATCCACCTGGTGTCCAGAACTTAAGTTTGTGACCAGTGCGAACACCGCCTGCAATATCAAGAATTTCGCGAAGAGTGATTCCGAGTGGAGCTTCGAATTGTCCTGGGTTATTTACGTGACCAGAGAGAGAATAAAGAGTCATTCCCTTGCTCTTTTCTGTTCCGTACTTTTGATACCACTCAGCACCATTAGCGATAATCGCAGGCACTGATGCAATTGATTCAACGTTGTTTACAACAGTTGGTCGTGCGTATAAACCAGCAATTGCAGGAAATGGTGGGCGCAAACGTGGTTGTCCGCGGAAACCTTCGAGTGAATCAAGAAGCGCAGTTTCTTCTCCGCAAATATATGCACCTGCTCCAACGTGAAGAACTAAATCAATTCCCTTGCCTAAGTGACCTGCTTTGTATGCGTCTTCAATAGCTTGATTAAGTCGACGAACAACGTGTGTCACTTCGCCCCGAATATAAATAAATGCGTGCTTCGCACGAATCGCGTGGCAAGCAATGATGCATCCTTCGATGAGCACGTGCGGATTAGCCATCATTAATGGTGTGTCTTTACATGTACCTGGTTCGGATTCATCCGCGTTAACAACTAAATAGTGTTCTTTGTTATCGCCTTGTGGAATAAATCCCCACTTCATTCCTGTCGGAAATCCTGCTCCTCCGCGGCCGCGTAATCCTGAATCCTTAACGAGTTGAATTACTGCATCAGGATCCATAGCAAGTGCTTTTGCTGAAGCTTTGTAACCACCATGGCGTGTGTACGCCTCGATGGTAAATGAATCTTTTTCATCCCAATGTGCAGAAAGGACAGGTGCGAGCTTTGTCATTGCTTACTTACCTTCCTTTGATAATTTCAAGCCAAGAAGAGTTGGTTCGCCTGCTTGTAAGCCTTCATTTGCGCGACCATCGTTAATTCCTGCAAGAACTGCAGAGTTTTCTTTCCATGTTGGAAGAGAGTTTGGTCCACGTGTTGGTGCAGGTGCTTTTCCTTGACGCATTGCATCTACTAAATCTTTTGAAGATTGAACTGTTTGGTTGTCATAGAACTCCCAGTTAGCCATAACAACTGGTGCATAGTCACACGCTGCGTTGCATTCGATGTGTTCGAGTGAAACTTTTCCATCTTCCGTTACGCCATCATTTTCAATTCCGAGGTGCTCTTTAAGCCCAGCAAAAATTGCGTCGCCACCCATTACAGCGCACAGAGTATTTGTGCATACGCCAACGTGATATTCACCCACTGGCTTGCGCTTGTACTGTGTATAGAAAGTTGCAACAGCAGAAACTTCTGCGGTTTCGATTGTTAGAAGTTGCGCAACGAGCTCGATACCTTCATTTGTTACGTATCCAGCCTTTGATTGCACATAATGAAGTAAAGGCATGATTGCCGAGCGACCACGTGGGTAGCGCTTGATAATTGAATCCATTACTTGAAGATCTTGATCGTTAAACATTAGCGATCAACACCTCCCATAACTGGATCGATTGAAGCAACAGCGCCGATGATGTCAGCCACCATGCTGCCTTCGCACATCGCAGAAGTTGATTGCAAATTATTAAATGACGGTTCGCGGAAGTGCATGCGATATGGACGTGTTCCACCATCAGAAACAATTTGTGCACCGAGTTCACCGCGTGGTGATTCAACTGCTGCATAAACCTGTCCCGCTGGAACGCGGAAACCTTCTGTAACTAATTTGAAGTGATGGATAAGTGATTCCATCGATGTGCCCATGATTTCGCGGATGTGATTAAGTGAATTACCGAGACCATCGCCGCCCATTGCTAATTGAGCAGGCCATGCAATTTTCTTATCAGCAACCATCACTGGCGCACCAGCAAGTTTGTCGATCTTGTCGCATGCTTGTTCGATGATGCGAAGTGATTGTTCTAATTCGTTCATGCGAATTAAGAAGCGTCCGTACACATCACATGTATCAGTTGTGACAACATCAAAATCATAATTTTCATAACCGCAATATGGCTGTGTCTTGCGAAGATCCCAAGGTAATCCAGTTGAACGAAGTACCGGACCTGTGATTCCAAGAGTTGTGCAACCTGCGAGGTCTAAGTAGCCGATGCCCACAGTGCGCTTCATCCAAATTGAGTTGCCAATTAAAAGTGTCGAGTTATCTTTAAATGCTTTGCGCATCTCTTTGACAGTTTCGCGAATCTTCTGTGTGGCGCCTTCTGGTAGATCTTGTTGCACGCCGCCTGGACGGATGTACGCCATATTCATACGTAATCCAGAGATCATTTCAAAGATATCTAGTACGCGTTCGCGTTCACGGAATGCAAAGAACATCGGAGTAATTGCACCGAGTTCGAGTGCGCCTGTACCAAGTGCAACCATGTGAGAAGAGATTCGATTGAGTTCCATCATGAGAACACGAATTGCTGATGCGCGCTCTGGAACATCATTAGTAATTCCAAGAAGTTTTTCTGTTGCTAAGCAATATGCAGTCTCATTAAATAAAGGAGATAGGTAATCCATGCGAGTTACGAACGTAACGCCCTGTGTCCAGCTGCGGTATTCAATGTTCTTCTCAATACCAGTGTGTAGATAGCCAATTCCACAGCGAACTTCGGTAACTGTTTCGCCTTCCAGTTCGAGAACTAGACGAAGTACTCCGTGTGTAGATGGGTGTTGTGGTCCCATGTTTACAACGATGCGCTCTTCCTTAGTTGCACCAATTTCTGTAACGAGTTCGTTCCAATCGCCACCTGTTACTGAGAAGACTGTGCCTTCTGTAGTTTCGCGTGAAGATGAATATGGATCGATGAAAGTTGTCATCGGTATGACCTGCGCTCGTCAGGTGCTGGAATCGTTGCACCTTTGTACTCAACAGAAATTCCACCCAATGCATAATCTTTACGTTGTGGGTGACCTTGCCAATCATCTGGCATCAAAATTCTTGTGAGTCCTGGATGTCCGTCAAAAATGATTCCGAACATGTCAAAGGCTTCACGTTCGTGCCAGTTATTTCCTGCCCATACTTCTACAACTGAAGGAATATGTGGATCGTTATCTGGAACAGAGACTTCTAGACGAATTCTTTGATTATTGGTAATTGAAAGCAATGGATAAACCGCGTGCAATTCGCGTCCGCTTTGTTCTGGATAGTGCACACCAGATACTCCCATGCACATTTCAAACTTAAGTGAATCACGAAGAATCTTTGATACTTCAACTAGTTTTTCACGCTTGATGTGAAGCGTAAGTTCTCCGCGATCGACAACGACTCGTTCGATTGCATCCGAAAAACCTGGGTATGCACGCTCTAAATTATCTGCAACGTCATCAAAATAAGAACCGTATGGGCGCTCACTTGATCCAGTTGCGGCAGGCGTGCGTACAAGTCCGCCGTAACCAGATGTATCGCCAGTGCCTTGTGCACCAAACATTCCGTGATCACTCATTTAGGCAAGCAATCCCTTCATCTGATGCGTAGGAAGTGCCTTTAGTGCTGCTTCTTCCACTGACTTAATTACTGCTTCGCGATTTGGTCCGAGCTTCTCGTCGTAAATGCTTGTGTGCAACTTAAGAATTGCATCCATCAACATTTCTGGACGTGGAGGACAACCTGGAAGATAAATATCAACTGGCACAACATGGTCTACGCCTTGAACAATTGCGTAGTTGTTAAACATTCCACCTGAAGAAGCACATGCACCCATCGCAAGAACCCACTTAGGTGCTGCCATTTGATCATAAATTTGGCGAAGTACTGGTGCCATTTTATTTGATACGCGACCGGCAACAATCATGAGGTCTGCTTGACGCGGTGATGCACGGAAAACTTCCATACCAAAGCGTGAAATGTCGTACTTTGCAGCTGAACCAACTGCCATCATTTCAATCGCGCAACATGCAAGACCAAAAGTTGCTGGCCATAATGAGTTCTTGCGCATATAACCCGCAAGTTTTTCAACTGTTGTGAGAACGAAACCGCTCGGTAATTTTTCTTCTAGACCCATGATTAATCCCATTCCAATCCGCCGCGGCGCCATACATATGCAAACGCCACGAAAACGGTTGCAATAAAGATTCCCATTTCAACAAGACCAAAGAGTCCAAGTTGATCAAATGCAACCGCCCATGGATAAAGAAAAACAATTTCGATATCAAAAATTATGAATAGCATTGCTGTTAAGAAGTACTTAACTGGAAAACGACCACCTTGTGCAGCAGATGGTGATGGTTCGATTCCGCACTCATATGCATCTAACTTCGCTCTGTTGTAACGCTTAGGACCGGTAAGTGCGCCGGCTGCGACCGAGATTATGGCGAAACCGAAGCCAATAGCTCCGATGACCAAGATCGGTACATATGGGTTTGATAAAGAATCCATGATGGCTAAATCCTAGAGTGCCGCGTAAGTACTTTTGACCGCGTCATGAGTTGATACCTCTGTGAACTGCGACAACCCCACCGCTTAGATTGCGCCAGCCCACTTGAGACCAGCCGGCTTGGGTAATTCGGGCCGCCAGTGCCGCCTGATTTGGCCATGCCCGAATAGATTCGGCGAGATAGACATATGCCTCGGGGTTGGATGATGTTTTTGATGCGATGGCCGGTAGGGCTTTCATTAAATAATTTATGTAGATAATGCGAAATGGTTTAAATGTTGGAGAAGAAAACTCTGCAACAACAAGTGAGCCACCTTTTTTAGTTACGCGTTTTGCTTCGGTTAACGCCTTATCTATATCTGATGTATTTCGTAATCCAAATGAAATTGTTACAACATCAAAAGATTCATTTTCAAATGGCAAGTTGAGTGCATCTGCTTTCATGAATTTCAAATGTGGACGAGCACGTC
>JBIIRY010000006.1:0-75864 GCA_044341305.1 Candidatus Planktophila sp. | reverse complement strand
CTTTACTTCTGGTGTTAATGCCATTTCTTGCATCTCCTTTTACTTGGCCACGATGGTTGCCGGTCTGCCACACGGAAACTCTTTTTCTCGTTGGACGTGGCAAAGGTTACCAGCGGGGTTGTGGATACAGGAAATCGAGGCTATTCCTCGGTCAATTCCCGCGCACGTTGGCAATCTTTCGCCATTTGTTCAAGGAGTGGATCGAGTCCATCAAATTTGAGGGTATCTCGCAATCTCCAACCGAATTCGATTGTTGCACCTTGATCATATAAATCTAAACCAACTTGATCAATTGCATACGCCTCAACTTGCCGTGCTCGCTCGCCTTCAAAAGTTGGATTTGTTCCAATAGAAATTGCTGCGGGCCAACGATTAATTCCAACTGTTAGCCATCCTGCATACACGCCATCGGCAGGGATGCATTGGTTCTCAATGTTTCCTAAATTTGCAGTTGGATAACCGATTTCGCGTCCACGTGCTTCACCTCGTACAACGATTCCATCTAATCGATGTGGACGAGTTAAGAGCACTCGAGCTGACTCGACGTGGCCATCTGCAACCAGAGTACGAATTCGTGAAGAAGAGATGTTTTGCTTCTCTTCTTGTGAAATCGAAAGCACATGAACTTCGAAATTCTTAGACACTCCGCTTGTGCGTAATGAATCTGTATTTCCCTGTGCTTTATGTCCGTACGTAAAATTCTCGCCAACAACAACATCTGTTGCCTGTAATTGATTTATGAGGACATTTTCCACAAAATCTTCTGGAGACATTGATGCGAATTTAGAGTCAAATTTAATTACGGCCACTTGATCAGCGTTATGAATTTTAAGTAAAACCACTCGATCAGAGAGCGTCACAAGTAGTTTTGGGGCGCGCTCTGGAGCAAAAACGGTGGCTGGGTGCGGGTCAAAAGTCAGCGCGATAACAGAGCCACCATCTGCAATCTCTTTTGCGCGATTGAGTATCTCTTGATGCCCGCGATGAACCCCATCGAAGACACCTATGGCTACTACGCGCTTACTCATGTTTATATTCTGCCACTTCAATTCGCTGGTGCGAAAACTGCTATCGGCTTTGCGCCATCATCTCTGTTTTCAAGTAATGCGATTAACTCATGTGTGGCAGATATAGCTGCATAAATACCTGTAGAGGCCGAGGCAGATATTTTGCGCCCAAAGGATAGTTCAACAGCTTCATCCGATGTTACATCGCGGACCTTGAAAATTGATTTGGCAACATCTACTAATCCCAAAGTTTTGAATTCTCCGGATTTAAACTTTTCAAAAGGATTTGCGACATCTTCACCAAAACTTGCAACCCGTGTACGACGAAGAAAGGTGAGATGTCCCCCGATGTTTAACGTAGTACCAAGATCGCGTGCGATGGCTCGAATAAATGTGCCTGCAGAGCACGTCACTTCAATATCAACTTCTATTGCATCATTGCCTCGGCGGATCTCAAGAACATCTAGTTGTGAAATTGTTACTTCACGAGAGGCTAGTTCAAATACTTCCCCCGCTCTTACGCGCTCGTGTGCGCGTTTGCCATCAACTTTCACAGCAGAGACTGAACTTGGTCGTTGTGAAATCACTCCGCGCATTGATACAAGTGCAGAGCGAATGTGTTCCTCACTTGTGGTGGCGATTTGAGATTGTGTCGCCTTCGAAGTTATCTCACCCTCGATGTCATCAGTAATTGTGCTTGCACCGAGTGCGATTGTTGCTCTATAGGATTTATCCCCATCGGTAATGTATTGAAGCAATCGTGTGCCGTTACCAAATCCAAGTATAAGAATTCCTGTAGCCATGGGATCTAAGGTTCCAGCGTGACCGACTTTTCTTGTTCCTAAAACTCGTCGACCTATTGCAACGACGTCGTGACTCGTCATGGCACCTGCTTTATCTACAACTACAAATCCATCCGTTGCAGACATCTTGCTCAAACGTCATCCCAGTTGGTGATTCGATCTGCAGGGGCCGGCTTGTTGCTGTTATCAATAATTTTTGGCGCCTTATATGCATCTGGTTCGCCAGCATATGAAGCTTCTTTGCGTAACTTAGACACCTCTGCGTCTTGTTCGCGTACTTTTGCAAGGAGTGAATCAAGTGCGAGAGCGCTTTCAGGCAAACCATCTAAGAAGAATTCAATACTTGGAGTTACGCGCACACCTAAATCTTTTCCTACCGCAGAGCGGATAACACCCTTTGCACTTTCAAGGGCTGCAGCAGTGGATTCGCGTTGTTCGTCATCGCCAAGCACCGTATAAAAAATTGATGCGTGCTGTAAGTCTCCAGTCACACGCGCATCAGTTACGGTTACAAAACCTAAACGAGGGTCTTTAATTTTCCCCTCGAGCAGGCCTGCAACAACAACTTTGATGCGGTCGGCAACTTTCTGACTGCGATGCGATGAGCCCACGTTTTATGCCCGCTTCTTCTCGCGCAATTCGTAGACCTGAATGGTGTCGCCCACTTGCATTTCCTTTAGCGAACCCACACCGATACCGCACTCAAATCCTTCACGGACTTCAGTGGCATCATCTTTGAATCGCTTAAGCGAATCAATTGTGAGGTTATCGGTAATTAACTCACCATTTCTCATCAAGCGTGCCTTTGCATTTCTGCGAATGATTCCATCAAGAACCATCGATCCAGCAATGTTTCCAGCCTTACTTGATTTGAAGATATCTCGAACCTCTGCGTTACCAAGAACAAACTCTTCGTATTCTGGTTTGAGCAAGCCCTTGAGAGATAATTCAATCTCTTCAATTGCTTGGTAAATAACTGAATAGAAACGAACTTCAACGCCTTCTTGGTCAGCAAATACTGCAGTTTGTGGTTCTGGCTTAACGTTAAAGCCAATAACCACCGCAGTCGATGCTGAAGCAAGCGTGATGTCGCTCTTTGTAATTGCACCTACACCGCGGTGAATAACGCGAAGATCTACTTCAGCACCAACATCGAGTTGTAGCAACGCATCTTCGAGCGCTTCAACTGATCCACTCACATCGCCCTTAAGAATGAGGTTAAGTGTTGTGATCTTTGATTGCTCCATGAAGTCTTCAAGAGAAACCTTCTTGCGAGCCTTCGCTAGTTGTGCATTTCGCTCAGCAGCTTGACGCTTTTCGGCAATCTGGCGTGCAGTTCTATCTTCATCTGCAACCAAGAATGTATCGCCAGCACTTGGTACGGATGTAAATCCAAGTACCTGGACTGGACGAGATGGTCCTGCTTCAGAAACATTTTCACCGTGCTCATCTAGCATCGCACGTACGCGACCAAATGAACCTCCGGCAACAATTGCATCTCCGACTTTAAGTGTTCCGCGTTGAACTAGAACCGTTGCAACTGGTCCACGTCCTCGGTCGAGGTGAGCTTCAATCGCAACACCACGGGCTTCATCATCTGCAATAGCACGTAAATCAATTGCAGCATCAGCAGTTAAGAGAATCGAATCAATTAACGCATCAATACCAAGTCCTGATTTTGCAGATACGTTTACGAAAATTGTCTCTCCGCCGTACTCTTCTGCGACCAAGTTGTACTCAGTAAGTTGTTGGCGAACCTTGTCAGGGTTAGCGCCTTCCTTATCAACCTTGTTCACCGCAACAACGATTGGAACATCGGCTGCTTGTGCGTGGTTGAGAGCTTCAATAGTTTGAGGCATCACACCGTCATCTGCTGCAACAACAAGTACTGCGATATCGGTGACTTTTGCACCGCGAGCGCGCATTGCTGTAAATGCTTCGTGGCCAGGTGTATCGATAAAGGTGATGGCACGATTTGTTCCATCGTGATCGTGGTGAATTTGGTATGCACCAATGTGCTGTGTAATTCCACCTGCTTCACTACTGACAACTTCTGTCTGACGAATTGCATCGAGCAAACGTGTCTTACCGTGATCAACGTGACCCATCACAGTGACAACGGGAGGACGCGAAACAAGACGAGCTTCGTCCAGTCCTTCTAATTCTTGACCTAGGTCAATATCAAAGCCCTGTAGCAATTCGCGATCTTCATCTTCTGGGCTAACAATCTGGATGACATATCCAAGTTGAGCGCCAAGAATTTCGAAAGTATCTGCATCTACTGATTGTGTTGCAGTAACCATTTCACCTAAGTGAAAGAGTGCTGCGACCAGTGCTGCTGGATCTGCACCAATTTTTTCTGCAAAGTCAGCAAGAGATGATCCGCGACGCATACGTATCTGCGTCTTTCCATCACCGTGAGGAATAACTGCGCCACCAAGTTGTGGTGCCTGCATATTGTCGAATTCATCGCGTAGTGCTTTTCTGCTCTTCGGTTTACGTTTGCTGCTCTTGCTTTGATTCTTTCCGAATGCACCGCCAGCACCACCGCGACCGCCACCACGATTTGGTCCACCACCTGGACGACCACCCGCTGCAGGTGCACCGCCACCAGTTGTTTTGTATGGACTTGAATTACTTGCACCACCTGCACCAGAAGTTGGTGCGCCAGTACGAGGTGGAAAATTTCCTGTTGATGGTGGACGTGGTGAAGATGGACGCGCAGCAAAACCTGGACGCACTGAACCTGGACGAGGACCTGACATACCCTCACGTGCAGATCCAGGTCGTGGTGATCCGGGTGCACCACCGACTGGACGTTGCGGTGGACGCGGAACTACGCCACCAGTAGAAAACGGATTATTTCCTGGACGTGGTGGACGTGGAACTGCACTACCAGTTGATCCACCAGTTGTAAATGGATTATTTCCTGGACGTGGAGTCGCAGGTTTGCTTGGTGTCTCGCTAACAGAAGTTGTATCTGCAGGAGTATTTACTTGAGGTGGCGCAATTGTTTCGGCGCGAGCTGCTTTCAGTGCTTCTAGATCAACACCGAGTTCGGCAGCAAGTTCGGCAGCAAGTTCTGGGTTTACTTCTTTAGGTGCTTTTGCGGCAGCCTTCTTCGCTGCGGCTTTCTTTACTGGCTTTTTTTCTTCAGCTGGCTTTGCATCCGGATACATCTCGATGAGACGTCGTACAACGGGTGCTTCTACAGTCGATGATGCGGAACGAACGAATTCGCCCATTTCTTGGAGTTTTGCAAGAACAACCTTGCTCTCCATACCGAGTTGTTTTGCCAACTCATGTACGCGGACCTTTGACACAGTTCTCCTGTCTTGGCCCGCAATCTCTTTTTCTAGATATTGATCTAGGGGATGCGAGCCTTAGTTGTAAGGACTCATAATCTGAACGAGCTCATTTGAGTTTCATATCTTTCGCATCCAATTCGTTTGGTGTTTCACTTAGTTTTAAAGCATATTTAAATGCTCCACGAGCAACCGCAGTTGCTAAGCAACTCTGATGTACCCATGCGCCTCTTCCAGGAAGTGATTTGTTGTAATCCTGGACGAGAGTCCCATCAATACATACCACTCTTAAAAGAGATGTCGGACTCGAACGCTTTCGGCACGTAATGCATGTTCGTATCGAATTGATACTCACTGCCTCTGCCAATCACTCGAATTCAACAGGCTTACTGTACCGCCGGAGCGCTCATTTATAGAAATTCTCACTCAGTAGAAGGCGTATCTGGATGGATATCTATGCGCCAGCCCGTGAGTCTGGCGGCCAAGCGAGCATTCTGCCCATCTTTTCCAATTGCTAGTGAGAGTTGATAATCCGGCACAGTTACTTTTGCGCTTCGTGAAAGTAAATCCGTAACTTCAACTCGTGAAACTTTTGCTGGCGCTAACGCATGTGCAACAAAAACAGCGGGATCATCTGACCAATCTACGATGTCAATTTTCTCACCGTGCAGCTCATCCATTACTGCTCGTGCACGTGAACCTACGGGACCAATCAGAGAACCCTTTGGGCTAACACCTGCGCGATGAGTTCGGACTGCAATTTTTGTGCGATGTCCTGCTTCACGAGCAACTGCCATAATTTCAACAATTCGATCTGCAATTTCTGGAACTTCGAGAGCAAATAATTGTTTAACGAGTGCTGGATGTGAGCGAGAGAGCATAATTTCTGGACCTTTGAGTCCTTGCTTAACTTCAACAACAAAACATTTAATGCGATCGCCGTGTTGATAGACCTCGCCAGGAACTTGTTCTTGAGGCGGAATTTTTCCTTCAACGCGTCCGAGATTTACGTGAATCATCTTTGGATCTCTACCCTGCTGAACAACACCTGAAATAACATCGCCAACAGAGGCGGTAAATTCGCCAACGATGTCAGCATCATTTGATTCGCGCATTTTCATCTTGATCACTTGACGAGCAGTAGAAGTTGCTATGCGAGTAAAACCTTCTGGTTCGTCTCGTTCTTCAGAGATTTTCTCTGCTAGCTCGTTAAAGAGTGGGACAAGAATCTGAATTTCGCCAGTCTCACGATCGAGGAATGCTCGAGCATGACGTTTGGCTTCTGGAAGTTGATTGTAAGCAGTTAAGACGCCGATTTCGATTGCACTTACTAATTGTTCGAAAGAGATTTCTTTTTCTGCTGTTAGTGCAGTGAGGGCTGCAATCTCTACATGCATTAGAGATCACCCTTGCGATTGAATTCTATTTCAACAGTTGCGCGCTTAATGTCAGCGAACTTGACAGTGTGCTCTTTTGATTTTCCTTTTATATCTTCGGTCAATAAAGCATGTGAATCTTCAACTGAAGTAATTCTTCCATTGACTACAGATCCATCTAGTTTTACGACTTTGACCAAGCGATTTATGTTTTTACGCCAATGTCGTGCCAGGGTTAATGGACGATCTACTCCAGGTGAGGTTACTTCTAACGTGAATGGGGTCTCATCAAGGAAAGCTGCTGCATCTAGTAGCTCTGAAATATCTCGAGAAACACTCGTAACTTGATCTAAATTAAGTGGAGTCTGACCATCGACAATGCACGTAATGATTCTGTGCTTACCTGGAGATACAACATGAACATCTTCAAGAAAGAAGCCAGCTTTTTCAACCACTGGTTGTATGAGCTCAGTTATTTTCTCACTGAGAGACATGTGAATCTTCTTTCTATTAAGTTGTAAGCAAATATTATCCTGTTACGTAAGAAGTTACCAGTTCGTGAAAGTGTCTATTCCCACTTTGATAATCAAGGCAAGAGTTACGAAGAGAAAAACCTTTCGAATCAGGTTGGAGCCGCCCCGAATTGCCAAGCGAGCACCGATTAATCCTCCGACCACGTTTGCTGTGGCCAAGACAAGTGCAACTTGCCAAATGATTGCCCCATTAAAGCCAAAGATAAGTATGGCGCCCAGATTTGTTGACACATTAACCACCTTGGCAACTGCTGATGCACTTAAGAATGCGAACCCAAGATAAATCAAGGTCAGCATTAGAAAGGAACCTGTTCCGGGCCCAAAGATGCCATCATAGAAACCAATTACTGTTCCTGAGAGAACTGAGATCGAGAATCGTCTCTTTGTATCGTGGCGCAACTTTTCAATCGAGCCAAGATCTGGTTTTCTCCATGTATAGATTGCAACGGCGACTAGTAAGACAAAAACTATTGGGCGCATTGATTGTGTAGGAATTTTTGATGCGCTCAACGCACCCAACACGGCTCCAAGAAATGCGGGCACTGCCATAGAAGCCAAGAATTTTGCATCTGTTTTGACGCTTCTTCGATACATGAGTGCTGATGCACTTGTGCCAAATATTGATGTTGCTTTATTAGTACCTAAAACTTCAACCGTGCTTGCTTGAGGCAAACCAATCAAGAGGGCTGGCAGTTGTATCAATCCACCCCCACCGGCGATTGCATCAACTAATCCGGCGCTAAAAGCGGCAAGAATGAGAAAGAAAATTGTTATAGAAGAGATATCGCCAAACATGGATTAAGAGAGCTTTGAGAGCATAGAGGCAATGGTTGAAACAGCGCTTTCAACAGTGCTCTCAGATTTTTCTCCACTCTTTCGAATGCGAATCTCCACATTGCCCTGCTCAAGAGCTTTGCCTACAACAACAATAACTGGGGCGCCGATTAATTCGGCATCTTTAAACTTCACTCCTGCACTTGGATCGCGTCGATCATCGAGCAATACAGTGATGCCTAATTTTTCTAATTCTGTTCCGATTTTTTCAGCAACATCAAACGGTTTATCTTCTTTGCCTGTTGCAACAATATGAACCTTTGCAGGTGCAACTTCAATTGGCCATGAAAGGCCAATTTGGTCATGAGTTTGTTCGGCGATTGCAGCAACTGCGCGCGAAACACCAATTCCGTAAGATCCCATCGTCACAACTTGAGACTTTCCGTTTTGATCAAGAACAGTCAGATTCAAAGCTTCTGCGTACTTGCGTCCCAATTGGAAAATATGAGCAATCTCAATTGCTCGATCAATAACGACAGGTTCTTTGCAAGATGGGCACGCATCACCCGCACGCACTTCTGCGGATTCAACGTATGCATCCGGTGTGAAATCTCTACCGTTGACAACATTTCTTGCATGAGAATTCTTCTTATTCGCGCCCGTCACCCATGCTGTCCCTGGAGCAATGCGCGGATCTGCATAGAGCTTGATTCCAAGGTTCTTTGCATCTTGTGGTCCGATATAACCTTTAACAAGTTTAGGGTGCTTTGCAAAATCTTCTTCTTCGAAAATTCTTAAATCAGTGATGCCAGTTAAGTTCGCTTGTAAACGCTTGAGATCTACTTCGCGATCACCCGGAACCAAAACTGCAATTGCTTTGTTATCTGCCATCAACATGACATTTTTGAGGGTGTCGGCGCCGGTGTATCCCCCGCCGTACTGAGAGTTAAGCACTTCAACTAATGAATCAATAGTTGGAGTGTTCGGAGTATCTAAAACTTCGAGAGGCGGAAAATCCTTTTTCGCTGGGGTTTCCAAAAGAGTTTTCATCGCCTCAACATTTGCTGCATAACCACATTTTTCGCAGAGAACATACGTGTCTTCACCTGTTGGGCATGGCGCCAAGAATTCTTCAGATTTTGAACCGCCCATTGCGCCAGCCATTGCGCTAACAATGTTGTACTGCAAACCTAGACGCTTAAAAGTTTTAACGTATGCATCGCGGTGTTTTTGATAGGAAACTTCTAAACCAGCATCATCAATATCAAAAGAGTACGAATCTTTCATAACAAATTCGCGTCCACGAATGATTCCACTTCGTGGACGAGGTTCGTCGCGATACTTTGTCTGAATTTGATAAATCGAGAGCGGAAGATCTTTATACGATGAGTATTCACCCTTAACCATCAAAGTAAACATCTCTTCGTGAGTCGGTCCTAATAAATAATCAGCACCTTTGCGATCTTGAAGGCGAAAGAGTTCTGGCCCGTATTCACTCCAACGATTGCTCTCTTCATATGGTTCTTTTGGAAGCATCGCAGGAAAGTGAACTTCTTGAAATCCTGCCGCGTCCATCTCTTCACGAACTACTCTTTCGATATTTCTGTAAGTGATGTATCCAAGGGGCAACCATGAGTAAATTCCGGCAGCAACTCGTCTGATGTACCCCGCACGAACTAAGAGTTTGTGGCTTGCGACTTCAGCATCAGCTGGATCATCGCGCAATGTGCGCAGAAAGAGTGAGGACATTCGCAACATGGTGCGAGCCTACCTGAGGGATGGCGTGAGTTGTGTGAGGTTAGTGAACATCAACGGAAGGTTCGCCTGAAGATACTCCAGCTGCTTCCATCTCTTCGGCTAAGCGCATTGCTTCTTCAATCAGCGTTTCAACAATTTGTGCTTCTGGCACAGTCTTAATTACTTGGCCCTTAACAAATATTTGTCCCTTGCCATTTCCGGATGCAACACCAAGATCTGCTTCGCGAGCTTCACCGGGTCCATTTACTACGCAACCCATCACTGCAACACGTAATGGAACTGTCATACCTTGCAATCCTGCCTGCACTTTTTCAGCCAATGTGTACACATCAACTTGGGCACGACCACACGATGGGCATGAAACGATTTCTAGTTTGCGTTGACGCAAGTTAAGGGATTCAAGAATTGAAATACCAACTTTTACTTCTTCAACTGGTGGCGCCGACAATGAAACACGAATAGTGTCGCCGATTCCTTCTGAGAGCAGAATGCCAAAAGCTGTGGCGGACTTAATTGTTCCTTGGAATATTGGACCAGCTTCAGTGACACCTAAGTGCAATGGATAATCGCACTTTGAAGCCAACAAGCGATAAGCGTTAACCATAGTTACTGGATCATGGTGCTTCACAGAAATCTTAATATCTGAAAAACCATGTTCTTCGAACAAACTTGCTTCCCAAAGGGCTGATTCAACGAGTGCCTCCGGTGTTGCTTTGCCGTACTTAGCAATTAAGCGTGGATCTAAAGAGCCAGCATTAACGCCAATACGAATTGGAATTCCGGCATCACCTGCAGCTTTAGCAACCTCTTTAACTTTGTCATCAAATTGCTTGATGTTGCCTGGGTTAACACGGACTGCCGCGCAACCGGCATCAATGGCTGCAAATATGTATTTTGGCTGAAAGTGAATATCTGCAATAACTGGAATCTGCGATTTCTTTGCAATCTGCGCTAATGCATCTGCATCATCTTGACTTGGCACTGCAACACGAACAATTTGGCATCCAGATGCAGTTAATTCGGCAATCTGTTGAAGAGTTGCATTTACATCTGCAGTCAAAGTCGTGCACATTGATTGAACAGAAACAGGTGAATCACTTCCGACTCCAACGCTTCCAACCTTTAGCTGCTTGGTCTTTCGACGTGGAGCAAGAGTTGGTGGTGGAGCTGAAGGAATTCCGAGATCGACCATGTCTTTATTCTGCCCTAATTCTTTTTGAGTTGCGACATGAGCACTAGAAATTGACCTGAATTGGATTAATGATGTCTGCAGCCAGAAGTAGAACCGTCAGCGCTGCTAGAAAAACAAAGATAACCATTGTGAATGGGGCCAACTTGTTTACATTAATTCCTTCAGGACGCGCTCTACCTCTGATGCGAGCAATGAGTGCTCGAACTTCATCAGCAATGGCCACTGCCATATGTCCACCATCTAGCGGAAGTATTGGAAGCAAGTTAAATACTCCAACAAAAAAGTTAAGGCTCGCGATGATTAACAAGAAAGTTTGAATGCGCTCAGAAGTACTTAAGTTTTCACTGCTAGCTGCTTGGCCAGTTACTTGAGCCACGCCAACAATCCCAACCAAACCATTTGGATCTCGTTCTGTTCCTGAAACCGTCGCACCCCATAGCGCTGGAATCTTTGATGGAAGAGAGGCAATTGCTTTAACGGCGCCTGATATGAAATCCCACGAAACTATTGCAGCGTTCTTAATCGACGTAAATGGTGTATCTCGAACGAGAACAAATTCATTTACTATTCCAAGAAATCCATATTCCTTACCGTCAATGACTCTAGTTGCTGGCATGACCGTGATGCTTTGAGTTTGTCCATTGCGGTCGATCTCAATAGTGAGTTCTTTACCAGGTGAATTTCGAATAACTTCAACATCTTTTGTCCAATTATTTATGGGTACGCCATTGAGCGAAGTTATGACGTCGCCAGGTTGTAAACCAGCTAGCAGTGCCGGAGATCGCGGATCAGTGTCGACACATTCAGCATTGACTTGTGGAACGCAAGGCGAAATTTGAGTAATTGTGTTTGTTTGTTTTGACGTTCCGATACCTGCAAAAATAATAATAAGAATAATAAAACCCAAAACAAAGTGTAGGAATGAACCGGCGCCAAGTACTATCAACTTGCGCCCCGAATTGGCTTTAAAGAATGCGCGTGATTCTTCACCTTCAGGCATCTGATCTGTCGCGCTCATTCCTTCAATGCGGCAGTAACCGCCCGCAGGAATTGCCTTAATGCCAAACTCTGTTTCGCCCCGAGTAAAGGACCAAATTCTCTTACCGAATCCGAAGAAAAACTCGCTGACTCGCATGCCAAATTTCTTTGCAGTCAGGTAATGCCCTAGTTCGTGAACCATGACAGAAAAGAGGAGAGCGATGACAAAAGCCACAATTCCAATAAAGTTCATTAAGAAACCATTCGTTCTAATATTTCGTGGGCAACTGAATGCGCATCTTGCTCGATAGCACTGACATCACTTAAATCTCGAATTGCACTCGGAGTGGATCCACCGAGTCGTTGCACACTCTGTTCTACGCAATCCATGATTGATGTAAATGATATAGAACCTTTGAGAAAAGCACCGACTGCAACTTCATTTGCTGCATTAAAAATTGCTGGTAATCCTCCTCCAAGTTCTCCACAACGCTTGGCCAATTCAATTGCTGGAAAGCGTTCATGATCTATGGGTTCAAATTCCCACGAATGTGATTGCTTCCAATCCATTGCAGGAGTCGCAGCCTTCAAGCGTTCTGGCCAATTTATGGCGTATGCAATTGGACCCTTCATATTCGGTGGGCTGGCTTGAGCAATAGTGGCTCCATCAATGAATTCCACCATTGAATGAATAACGGATTGAGGATGAATAACTGCTTCAATTTTCGAATACTCCATCGAATAAAGATGGTGCGCTTCAATAATTTCGTGAGCTTTATTAACCAGTGTTGCAGAGTTAACAGAAATAACTGGTCCCATGGACCACGTTGGATGAGCGAGTGCTTCATCGACTGTAACTGTTGACAAATCTTTTCGCTGACGAAATGGGCCACCGGATGCGGTCAAAATTAACCTTGAAACTTCATTACGCTTTCCAGACATCAAGCATTGCCATATCGCACTATGTTCTGAATCAACAGGAATGATTTGATCCGGCTTGGCCAGTGACATAACAAAATCACCCGCTGCAACGAGTGACTCTTTATTTGCCAGTGCTAAACGATTTCCAACTTTGATTGCGCTAACAGTTGCTGCCAAACCAATAGATCCAGTAATTGCATTGAGAACGACGTCGCAGGTAATAGAGGCAACCTGAGCTGCGGCATCTTGCCCATCGATCACTGTTACACCCGGCAATGCTTCTCGAATGAGTTCCGCATTATGGATTGTGCCGACAACTCCAACGCTAAATTTCCTGGCTTGTTCGATGATTATTGCTGGGTTATTTCCAGCCGAGGTGATACCAACTACACGAAACTTTCCTGGATTAGACGCGACTATTTCGAGGGCTTGAACACCAATTGATCCTGTTGAACCAAGAATCACCAGGTCTCTCATGTGGATATCTTCTCACGGCCAAAGTAGACTGGGGAAATGAGCACATTAACTACGGGCGTAGAACAGAAACGTAAAGTCGTCACTGCTATTCCAGGACCAAAATCCGAGCAGATTATTGCGCGCAGAGCCGCAGCAGTTTCAGCATCTCTCGGAATGTCCATGCCTGCCGTCATTGAACGTGCCGGTGGTGGAATTTTGGTCGACGTCGATGGAAACCACATTATTGATCTTGGTGCTGGTATCGCAGTTGTAAATGTTGGCAACAGTGCGCCTCACGTCGTTGAAAATGTTCAACGCCAAGTTGAATTATTCACTCACACATGTTTTATGGTCGCTCCATATCTTGGTTACATTGAAGTGTGCGAAGCGCTTAATCGTTTAACACCAGGTAAGTTTGCAAAGAAGTCTGTTCTGCTCAACTCTGGTGCTGAAGCACTTGAAAACGCAGTGAAAATTGCTCGTTCATTTACTAAGCGTCAGGCAATTATTGTCTTTGAACATGGCTATCACGGACGTACAAATCTCACGATGGGTATGACAGCAAAGAACATGCCGTACAAAGATAGTTTTGGACCATTTACTCCTGAAATTTATCGAATGCCGATGGCTTATCCATATCGTTGGGAAGGCGGCGCTGCTGCATGCGAAAAGGATGCGCTCGATGTTGTTATTCATAAATTAGATAAAGAAATCGGTGGCAAAAACATCGCTGCAATCGTTATCGAACCAATTCAAGGCGAAGGTGGTTTCATCATTCCACCAAAGGGCTTCTTGCCTGGCTTAGCCAAGTACGCAAAAGATAATGGTGCTCTTTTTATTGCAGATGAAGTCCAGACAGGTTTTGCCCGCACAGGTCAGATGTTTGCATCGGAGGATGAAAATCTAGAACCTGACTTGATCACAACTGCAAAGGGAATTGCTGGTGGCTTGCCACTTGCAGCAGTTACAGGTCGCGCAGATGTTATGGATTCAATTCACGCCAGTGGCTTGGGTGGCACATATGGTGGCTCCCCTGTTGCATGTGCTGCGGCGCTTGGTGCAATTCAAACAATTGAAGAAGACAAACTCGTTGATCGTGCTAAGAAAATCGGCACAATCATGAGTGATGAGCTCAACAAGATGAAAGCAAAGCACTCAATCATTGGTGAAGTTCGTGGACGCGGTGCGATGCAAGCAATCGAACTCATTATTCCTGGCGGTACAGAACCAAATACTGCGGCCCTTGGCAAGATTGTTAAGTACTGCCAAGAAAAAGGCGTCTTGATTTTAACCGCCGGAACTTATTCAAACGTCATTCGTTTGATTCCACCGCTAGTTATTCCTGAAGATTTATTGCGAGAAGGTTTGTCTATTCTTGATGAAGCTTTAGCAACAGTCTAAAGAATCAACGATCTAATAAGTTTTGAGTAGGTGAGTACGGCTTACCTGATCTGCGCTTTGCAATTGCACTCAACGCTTCTAGAACAACACGGTTAGCAAGAATTGCAGTGATGTCTGCGTTATCAAACGGCGGTGCAACTTCGACAACATCGATGCCAACAACTGGAAGTTCGAGACAAATTCGGCGAACAGATTCGAGTAATTCGCGGCTCGTCATGCCACCTGGTTCGGGGGTTCCAGTACCTGGTGCCATGCCCGGATCAACAACATCGATATCAACAGATAGAAAAACACCATCGCATTGATCAGTTAGTCGCGCAAAAGATTCATCCAAAACAACATTTAATCCTCTGTGATGGATTTCGGTCATTTCATAACTACGCATACCTTGATCGCGCATCCAATCGAGTGTTTCATTTCCTGGCCAATATCCACGCAATCCAAGTTGCAAGAAGCGGTCGCCACGAACAGCGCCAGATTCAATCAGACGTCGCATCGGTGTTCCGTGACCCTCAAGTGCACCAAATTGTGAATCACCAGTATCTGCGTGTGCATCAAAGTGAATCATTGAAATTTTTCCAAGTCCGCGGTGTGCAGCAATGCCTGCAACATCGGCCGATGCAATGGAGTGATCTCCACCAAGAATCACAGGAATAATTCCTGCGCGTGAGATTTTCTCTGTCGCAACTGCAAGTACTTCAAGAGATTTCTTTAAGTCTCCCCCTGGCATTAACAAGTCACCAGCATCTAAAACATTAAGATCTTTTAACCCATCAGTGCGAAGTGCCATGTGCGGACGTTCGCCATCATGTGGCATGTAATCTCCGCCGCGAATTGCTTGAGGACCAAACTTTGCACCTGAGCGATGTGATGTTCCGCTATCAATTGGTGCACCAACAATAATTACATCGGCGCCTCGATAGGTTTTCGGATCATCAAGGTCGCATTCACCAATTCCTAGAAATGTGAATTTTGGACCATACATGTTCCCGAGGTTCGCCATGGGTAAAGAATACGACTAAATAATTAAGAATCGAAACCTAAACCAAGGCGATCTAAGAGTTTGAGCCAGAGATTTCGCTTGCCATTGTGCTCATCAGCGTAATTAATTGACCATTGAGTGAAGCGAATAAAGAGAAATCTAAATGGTTCAGGTGGAAATGGAAGTGGTTTTCTGCGAACCATTTTTAGTCTAGTTCGTTCAGTGTCTAATCCATCAACAAGATCAAGTAAAACTTGTGCGCCGAATCGAGTGGACGCAACGCCCAGGCCAGTAAATCCAAGAACGTATGCAACTCGTTTACGGTATGCACGACCCCAAAATGGCGAGAATCGAGAGCATGTATCAATTGCTCCGCCCCAACCGTGAGTGAATTTAATTCCCTTGAGTTGTGGGAAGGTTTCTAAAAAGTCAGCTGCAAGATATGCATAAGTTTCGGCATCTGTTTCATATTCCTGTCGCGCTTTTCCACGGAAGTGATAAATAGCGTCATATCCGCCCCACAAAATTCCACCTTCAGAAGTCACTCGGTAGTAATGGAATTGGTTCCCAGCTTCGGACATTCCTTCTTTGCCAGCCCAGCCAATTGCTTTCCATTGCTCTGGTGTTAATGGTTCTGTGACTACTTGAAAGTCATATACAGGAATCACATATTTGCGAACACGTTTAATCAATGACTTAAATATATTTGTGGCAAGTGCGACTTTATCTGCATAAACACTTCCATAAGCTGTATGAACAAGAATTCCATCACTGGTGCGCTCAAGCCATTCAACTTTACTATTTTCGTAAATTTTGACTCCGAGTTTGAGGCAAACCTTTTCTAATCCCCACACCAATCGGGCTGGATCAACAAGGGCTGTGCCATCGGCATCCCATAAACCACCTTTGTAAATTGGTGAGTTCACACGAGCTTGTACTTCGGCTTGTGAGAGAACTTCAACGTGATCGCCATATTGATTACGAAGATCAGCCTCTTCTTTCATTCCATCTAATTGCCAATCCTTTACAGCAACACGAAGTTCACCAGTTCGCTGCCAATCACAATCAATTCCATATTTTTTAATTGTTTCTTCGATTTCGTTGAAATTTTCACGCCCCATGCGTTCCAGGGCTTGCATGTCATCTTTGAAACGACGGTAACCATTTATGAAACCGTGAGTTAGGGATGAGTTACAGAATCCACCGTTTCGTCCAGATGCGCCAAAGCCAGTTTCGCGTTGTTCAACAATGATAACTTCGCGTTCTGGATTACGTTCTTTTGCAAGTAACGCCGTCCATAAACCGGTGTAACCAGCTCCAACAATGCAGAGATCCGTTGTCACATCACCAACAAGAGTTGGATGTGGTTCTGGTTCTAGTGGATCTTCATCTAGCCAATAAAGTTCTGGCTGCATTACGGAGAGGTGTTTAAGAATATGAGGGTCGATGTCTGACATCGCGCTATCCGGCCTTAACCGGAATCACCCCTTCAATCACAAATCGTAGTTGGCCCGGGTCCTCCGGAGTCCTAACCCCATAGTGCAGATCTTAGATATCTATCTGTAGTTCGCTATGGCTTATTACAAAGATTAGCGTGCTTTTCTCCGGCTGACAAGTTGCGCCACGATAACTATGGCTAACGCTAAGAAAAACATCGCAGAAGCAATCACATTGGCTTGCGCAGGGATTCCACGTGCTGCCGAGATATAAACAAATTTAGGAAAAGTAATCAATGTTCCAGAGTTGAAGTTGGTAATAATAAAGTCATCAAATGAAAGACTAAAGGCCAGTAATGCAGCTCCTGCAATTCCAGGTGCAACCAATGGCAACGTAACTCTACGGAATGTTTCAAATTCATTGGCATAAAGATCCATCGCAGCTTGTTCAAGGCGTGGATCAAGGGATGCGATACGAGCTTTTACTGTCACCACAACGAAGGAAATACAAAACACAACGTGGGCAATAACAGTTGGCCAGAAGCCTGGATTAATACTAAATACCAAGAATAAAGAAAGCAGCGAAGCACCTAAAACAATCTCAGGTGTTGCCATTGGTAAAAAGATAAGCAAGTTAGAGCTAGAGCGACCCTTGAACTTGTAGCGTCCAATAGCAAAGGCAATCATTGTGCCTAAAATTGTTGAAAAAATAGTTGCAAGTAAACCAATTTTTATCGAATTGCCTAGTGCGTTACACACTTCTGGGGCGCCGCATGGATTCTGCCAATTACTTAATGTGAAGCCTTTCCAGATTAAATTACTCTTGCCTGAGTCATTAAATGAAAACGCGAAGGTGTAAGCAACTGGAATAAAAAGGTAGGTGAAACCAAAGATCATATAAATACGAAGCATGTTTCGGCCAAACCAACGCGAGAAGCGGGCGTTAAGCGGAATGGTTGGAATGGAGGCATCCTTAATCTTCTGGCTCATACCAACTTCTCCGTTCCAGCTTTACGGATGTATAAAGTAACTAGAATCAAAATAGCTACCATCAAGGTAAATGAAAGCGCGGATGCGGTCGGATAATCCACAATCTTGAAATAACGCGACTCAATTACGTTACCAATCATCTTTGTATTTGGGCTTCCCAAAATCGCAGCGTTTACGTAATCACCCGCGGCTGGAATAAAGGTGAGCAAGGTTCCTGCGACAACTCCCGGCATTGAAAGTGGAACAGTCACACGGCGAAATGCAGTGAGCCCATTGGCGTAAAGATCACCGGCAGCTTCAATTGTTCGAGGATCAATACGTTCAAGTGATGCGTATAGCGGCAGGGTCATAAAAGGTAAGAAGTTATAAGTCATACCCGCAACAACTGCTACCGAAGTAGAAGTAAGGGTGGTTTGCTCACCAATGATGCTTAATGCACGAAGGCCCGGAACAACGAAGCCTTCTTCGCCCAAAATCTGCTTCCAGGCAACGGTGCGAAGTAAGAATGATGTAAAGAATGGGGCTACAACTAATACAAGAAGAATGTTTTTGTATTTTCCTGATTTAAAGGCAATCGCATAAGCCAGTGGATAAGCAATGGCTAAAGCAAACACTGTGGCAAGAGTTGCATAGAGAAAAGATCGACCAAACTGTTCTCTGTTCTCTACAAAAGCTTGAATGTAGTTAGAAAAGGCCAGTGTTTGTTCGTATTCTCCGGTGTCACCGCCTGCTATTGGTGTTTGAGTTGATGTTTGAGCAAGGTTAATAATTGGCAGAATAAAAAAAGTAAATAGGAAAGCAAAACCTGGCAGAAGAAGCAGGTAAGGAACGCGTACCTTGGGAAAGGTCACGTTATTCCTCCTCTAATTCCTCTGGGTTAACTTCTGTACCGGCTTCAATATCTTCATCTCCACGCAAACCAAATGTAAAGGTTGGCTCCCATGAGATGTTTACTTCATCGCCCTTATCAAATGGTGCAACGCCATCATCGTTTTGCTCAAAGACCATAACTTCCTGGCCCCACGGCATTGCAACCACATACTGGGTGCTCACGCCAATGTAGGAAACATCTTCGATATGTCCGCCAGTTAAAATGTTTCCCTTAACTGGTGTACCAAGGCGTGAAATTCTAAACTTCTCCGGGCGTATACCTGCGTAGAGTGAATTATCAACAGCATGGCTGCGCTTTTTTGGCATAGAAATCTTTTGGCCATAGAGGTCAACTACTAAGTTATCTCCATCATTGCCATCAATTTTGCCTTTAATCAAATTAGATTGACCTAGAAAGTTAGCAACAAATGCTGTCTTGGGATTGTCATAGAGATCAGCAGGCGATCCCATCTGTTCAATCTTTCCTTCATTCATAACTGCAATCGTGTCAGCCATGGTCATGGCTTCTTCCTGATCATGCGTTACGTGAACGAAAGTTAGACCAACTTCACGCTGAATCCACTTGAGTTCGATTTGCATTTGACGACGTAGTTTTAAATCAAGTGCACCTAATGGTTCGTCAAGAAGTAACAGTGCTGGGCGGTTAACGATTGCACGAGCCAGTGCAATGCGCTGTTGCTGGCCACCTGATAGCTGAGTCGGCTTGCGCTCGGCTAGATGTGGAAGTTCAACAAGGTTTAAAACCTTATCAACCTGCTCCTTAACATCTTTGACTCCACGACGGCGAAGCCCGAAAGCAATGTTTTCGAAGATAGTTAGATGTGGAAAAAGCGCGTAGTTTTGAAAAACAGTATTGATTGGGCGTTGATACGGACGTGTGGTTGTGATGTCCGTATCACCCAAATGAATACTTCCAACTGTTGGCTCTTCTAAACCTGCAACCATTCGCAGCGTTGTAGTTTTGCCACATCCCGAAGGTCCAAGTAATGCAAAGAAAGATCCTTTTGGAATCGTAAGAGTTAAATCATCTACTGCGATGAAGTCACCATATGACTTAGTAATGCGAGTTAGACGTAAATCTCCCCTTGCAGAAATTGAATCTTTGGTCACTAATTGCCTTGAGCCTGCTGGAATGCTTCAGCCCACTTTGACTCTTCATCTGGTGTGAGAGAGCGGAAAACATTTAGGCGTGATGAAGTCTTATCAGTTGGGAAGATGTACTCACTTGTTGCAAGTTCTGGAGCAATCTTTTCCATCTCAGCTTGCGCACCCTTTACTGGACACACATAGTTAACGTAAGCAGCAACTTCTGCTGCAACGGCTGGATCGTAATAGTAATTAATCATCTTTTCAGCATTTGCTTTTCCTGCTGCAGATGCAGTTGATGGAATTATAAAGTTATCACCTGAGATAGTTCCGCCTGACTCTGGAATTGCGAAGTCAAACTTGCCCTCATTCTCAGAAGCCAAAATGAACATATCGCCAGACCAACCGATAACTGCGGTTGCATCCCCTGAAGTAAGGTCTTCTGCGTATTCATTACCCTTTACTCCGCGAATCCAACCATCAGAGATCTTTCCAGCCATGTAATCAACAGCATTCATAAATTGGTCTTCTGTGACCTTAGTGATGTCAACTCCTTGACCTAGCAAAATCACACCGATTGTGTCGCGCATTTCAGTAAGCACGACAATCTTTCCCTTGTTTTGAGGAGCGAATAAATCATCGAGTGTGCGAATTCCCTTTGGATTCTTCTCAACGTTCCAGCCAAATCCACCCATAATGCCTTGCCAAGTTAGAGTTGATTCGCGCATTGAGTCATATGAAGGCGATGCAAGTGAGTCAAGAATGTTGCTCTTGTTAGGAATATTTGCACTGTCAAACTTTTGTGTGTAACCCAAACGAATCCAACGCGCTGCCATCCAGTCAGTTGGTGTAACAACGTCATAACCAATATCTTCTCCAAGCTTTAATTGCGCTTGAACTTTTCCATAGAACTCATCATTGTCGTTGTAATCTTCAAAGTACTTTGCATCAATTCCGGTTTGTTCTGAGAACTTAACAAGAGTTGGATATGTCTTTGAATCTTCATCATAATCTAAATACAAAGGCCAGTTACCCCAGCGAACTGTTGTTTCTGCTGCAGCATCAGAACCGTCGCCGCCACATGCTGTAAGTAACCCAGCTGCACCAAGTCCGCCAGCGCCGGCAATCAATGCACGACGTGATATTTTTGAATTGATTATCGAACGTGCTTCTGGTGAGAGTGAACGCTTTGAATCCATGCTGAGTTGCTCCTTTGTGCCTTGGGTCGGGTGTTTACTTATGCGCCTAGATTAGTCATAACATGCTTGATTCGGGTGTAATCCTCGAAGCCATATTGGGAAAGATCTTTGCCATATCCCGAGCGCTTGAAGCCACCGTGTGGCATTTCAGAGACCATCGGAATGTGCGTGTTGATCCAGACCACGCCAAAATCCAGCGCCTTGGACATGCGCATTGCGCGCCCGTGATCCTTGGTCCAGACACTAGATGCCAAGCCGTACTCAACGCCATTACCCATTGAGATTGCCTCGGCTTCATCTTTGAACTTCTGAACAGTGATGACAGGTCCGAAGATTTCGCTTTGAATCATCTCGTCATCTTGCTTGAGATCTGCCACAACAGTTGGGGCAAAGAAGAATCCTGGTTGTTGGAGCTGAGATCCGCCAGCCATGACACGAGCATGTGATGGAGTGCGCTCGAGGAAGCCAGCAACTCTCTTGAGTTGGTTGGCATTATTAACTGGCCCAACTAGTACATCTTGATCAGGCATACCAATTGCAATGTTGTTCTTTGCTTGATCAGCTAAAAGATCAACGAATTCTTGATACACGCCTTCTTGAACAATCACGCGAGTCGCGGCTGTGCAATCTTGACCTGAGTTGAAGTAACCAGCGAGGGCAATAGCTTCTGCTGCTGCCGGCAAATCTGCATCATTGAAAACAACAACAGGTGCTTTTCCACCTAATTCAAGGTGAACGCGCTTGAGTTGCTTTGCCGCAGCTCCTGCAACTTCCATACCTGCTCGAACTGAACCAGTAATTGAAACCATTGCAGGTGTTGGGTGATCGACGAGTGCTGCGCCAGTTTCACGTTCTCCACAAATTACGTTGATAACACCTGCTGGTAAGAACTCACTCATTAATTGAGCCATCCACACAGTTGATGCAGGAGTTGTATCACTTGGCTTAAGTACAACTGTGTTACCGGCTGCAATCGCTGGCGCCCATTTCCAAACAGCCATCATCATTGGATAGTTCCACGGTGTGACTTGTGCACACACACCGATTGGTTCACGACGAATAAATGATGTCATTCCACGCATGTATTCAGCTGCGGATTTTCCTTCAAGATTGCGTGCAGCGCCAGCAAAGAATCTGATTTGATCTAGCATCGGCGGAATTTCTTCCGATGTAGTAATTCCAATTGGCTTGCCTGTATTTTGACTTTCAATTTTTACTAACTCTTCTGAACGAGCTTCAATTGCATCCGCAATCTTTAGGATTGCACGTTGACGTTCAGATGGTGTGGAATCGCGCCAAATTGGAAACGCATCGGCTGCGGCTTTCATCGCCATATCTACATCTGCGGCATTGGAATTTGGTGCGGTTGCAAAAACTTGACCTGTTGAGGGGTTAACCAAATCTGAAGTCTTGCCAGATTTAGATTCAACGCTCTTACCATTTATGAAGTTACTCAATTTTTCCATGGCCCGAGATTACGCCCTGAGGGCAAAAAAGTGTAGTCAGATTCCTACTTAAGTTTTTCCGCGGCTGCTAGTTGCCCGCATGCGCCATCGATTTCTCGACCTCGGGTATCTCGAACTGTGACTGCAACACCATAGCCTTCAAGGATTCGAACGAACTCTTTTTCATCCTGAGGTCTAGACGCCGTCCACTTCGAACCAGGGGTTGGATTAAGAGGAATTAAATTAACATGGGCGTTGCGATTTTTTAGTAAGCGCCCAAGCAAATCTGCTCGCCAGGATTGATCGTTGATGTCGCGAATCAATGCATACTCAATTGAATAACGGCGACCCGTCTTCTTTTCATACGCATCGGCTGCGACTAAAACCTCTTTAACTTTCCAGCGCGAATTAATAGGAACCAAAGAATCACGGAGCTCATCATCTGGTGTGTGTAATGAGACAGCCAGAGTTACTGAAATTCCTTCTTCAGTAAGTTTTTCAATTCCGTTTACTAAGCCAACGGTAGAAACAGTGACGGAGCGAGCACTGATGCCTAATCCCTCAGGATTTGGCGTAGTGATGTTTCGAACAGTGCGAAGAACCGCGTTGTAATTCGCAAGAGGTTCGCCCATTCCCATGAATACAACGTTTGATAAGCGGGTAGGTCCACCAGGTAACTCACCATTTGCACATGCGCGTGCTGCGGCAACGATTTGTTCTGTAATTTCAGCAGCGCTCAAGTTTCTAGTCAACCCTGCTTGTCCAGTTGCGCAGAATGGACAATTCATTCCACAACCTGCTTGAGATGAAATACATACAGTTGTGCGATCTGTATAACGCATCAATACGCTCTCAACTAAGACGCCATCGTGTAGTTTCCAGAGATCTTTACGGGTCATTCCATTATCACAGGTAACGGATCGAACTAATGTGATAAGTGGCGGAAGAAAATGTTCACGAACTTGTTCGTGCATTGATGCTGGAACATCTGTCCACTCACTTGGATCACTCGATAAGTGTGTGAAGTAATGATTGGCAATTTGATTAGCTCTAAAAGCAGGTAAACCTAAGCCTGCAGCAACTTCACGGCGTTCCTCAGGTGAGTAATCCGCAAGATGTTTAGGAGTCTTTTTTCGCTGTACTGGCTCATCAAAGACGAGCTTTATCTCGGTCATGAGAAACGCTTAACGAGTTCGAGCGCGAAATAGAGTGCGGGCGCCGAGAGCAAAACAGAGTCTAAACGATCCAACATTCCACCATGTCCTGGAAGAAGCGAACCCATATCCTTAAGTGAAAGATCTCGCTTCATTGCACTTTCAATGAGATCACCTGTTGTAGCGGTGAAAACAATCATCAAACCAACTAGAACACCAATCCACCACTGCAGATCAAGAATGTAATGAAAACTGAGCGCCCCGCCTAAGCATGTAAAGAGAATTGAACCAATTAAACCTTCCCATGATTTTTTGGGACTAATGGCTGGTACGAGAGGATGTCGACCGATAAGCACACCAACGAGATAACCAAATGTGTCATTGCATCCAACTAAAACAACAAATGTCATAACCCGAGCTAAGCCATCATCTGGGCGAGCTAACAAGACTAAGAAGCCCGCAAGAAATGGAAGATAAATAAGTGTCAGGGTTGTCGCTGTTGCACCCTTTACGAAATCTTGTGGGCCTTTTCTCAATCTAAATATAAGCAGTATGGGAAAGGCGATTGCCGTTGCTACAGCCAGCCCTTCAACACCAGCACTCCAAGAAGCATAAGTAAGCCCACACGTAGCAACAATTAATGAGCGCATCGAAATTCGAGTGCCTGCTGCAGAAAAAGCTCGAGCAATTTCACGAACTCCAAGTGAAACAGCGATAGCAATTAACACCGCAAAAAGTACGCGTGCATAAGCAAGAGTTAGCCACACCAGAGCAACCAAAATCAAACTGACAAGAATTGATGGCAGAAGCTTGCGCCCCGCCTTAGCGTTTATCGCTTCGTTAATTGAATGCAGATCAGACACGTCAGATGTGCGATTCTCAAACTTCGAGAAGTTCGCTCTCCTTATGCTTGAGAAGCTCATCTATCTTGGCAACATGGTCACCAGTGATTTTCTCTAATTCTTTTTCTGCACGGGCCAAATCATCTTTACCAATGTGGCCATCTTTTTCTAATTTTTCGATGGCTTCCTTTGCTGCGCGACGGATATTGCGCATTGAAACCTTTGAATCTTCAGCCTTTGTGCGAGCAACTTTGATGTAATCCTTGCGGCGTTCCTCTGTCAGTTGTGGGAAGTTAACACGAATGACAACGCCATCACTGCCTGGGTTTACGCCAAGATCTGATTCGCGAATCGCTTTTTCAATTGATGCCATTGCACCTTTATCAAAAGGCGATATCAGCGCCATCCGTGCTTCAGGAACTTGAATTGAGGCGAGCTGTGAAAGTGATGTGTATGTGCCGTAGTAGTCGACCATTATTTTGTTAAAGAGTGATGGATGAGCACGGCCTGTGCGAATTGCGCCAAAATCATCTTTGGCAACTTCAACAGCTTTGTTCATCTTGGTTTCTGCATCTTTAAGAGCAGTTGCTATATCTGACATCAGGACTCCTTAGTGACCTCATCGCTTACGCGACAAGGGTTCCGATCGTTTCACCGCGAACCGCGCGACCGATATTTCCTTTTGTCATGAGATCAAAGACCACGATTGGTAATTTATTCTCACGGCACAAACTAAATGCTGCAGCATCTGCAACAGCTAGAGATTTGCTTAATACCTCGTCATAAGAAATTGTGTCGTACTTTTTAGCTGTCAAATCTTTCTTTGGATCCGCGTTGTAGACACCATCAACACCGCTCTTTGCGAGTAATAGCGCTTCTGAACCTACTTCGAGAGCACGTTGTGCAGCAACCGTATCGGTTGTAAAAAATGGCATTCCTGCGCCGGCGCCGAAAATTACAACGCGGCCCTTTTCGAGGTGACGAATTGCACGGCGCGGAATATATGGTTCAGCAACTTGTCCCATGGTGATTGCAGTTTGAACGCGAGTATCAACGCCTTCTTTTTCCAAGAAATCCTGTAAGGCTAAACAGTTCATGACTGTTCCGAGCATTCCCATATAGTCCGCGCGTGCGCGATCCATTCCGCGTTGTTGTAACTCTGCGCCACGGAAGTAATTACCTCCACCGACCACAATGCTTATTTGAACTCCAGAACGCACAACATCTGCGATTTGTTTTGCAACATCTTGAACAACATCAGGATCGACACCGATGCCTTTTTCTCCACCGAAGACTTCTCCGGAAAGTTTAAGGAGCACTCGCCCGTATTTACCTCTGGTACCGGGCATGAGTGCTCCTTTCACAACTTCGTGCGTTATTGGAGATTAGTTTACTGTCCTACGCGGAAACGGTGGAATGCCTTGACGGCGGTTCCTGCCTCATCGAGGATTTGTTTGACAGTCTTCTTTGCATCCTTAGCGAAGGCTTGTTCGATCAGGCTAACTTCTTTTACGAAGCCAGTGACTCGACCTTCGATAATTTTTGAAAGCGATGCTTCTGGCTTGCCTTCTTCGCGGGCAGTTTCTTCGGCAATACGGCGTTCGTTCTCGATTAGGTCTGCTGGGACATCTTCACGATTTACGAACTTAGGAGCGAACGCTGCAATGTGCTGCGCAACATCCTTACCGACTTCAGCTGCTTCTTTAACGAGTGAAACCAATACGCCCACCTGAGGTGGAAGATCTGGACTTGTCTTGTGCAAGTACAAACCAACTGGACCGGTTACAACGGCAACGTTACGAATCTCGATTTTTTCACCAAGTGTTGCATTGCCCTCGTCAATAACTGATTGAACAGTCTTGCCATTAGCCATGGTTGAAGCAAGGAAAGCATCTACTCCCTCAGTCTTAGATGAGAGAAGGTGATCTACTAATTCATCGCCGAGTGCAATAAAGCGATCGCCCTTTGCAACGAAATCAGTTTCGCAGTTAAGTTCGAGCATCACGCCAACTTCACCTGAAACCTTCGCTACAACCAAACCATTTGATGTAAGACGGCCTTCGCGCTTTGTAACGCCCTTAAGACCTTTCACGCGAATGATTTCTACAGCTTTGTCGTAATCACCATTGGCTTCATCAAGTGCCTTTTTGCAATCGAGCATTCCTGCTGCAGTTGCTTCACGCAGTTTCTTTACATCTTCTGCTGAATACGCCACGTGTTAAGCCTCCACTGGAGTTGTTGGTGCTGCATCAATTACTTCTTTTTCCCAATCAGCTAATGGTTCGCCCGCAGCAACTGCCGGCGCTTCAGTCTTAGCTTCCTCTTTCACAACTGCAGAACGTGCCTGTAGGCCCGCTGCAATTGCATCTGTGATTACGCGAGTAAGTAATCCGATTGAACGGATTGCATCGTCGTTTCCAGGAATCTTGAAATCAACTTCATCTGGATCGCAATTAGTATCCAAGATTGCAATAACTGGAATGCCAAGCTTCTTCGCTTCAGCAACAGCTAGGTGCTCTTTCTTGGTATCTACAACCCAAATTGCACTAGGCAACTTAGTCATGTTGCGAATTCCATCGAGGTTTTTGTGAAGCTTTTCGCGCTCACGGCGGAGTACAAGAAGTTCTTTCTTTGTAAGCAACATGTCATTAGTTGCTTCAAGAGCTTCTAGTTCCTTGAGGCGCTGAATACGCTTGTAAACAGTAGGAAAGTTAGTCAACATACCGCCGAGCCAGCGCTCAGTAACTGTTGGCATTCCAACTCTTGCAGCCTGAGCGATGATTGGCTCTTGTGCTGCTTTCTTTGTTCCGACGAACAAAACGTGTCCGCCTTTTGCAACGACATCTTTAACAAATTCGTATGCGCTATCTATGAGTGCAAGTGATTGTTGGATATCGATGATGTAGATGCCATTGCGCTCTGTGAAAATAAAGCGCTTCATCTTTGGATTCCAGCGACGTGTCTGATGTCCGAAGTGGACTCCACTGTCGAGGAGTTCTCGCATTGTTACAACAGCCATGATGGCGTGCTCCTTCATAGGTTATTTTGCTTAGCAAAAATAACCCGCTCGGTTAATGGTTTAACAATTTGTTAAACCCGTCGCACTCGTCATCTACCAGCGAACTGGACCGAAATGATTTTCGACTACGTCGAATGAGTGCTGAGAAGTCACCAGATTGCCTCCGGTGCGGGTGAAATCTTACCTGAGGTTCGGGAGTGCAAAATCCACGCTTTAAGCGCGGGGATGGGCCTGCTTATAAGCTTTTTGTAAACGCTCAGTAGAAACATGGGTATAAATCTGAGTTGTCGCAAGAGATGCATGCCCCAATATTTCTTGCACTGTTCGAAGATCAGCGCCACCTTCTAACAGGTGAGTCGCAGCCGAATGTCTCAAAGCATGGGGACCTAAACGTTCTAGGCCTTCAATTGCACTGAGTGCTTCATACACAACTGTGCGCACAGTTCGTTGATCAATTCTTTTTCCTCGCGTGCCAAGAAAAAGGGCCTCGCCAGATTTATCAGATGCGATTTGTGGACGACCGCTATCTATCCAATTCTTTAGGGCTTTCATCGCAGGAACTCCGATTGGGATTGAGCGCTGCTTATTTCCTTTACCTATCACTCGAATTCCTTGGCGATCAAAATCAATATCATCGAAATTTAATCCACATAACTCTGCAACGCGTGCACCGCTGGCGTACAAAATTTCAAGCATTGCACTATCGCGAATTGCCAATGGTGAATCTTCTTCACCTGCCCTCATGGACATAGATTCCATAACATCTCTTGCATCGTTGACGTTGAGTACATCTGGCAAGGTTCTGTGGCCCTTAGGAGTCGAAAGGGTCACGCCAATATCCTTTGGTAGATATCCATTTTTGTGAGCCCACTTAGTAAACAAACGAATTGTTACCGCACGCCGAGCAAGAGTGGTACGTGCTGCACCCTTTACTGAAATATTGGCTAACCATGAACGGATATGTGAAATATCAATTGTTTGCAGATCTGAAATTCCCAGCGCCTGAAGATGAGAGAAAAAGCTCTCTAAATCGCCAACGTATGCACGAATCGTGTGTAGTGAGAGATCACGTTTGGTGTGTAAGTTATTTTCAAAAGCAACACGTACATCTTCTAATGTATGTGTAGTCATAAGGACAGATTACTCGGGTTTACGACCTTGACGCAGAAGGCCGAAGGTTAAAGCATCCTCGAGCGCCATAGCTGAAGCGGCGATGATGTTCTCGTGAACGCCGATGGTGTTCCATTCACCTTTTCCATCACTGGTTTCGACAAGTACGCGAGTGATCGCACCTGTACCCAAGCGACCTTCAAGGATGCGCACTTTGTAATCAGTTAGTTCTAGAACTTCAAGTTCTGGATAGAACTCTTTCAGTCCAGTGCGCAAAGCATTGTCAATTGCGTTAACCGGACCATTACCAGCACCGCCACAACTGAATTCTTTTCCATGTGCAGTAACGCTTACTTCTGCTCTCGTTGTGATTCCAGTTTTTGTGCTTCGTTCTGTAGTTGTTGCCCAGTGGTTAATAGTGAAAAAAGATGGTCGCTTTCCCGAAATCTCTTCAAGTAATAAGAGTTCAAAGGAAGCATCGGCTGCTTCAAATGTGAAACCTTGTGACTCTAAATCTTTCACGCGATCTACGACGCGTCCAATGAGTTCGCGATCTCCACCTAGGTCTACCCCAAGTTCAGCGGACTTTAATTCAATTGAAGCACGTCCTGCCATTTCAGATACAAGCATGCGCATATCGTTACCGACTGATTCAGGATCCTCATGCTGATACAACGAAGGATCCACTTTGATTGCACTTGCATGTAAACCAGCCTTGTGCGCAAAGGCAGAAACCCCAACGTATGGCTGACGAGCACTTGATGAAACATTTGTTACTTCTGCAATCGCGTGAGAGATTCTAAAGGCCTCACGCAGAGCATCTTTTGGAAGAACTAACTGCTTTTTCTTTAGCTCAAGATTGGCGATGATTGTCACGAGATCAGCATTACCGGTTCTTTCACCGTAGCCATTGAGAGTTCCTTGCACGTGAGTTGCTCCAGCTGCAACTGCAGCCATTGAATTTGCTACTGCACAACCAGTGTCGTTGTGACAGTGAATACCAAGACGTGCGTTGCTTGCTTGCAAAATATCGTGCACAACTTCTGAAAGTTCATCCGGCAGCATTCCACCATTAGTGTCACACAAAGCAATTACGTCGGCACCGGCTGCTGCAGCAGTGCGAACTACTTCGAGTGCATAAGAACGATTCGAACGGTATCCATCAAAGAAGTGTTCGGCATCTAGGAAAACTCGTTGACCTTCTGCTCGTAAATGTTCAACAGAATCTTTGATCATTGCTAAGTTTTCATCTAGCGTTGTTTTTAATGCTAAATCCACGTGTCGGTCAAAAGCTTTTGCAACCAGAGTGACAGCCGGTGCACCGCTATCACGCAATGCTCCTAATAATGCATCGTCTGCAGCTTTTACGTTAGGCCGACGAGTTGCACCAAAAGCAACAAAGGTTGCATTCTTTAGTTTTAACTCTTTTTTTGCTCGGTTAAAAAACTCCGTATCTTTTGGATTGGCACCAGGCCACCCACCTTCAATAAATCCAACGCCGAGATCATCTAGATGGCGGGCAATTGTTAACTTATCTTGAACAGATAAATTCAACCCCTCTTGCTGGGCACCATCTCGCAGGGTTGTGTCATAGATATGGAATGCATCATTGACGGGCATTAGAGGACCTTGTGCATCCAATTGTGTGAATCAACAATTGAACCATGCTGAATTCCGAGAAGATGATTGCGAATTTGCATCGTAATCTTTCCTGGTTGCCCATCACCTGTTACCCAGGTGCCCATTGCACTCTTTGCAGTTCCAACTGGAGAGACTACTGCAGCGGTTCCGCAAGCAAAGATTTCTGTGATTTCACCAGAGGCAACACCATCTCGCCAGTTATCAATGCTGAGCATTACTTCTTCAGTCTTGTAACCAAGATCTTTAGCCACCGAGAGAATTGAATCTCGGGTTATTCCCGGCAAAAGAGTTCCAGTTAGCTTTGGAGTAATAACAGTTGCTTCTGCGCCAGAACCTTTAACAAAGTAAAGATTCATGCCGCCCATTTCTTCAATCCACTTGCGTTCTTTTGCATCAATCCACACAACTTGATCGCAACCTTCTTTAGCAGCTGCCTTTTGTGCGATCAGTGATGCAGCGTAATTTCCGCCGCACTTTGCTTCGCCAGTTCCGCCTTGGGCTGCACGGACATATTCAGTTGAGATCCACACACTTACAGCCTTTGATGGATCAAAGTACGCGCCAGCAGGTGTAGCAATCAACATATACAACGCTTTATTGGATGGACGAACACCTAAGCCAACTTCGGTCGCAAACATAAAGGGGCGAATATAAAGTGATTCGCCAACTTTATTTGGAACCCAACCCGCATCTTGTCTGACAAGTGTTTCAACTGTTTCAATAAATAAATCCTCTGGCATTTCAGGCAACGCCAAGCGATTGGCAGACTTTGCAAAACGGCGTGCATTTGCTTCAGGACGAAATAATCCGATGCCACCATCTGGTTGGCGATACGCCTTCATACCTTCGAAAATTTCTTGACCGTAATGAAAAACTGCTGTCGCAGGGTCTAGTGAAATTGGTCCGTATGGCTTTAACTCAGGTTCAGACCAACCATCTTTTTCGCTCCACTCGCAAATAACCATGTGGTCTGTGTAGTACTTTCCAAAGCCACCTTCAGCAACTAGTGCATCACGAGTTGCGGCATCTTTCGCATTTGGGTTCAGTGAAATTTTCATGGATTTATAGCGCTGCTACGAGCGCATCTCCCACTTCACTTGTACTGCGTTTTTTGTCACCACGAGTTGCAAGATCGCTAGCAACTGCGCGTTCAACATCGCGAGCAGCCTCTGATAAACCTAAATGATCGAGCATCATTGCAACCGACATAACTGTCGCAGTTGGATCGGCAATGTTCTTTCCTGCGATATCTGGAGCAGAACCGTGCACCGGTTCAAACATTGACGGGAATTTTCCGGTTGGGTTGATGTTTCCAGATGCGGCCAAACCAATACCGCCACAGATTGCGGCTGCAATATCAGTCAAGATATCGCCAAATAAATTATCTGTGACTACAACGTCAAATCGTTCTGGGTTTGTTACGAAGAACATTGACGCAGCATCCACGTGCAGATAATCAGTAGTGACCTGAGGGAACTCTTTTGCGACCTCATTAAATGTACGAGTCCACAAACCGCCAGCTCGTGTAAGCACGTTGTTTTTGTGAACCAAAGTTAGCTTCTTGCGATCACGAGCCATGGCGCGATTAAAAGCATCACGAATTACGCGCTCTGCGCCACGGCGAGTATTAAGACTCTCCTCCGTTGCAATTTCTGCATCTGTTCCTTCTGCAAGAACTCCACCCGCACCAACGTAAGGTCCTTCGGTACCTTCACGGACCACCACAAAATCAATTGGTTGCTTTGTTGCAAGCGGTGACACAACTCCTGGCATTAACCGAGCAGGACGTAAATTAATGTAGTGATCAAATGCAAAACGTAATTTAAGTAATAATCCGCGCTCAAGGACTCCACTTGGAACTGTTGGATCTCCTACGGCGCCAAGTAAAATCACATCAGCTTTTGCAATTTCACTAAGTACTGAATCTGGCAAAACTTCTCCGGTTTTGTGCCAGTAACCAGCTCCAAGATCATATGAAGTTCTGTTAAATGATGCACCGTATTTTTTGCCGACGGCATCTAGGACTTTGATACCTTCGGCGACAACCTCGGGGCCAATGCCATCGCCAGCGATGACTGCTACATTAAATTTCTTAGACATCATTCTTCCTTACGCATTCACTGCATCTGGGACAGGTTCGCCAGCAAGTGCTTTGCGAACAGAGTGTGCAACATCAATACCAGCACGTTCCTGTGCTTCCTCCGTTGATGCACCAAGATGAGGTGTCGCAACAACTTGATCAAGTGAGAACAATGGCGAATCCGTGCAAGGCTCGGTTGTATAAACATCAATGCCGGCGCCTGCAACACGACCTTCGGTGATGGCCTTATAGAGAGCAGCTTCATCAAGGACTCCCCCACGTGCAGCATTAACAATGTGCACAGATGGCTTAACCTTTGAAAGAGCTTCTTCGCCAATTAAATTAATTGTTTCTTTAGTCTTTGGTAAATGAATGGTTATGAAATCTGAATTCTTCAGTAACTCATCTAACTCAACTAGTTTTACTCCGAGGGTGGAAACCTTTTCAGCGCTTAGATACGGGTCATACGCAATTACGTTCATGCCAAATGCTTTCATTCGGTGCGCAACTAATTGGCCAATTTTACCAAAACCAACAATACCTAGAGTTTTCTCAAACATTTCAGTGCCGCTAAATTTAGAACGAGCCCATTTTCCAGCACGAAGCGATGCATGTGCAGGTGAAATATTTCGGGCACTTGCCATCATTAACGCAATTGCCAGTTCTGCTGCACTGACAATGTTCGAAGTTGGTGCATTGATAACCAAAACCTTTGCAGCAGTTGCTGCAGGAATATCGACGTTATCCAAGCCAACACCTGCACGTGCAATAACCCTTAATCCTGTCGCAGCACTTATTGCTTCTGCATCCATCTTGGTTGCAGAGCGAATAAGTACAGCATCAACGCCTGATTTCAGTGCAGCGAGAAGTTCATCTCGATTTGCTCCGTCGCAATGACGAATGTCGAAATCTGAGCCAAGTACTCCAACGGTTGCTGGACTTAGCTCTTCAGCGATGAGTACGACAGGTTTAGCCACGCGCAGCCGTTCCCTCTTTGTAATCATCCTTATTTGAAGCCTTTACCCAAGACATCATCTTGCGAAGTTCGCGTCCCACAGATTCGATTGGGTGTGACTCACCTTTTGCACGTAATGTTTTGAATTCCGTGGCGCCATTTTCTTGATCATCAATGAAGCGCTTTGCGAATGCACCGCTCTTGATATCTGCAAGTACGGCTTTCATGTTCTCTTTCACGTGTGGATCAATTACACGTGGGCCAGATACATAATCTCCAAATTCAGCTGTGTCTGAGACAGACCAACGCTGCTTTGCGATTCCACCTTCGTACATCAAGTCAACGATTAACTTGAGTTCGTGTAGACATTCAAAATAGGCAACCTCAGGTTGGTAACCAGCTTCAACAAGTGTTTCAAAACCATACATAACTAGTTGCGAAGCACCGCCACATAGAACTGATTGCTCACCGAAAAGATCTGTCTCTGTCTCTTCCGTAAAGGTTGTAAGAATTCCGCCTGCGCGAAGTCCGCCAATTGCTTTTGCATATGAAAGCGTTAATGGCCAAGCAGATCCTGTTGCATCTTGTTCTACGGCAACGATAACTGGAACACCACGACCAGCTTCGTATTCGCGACGGACAAGGTGACCTGGTCCCTTTGGTGCAACCATTGCAACATCTACCGATGTGCTTGGCTTGATGTAACCAAAACGAATATTGAAACCATGACCAAAGAAGAGTGCATCGCCATCTTTAAGGTTAGGCAAGATTGACTCCGTATAAATATGACGCTGCAAATGATCAGGTGCCAAGATCATGATGACTGTTGCTTCTTTAACTGCTTCGGCAACACTCGTAACCTTTAGTCCTTCAGCTTCAGCCTTTGCGCGTGAAGGTGAACCATCCTTGAGGCCCACTCGAACATCAACACCACTGTCACGCAAGTTAAGTGCGTGAGCATGACCTTGAGATCCGTAGCCAATGATCGCAACTTTGCGTCCTTGGATAATAGAAAGATCAGCATCCTCTTCGTGATACATCGTTGCCACGGTTTTTCTCCTTATTTATTCTGTTGGTGTTAGTTTTGATAATCAGGTTGAGTATCAGTCGGTGCAGGTTTTACGTTTGTAGGCAAGATTTCCTTGATCGAAATTACATTGATCAACTTATCTAATTGTGAAATTACTTGTTCTAGTGCATGACCTTCTACATTGACATCAATTTGCATCTTTGAAATTGCAGGGTTCTCTGTAGGTCCCACCGTAAGTGCATCAATGTTGTACGCGCGACGTGCGAATAATCCTGATACGCGTGCAAGTACACCTGGTGAATTTTCAACGAGAACTTCGAGTGTGTGTTTACTCATTAGAGCTCCTGTGAATCCCAGTCGGGCGCCATTTCGCGCGCGATCATAATGTCATCATTTGAGGTTCCTGCTGCGACCATTGGCCACACCATTGCATCTCGGTGAACTCTGAAATCGACGACAACTGGTTGATCGTTAATTGAAAGCGCCTTCTCGATTGTCTTATCAACATCTTCTGGACGATCACAACTTAAACCAACGCAACCCATCGCATCGGCCAACTTTGGAAAGTCAGGTACACGCTTGGACTCAAGGTTTGTATTTGAATAACGACCTTCGTAGAACAGTGTCTGCCATTGGCGAACCATTCCGAGGCTTTCGTTATTGATAATTGCAACCTTGATTGGAATGTTATTAAGTGCGCAGGTCACTAATTCTTGGTTAGTCATTTGGAAACAACCATCACCATCGATAGACCAAACAGTTGTATCTGGCGCCGCAACTTTTGCACCCATTGCAGCAGGAACTGAGTAACCCATTGTTCCTAGTCCGCCAGAGTTAAGCCACGTGCGTGGAAGTTCGTATGGAACAAATTGTGCTGCCCACATTTGATGCTGACCAACGCCAGCAACATAAATACTGTCTGGTGCTGAAAGTTTTGCAATACGTTCGATGACGTATTGAGGAGAAACCGAACCATCTGATGGCTTGTCATAACCCAATGGATATGTGCTCTTTAAGTTATTAACTTGGCGTAGCCACGTAGATAAATCTGGACGGTTCTTTACTAGTGCAGCTTTAAGTGCAGGAATCAAAGCAATTAAGGTGTGCTTTAGATCGCCAACAACTGCAACATCAGCAAATCTATTCTTTCCAATTTCAGCAGGATCTACATCGCAGTGAATTACCTTTGCATTGACGGCAAATGTTGAAAGTTTTCCTGTCACGCGATCATCGAAGCGTGCACCAAGAGTGATTAACAAATCTGATTTTTGTAGCGCCGTTACTGCAGCAACTGAACCGTGCATACCAGGCATGCCCATATGCAAAGGATGGCTATGTGGAAATGAACCCAACGCCATCAAAGTAGTAACAACTGGTGCGCCTAGCAATTCTGCTATTTCACGTAATTCTTTTGCGGCATTTGCCTTGATGATTCCGCCACCAACATAGAAAACTGGACGATGTGATTGCGTGATAAGTGCTGCGGCATCTGAAATAGATTGCGCGTTTGGGGCAAGAGTTGGGTGATATCCCTGAAGCGAAACAGAGGTTGGCCAATTAAAGACTGTCTCTTTTTGTAGCGCATCTTTTGCGATATCAACTAGAACTGGTCCTGGTCGTCCTGTTGTAGCGATATGAAACGCTTCGGCAATCGCACGTGGAATATCTGCAGGATCGGTTACTAAATAATTATGTTTTGTAAATGGCATTGTGATGCCACGAATGTCTGCCTCTTGGAATGCATCCGTTCCGATTGCAGCACTCGGAACCTGACCTGTGATTGCAACAAGTGGAACTGAATCCATCGCTGCATCTGCAAGTGGAGTTACTAAGTTGGTAGCTCCTGGACCAGAAGTTGCTATGCAAACTCCAGCGCGACCAGAAACTTGTGCATATCCGGTTGCAGCGTGTCCTGCACCTTGCTCGTGGCGAACCAAGATGTGTCTAATTGATGAGTCAAAAATTGGATCATAAGCAGGAAGAATTGCACCACCAGGAATGCCGAACATAACTTCGACGCCTGCGGCTTCAAGTGATTTAACCAAGCTCGTTGCGCCATTCATGGATGTGCCATTTTTTGTAATGCCTTGGTGAGTGCTCACTCTTTTCTTCCTTTCTTAACTAGTGCATCGATAAAGTAAAAAACCCTCAGATCAACTGAGGGTAGCGCGCGATCGTTTTGCTAGATCACGCGCTTTTAAATCACCACCACGAGGTGGATTGTCTTTGTTGACATGGCTTTATTCTCCAATAGATAGGCTCAAAGCGTCAACCCCAGGTTGAAACATCTCAGAATTTGAGCAGGGTTAGCCGCAGACCGCGCCTTTTGAGGCAGAACCGACAACTTTGCAGTACTTAGCTAAGACCCCACGAGTGTATTTGTGCGGCAGTGGCTTCCATCCAGCTTTTCGTTTTTCAACTTCTGCTGCATCAACTAACAAATCTAATGTGCGATTAACCGTGTCAATTTTGATGCGATCTCCATCTTTGATGAATGCAATTGGTCCACCATCGACAGCTTCAGGTGCAATGTGACCTACACATAAACCTGTTGACCCACCAGAGAATCTTCCATCAGTTAAGAGTAAAACGGACTTACCAAGGCCCGCGCCTTTGATTGCGCCAGTAACCATTAACATTTCGCGCATTCCGGGTCCACCCTTAGGGCCTTCATAACGAATAACAACGACATCGCCAGCTTTAACTGTTCCATTTTCAATTGCATCCATCGCAGCTTGTTCACGTTCAAAGACTCTTGCTGGACCTTCAAATGAATCGATACCGATTCCAGCGGTTTTAGATACGGCGCCTTCAGGAGCGAGCGAGCCACCAAGAATTGTGATTCCAACATCTTTGGAGAGCGGGCTATCGGCAGGGTGCACAACTACGCCATCAGGAAATGGTGGATTGATGTCGGCTAGATTCTCAGCCATTGTTTTTCCGGTAACAGTCAACGTATCACCATGCAAATATCCAGCATCTAACAAAATCTTTAGTACAACTGGAATTCCACCTACACGATCGAGATCTGTCATAACAAATTTACCAAAAGGCTTTAGGTCACCCAGTAATGGAACCTTGGATCCAATTCGATGGAAATCATCGAGGGTTAAATCAACTTCAGCCTCGTGTGCAATTGCCAATAAATGAAGTACGGCATTTGTTGAACCACCAAGTGCCATCAAAATAGTGATTGCATTTTCAAAGGCTTTTTTACTCAGAATTTGTCGAGTAGTAATACCTAGACGAATTAAATTTACAACTGCTTCTCCTGATTTAATCGCGTATGCATCTCTACGGCGATCAACGGCAGGAGGAGCGGCAGATCCAGGTAATGACAGGCCTAGTGCTTCGCCGATTGCTGCCATTGTGTTTGCGGTGTACATACCACCGCAAGCACCTTCGCCCGGACAAATTGCACGTTCGATCTGATCTACTCGATCTTTTGTAATCAATCCGCGAGCGCATGCACCAACAGCTTCAAATGCATCAATAATCGTGACATCTTGTCCATCTACCTGGCCAGGCAATGTAGAACCTGCATACACAAAAACACTCGCAACATCTAAGCGCGCTGCAGCCATCATCATTCCGGGTAGTGACTTATCGCATCCTGCAAAAGTAACCATTCCGTCAAAGCGTTCTGCCTGCATAACTGTTTCAACTGAGTCTGCGATAACTTCACGAGAAACTAGTGAGAAATGCATTCCTTCATGACCCATTGAAATTCCATCGGAAACTGAAATAGTTCCAAACTGCATAGGAAAACCACCTGCAGCAAGTACTCCTTCTTTCGAAGCTTTTGCTAAACGATCAAGAGACATATTGCACGGAGTTATGTCATTCCACGATGATGCGATTCCGATTTGCGGTTTAACCCAATCCTCATCACCCATACCGACTGCACGCAACATTCCTCGTGCAGGTGCTCGCTCTAGTCCATCGGTAACTACCCCTGAACGCGGCTTCATGTTAGGCATGAGAGGATTCTATCCTCTAACTAACAAATAATTTAATCTGAATTGGAGCTTTTGCGTGACCAACCCAAACTATCCAGCAGGCCAGGCACCAGATCGCTGGCGCACACTTCTCGTAATCGCTATTGCTCAATTAATGGTTGTACTAGATAGCTCAATCGTAAACATCGCTATTCCAAGTGCGAAGGCTGACCTTGGAATTACAGATGCAAATCAACAATGGGTTATTACTGCCTACACACTCGCTTTCGGTTCACTCTTACTTTTGGGTGGGCGCATCGCGGACTTCGTAGGTCGAAAGAAAATTTTCATTATTGGTCTTCTTGGCTTTGCCGCTGCATCAGCACTTGGTGGTATTGCACATAACCAAGAATTGCTATTTGCATCCCGTGCATTGCAGGGAGTCTTTGGTGCACTTCTAGCACCTGCTGCACTCTCCATCGTCAGCGTTACATTTACAGATCCAAAAGAGCGCGCACGTGCTTTTGGTGTGTATGGCGCAATCTCAGGTGGCGGTGCTGCCATCGGATTGATTTTGGGTGGAGTCTTGACTGAATACTTCTCATGGCGCTGGTGTCTTGGAGTAAATACTCCAATCGCTATTGCTGCTGCACTGCTCGCTATTAAGTATGTACACGAATCAAAAGCTGGTGGAGATCACAGCTATGACTTGCCAGGTGTATTTACTGCCTCCGCTGGTTTATTTGCACTTGTTTACGGATTTAATGAAGCAGCCACAAAGGGTTGGTCAGACACTACGACTCTGGCATTCCTAGGTGTCGCCGTAATTCTCCTGGCCACATTTGTTGTCATCGAGACAAAGGTTGCTAATCCATTGATGCCAATGCGTGTGGTCACTGAACGTAACCGTGGTGGCTCATACCTTGGTTCACTCGTTGTGGGCGCAGGACTATTTTCTATGTTCTTGTTCCTAGGCTTGTACCTACAAACAGTACTTGGCTACACGCCACTTCGATCAGGCTTTGCATTCTTACCATTTACGGCAGGCATCATTGTCTTTGCTGGCATTGCCTCACAATTACTTCCAAAAGTTGGCCCTAAGCGATTGATGGTTCCTGGATTAGTTGCCGCTTCTATTGGTTTGCTGATGTTGACGCAGATTACTCCAGAGACTTCATACGTAACTCATGTATTGCCTTCGCTTTTGATTATGTCTAGCGGCATGGCACTTGTTTTCATTCCACTATCTACAACGGCACTGCACGGCGTTGGTAACCGTGATGCAGGTGTGGCTAGTGCACTTCTTAATACAAGTCAGCAAGTAGGTGGCTCACTAGGAACAGCGCTTCTCAATACTGTTGCTGCTACAGCTGCAACCTCGTACATGGCAAGTAATCCAGAGAAACTTCCAACCTTTGGAATCACACACGGCTTTACTGTGGCATTTACAGTCAGCTCTGCACTCTTGTTAGTTGGCGCTGTTGTTCTCTTCTTCTTTATTAATATTGGGAAAGAAGCAGTTGTGGAAACTGAAGGCGTTATTGCTCACTAAGAGCAATTAATTAGCAGCTTGACCAAGGTGGCCAAGTAGAAGCTCTCGAACTCGAGCAGCATCTGCTTGGCCCTTTGTCTCTTTCATGACTGCACCAATCAGCGCGCCAGCTGCAGGCAAGTGACCATTTCGAACCCTCTCAGCAGTTTCAGATTGTTCTGAGCAAACCTTTTCAATCGCAGCCATAAGTGCTCCATCATCATTAACAACTTTGATGCCGCGAGAAGCAATAACTTGTGCAGGAGTTCCTTCTCCTGCAATGACGCCTTCGACAACACCTCTAGCTAGCTTGTCTGTAAGTTCGCCTTGCGCAACGAGATTGACGATGTCTGCAACATCTTTAGCGCTAATTGCTAAATCTGAAATTGCAACCTCTTTTTCATTAGCTAAACGAGAAATTTCACCTAGCCACCAGGAACGAGCCTTTGTTGGATCTGCACCAAGTAAGACTGTCTCTTCAACAATGTTTAGAACATCGGCATTAATCATTGCCGCCATCTCTTTGTCTGGTACCGACCACTGTTCTTGTAGACGTTTGCGGCGAAGTGATGGTCGCTCAGGGAGCGATGCACGCAATTTTTCAATCCACTGTGCATCTGGTGCAACTGGCACCAGATCTGGTTCTGGGAAATAACGATAATCCTCGGCTTGTTCCTTTGAGCGACCAGAACGAGTTAATCCTGTGTCTTCTTGGAAGTGACGGGTTTCTTGTACAACTTTTTCACCTTTATTGAGGCGTTCTGCATGGCGAATCATTTCTCCGCGAACAGCGCGTTCTACGGATCGAAGTGAGTTCACGTTCTTTGTCTCACTTCGTGTGCCCAATACATCTGAACCGATTAAACGCAGTGAAACGTTGGCATCACAACGCAAAGATCCTTGTTCCATTTTTACATCGCTAACGCCCAGTGCTCGCAAAATATCGCGCAGCTCTGCAACGTACGCCTTTGCTACTTCTGGTGCGTACTTTCCTGTGCCAGGAACAATTTTGGTAACAATTTCAACGAGCGGAATGCCCGCGCGGTTGTAATCAAGAAGTGAATAGTCCGCTCCGTGAATACGACCAGTTGAGCCTCCAACGTGCAGTGATTTACCCGTGTCTTCTTCCATGTGAACACGTTCAATTTCAATACGGAAACTCTGTGGGCCTTCATCTGTGTCAATCTCAACATCAACAAAACCGTTGACGCAGATTGGTTCGTCATACTGTGAAATCTGAAAGTTCTTAGGCATATCTGGGTAGAAGTAATTCTTGCGGGCGAATCGACTAAATGGAGCAATAGAGCAGTTAAGTGCCAAGCCGATCAAGATTGTAGATTCGATTGCCTTCTCATTAACGACTGGAAGTGCACCAGGAAGTGCTAAACAAACAGGACATGTTTGTGTATTTGGTTCTGCGCCAAAAATAGTGCTGCACCCACAGAACATCTTTGAATTCGTGTTTAACTCAACGTGTACTTCTAATCCCAGTACGGGTTCGTACTTTGCAATTACATCCTCATACGTCAATGCACTCATGCTGCACCACCCAATGATGGAGCCTGCGAAAGAAGCGGTGCGCCCCACTTGCTAAGTAGTGATGCCTCAAGGGATGCACCTACTGAATACATTCTTTGATCCTGCATCACAGGCGACATGATTTGGAAACCAACTGGTAAGCCATCTTCTGAAGCAACACCGCAAGGCAGACTCATTCCACCGATTCCTGCCATGTTTACAGGAATTGTTGCAATGTCATTTAGATACATAGCAAGAGGATCATTGGTTTTCTCACCGATTTTAAAAGCAGTTGTTGGACATGTTGGTGAAACCATGACATCGCACTTCGTAAATGCATTATTGAAATCTTTTGTAATCAATGTTCGAACTTTTTGTGCGCTTCCGTAATATGCATCGTAATAGCCTGATGAAAGCGCATATGTGCCCAGCAAAATTCGACGCTTTACTTCGCGACCAAAACCAACTTCGCGAGTCATATTCATAACTGATTCTGCTGATGCGCCATCTTTATCTCCGACACGGAGTCCGTAACGCATCGCATCAAAGCGCGCCAAGTTAGATGAGGCTTCCGATGGAGCAATGAGGTAATACGCTGCTAGCGCATATTCAAAATTAGGGGCGGATACTTCTACAATTTCTGCTCCAGCTTGTGCGAGTAATTCGAGCGCCTCTTCAAAACGTTGACGGACACCAGATTGGTAGCCATCTCCATTGAGTTCCTTAACAACACCAATTTTCATTCCTTTGACGTCACCACTCTTTGCTGCAGCAACAACTTGTGGAACTGGTGCGTTGATACTCGTTGAATCCTTTGGATCATGGCCAGCAATTACTTCATGTAATAGCGCTGTATCTAAAACAGTACGAGCACATGGTCCTGCTTGGTCAAGAGATGATGAGAACGCAACTAATCCATAGCGTGAAACTCCACCGTATGTTGGTTTAACTCCAACTGTTCCGGTTACTGCAGCGGGTTGGCGAATAGAACCACCAGTATCTGTTCCGATTGCAAGCGGTGCTTCAAATGCAGCGAGTGCAGCCGATGATCCGCCGCCAGAACCGCCAGGAATACGAGTGAGATCCCATGGATTATGTGTTGGACCGTAAGCAGAGTTTTCTGTAGATGAACCCATTGCAAACTCATCCATATTTGTTTTGCCAAGAATTACTATTCCAGCGCTTTTTAATTTAGAAACAACAGTCGAGTCATACGGTGGGCGCCATCCTTCAAGAATCTTTGATCCACACGTTGTCGGAATACCTTTTTGAGCGAGCACATCTTTAAGTGCGAGTGGGACTCCTGCGAGTGGGCTTAATTTTTCTCCGCGGGCGCGAGCAGCATCGGCGTCCGCTGCTTGCTTGAGCGCACCTTCTGTATCAACGTGCAGGAATGCATGAACTTTTCCGTCTACTTTCGAGATTTGATCAAGGTGTGCCTGGGTTAATGCAACAGAAGTTGTTGCGCCACTTGCAAGGGATTGGGCCATTTCTGCGGCTGAAGTTTTGATCATGCTTCTTCACCAAGAATTTGTGGAACACGGAAACGTTGTTCTTCACTTGCAGGTGCTCCTGAAAGCGCCTCTTCGGGTGTCAAACTTGGGATTACAACATCGTTTCTAAATATGTTTGTCAGAGCTAGCGGATGCGACGTCGCAGCAATATCTTGTGTGGCAACTTCTTGCACTCGTGCCACAGCGTTCAGGATTACACCGAACTCTGTTGTGAGGTTCTCGAGTTCTTGATCTGTCATCTCAATACGAGCTAAACGCGCCAAATTGGCTACGTCGTCACGGGAAAGAGAACTCATGCGTGCAGTCTAATTAATTGCAGGCCTAACTGCGAATTTGCCCAGTGCCAGTAACAATCCACGTCGTAGTGGTCATGGCTTCTAAGCCCATTGGCCCGCGTGCGTGCAGTTTCTGATTTGAGATTCCGATTTCAGCACCGAATCCCATCTGCTCACCATCGGTAAAGCGTGTGGATGTATTAACCATTACTGCAGCACAATCTGAATGAGCAATAAATCGGTCAGATACTTCCTTTGATTTTGTCACGATAGCTTCTGTGTGTTTTGTTCCAAATTTTGCAATGTGATCAATGGCTTCATCGACGCTAGCAACAATGCCAACGTTCATCTCCAGAACACCATACTCGGTGCACCAATTCTCATCAGTTGCAAGGGATGCTTGGATATTTAACTTCTTTGCTATCTCCAAAGACTTTGCATCACAATGAAGAATTACACCAGCTTCATTGAGTGCTTTCAGTGCTGTTGGCATGAATTCTTCGGCTACTTTTTGATGCACTAAAAGAGTTTCAGCGGCATTGCACACACTTGGGCGATGAGTCTTTGAATTGATGAGAATTGGCAAGGCAATGGAAAGATCGGCGAATTCATCTACGTAAACATGACACACACCTGCGCCTGTTTCTATCGTAGGAACCGTGGCTTCATCGACAACCATTCGAATTAAAGATGCACTTCCGCGTGGAATGACAAGGTCTACTAATCCGCGTGCATGCAAGAGTGCCTTCACTGTTGCGCGATCATCAGATGGAACTAGCTGAATAACATCTGGCGAAATAGGAGTCTTTGCTAGTGCATCGCGCATCACCTTAAGAAGTGCAGCGTTGCTAGCGGCAGCCGAAGAAGAACCGCGCAAGAGCGCAGCATTTCCAGAGGCCAATAAGATAACTGCAGCATCAACGCTGACATTTGGTCGTGCTTCATAGACCATTCCGACAACGCCAAATGGGACAGTGCGTTGCTCTAGATGTAATCCATTTTCTAAATCTTTTTCTCGAATGATCTTACCTAAAGGGTTTTCTAGCTCTGCGACTTGTCGAACTCCAGATGAAATACCTTTGATGCGTTCGGCTGTAAGTAATAATCGATCCTGAGTTTGTGGATGCATATTCTCTGACTTGGCTCGCGCCATATCTTTCGCATTTTCAGCGAGAATGAAATCTGATGATTTATCAATTTCATTAGCGATGCCAAGAAGTGCACGCGAACGCTCTTCGCCTGTCGCAGTCGATAGCGAACGCGAAGCAGCACGCGCTTTGAGCGCTAAATCAGAGACGATTGCTGTGGCATCCATGACACCAAGCCTAACGCGAGTTACCCTTTGGATGTGTCCAAATTATTCAAAGTAATCCGCAACATAATTATTGTCGTACTGGTTATTTACCTAGGCCTCTTTGCCCTTACAAAGATTATTAGGTATCCAGAACCAATAGCAGCAATAAAACTTGGACTGGCTCCTGCTTCTAAGACACCTGATCTGATGCCTGGGCATTGGGTGAACGCAGATCCTGCCGATAACTCACAGTGGTCCGTTGCAAATTCAGAAACTCCATCCCGAGTGACATGGGATGGAGAGAAGATTGCATTTGATGAGTTCCTTAAAATCACAAAGACCAACGCATTTATTATCGTGCGCAATGGCGAAATAACTTACGAAAAGTATCTCAACGGCAAGAAAGCTTCTGATCGACTACCTTCTTATTCTGCTGCAAAGACCATCACTTCAATCATGGTTGGGCAACTTATTGCGCAAGGAAAGATAAAGGAGAGTGACACATTCGTGAGCATTCTGCCAGAGTTCAAAAATGAATCAACTTTCGATAATGTAACAATCAAAGATTTACTCGATATGCAAAGTGGCATCGGCGTAAGCGATGACTATCCAACTGGACCAGCTGGCTGGGGCGTAGCAATTGCCCAAATGTATGCATCTACCGATTTGAATTGGTTCTTAAAGAACAATCGAAAAATGGCTCAACCGCCAGGCACAAATCCAGAGTACCGAAGTGTTGATACGCAACTTTTAGGTATGGTCATTCAGAAAATTACTGGCATGCGAGTGGCAGATTACCTCTCTGAAAATGTCTGGAAACCAATTGGCGCAGAATACGACGCGTATTGGAATGTGGATCGTGTTGGTGGTTTAGAAAAAACCTTCTGTTGTTTCAATGCCGCTGCAAGAGATTTTGCTCGAATTGGTCAGATGTTACTCAACCCAACGGGTATAAAAATAAATGACAAAGTGATTATTTCTCCAGCATGGATGAAACGTCTGACTAATCCAGTGACAACATTGGATTATGACTGGGGCTATGGAGCACAGGTGTGGCATCCATTTCCTGGCACAACAATGTTGATGGGGTTACATGGACAATTTGTGTATACCGATCCGAATTATCAAGTTGTTATCGTCAAACTTAGTGACGAACCAACAGATAATGGAAATAATGAAGAGCTAACGGCTGCTGTTTTGAAAGAAATTTCAGAGCAGAACTAAATCATCTCTGTGAACGAGTTCGCGCTCGTACTCGGGACCAAGGCTCTGTGCAAGTTCCTTTGTTGATCGTCCCAGCATCGCAGGAATTTCCTCACTGTCGAATGCAACTAGTCCGCGCGCGATAACTTTTCCATCCGCACTTGCTAATTCGACAGCATCACCTGAAATAAATTCACCGTGCACTGCTGTTACGCCAGCAGGTAACAAAGAAACTCCACGCTCTAAAATTGCAGTGACTGCACCGGCATCTAGAGTAAGTCGACCTTGTGGAGTTGATGCATGTGCAAGCCAGAGCATGCGTGAATTGGATTTGTTGGCTTGTGCATGGAACAAAGTGCCGAACGAAGCACCTACAAGCGTTTCACCTGATTGTTCTAATGAAGTAAGAAGCAATGCGATTCCAGCACTAGTTGATATGCGCGCGGCTTCAACTTTCGTAACCATTCCACCGCTACCTACCCCGGCAGATCCTGCTCCACCTAGAGTCAATGAATCGATCTCGGAAATGTTAGCAACTTCATGTATTGGCTTTGCACCTGCCTGAGATGGTGGAGCGTCATACAAAGCGTCAATGTCTGAAACTAAAACGAGTAAATCTGCGTTAACCAGAAGTGCAACAAGGGCAGCCAATCGATCATTATCGCCGAATCGAATCTCTTGTGTTCCGACAGAGTCATTCTCATTAATGATTGGAACAACTCCGAGAGAAATAAGTTTTGTCAGCGTTCTTTGAGCATTCTGATAATGAGAGCGGCGCACAACATCTTCAGTAGTAAGAAGTACTTGTGAAGCTGTGATTTTATGGCGAGCCAAATGATCTGTATATCGAGCAATGAGCAAGCCTTGACCGACAGATGCCGCCGCCTGTTGTGTTGCAAGATCTTTAGGACGAGTTGTTAATCCAAGTGGGGCCAAGCCAGCAGCAATAGCACCTGATGAAACAACTAAAACTTCTGCGCCGCGTGATTTCAAATCAGCAACAACTTTTACAATCTTTTCAACGGAAGAGTCATCAAGGGCTGCACCGGCTTTGCCAGTAAGTGAGGAGGATCCAATCTTTATGACAATGCGCTTTGCGCTAGTTACTGCATCGCGGTTCATTGCTCACCCTCTTCATCAGCGGCGTCCACTTCGACAAGTTTAGGCGAATGTGGGTCGCTCACGTTGTATTCCCATTGACGAGCAATTTCATCATCGCTGAGCACATTGATTTCACGCTCTGGTTTCCAGGTTGAATCAAGACGAGAGTCTTCACCGCGGCGGTGCAGGTGTCCGGCCAACTGTTCTGCGCCGGCTTCAATTGTTGGCTCCCAATCGAAGATAACTTCGTTATCGCCAGATCCAATTCGAACTTCGCTTCCTGCAACCGCTCCTTGCTTGTACAGCTCTTTTTCAACTCCCAACTGTGCAAGGCGATCTGCAAGGTAACCAATTGCTTCAGCATTCTTAAAGTTTGTTTGACGGACCCAACGGACAACTTTGTTTCCGCGTACAGTAAATGAACCATCAGCGTTAGCTTTAACTGTAAATCCAGAGTCATCAACTGGAGTTGGGCGCAAAATAATGCGCGTGCGCTCTTCAGTTTTTGCTTCGATTCGCGCTTTCTGAATTAGTCGAGCCATTGCATAGGTGAGTTCGGTAAGTCCTTCGCGAGAGGCAGCCGAGACTAAATAAACGTCATAGCCTTTATCGCGAAGAGTTTGCGCAACCATGTCAGCCATGGCTTTGCCATCAGGTAAATCAATCTTGTTGAGAGCAACAATGCGCGTGCGATCTTCGAGTCCACCATAGATTGCTAATTCGTTTTCAATTACTTCTAGATCAACGATTGGATTTCGATCTGTTTCCAGGGTTCCGCAATCCAACACATGAACTAGTGCAACGCAACGTTCTACGTGGCGCAAGAATTCAAGCCCTAAACCTTTTCCTTGGCTTGCACCAGGAATTAACCCTGGAACATCTGCAACAGTAAATCGTGTGTCGCCAGCTTGAACAACACCAAGATTTGGAACAAGTGTGGTGAATGGATAATCAGCAATCTTTGGGCGCGCAGCAGAAATTGCCGCAATCAATGAGGATTTTCCTGCACTTGGAAATCCAACTAATGCAATGTCTGCAACAGATTTAAGTTCAAGAACAAGTGTGCGCTCTTCACCTGGTTCGCCAAGTAATGCAAAACCTGGAGCTCGTCGCTTTGATGACGAGAGCGCTAAATTTCCTAAACCACCGTGTCCACCTTGAGCTGCAATAAAAGTTGTTCCGATGCCAACTAAATCTGCAAGCAGCACACCTTGATTGTCAAAAATAACAGTTCCATTAGGAACACCTAGAACCAAATCTTCTCCAAATACGCCATCTTTGCGATCGCCATAACCTTGGTGACCAGATGTTGCTTTGCGATGTGGTGAGTGGTGAAAATCCAGAAGAGTGGTGACATTTGGGTCGACAACCAAAATTACATCTCCCCCGCGCCCACCATTTCCACCATCTGGCCCGCCGAGTGGCTTAAATTTTTCGCGTTTTACTGAGACGCAACCGTCGCCACCTTTTCCTGCAGTGGCATAGAGAGTTACGCGATCGACAAAAGTTGTCATCAGCGTTCTCCTCTCTAATTAATCTCTTTGTTTTTTAGTGAAATAAAAAAGCGAGCCGCACATGAACGCGGCTCGCTCTTTCGTAAGAACCGAAAATTAAGCTACTGGAACCACATTCACTACGTTGCGTCCGCGAGCGCGACCGAATTCAACTGCTCCTGCTGCTAGAGCAAAGAGTGTGTCATCTTTACCGCGACCTACATTTGCACCCGGGTGAAACTTTGTTCCACGTTGGCGAACAAGAATTTCGCCGCTGTTAACAACCTGACCACCGAAGCGCTTAATACCGAGGTACTGCGCGTTTGAATCGCGACCGTTACGTGTCGAGGAGACACCCTTTTTACTTGCCATTGCTCAACTCCTATTTACGTCTCGGTTTGATTCGACTGGGTTTGATTCGACTGGGTTAGATATTGATTGCTGTAATTTTTACGCGAGTATGTTGCGCACGGAAACCTTGACGACGGCGATAACCGGTCTTGTTCTTGTAACGCAAGATATCGATCTTTGGACCCTTTACGTCATCAATAACTTCACCAGTTACTTTGACTGAAGAGAGTGCCTTTGGGTCTGAAGTAACAGATGCGCCATCGACAACTAGAACGGCAGAAAATGAAACTGTTGAACCACTCTTGCTATCAAGGTGATCGACAAGAATTGTCTCTCCAACAGTGACTTTCTCCTGGCGTCCGCCAGCTTTCACGATTGCGTACACGTAACTACTCCACTTCGTAAGGCCAGTTGCGCACAGAGTGCGAAACGGGCAGGCGCTAAGGGTACGGAGAACCGTGCCCATGGGTCAAACTGAGTCGGGATTTATGCTCATTCGGCAGAACCAGGGGTGACTATTCCGGTGCTCACTGCACGGCGGCGTTTGCGCCCACCGATTTTTGAGCCCTTCTTTACTTCAGGTACTTCGGAATCATCATTTTGAACTTCTATAAATTCATGTGCAGTTGCTGCTTCTTCTTCAACATCTTCATGTGATGCCGATTGGGAATTAACTTGTGGCATCGGCGCCTTCATCTTCACAGGTTCTGTGTGGATATGAATTCCACGACCAGAACATGAATCACATGTTGTTGAGAATGCTTCGATAAGTCCTTGACCAACGCGCTTACGAGTCATCTGAACTAAACCAAGAGAAGTAACTTCTGCGACTTGGTGCTTGGTGCGATCGCGTCCAAGACATTCAACAAGTCTGCGTAGAACTGCTTCGCGATTTGATTCAAGAATCATGTCGATGAAGTCAATGACAACGATTCCGCCTAAGTCGCGCAGGCGGAGTTGGCGAGCAATTTCTTCTGCTGCCTCAAGGTTGTTTTTTGTAACTGTTTCTTCGAGGTTACCGCCCTTACCGATGAATTTACCGGTGTTCACGTCAATAACAATCATCGCTTCAGTGCGATCGATAACGAGTGATCCACCTGAAGGCAGATAAACCTTGCGATCAAATGCTTTTGATAGTTGCTCTTCAACTCGGTATTCCGCGAAGAGGTCTCCCGTGCCAGTGTATTTCTCCAACTTCGAAACTAATTCAGGAGCAATAAATCCAAGGTAGTTGCTGATTTCCTCATATGCCTGACCGCCCTGAACAATTAATTTACGGAAGTCTTCGTTGAAGATATCGCGGATAACTCGGACAGCAAGATCTGGCTCTGAGTAAAGAGCTGCTGGTGCGTGGAAGTTTGGATTTTCAGATTTCTGATAAATATCTTCCCATTGAGATTTCAAGCGAGCTACGTCACTCGTGATCTCTTCTTCGCTTGCACCTTCTGCGGCTGTACGAACAATTACGCCAGCTCCTTCTGGAATCAAATCTTTTAGGATTGCTTTAAGTCTGTTGCGCTCTTGCTCTGGAAGGCTGCGGCTGATGCCACTCATGCCACCACCAGGAACATAAACAACGTAACGACCTGGAAGAGAAATTTGGCTAGTTAAACGTGCACCCTTTTGGCCAATTGGATCCTTTGTTACCTGAACAAGTACAGGCTGCCCTGTTTTCAAAACCATTTCGATTTTGCGTGGTTCAGATTCAGAAATGCCTGCAGCATCCCAATTCACTTCACCTGCATACAACACCGCATTTCGGCCCTTACCAATATCTACGAAAGCCGCTTCCATGGAAGGCAATACGTTTTGGACTCGACCGAGATATACGTTTCCGACGTACGAAACGTTGCTATTTCGGTTTACATAATGCTCGACCATTACTTTGTCTTCGATCACTGCAATTTGGATGCGGTCATCAATCTGACGGACAACCATTTCGCGATCGACATTTTCACGTCGGGCTAAGAATTCAGAGTCCGTAATGATTGTGCCGCGACGGCGATACGGTTCGCGATATTCACGGCGCTCGGGACGTTCTGCGCGATCTCTGCGGCCACGACGTGCTTCTACTCGTGGAGCTTTTTCGCGAACTTCACGAACCTTAACAACTGTAATTACGCCATCTTCTTCAACAGTTTCACCTGGCACAACGCCTTCTCCAGATGCACGTCGGCGGCGACGGCGGCGATGCGTTGTTGACTCTTCAGAGTCATCCGCAGATGGCGTTGTCGAATTCTCACTCTGTGTTTCAGCAGAATCTGCTCCACCTTTACGGCGACCACGTCCACCACGACGGCGACGGCGATTTCTGCCCGCACGTGAATCATCGTCACCTGAATCTTCAGCTGCTACTTCTGGCGCAGCTTTCTTTGCAGGACGTGCAGCTTTTTCTGCTGCCGGTGCTGCTTGAAACATCGGAACTGGAATCGACGCAGATTTCTTCTTTGTCGCACTCTTAGTTTCTGGCGCGTCAGAACTTTCTACTGACTCAGATTTTTTCGAACTAACTTTCTTAGCCGCACGCTTGCGCGGCGTTTTTGGCTCAATAGCCATGGCACCAAATCCTCTATGCGTTTAATTAAACGCGCTCTGGCTTGAATTGTTTCGAACTTCGAAAAGAACTAACTCGTCAAGCAAATCTTCTGTGAGTTCGCGCTTGGCGTGTACCGCGAAGTGCTCGCGAGCCGCGCTGAACTGTGATGAAAGTATGGCAGATTTCTGGATTAAACCCAAGTAAGGCGCGAATTGAGCGTAAATGGCTACAAATCAGCGGTGACGTGCGTGCACATTTTGCAATAAACCAAATCCAATCAATGTTGCAAACATGCTTGAGCCACCGTATGAGAGAAAGGGCAAAGGAACACCAGTCATTGGCATTAATCCCAGTGTCATTCCAATATTTTCAAATATCTGAAATGCAAACCAAGCAGTAATACCTGTTGCTACCAGTCGCCCGTATGGATCGTTGGCTCTTCGAGCAATTGAAAAAGCGCGCATTAAAATGATCAAGTAGAGAATCAAAATTCCTGCGCTTCCAACAAATCCAAGTTGTTCACCGGCCACAGTGAAAATAAAGTCAGTCTGTTGTTCAGGAACAAAGCGACCATTTGTTTGTGGTCCCTCAAATAATCCAGTTCCTAAGAAACCACCCGAGCCAACGGTAATGCGTGCTTGGCGGAGTTGATATCCGGTTCCCAGAGTGTCAGCATTTGGATTTACAAATGATTGAAGGCGATTTACTTGATATGAATTGATGACTCCAGTTTTTGTTGCTCCAAACGCACCCAAAACAGCAACCAGAATTAAGCCAACTACCCAACGCGATGGAGCACCTGAAATTGCAATAATGGTTACGACAGATGCGCTGATGATGAAAACTGTACCCATATCGGGTTGGAGCAGAATAAACAGGACTGGAATGCCTGCCACAAGCAGTGCCTGCAATACATCTCTTGTAGTTGGTTCATTACTGTCGTGTGTTCGCTCAGAAAGAATCAAAGACATACCAACAATAATCGAAATTTTTGCTAATTCAGCGGGTTGAATTTGAAAGCCACCAGGTAAACCAATCCATGCCTGTGCACCATTAACCTCAAGTCCAAGACCTGGAATTAAAACAATAATCAATCCAATTACACCTACGCCCCAGAATATTGGGGTGTATGCGCGCAATAAGCGGTAATCAATAATTGTCGTACCCCACGCAAGCAATAACCCAATTAAAATGTTGAGAACGTGGCGCTTTAAGTAATACTCAGGATCTAAATTATTTGCCGCATACCAATTTCGTGTAGCGGCGTAGACGAGTAACGTTCCAATAACAAGCAGGGCAGCAACGGCGCTCGTCAAAATCGGATCAAAGCCGGCAAAGATCGAACCACGTGATCTGCGGCGATAAATACTTCGCGATGAAAGAGAACTCATTAGTCCTCCTTCAATTTCGTAGCGGGTGAAATCTTTGGAATTGTCACAGGTGGCTTTCCCCCAGGAAATATAGCCTTTGCAGGATCGATTCTTGATCCTGTGACACCAAATAAGGTTTCATAAATTTTGCGCACACCAACACCACTTACTGATCCACCAAATCCGCCTTGGCTCACCATCATGACAACTGCGTACCGTGGATTTTCTGTAGGTCCATACGAGGCAAACCATGAGGTGTCCGCCTTCAATGAACCATTCGCATTTCTACCAAATACTTGTGCAGTTCCTGTTTTGCCACTAATTGCTACAGGAAAGCCTGCAAAAGCACCTGCTCCTGTTCCTGATGTAACAACTTCACGAAGCGCTCCATCCAAGAATTTCAAGGTGGCTGGTGTTGCTGGCAAAGTTCCAAGTTGCTTAGGGGCGATTCTCTTAATTACTTTTCCATCAGTTGAAACAACTGCCTTGGCAAGAGTTGGGCGCAATATTTTTCCACCATTACCTAGTGCGGCATACATTTGAGTGAGCTTAAGTGGCGTTATTACTGTGTCACCTTGGCCAATCGAGAAGTTAACAGCATCACCCGCACGGATTTTGTCACCATCTAGACAATTCTCACGAGCTAATTCGATTAGAAATGGAGTGAGCTGACTCTTTTTTGCACGATCTTTATAATTACAGTAAAAATCTTTGTTATCGGCATACCAATCCTTGCGCCACTGTCGATCTGCTAAACGCCCTGCTGATTCAGATGGCAGATCAATCTCGGTTTTTTTGTTTACCTGAAAGCCTTCTGCCGCCTTAAAGAAATAATCATTTGGGTTAGATTTTGGCTTTAGGCCACCATCTCGAACCCATTCATCATAAGCAATTTGGTACCACACAGTGTCACACGAGACTGCAATAGCTTTCTTCATATTGATGCGTCCAAGCGCTTTACTCTCAAAGTTTTGGAAAGCTCGAGTACCAATTTGAGTCTCAGAGGGACAGTCATATATAGCGTTCATGTTGTAGCCCGCGTTGGATGCCGCAACTACTGACACCGTTTTAAATGTTGATGCCGGTGCAAATAAACCTTGCAAAGGTCGAGATAACGCAGGAACATTATTCTTTTCACTAAAAAGTGCTCTTGCATCTTTTACCGATAAACCTTTTTCCCAGGAATTTGGGTCATAGGTTGGATATGAAGCCATCGCCAAAATTTGTCCATTGCGAATATCCATGACAACAGCAGCGCCAGAATCCGCTGGATACCCACTGCCCCGTGCGCGATTGACTGCATCTGAAAGTGCCTTTTCAACGCCAGCTTGTAAACGCACATCCAAACTAGTGACTACGTGACTGCCACTTATTGGTGAAGTGTTTTGACTAACGCGAGTGATTGATTCTTTACGGTCAACTATGACTGTTCTAATGCCAGGAGTTCCACGCAAATAAGAGTCATACTGAGATTCCAAACCAGTTTTTCCAATAGTTTCGCTGCGGTAATACGAACGGCCATTTTGACCGGAGAGGTCAGCCTCCGTCACTGGTCCTATATAACCAATTTCGTGGGCAGCATTAGCGCCCGCATAACCTGGATAATTTCTTATTGCAATCGGTGCTGCGCCAATTCCTGGATACTCAGATGTTCGCTCAACAATTTGCAGTGCAATCTCTGGATCTGCTTCTTTGGTAATCGGAATTGGCTGATACCTAGAACCGGTCCAACATCCTGCTTTGTCATTTTTCGGTAATTCACCACACAAACGAGTTCCTCTATAAACATCATCATATGAAAGTCCAAGCAGTGATGAAACTCTTGCCAACACATTCACGCCTTTATCGCTCTGCTTATCTAAAGCAATTCGATCTACAGTTATTGCAAGTCCTACGCGGTTAAGTGCCAAAGGTATTCCTGATGAATCGACAATTAATCCACGAGTTGCTGGATTAATGACATCGCGACTTTGAATACTCAGCGCGGCATCTTTATATCTTGGGGCTGCGGCAACTTGCAGATAAAAGAGTCGGCCAAGAAGAGCGACCATAAGAGTAAGAATAAAAATCTGAACTACGAGCAGACTTAAACGAGCTCTCTGATTCATAGGTGAGCCTTGTTTCCGAAGAGAGCTAAGTGCATTTTGCTAAGAATCGGAAGAATCAGAGGTGTGACTAACAGCGCCCAAACGCCATTTGCAAAAATTGTTAAAGCGATTCGCGAGACACCTCCAGCTGAAGCACCCAGTAACAACCCGGTCAACACAAAAGCTAAAAGTGTAACCACTGATGCAGCTGAGACTAGGAAAACATTTGTAATCGGGTTGCCACGAACATTGTCATTTCCGGAACCCAAGAACGCTACCGCGTAACAAGCCAGGATCATGATTAAAGTCCAATGGCCCATTGCTGCACTTGTACTCTGAGATAAATCTAAGAAGAAGCCTGAAACGAATCCACATAGTGCGCCAACTATCGGAGTACTCAGCGCTGCCCAAATAAGTGCTGTCAGCAGAGGAAGTGAAAATCCACCACCAGGTAAACGAAGTTGATTAATGAGGCTCTCTTGAATTAAAAAAGCAATGAAAAAAATGAGTGATGAGATTGAAAATTGCCGCAGCAGCATCTAAAACTACTTCGCACTCTCACTTGTGGTGCTTGGCGATGGAGTTGCATAAATTGTCACAGTTGGAACTGGAGTTGGTTGTGGCGCAGCTGGAACAAGTGCGTCGCCAGGATTTTTTTTACCAGCACTGAGTACAACACTGACAACGCCAAGTGCAGAAAAATCAGGGTAAAGCATCACAGTCGCTGTTTGAGCGACTAAGCCCGCACTGTTGTCAACAGAACTTATATAACCAACTGGAATTCCAGGAACAAATGGTCGATTATTCTTACTGCCTCGTGCGAGCAAAACATCGCCTACTTTTACAACATTTTGATTATCCAATAGTTGCAAGGTAGCTCGTTTAGAACCTGTTCCTGAAAGAATTCCAATTTGTTGCGAACCAGCAATTCTGACTCCCACTTTGAAATCTGGATCCGTGGCTAACATGACAAGAGCTGAGTTGAGGTAAGAAGCTTGAACCACTCCAACTAAGCCATCACCTGATAAAACGGTCATGTTTTGACGAACACCCGATGATGTTCCGACGTCAATTGTTACTGTCTGAGAAAAACTTGTACTGGCTCCTTGTGAAATCACGCGCGTGGCGATGACTTTGTAGCTAGCTCGACCAGCAAGATCAAGGACTGATTTGAGTTGATTTAACTCTGCATCAGCATTCTTGCGCTCAATTATTCTTGTGCGTAATTGAGCATTCTCAGACTTCAGTTTCTCAATTTCACTTCGAGTTCGTCCAAGCTGTGTGATATCGCTGAAGAAATTACGAAATGGTGAAACAACTGTTGTGCCGGCTTTTTGGAAAGGGGCCAAAATATTCTGTGTGCCGCTGCGCACTCCATCTAGAACCTTAACTCCGCGTAAATCAAGAGTGATTAAAAGCAGAGAGGTAACGATGAGAATAATGAGTAGGAGGCGAGCGCGTCCTTCGCCGCCATAACGCATTGCGCTAAATTCCTATCGACGAGGCTCAGAGATCAAAACCTTTTCAAGGGCTTCGAACTCTTCAATACATTTTCCAGAACCTTCTACGACTGCATCGAGCGGACGCTCTGCAACGTGAATTGGCATTCCAGTCTCTTTGCGAAGACGCTCATCGAGTCCCTTAAGAAGTGCACCGCCACCTGTAAGAACTATTCCGCGATCCATAAGATCACTAGCTAACTCTGGTGGACACTTATCTAGCGTGCTCTTTACAGCGTTGATAATTGCATTGACTGGCTCCTCGAGAGCTTTACGAATCTCTGCAGCCGATACAACAATTGTCTTTGGAAGACCTGTTGCTAGATCTCGACCACGAATTTCAGCATCATTCTCACCTGGAAGTGGATAGGCAGAACCAATCGCCATTTTGATTTCTTCTGCGGTGCGCTCACCAAGAAGCAATGAAAATTCGCGTTTTACCCAGTTAATAATTGATTGATCAAGTTCGTCTCCACCTACGCGGATTGAAAGTGATGTAACAATTCCACCTAATGAAATAACAGCGACTTCTGTTGTGCCGCCACCGATATCAACAACCATGTTTCCAGTTGGTTCGTGAATTGGAAGACCAGCACCAATTGCTGCTGCCATTGGCTCTTCAATGATGTAGACCTTGCGGGCACCGGCTGCATAGCCAGCATCCTTTACTGCGCGCTGTTCGACGCCTGTGATACCTGATGGAACGCACACGACGATACGAGGCTTAGCTAAATAACGACGACGGTGAACTTTTTGAATGAAGTAACGCAACATGCGCTCTGTTGTATCAAAGTCAGCGATCACACCATCTTTGAGAGGGCGAATTGCAACGATGTTGCCAGGAGTACGGCCTATCATCTTCTTTGCTTCAAGACCTACGGCCAAAATTCCACCGGTGTCTTGGTTAACAGCAACAACGCTTGGCTCGTTGAGAACAATGCCACGACCGCGCACATAAACCAACGTGTTAGCAGTTCCTAAATCCACAGCCATATCTCGGCCAATGAATGACATTTTGTTACTCATTTATTTCCCTTCAAAGAAAATAGCTATTTCACGAGCAGCTGATTCAGGTGAATCAGATCCGTGAACAATGTTCTGTACAACTTTGGTTCCTTGGTCGCGTGCAAGATCTCCACGAATTGTTCCTGGAGCTGCAACTGTTGGATCAGTTGCACCTGCGAGTGAACGAAATCCTTCGATGACGCGATTTCCTTCTGCGATCATTGCAACAATCGGTCCCGATGTCATGAACTCTAGAAGTGGTTCGTAAAAAGGTTTTCCGTTGTGCTCTGCGTAATGCTTTTCAAGTAATGCACGATCTGCATTCAACATACGAAGTGCGGTTACGGAATAACCTTTTTTCTCTATTCGCGAAATAACTTCGCCGACAAGACCACGGCGAACGCCATCGGGCTTGATCAGGATTAAGGTTTTTTCGGAACTCACTCGCCTAGTCTATTAGGCATTTGGAGGGCCCGCAGCCAGCAGCGCTGCGCGGGCGGCTTCGCCCTTTCTGCCCACAAGAATGGCTGCAATCCATAGCCCCAAGAAAATCGCCCCAACTATAAACATTGATGTGACGACAAAGCCGTAGCCAAGAATAGCTACTTGCAAAATCCATCCGAGAATCCAGCCGATTTTCTTCTTAAGTAAACCAGGAGCGAGTAAACACATAACGGCAATGACGCCGCCATAAATTAAAGCCGAAGAAGAGTGATCCTTCATGGCAAGCAACAAAGCAAAACCCATCACAAAAGATTCCATGACAAGAACTGAAGAAGCCAGCATGCGCATAGTTAAATCCTAATCCTCTTTTGTAAACATTCTACGCAAAATGGATCGTGCCTCGCCGACTGTAACAACTGAACCGGTCACAACAATTCCGACACTATCATCACTTAATGGACGCTTGGCATCATCAACTGCTCGTTTGAGGGCGCCCTCCAACGTATCGTTACTAAAAACTCTGTCGGCCCCAAATATTTTGCGAGCAAGATCCTCTAAATCTTTGACTGGCATTGCGCGCGAAGATGAACTTGAAGTCACAATTATTGAATTGAGAACTGGTTCGAGGGATTCAAGGATTCCTTGTGCGTCCTTGTCACCGAAAATACCAACGACACCAATGGTGTCATCAAAGGTAAATTCAGAAACAAGTGTTTGTGCAAGTGCTTGCGCACCATGAGGATTGTGAGCTGCATCCAAAATAATAGTTGGATCACGATGTACAACTTCACATCGACCCGGAGACTTTACGTTGGCAAAACCTGCACGCACTGCATCTGGATCTAGTGCTTGCTCTCCAAAGAATGCTTCGACAGCCACAAGCGCTGATGCAGCATTTGTTGCTTGATGACGACCATGAAGAGGTAAAAAAATTTCATCGTACTTTTGATTTACGCCATTAATCGAAATCATCTGCCCGCCAACAGCGATGGCGCGCGATTCCAATGAATACTCAATTCCTTCGCGAGCGATGTCTGCTTCAACTTCAGCTGCTTTACGCAAAAGCTCTTTAGCCGCTTCAGGCTTTTGTTCTGCCATCACGATGAATCCACCAGCTTTAATGATTCCGGCTTTTGTTTGAGCAATTTCGCCCAGCGTATTTCCAAGATATTCCATGTGATCTAAACCAATTGGCATGAGTACGGAAACATCTGCATCAACAACATTTGTTGCATCCCATTGCCCACCCATACCCACTTCGATAATTCCGATATCAACAGGATGTTCTGCAAATGCAACGAAAGCCATTGCGGTAATAGCTTCAAAGAAAGAAATTGGATTTTCAAACTTGGTATCCATTAAATCCAAGTAAGGCGCAATATCGTTATAGGCAAATATCGCCGATTGCGCTCCGATACTTGCGCCGTTAATGCAGATTCTTTCCAGATAACTCTCTAGATGTGGGCTGGTAAAGCGTCCGGTGCGTAATCCCATTTCAAATAAGAGCGAATCAATCATGCGCGACGTAGTTGTTTTTCCGTTTGTGCCACCAACATGAATTGTTGGATATGTCAGTTGTGGTGACCCAAGAATGTCTGTCAGCGCCGCAATCCGATCGAGTGTTGGAGAAATTCGAGTTTCGGGCCATCTGGCAAGCAGTGCCTGCTCAATTGCATCTACGCGAGCGTTTTCGTCTGCGCTCATAAATTATTGTGCCGGCAATGAATTGAGTTGTGTTGTGATGCGTTCGATATCCGCACTGGTTTTAACCAAACGCTCTTTGATTTCTGCGACAACTTCAATCGGAGCCTTAGCCATAAAGCCTTGATTGTTGAGTTTTACATTGGCTGTTTCAAGATCCTTTTGAGCAGTTGCTAAATCCTTAGTGAGTCGAGCACGTTCGGCGGCTACATCGATGGTGCCTGTCAGGTCGAATTCTGCTTTTACAGAACCAATTTGTAATTGTGCACTTGGAGTGAAGTTGCCACCTTCGAGCTTAAGCACAAAGCTCATGGCGCTTTCATAGGGAGCAAACTCTGCAGGCGCCAAGAAACGTCCAGGAATCTTGGCAGATGTCTTGATTCCTTGATCATTTCTAAATCGACGAACTTCAGTAATAACTTCCTGAATGCTTGCAATGATTTTTTCACTGTCTTTATCAATATGTGAGGAGTTTGCTGTTGGCCACTTCGCAATAACGAGTGACTCTCCCCCGGTCAGCGTTGTCCAAAGTTCTTCTGTTATAAATGGCATAAAAGGATGCATCAATCTCAGTAGTTGATCTAAGACGTGACCCAGTACTCGTTGAGTATTTTTTGAATCACCTGATGCAAATGTTTCCTTTGAAAGCTCGAGATACCAGTCGCAGAGATCATCCCAAGCAAAGTGATAAATGCGATCACATGCGCGTGCAAATTCGTAGGATTCAAGGAGTGAATCAACTTCGGAGATAGTCTCTGAGAGTCTTGAAAGGATCCACTTATCAACGCCATTAAGCGATGACGTTGCAGGAAGTTCACCTTGAATAGTGGCGCCATTCATCATTGCAAAGCGAGTTGCATTCCATAACTTGGTTGCAAAGTTTCTGGAACCACCGACCCAATCTTCGGCTAGTGCCTGATCTTTTCCTGGATTTGCACCGCGTGCCAGAGTAAAGCGAAGTGCATCGGTTCCGTATCTATCCATAAATTCGATGGGATCAATTGTGTTTCCACGGCTCTTAGACATCTTCTTGCCAAATTGATCACGCACTAATCCGTGCAGTGCAATGGTGTGAAATGGTTGCTTGCCATCCATTGCAAACAAACCAAAGAGCATCATGCGTGCTACCCAGAAAAAGAGAATGTCATAACCAGTTACTAGAACACTTGTTGGATAAAACTTCTTTAAGTCATCCGTTTCTGCCGGCCAACCAAGAGTTGAGAATGGCCAGAGTGCAGATGAGAACCAGGTATCTAATACATCAGGATCTTGCGTATAACCACTTGGTGCTTTTTCATCTGGGCCAACAACCAACACTTCACCATTTGGTCCGTACCAGACAGGAATTCTGTGACCCCACCACAACTGTCTGGAGATACACCAATCGTGCATGTTATCAACCCATTCGAAATAACGTGGTTCCATCTCTTTTGGTTCGATTTTTACACGACCATCGCGAACCGCATCCGCTGCAGCTTTTGCAAGAGGTGCAACCTTTACGAACCATTGCAGAGATAAACGAGGTTCAACGATTGTTGCGCATCGTTGGCAGTGGCCAACTGAGTGTGAGTAAGGACGTTTTTCCCAACCGATGCGACCATCAGCGCGCAGTTGTTCGACAACTGCTTTGCGCGCTTCGAATCGATCCATTCCGTCAAATTGTGTATTTGTGCCAGACATAACGCCGTGCTCATTCATGATGACAACCATTGGCACGTTATGACGCATCGCCATTTCAAAGTCATTTGGATCGTGAGCCGCAGTTACTTTTACAGCGCCTGTTCCGAACTCTGGATCGACTAGTTCGTCGGCAATAATTGGAATCATTCGGTTGACGTATGGAAGTTTTACTTCTTTGCCAACTAAATCTTTATAACGTGGATCATCTGGGTTAACGGCAACAGCGCCATCGCCAAGCATTGTTTCTGGGCGCGTGGTTGCGATGCTGATTTGAGTCTGACCCGGATCACCATATGTAATCTGAACAAACTCTCCATCGATATCTTGGTGCTCTACTTCGATATCTGAAAGCGCCGTTAAGCAACGTGGGCACCAGTTAATGATTCTTTCAGCGCGATAAATTAACTCTGCGTCATAGAGTTTCTTGAAAATTGTGAGAACAGCTTTGGAGAGATTTTCATCCATTGTGAATGCTTCTCGAGACCAATCAACGCTATCGCCGAGTCTTTTCATCTGTCCGAGAATTGCGCCACCAGATTCGGCCTTCCATTCCCAGACTTTCTTAACGAATTCTTCGCGGCCTAGATCGTGTCGAGATTTACCACTTGCTGCCAATTGTTTTTCAACAACATTTTGTGTCGCAATACCTGCGTGATCCATGCCCGGCAACCACAGTGCTTCAAAACCTTTCATTCGTTTCATGCGAATGAGCGCGTCTTGCAAAGTGTGATCGAGTGCGTGACCGATATGTAAAACGCCAGTTACATTCGGTGGCGGAATAACAATTGTGTATGGCGGTTTGTCAGATTTGGCGTCCGCTGTGAAATAGCCAGCCTTCATCCACTTTTCATATAGTGGCGCTTCGATATCGGCCGGTACAAAGGTCGATGCGAGTTCGCGGTCTGACTGACTCATGTGGAGCAGTCTAGATTATGCGCTCTTCTCTTCTTGACCTTTATCACGACGTGCACCCCGCTTAGGAATATCTCCTGTGCGAGCAATCAAAGTTGGGAGGCCGCCATCACTAATGCATTCATGCGTCAAGATCACCTTTGCAATATCGGCACGACTTGGAACGTCATACATGACACCAAGTAGAACGCTTTCAAGAATTGCGCGAAGTCCACGAGCACCTGTGCCGCGCTTTAGTGCAAGTTCTGCAATTGCATCGAGAGCCTCTGGAGTTATTTCTAATTCAACATCATCAATATCAAATAGACGTTGATATTGCTTTACGAGTGCGTTCTTTGGCTCAGTAAGAATTTGCATAAGAGCTGGCTTATCTAAGTTTTCAACGCTTGTGATAACTGGAAGACGGCCAATGAATTCGGGAATCATTCCAAATTTCAATAGATCTTCTGGCATTACGTCAGCAAAGATATCGCGACGGTTCTTCTCTGATTCACTCTGAAGTGTTGCATTGAAGCCAACACCAGCAGATCCGCTGCGGCTTTCAATAATCTTTTCAAGGCCAGCGAATGCTCCTCCAACAATAAAGAGAACATTTGTTGTGTCAATTTGGATAAATTCTTGATGTGGGTGCTTGCGTCCACCTTGTGGTGGAACAGATGCAACAGTTCCTTCTAGGATTTTCAGAAGTGCTTGCTGAACACCTTCGCCGGAAACATCGCGTGTGATTGATGGGTTTTCAGATTTGCGTGCGACCTTATCGATTTCATCGATATAAATGATTCCAGTTTCGGCTTTCTTTACATCGTAATCTGCAGCTTGCAAAAGCTTGAGCAAAATGTTTTCTACATCTTCACCGACGTATCCAGCTTCGGTCAGAGCAGTTGCATCAGCAATAGCAAAAGGAACGTTGAGCATGCGGGCAAGTGTTTGCGCCATCAGGGTTTTTCCACAACCTGTTGGGCCAAGAAGCAAAATATTGCTCTTTGCTAATTCAATAGAATCTTCGCGCTTTGAATCTCCTGATTGAACGCGCTTGTAATGGTTGTAGACAGCAACAGAGAGTGACTTCTTTGCACGGTCTTGTCCGATTACGTATTGATCGAGGAATTCAAAAATTTCTGCAGGCTTTGGAAGTTCGGTAAGTCCGAGAGTTCCTGCTTCTGCAAGCTCTTCAATAATGATTTCGTTACAGAGTTCAATGCACTCGTCGCAGATGTAAACACCAGGACCGGCAATTAATTTCTTGACTTGCTTCTGAGTTTTACCGCAGAAGGAACATTTCAGCAGATCGCTAGTCTCGCCGATGCGTGTCATTTCACTCCTTTGTTCCCATTGGGGGAAATTTCTGGGAACGTCTAGTAGATAAGAATAGATTGAAGGTGCGTAAATACGCGGGATAAAGAAGCTATACCGTGTTCGCCGAGAGAATAATTAAGCGAAAGAGTTATTACTGAGCCTTCGCTTTGCGGCTAGCAAGAACTTGATCGATTAGACCGTACTCGACTGCTTCTGCTGATGTAAGAATCTTGTCACGTTCGATGTCAGCGGCAATTTCTGCGGGTGAACGAGTTGAGTGACGAGAGATTAACTCTTCGAGCAGTGTGCGCATGCGCAGAATTTCGCGTGCTTGAATTTCGATATCAGATGCCTGACCGCCACCTTCTGATGATGGTTGGTGAATCATGATTCGTGAATTCTCAAGCGCATAGCGCTTGCCCTTTGCTCCTCCTGCAAGAAGAACAGCTGCAGCAGATGCCGCTTGTCCAAGACAGATAGTCATGACGTCTGGACGAACAAATTGCATCGTGTCATAAATTGCAGTCAGAGCAGTAAATGATCCACCAGGTGAGTTGATGTAAATCATGATGTCGCGATCTGGATCCATTGATTCGAGTGTTAGCAACTGAGCCATAACATCGTTAGCAACGGTGTCATCAATTGGTTGGCCTAGGAAAATGATGCGCTCTTCGAATAACTTTGTGTATGGATCTAGACGCTTATATCCGTATGCAGTTTTTTCTTCGATAGTTGGAAGAACATAGCGATTTGTAATCTCTGGAATGTTATTCATTATTTCGCCTTCCCTGCATTGCCTGAAACTTGACCCTCTGATTGTGCGATTTGATCTACGAATCCGTATTCCTTGGCTTCTTCTGCTGTAAACCAACGATCACGATCTGAATCTGCAGTAATTTTGTCAACGCTCTGTCCAGTGTGATGAGCAATAAGTTCAGCCATCTTCTTCTTAATTGCTGCCATGTTCTCAGCTTGAATTCGAATATCAGTTGCTGTTCCACCGATGCCACCAAGTGGTTGGTGCATCAAGATGCGTGCATTAGGGAGCGCGTAACGTTTGCCTGGAGCGCCGGCTGTAAGCAAGAACTGACCCATTGATGCAGCCATTCCCATTGCAACAGTTGCAACATCATTTTTTACATATTGCATGGTGTCATAAATTGCCATACCGGCTGTGATGGATCCGCCTGGTGAGTTGATGTAAAGGAAGATGTCTTTTTCTGAATCTTCTGCAGCTAGCAAAAGAATCTGTGCACAAATTGCGTTAGCCATGTTGTCTTCAACTTGGCCCGCTAGAAAAATAATTCGCTCACGGAGTAGACGGCTGTAGACCTGTTCGTCTAATCCACCCATTGATGCTGGCGATGCTTGCGCAACAACCTGCGGTGTTTGCGGGTTCATGTGCTCCACGTGCGATCCTCCTGATATTTATTTACCTGTAGTGACCTTAACAATGTCAGCAGAAAAATTCTTCCCAATATGTGCAATTAAGCGCGTGAAATAGGTGATGTTCGCTCAGAGCGCAGAGATTATTCAGTTGCAGCAGCTGGCTTTGGAGCAAGGGCTTCTAGATCAATAACTGCTCCGGATTCGTCTTTAATCGCAATCCGTGAAAGAACTCCTGCAAGTGCTTTGGCACGGGTAACTTCTGCAACGAGTTGTTGAATCTGCCCAGCCTTTTGCAATTGCTCAGCAAATTGTTCTGGAGCCATTCCATAGCGCTGTGAAGTGCGAACCAAATACTCAGTGAGTTCTAGTTCGGTTACTTGAACTTCTTCTGCCTTCACGATTGCATCGAGCAAGAAATCTGACTTAAGAGAAGAACGAACTTGTCCATCTACTTCTGCGCGGTGCTCGGCATCTTCGAGGCGACCTTCACCAGCTAGGTGTTCATTTACTTCTTCATCTACAAGAAGGTCAGGAACAGGAATTTCTGTCTCTGCCAACAATTTTTCAACGAGCAAATCACGTGCCTGTGCGCCTTGTTCCATCTTCTTAACGCGCTCTAAGCGAGTAGCAAAATCTGCCTTCAATTCATCCAATGTGTCGAACTCTGATGCAAGCTTTGCAAAAGCATCATCCATCGGCGGCAATTCGCGCTCTTTAACAATTTTAACTTCTACTTCTACAACACCTTTTTCGCCCTCGGCTTGACCGACGAGTTGTGTTTCAAAATCTTTCTTATCCCCCGCGCTCATTCCAATCAGCGCATCATCTAGGCCATCAATCATTCGGTTAGAGCCAACTTCATATGAAATATCAGAAGCTTTTCCCCCATCAACTTCTTCGCCATTGATGCGAGCCAAAAGATCGAGAGTTGGGAAATCGCCGCTCTTGATTGCACGCTCAACTACGTTAAGAGTTCCAAAGCGAGCGCGAAGTTCGTCAATCTGTTCGGTGATATCTGTATCGGTCACAACAACGGTATCTACCTTGATTTCAATCTTAGAAAAATCAGGCAACTTAACTTCTGGACGTATGTCTACTTCTACAGTGAAAACTAACTTTTCGTTATCTACGAACTCTTTAACATCCACAGTTGGACGTCCAATTACGAGCACTGTGTGTTCGCGAGCTGCCTTGCTATAAAACTCTGGCAGAGCTGAATTAATCGCCTCATCCAAAACAGTCCCACGGCCAACACGTTGGTCGATCATCGATGCAGGAATTTTTCCCTTACGAAATCCAGGAATGTTTACTTGTGAAGCAACTTTCTTGTATGCATCAGAAACATGTTGTGTGAGCTCTGCGTAAGGAACTTCGATATCTAAACGAACACGGGTTGGAGAAAGTGTTTCTACCGTGCTCTTCACGAAGTTCTCCTTTTATATAAGTTACTTAAGTAAGTCGAAAAGTATGGTCGGGGCGGGGAGATTCGAACTCCCGATCTCCTGCTCCCAAAGCAGGCGCGCTAGCCACTACGCTACGCCCCGAGGCGCAAGTGGTGAGTCTAGACGAGATTTTCACCCTTGCTAACCGAGGCGATAACGTTAGCCCCGATTCGATAACCGTACTGCGGCAGAGGTAACCTAAGCCCAGCACAAAGACTGCATCAAAAATGCGGGTGTAGCTCAATGGTAGAGCCCCAGCCTTCCAAGCTGGCCATGCCGGTTCGATCCCGGTCACCCGCTCCAAAGTTTTACTAAGTAATTGAACCAACTTCGGTTAATGAGTAGTAGCCACTCAGTGTGACTGTTGTCGCAAGCGCTTTGGAATTGGTTACTTTTGCAAATAAATTGAACGTCTCGGTAACCAGTGTTCCGTCAACCACAATTTCCGCGAAGATATTTTGGGTAAAACTATTTCCTGTTGGCGTATTTTTTTTACCACTTGATACGAAATAAACCGTTGTAATTGGAATAACGCCAACTGTGGAAAAAATCTCAAGAATCAACGTTGCGGTTAAATCTTCATAGCCTGAATTAACTCCAGAAATTGCGAGGTGCATTAAGTACTTTTTCCCAGCCACCATCCCACCAAAATTTTCTGACTGAGCACCGGATCCCGCCGTACCACTTAGCGTGTTGATGAACGAGAACGTGCCCACAGATACTGAAGTAACACCGCTGAGTCCAGAAGCACCAGTAGCTCCTGTCGCACCAGTTGCACCTGTGCTGCCTGCTGGACCAGTTGGTCCCGCTGGTCCAGCACTTCCAGATGCACCCGCTGCACCTGTTTCTCCAGCTGCCCCATTAGATCCTGCAGCTCCAGTTAAACCAGTTGCACCTGGAGTTCCTGCACTTGTTGAAGTGTTTGTAATTGTTTTGCCATCTGATCCTGCAACTCCCGGTGTACCTGATTTGCCATCTGATCCTGCAACGCCGCGTAAAGAAATAGCAGCGGGCCAGGAGTTGTTTTTCTTAGGTCCATAGATGTTGAGATTCTTTGTATCGATGTAAAAATCACCATTGATACCGATGGATTTAATTGGCGCTTTTATGCCGTTGAGAATTGTGTTTGGAATTGAATTCGCTGTTCTGCCTGCAGACTTTAACTTGGTGACGGATTTCGTGGCTGCAAAACTTGGCTGAACAGCGAAAAGTGAGAGTGCGCAAAGCACTGCAACAAAACGAATAAAAAATCGAGATCTATTCATTGGAGAAGACCCTTTCATGTTGAACACCAGTCTCCGCTCTACTTGGCTTCGCGCGTATAGGACTAGCCCTACACAGGCGTTGTGAGAGAGGTAGCGCTCACTGCAAAAGAATTCACAAGGACCCCACAGGATTCTCGCCGTCCATTTTGAGGAAGTGAGGGTTTATTACAACTAGTTAACGGCGTGGGGTCATTAACAGAGTTCTAAAGGAACGTAGGAGTAGTAAATGTCAAAGAGAAAAATTGCAACTGTTGTACTAACAACCGTTGCATTAACCGCCGGTGGTCTCAGCACTGCTAATGCAGTATCGAAAACCACACGAACAGTTGTTACTAAATCGGTGACAACCGTTTCGCAACCAAATGCCAATGCACGTGGGATAGGTGGGCCGGCAGCAGCACTCGACACTCTTCTCTCCGGTTTGGTTACCAAAGGAACTATTACTCAGGTTCAAGCAGATGCAATTAAAGCTGCAGTAAATGCTGCTGCTGAAACTGCAAAAGCTAATCGTCCTGCAAAGGTCGGTGGACCAGATCGTGCAGCGATGGATGCATTGATTTCTTCGACGCTTGGAATTGATTCAGCAACAATCAAATCGCGATTGAAAGCAGGAGAAACACTTGCTGTAATCGCGGGAGATAAGAAAGATGCATTAATTGCAGCTCTCGTTGCAGAACATTCCAAGAAAATCGATGCAAAAGCTGCTGCAGGAAAAATCACAGCTGCTCAAGCCACTTCTTTAAAAGCTAGCCTTGTTGCGCACGTGACGCAAGAAATTAGCTCAGTAAAGGGCAAGAGTGGACGGGGTGGACCTATGAAAGCGCAAGCTCCGCTAGGCGCACCAGCAAACTAAATATTCGTACCTCCTCCTTACGGGTATGAGAGACCCGCTACTAAGAAATTTAGTGGCGGGTCTTTCGTTTTGTAGCAGTGCGCGTGAGAGTATTTCGCCATGCGCGTACACATCGGAAGCGATCATGCTGGACTTGAGTTAAAAAACTCTTTAGTTGAACACCTCAAGAGTTCTGGTCACGATGTTGTAGATCATGGACCACACGAATATGACGCACTCGATGATTACCCGGTCTTTTGCATTCCAGCCGCACAAGGTGTTGCCAATGAGAAAGGTTCCTTCGGAATTGTTTTAGGAGGATCTGGAAATGGCGAGCAGATGGCTGCCAATAAAGTTAAAGGAATTCGAGCCGCTCTTGTCTGGAGTGTTGAGACTGCCAAATTAGCTCGCGAACACAATGATGCCAATGTCATTGCAATTGGTGGTCGCATGCATCCGATTGAAGTCTGCAAAGAGCTGATTGATGTTTTTCTAGCCACACCCTTTAGCAACGATGAGCGACATGTGCGACGTATTGGTCAGGTTTCAAATTTTGAAACTAAGGGTTCTATTTAATCTTTCGCTCTGTAATGAAAATCGCTAACGCGATGATCTTTCGCTAATCCTTTACCCTCAAATTTTGTGTACGGGCGCCATTCGGGACGCGGTACTTCTCCCCCAGTGAATTGAGTTGAGCCCACAAAAACATCACGGATCGATTCTGCGTATGGAACCCAATCCGTTGCAATGTTTATATAACCACCTGCCTTGAGCTTTCGATGAATCAGCGCAAGGAATTGCGCGTTAACAATTCGACGCTTGTTGTGTTTGAGCTTTGGCCACGGATCTGGAAAAAATAGGTGGAATCCGTTGACGCTGTGATCTGCAAACATAGTTTCGAGAATTTCAATCGCGTCGCCTTCGATGATGCGCACATTAGTTAACTGGTGTTCTTCGATCAGGGACAGGAGTTTTCCAATTCCAGGTGGATGAACTTCGATGGCGATGTATCCATTTTCAGGATGGGCTTTGGCGATTTCAGCGGTCGCATCGCCCATTCCAAATCCAATTTCAACGATTACTTCCTCGGCGTTGGAAAATAACGTCTTTGTATCAACGATTGTTCCAAACTCAATTCCAAATTGGTCCCACGAACGAATAAGGGCGGCATTTTGTGCTCGAGTCATCCGCTTTCCACGTAATCGAAAGCTCTTGATTCCAGAACTCTGACTCTCTTGGCGTTCCACTGGGCAACTCTTACATGATTAGATATCAACCTGAAATCACACACGATAAGTTTTGAGGAGTTCTTGTGCCAGGAGTAAATCTGACCCGCGATGAAGCAGCAACACGCTCTTCACTGGTCAAAACCCATAGCTATCGCATAGATCTCGATCTCACGACTAGTTCGCAAACATTTATTGCAAAGACGTGTGTGAAGTTCTCTGGACTCAAGCCAGGACAGAGCACATTCATCGATGCGCTCGGTAAACGAGTTATATCGGCATCACTTAACGGTGTTGCATTTGAAGTTAAGGATTACGACGGACAAACAATTCATCTGCCACCGTTGGCTGCAGAAAATGAGTTATGCCTGGAAATAGAAGGCATCTATTCAAACACTGGTGAAGGTCTTCATCGTTTCGTAGATCCAGCTGATGGCGAGGTCTATCTCTATACGCAATTTGAAACCGGCGATGCAAGGCAGATGTACGCATGTTTTGATCAACCAGATCAAAAAGCTACTTTTACTATCAGCACAATTACTCCAAAGCACTGGGAAGTCATCTCAAATTACGACATTGATTCAGTTACAGGCATCGGATCAGAGTCCAAGCTGACTCAGTTCAAAGAGTCTCAAGTAATTTCCACCTACGTCACGGCAATTGTGGCTGGGCCATACCAGCACGTTCACGATGAATATGTGGGCGAGAAAACTATTCCACTCGGTATCTATGCACGTAAGTCATTCTTTCAATACGTAGATGCGGAGAATATTTTTAGAGTAACCAAAGAAGGCTTTGCTTACTTCGAAAAGACCTTCGGCCTGGCTTATCCATTTGGTAAATATGACCAACTCGCTGTCGCCGAATACAACTGGGGCGCAATGGAAAATGTTGGTTGCGTAACTTTCCACGAAGATGTTTTGATTTTCAGAAGCAAAGTAACCGAGAGCAAACACTTGGGTCGCGCCAGCACAATTCTTCACGAGATGGCACACATGTGGTTTGGCGATCTTGTCACCATGAAATGGTGGGAAGACTTGTGGCTAAACGAATCTTTCGCTGAATGGGCCTCGTATATGGCAACGAGTGAGGCTACGAAGTACACAACTGCATGGACAGAATTTAACGCGCTACGAAAGAACTGGGCATATCGCCAAGATCAGCTTTCGACTACTCACCCAATTGCTACAGAGATGAAAGACCTCGAAGATGTGAAGACAAACTTCGATGGTATTTCTTACGCAAAGGGCGCTTCGGTACTTCAACAATTAGTCGAACATGTGGGCCGCGATAACTTTATTAAAGGCCTTCGTATTTACTTCACAAAGCATGCATTTAAGAACACAACTCTTAATGACTTGATGGTCGAACTAGAAGCAACGAGTGGCCGTGATCTCAAGCCTTGGGCTGCAACTTGGCTACAAACCGCTGGAGTAAACACACTGCGCCCAGACATAGAGATCGATTCTGGTGTCTATAAGAAGATTGCAATTAAGCAAGAAGCGCCAACGATGCCTGTGGGATCAAAAGAGTTACGCCCGCATCGTTTGCGCGTTGCACTCTTTGATATTTCAGGTGATGCACTCGTAAAACGAAAGAGCGTTGCGCTAGATATTGCTGGTGCGCTGACCGAAGTAACAGCGCTTCGTGGTGAAAAAGAAGCAGACTTAGTCTTAATCAATGATGGCGACCTCACGTATGCAAAGTTGAGATTTGATGAGCGTTCAATTGCAACACTTAAATCTCATCTTGGTGGGCTCAACGAACCCCTTGCTCGCGCACTCATCTGGGCATCACTGTGGGACTCAGTGCGAGATGGCGAACTCAGTGCATCTGATTACATTGCTATTGCTTTAAATGCTCTCGGAACAGAGTCAGATATTTCGATCGTTTCTGCAACGAATGTAAATATCGATACTGCTATTTGGCACTACGCAGCACCGGCTCATCGCGCTGCTCTTCGTGCAAAGGTCTCCGATGCATTTAACAAGTTCTTAAAAGCATCTCCCGCAGCAAGTGATCATCAACTTGCATTTGCACGTGCATTTGCAGAATCTGCAGCGACGCCAGAACAGAGCAAAGAAATTGTTGAAATTCTCAATGGCTCGATTAAGGGTCTAACAATTGATGCCGAACTCCGTTGGCACTTAGTTATCTGCGCCGTTAAGCGTGGGTTGTTAGGCGCAACAGAGATTGATGCAGAACTGGCAAAGGACAACACTGCGCACGGAAAGCAATATGGAGCACTTGCGCATGCAGCTATTCCAACAGCGCAAGCAAAAGAGAAGGCATTTAATTCGGTCACCACAGAGAATCTAAGCAACACAATTCATGCATACACATGCCGCGGATTTAACGTTGCACTGCAATCTGAGTTACTGACTCCATTTATCGATCGCTACTTTGCAATTCTGATCGACCTCTGGAACACCAAGGGTTATGAAATCGCAGAAACAACAGCGACGATGCTCTTTCCTGCATTTATTGTTTCTGACGAGACATTGGCTAAGGCACAAAAGTGGCTGGATGTCACAGGTAAAGATGCGCCAAATGCACTTCGTCGAGTTATCACTGAAGGTCGAGACGCGCTTGCACGTTCACTTGGCGCACAGAAAAAGGATGCTTAACTACTCAACTTACTCGATGTGAGTAATGACAGACTTCGCGCTCTTCTTGCGTTGAGCAGTACCAGCATAAGTAAGTAGCCAGATCACAATAAACATGACTGTCGGAACGACGACGAATGTAATGATGGTTTCGAGCGCACTGAGCGCAGGTCCAGGAATAAACCCGTCTTCTTGATTGATCATGTTCATAAGTCTAAGTTATTTAGGCAGTTGCCGCCGCCACACCAAATGGTTCGAGGTACGGCAACCACGTCTTATCAGTGCGCCCAGTCCCAAGGATTCTCCACGCAGCTCCGACGGGTTCGCGGGGCAGAGTGCGCAGACGCCAACCTAAATCCTTGAGAGGCTTGTCTGCCTTGAGATGATTACAGCGATGACATGCAGAAACTACGTTCTCCCAATTGTGGGCTCCTCCGCGACTGCGCGGAATCACATGATCAATTGAAGTTGCAGGTGCGGTGCAATAAACACATCGTCCACCATCTCGAGCAAATATTGCTCGGCGCGAAAGTGGAACAGCATGACGATAAGGAATACGAACAAATTTATTTAATCTAATAACAGAAGGAAGTGCGATTTCGCCAGATGAATAACGCAAAACTGTTCCAGAATCTTCAACCATTGTTGCTCTGGAGTTGAGGCAGAGAATCAGAGCGCGACGATCTGTAATAACACCCAGTGGTTCGTAGGTGGCATTTAAGACCAAGGTCCGCAACATTTTTACTCCGATTCTCAGCACGTGGCTCGCACCGATTGCTGTATCTTGCCTCAAAATGTGCCCCCTATGGGGTATTTCCAAGCAAATTTTTCATGTCAATTTCGTTAGAGTGTGATTTATGAGCGAGGGATTGCAAGAGGCATGGGAGTGGTTTAACGGCTCCCCCTTGCGCATTTTGCTCGTATTAACTGGGACGCTTTTCACTCAGTACTTTGGTGGCCGTGCAATTGATCGTGCCATGAATCGATTGGCCTCAGCCGATTTAATTCCTGGTCCAGCCAATACTGTTTCACGTCAAAAAGAGAGAGCACGCACAACAGGAACTGTTTTATCTAGCACCCTTAATGCAATTATCTGGGTTCTAGCTATTGCAATGATTCTTGGCGAATTCGGATTTAATCTTGGGCCAATAATTGCATCCGCTGGTGTTATCGGAGTTGCACTCGGACTTGGAGCTCAAACTTTAGTGCGCGATATTCTCTCTGGAATCTTTATGCTCATTGAAGATCAATATGGTGTGGGCGATAAAGTCGATGTTCTAGATGTACAAGGAAGAGTGGAAAAAGTTGGTTTGAGAATTACCACTGTGCGCGATGAAAACGGAACCCTTTGGTACTTGCGAAATGGCGAAATTTTAAAGGTTGGTAATCTTTCTCAATCTGGTTGATTAACCATCGCATCTGCGGCCATTTCAAGATATTGCCACAACTGACTCTTTAGATCTTCTCTGATTTTTAAATCTGCAACAGCTTCTCTCATGCATCCCAACCACTCATCGCGGGCATTTGAATCAATGTGAAATTCGGCGTGACGCATCCGAAGTCGTGGGTGACCTCGCTCTTCTGAGTAAGTGCCCGGTCCGCCCCAATACTGTTCTAGAAACATCTTGAGTCGAAGCGCAGCGCCGTGTAAATCATCTTTTGGGTACATCGGTGCAATCACAGGATTAATTGAAACTAGAGCATAGAAATGTGAAACTAGTTGCTCAAATGCTTCGCTACCAATTTCGTCATAGAGCGTACTCAATTACTTCGATTCCTCCAGAAATTCATTTAAAAACTCACGCTCTTCATCATTGAGCGGACGTGATTTTTTTGTCTCCACAGAGACCGCCACTTGAGTGGTCTTTATTCGAGCACGAATTACTCCCTTATGAATAATTTCGTACTCCATTTCAAATGATGCATTTCCGATGCGTGTAATCCAAATCTGACAATCAACGTCCATGCCACCGTCATAAATGGGTTCGATGTAATCAACTTCGGCGCGCGCAACCACCATGTCAAAAAGCAATGGTGTTTTGCCAGCTTTCTGGCGTGAGAACCATGTGAAATCTGAACGTGCTTCTTGTGCATACGTTAAATACTTTGCGTTATTGATATGACCAAATGCATCTAGGTCATCCCAGCGCACATGAACTTTTGCTAGATATCGCATTATCGTGTGAGCTTTCTATATGTCACGCGGTGTGGACGTGCTGCATCGACACCTAGGCGTTCAATCTTATTCTTTTCGTAAGATTCAAAGTTTCCTTCAAACCAGAACCACTTTGAATCACCTTCGTAGGCCAAAATATGAGTTGTGATGCGGTCTAGAAACCAACGATCGTGGGAAATAACAACGGCGCAACCAGGAAATTCAAGGAGTGCATTTTCAAGTGAACCAAGTGTTTCAACATCTAAGTCATTCGTTGGTTCATCTAGCAGCAATAGATTGCCACCTAACTTAAGTGTGAGTGCAAGATTTAAGCGGTTTCTTTCACCACCTGATAAAACTCCAGCGGCCTTTTGTTGATCAGGACCCTTAAATCCGAATGCAGAAACGTATGCGCGAGATGGCATCTCAACTTGTCCAACCTTGATGAAATCCAAACCATCGGAGACGACTTCCCAGAGAGATTTCTTTGGATCAATTCCGCCACGTGACTGATCGACGTAAGCAATCTTTACTGTTTCACCAACTTTTACGGAGCCACTATCTGGTGTTTCCATACCCAAAATGGTTTTAAAGAGTGTTGTTTTTCCCGCACCGTTAGGTCCGATAACTCCAACAATTCCGTTACGTGGCAATGTAAATGAAAGATCGTCAATTAATAGTCGATCGCCAAATCCCTTTGATAAGTGTTCAACTTCTACAACAACATTTCCAAGACGTGGTCCTGGTGGAATCTGAATCTCTTCAAAGTCGAGTTTGCGCATCTTGTCAGCTTCGGCTGCCATCTCTTCGTAGCGAGCAAGACGTGCTTTGGACTTTGTCTGACGTCCCTTTGCATTTTGGCGAACCCAATCGAGTTCTTCGGCCAGACGCTTCGCACGCTTTGCATCTTTCTGGCCTTCAACCTTAAGACGAGCAGACTTTGTTTCAAGATATGTTGTGTAATTTCCTTCGTAAGGATAAGCACGACCACGATCGAGTTCGAGAATCCATTGTGCAACGTTGTCCAAGAAGTATCTATCGTGCGTAATCGCGACGACGGCGCCTGGGTACTTGTTTAGGTGTTGTTCGAGCCATAAAACTGATTCGGCGTCCAAGTGGTTTGTAGGTTCGTCAAGCAATAACAAATCAGGAGCTTGCAATAACAACTTACATAAAGCAACGCGGCGCTTTTCTCCACCAGATAAAACCTTGACATCAGCATCTGGTGCAGGACAACGAAGTGCATCCATTGCTTGTTCAAGTTGTGAATCTAAATCCCATGCATTGCGGTGATCGAGTTGTTCTTGAAGAGTTCCCATCTCAGCTAATAACTTGTCGTAGTCCGCATCTGGGCTAGCCATTTCTTCAGAGACCGCATTAAAGCGATTGAGCAGGGCGATTGTTTCTGCCACACCCTCTTGCACATTTTCTAGAACAGTCTTTGTCTCATCCAGAACTGGCTCTTGTAGCAAAATGCCAACGGTGTAACCAGGAGTTAAAAATGCTTCACCATTTGATGGTTGTTGCAATCCACCCATGATCTGTAGGACCGTTGACTTACCGGCACCATTTGGGCCAACAACGCCAATCTTGGCGCCGGGTAAAAACATGAGTGTGACGTCATCAAGAATTACTTTTTCGCCGTGCGCTTTACGCGCCTTCTTCATCGTGTAAATGAACTCAGCCATAGGACGAAACCTTACTAGTTCTTATCGGTAGACTTGCCCCTGCAAGAGCACCACAGGTGCCTGTAGCTCAGTCGGATAGAGCACCCGCCTTCTAAGCGGGTTGTCGCAGGTTCGATTCCTGCCAGGCACGCAATAAAAAATATCCCGGC
>JBIIRY010000005.1:0-76271 GCA_044341305.1 Candidatus Planktophila sp. | reverse complement strand
CGGATATCGCCTTTACCGGTTGTTATTTTCACTCTATTTCCTCTCGGTTTTGATCATGTCTTCCAGCCAGTCGATTTCTCGCTGTGCTGATTCCAAAGAGTGACGACGCCACTCTTCGAGATATTTATCGATTCCCACCGGAGATTTTTCGAGTTCTCCACGCAGAATCTCTGCTTTCTCTTTCAACCGACGGTGTCGGCCTTCCAAGATCCGAACGCGGTTCTTGGTCGAAGTTGGACCAAAGAATGCAAAACGAATTTCAAAACCTTCGTCTTCCCATGTATCTGGACTTACTGTTTCTGCCAGAGTTTCAAAACGCTTCTTACCTTTTGTTGTGATCACGTAAACAATGCGCGAGCGCCTTGAAGTATCGGCTTCGGATGCATCGATTAATCCCGCTTCCATCATTCGACGCAGTTGTGGATATAGAACTGAAAATGAGAGTGCGCGAAATGGGCCAAAGATGGCGCTCATTCGCTTGCGCAATTCATACCCATGTAGAGGGCTCTGAGAAAGAAGCCCAAGGAGTGCGAATTCAAGAGATTCACTGCGCGAGCGCATATCTTCTCCCCCCGGACCCTGCGTTGATCAAAGTATCGCAACTTATATCGATTCGATATAACGAAGCGCTAGTTAACCCGATACTCCCAAGGGAGGCAACTCGCCTCGCTACCTCGCGTCTTATTCGGCGTGGCGTAGGTCTACTTCCCAGGGGGGCCGGTCCTACCCTTGTGGACGACCTTCCCCGCCTCTTTAGGGCGTTTATCCCGCCCGTAAATGGAAGGAAGAATATGTCCCTGCTCTCATGGAAACTTCACGGCGATGGAAAAAACATTGCTCACGGAGATGTCGTATCCACAGATGAGCGCCTCACATGGCCACGCACAATCGGCGTTGGCGTGCAGCACATTGCTGCCATGTTTGGTGCAACTTTCCTCGTCCCAATCATCACTGGCTTTCCGCCAACCACAACACTTCTCTTTTCCGGAATTGGAACACTTCTATTCCTCATAATCACACAGAACAAAGTTCCTAGCTATCTAGGTTCATCCTTTGCATTCTTAGCGCCAATTGCTGCCGCACAAACCGGTGGTGGAATGAGCGCAGCATTGGGTGGCGTTGTTGTTACAGGTGTGATCCTTGCTGCCGTTGGTTTAATTGTTCGCCAAGCAGGAATTGGTTGGATTAACTGGCTTTTGCCGCCTGTTGTGACAGGAACAATTGTTATGGTGATCGGACTTAATTTAGCTGGGGCTGCAAAAAATAACTTCGTAGCAGGACCTCTAGTTGCGATTATCACTCTGGCATCAATTGGTGTTGTCTCAGCTGTATCTCGCGGCTTCCTTAATCGCATCAGCATCTTTGTTGGCCTCATCATTGGCTACGTAGTTGCACTCATTATGGGCGATGTAAAGACTGATTCGATCAGCTCTGCTTCATGGGTTGCTCTACCAACTTTTACAACACCAACATTTGATTCGAAAGCAATCGTTCTCTTCTTGCCAGTTGTCTTGGTTTTGATTGCAGAAAATGTCGGACACGTTAAGTCAGTGTCTGCAATGACTGGCAAAAACCTTGATGACCAAATGGGTAACGCCCTGATGGCAGATGGAATTGCAACAACACTTGCTGGAGCAGGTGGTGGTTCAGGTACAACTACATATGCTGAAAACATTGGTGTAATGGCGGCAACACGCGTCTACTCAACTGCGGCATATTGGATTGCTGGCGTTGGAGCAATTCTCCTATCACTCTCACCAAAATTTGGTGCAGTACTAAGTGCGACACCAGTTGGTGCACTCGGTGGTGTTGGAGTTGCTCTATTTGGAATGATTGGCGTTCTGGGCGCGCGTATCTGGATTGATAGTCGAGTTGATTTCGCTAACTCAACTAATCTCTTGATCGCAGGTTCTGCTCTGATCATTGGTGTTGCAGACATCTCTTGGACTCAAGGTGATTACACATTCAACGGAATCATCAATGCAACATTGGTTGCAGTTGTTGGTCACCGTGTGTTAACTGCTCTCTCCAACTCACGTAAGTAAGTAAGATAAAGCTATGGTGATTCCATCGCGGCTGCCTGAATACATCGTGGCCGCGATGGTTATCATCTTGGCGCCAGGTCCAAGTGTTTTATTCGTTATTGCCCGAGCTATTGCATGGGGCCGCAAGACTGCAGTTTTTACAGTTGCTGGAAATGTCACCGGTGCATTTGCGCTATCAACACTGGTGGCAATCGGACTAGGTCCAGTTCTTCAAAGATCAGATCTTGCATACGCCGCAATTCAATGGGGTGGCGGTTTGTATCTGATGTATTTAGGTGTTGATGCAATTCGCCAACGAAGAGTTCACGCCGAAGATATGCGCAACCAAGGAGACTTCGCACCAGGTGTTGCACGTTCAATGCGCGATGGATTCTGGGTAGGAGCGCTTAATCCAAAGGGGTTAGTTTTTTATGCTGCTGTATTGCCACAATTCGTCGATCGCGAAAAAGGAAGCGTGGCGCTTCAGTTAATTCTCCTTGGAGCAGTATTTTCAATTTTGGCGTTTTTCTCAGATGGAACATGGGGTTTGTTGGCCGGAACTGCGCGCCAATGGCTAGCCACCGATGCGAAAAGATTAGAAAAACTACGCGCAACAGGTGGAATAGTGATGATAATTCTTGGAATATCAGTTCTAATCTCTGCAATTGTCAGTGCTTAGCGAGAAGATAGATTCATGAAAAAGCCAGCAGCTCCTGCGACCGAATTTATTTCACCCTCTGATCTGACATTTGGTTTATCTACATGCAAAAGATGTTTATGGATCAAATACTGGTTCAAAGTAACGATGCCTGGAGCTTTTCCCTTAGTTGGTACTTTGGCGGATTTACAAGAGACACATTTTCGCGGTGCATCGATGCAGGATATTCATCCATCGCTGAGAGCAGGAAAAGTTACGCAATGGGGTGGCTGGGTAAAGAGTAAGCCCATAAAAATCAATAGCTTTGAGACCAGGTGGCATATTCGTGGAAAGTATGACTTGGTTGCTGCCAATGAAGATGGAACCGTTGCTCTCATTGACTGCAAAGTTTCTGATAGCTCGCGCGATAATGGCGAATTTTATGCACCGCAACTCGAAGCGTATGCACACTCGCTTGAAAATCCACTCCAAGGAGCACCCGTCAGCGTTGCAACAATGGGATTACTTGTATGGAATCCGAATGCGGCTTTTGATATCAAAGAAAAACAAGGCTTCTTTGCTGCTCAGCATTACTTGCCAGTTGAGCGTAATGAAGCGCAGTTTATGGCGCTGATTGAAGATTTGATTAACGTCCTAGAAGGAGACTTTCCTGATGCGGGACCGAAGTGCCCAACGTGTAATTACCTCGTACAACGATTAGAGCTTACGAATTAATCTTCAGATTCATCTTTCAGTCCATCTTTTCTGCGGGTTGCATAAATATCAACGTATTCCTGACCAGACATCTCTTGAATTTTTTTCATAATTTGATCCGTCACATCACGAAGATAGAGTAAGTCAGATGAGTCACCGCCAAAGAACATTGGTTCTCCGAAAATCATCTTCACTCGCATGATCTTGGGAATAACTTTGCCGGTTGGTTGAATCTTTTCTGTATTAAACATCGCCACAGGAATTACTGGGGCACCTGATTCAATGGCTAATCGAGCAATTCCGCTTCTGCCTTTATATAAACGGCCATCAGGAGAACGAGTGCCTTCAGGATAAATTCCAAGACACTCCCCTTGTGCCAATACTTGTAATCCCGTAATCAGAGCAGCTTCACTTCGTCGACCACCGGAGCGATCTACGGGTACTTGTCCTAACGCTATGAAGGTTAGTTTCTTCAGCAATCCTTTTGGACCCGGAGATGTGAAATATTCTGACTTTGCAAGAAAGGTAACTTTCCGCGGTACAACTAAGGGCATGAATATCGAATCGCTAAAAGATAAGTGATTGCTCGCAATAATTACAGGTCCCGTAGCAGGAACGTTGCGTAAGCCCTTAACCTTTGGTCGAAATGCCAACATTAAAAATGGTGTCAAGAATGCGCGGAGTACGCCGTATGGCAGATTATTCACATTCATCCTCGCACCTCCTGACTATGAATTTACTTCCGCAAAACTCAGGCTCTTAATTTAGTGGATGAGCGCCCTTGTGCCACTATTTGAGCGTGAGCGATACCTCTGCACCGAAGGATCCAAGCGATGATGAGATGGATCTCATCAACTCTGAGTTTGAATCTATGGTTGCTGGGTTATCACTCGATCAATCAACTCCAAATACTTATCTAGATGATTTAGAAAAAAGTGAAGCTCTGGATGAGAATCACTTTCAAGAACCTAATCCATCGTGGCCCGGAGTTCGAAAATTTCTTTTAAGCGCACAGGTTGCAATTAAGCGCTGGCTACGTCAAGACAATGATCGAGATGACGGAGTGCAGCTTTAAATTATTCTTCTGCGTGAGCTTTTAGTTGCGCGAGCGCTTGATCGATTGTTGCCTTTTCTGCTTTTGTTCGCATCATTGCAGGAATCGGCATAGATACTTCAACTCCAAGTTCGTAAGTAACGGATGTGGTGTCTGCATCAATTGCTTTGGTGATGTATGCACCATTCATAGCTGTTAACAGATCAGCTTCTTCGAGTGAGAACTCAAGACGTTCTGGTGCTTGGCTCCAGTCGTAGTTAAGGAGGACTCGGTCCTTCATCATGCCGGCATCGATTGAAACCTTGACAGAAGTTGCACGCCCCTGATCATCGCTCTGCTTGACTTCGGCGATCTTGATGGCCGTTGACCAGGTTGGATATCCAGCCAAATCAAAGAGGATTGCTCGAACGTTCTCGAGAGGGGCATCTATTGAAATCGTTGAAGTGCTTAAGTCGCTCATAGGCACAGGTTACTCCTAAGTATTCCCTCTTTCGCAACCACTGATGTGGCGCTAGCGTTCTCCCCATGAATCAGATCTCAGTCCCTGCCATTGTCCCTACAGCCAGCGCTGGAAACCTCACAAATCTTGTTTCAGAACGTGCGTGGTTTGAACCAGAACGCATAATGCTTTCACGCCCACTCGGCGATGGTTGGCAGAGCGTTACTGCAAAAGAGTTTGAAGCCGAAGTAAAAGCAACTGCAAAAGGATTAATTGCTGCCGGAGTAAATATTGGCGATCGCGTAGCAATCATGTCTCGTACGCGCTATGAATGGACCATTCTTGATTTTGCAGTGTGGTACGCCGGTGGATGCGTAGTTCCTATTTATGACACTTCCTCTGCAGAGCAGATTGATTGGATTCTCAACGATTCAGATTCCGTTGCAATTATCGTAGAAACTCCTGCATTGCGTGATCTTGTAAAAACCGTGCAGCCTGCCCATACAAAGAAGATGTGGACAATGACAGAAAATGTCTTGGCAACACTTGCATACGATGGCTCATCAATTAGCGATGAAGAGATTGAAAAACGTAGAAATGCTTTATTGCCTGAAACACTTGCGACCCTTATTTACACATCTGGAACAACTGGAAAGCCAAAGGGAGTTCAATTAACGCACGCAAACTTCTTGTCTGAGTGTGGAAATGTTGTGCAAGCAGCCAGTGAGCTCTTCCTCAAGCCTGGTGGATCAACACTTCTCTTCTTGCCCGTAGCTCACGTTTTTGGTCGCATGGTTCAGATTGGTTCAGTTGCAGCAGGTCTGCACTTAGCTCATTGCAGCGATCCTGTTGGTCGTTTGCCACTAGATCTTGCATCCTTTAAACCAACTTTCGTACTTGCTGTTCCACGTATTTTTGAGAAGGTTTACAACGGTGCTGAAGCAAAAGCAGAAGCAGCTGGAAAAGGAAAAATCTTTAGAAAAGCAGCAGAAATCGCAATTGAGTACAGCAAGGGAATTGAAAGCGGAAAAATTTCGCCGATGTTGAAATTCAAGCATGGACTCTTCGACAAGCTAGTGTTTTCTAAAATTCGTCATGGTTTAGGTGGACGTGTTGAAGCTGCGATTTCCGGTGGAGCACCTCTTGGCGAACGCCTAGGCCACTTTTATCGCGGAGCAGGAATCACGATTCTTGAAGGATATGGACTTACTGAGACAACAGCAGGTGCAACTCTAAATCTCTCAAAGAGAATCAAAGTTGGTTCTGTTGGCCTACCAATTCCTGGAACAACAATCAAAATCGCTGAAGATGGCGAAGTTCTTATCCAGGGTCCAATAGTTATGCAGGGTTACTGGAAGAATGAAGCAGCAAACGCAGAAGTTTTCTCAGGAGATCGATGGTTCCACTCTGGCGATCTTGGCAAGCTAGATGATGAAGGATTTCTCTACATCGTAGGGCGCAAAAAAGAACTTATCGTTACAGCAGGTGGAAAGAACGTTGCACCTGCCGTTCTAGAAGATCGTTTGCGCGCACATCCACTCATTAGCCAATGTATGGTTGTTGGAGACAATCAACCATTTATTGCATCCTTGATCACAATCGATCAGGACGCACTAAAAACATGGGTCACAGCAAATAAGAAAGAGGGTGCTTCGTTAGCAGACCTAACGAATGACCCAGCTCTGATCTCTGTTATTCAAAGTGCAGTTGATGAAGCGAATAAAGCTGTAAGCCGCGCAGAATCCATCCGTAAATTCACCATTCTGCCTACGGATTTCACGATTGCCGGCGGACAACTCACTGCCAAACTCTCATTAAAGCGCCACGTGATTGGAAAAGAATTCGCAGCTGAAATTGCTGCTCTCTTTGCTGATTAATTGACACACTCCGAGCGAATTAAAATCGCTTAAGAGTTACATGATGGTATCGCTCAAGATCTTGTTGCCATTTCGTATGCACTAGATCTAATGTTGGCCGCGCCTGACACCCCCAGCAATACCCGTATTGAAATACGAAATATTCTCTTCAAAGTTTCCACCCTCATCAGCAGCGTGCGTGCTGAATTATTCAATTTACGCGCACCAGAATTAAGCTCATTAGAACAATCTTTACAAGCCTTATTACTCGAGATGCACTCCACCATTAATTTAAATATCTCGGAGAAAGATTGCGCCTTATCAGTTCATGTCCAAGATGAGTTGTTGGCGATTTCTCGAGAACTTCTGAGAAATACTGTAAAACACTCTGGGGCTAGCGTTATAGAGATACATGTCGAAAAGAGCGAAAATGGAGTCAGATACACCTACAGCGATAACGGAAGTGGAATGAGTTCTTCTACAACTTTTGGGCTTGGCCTTCAAGGAATTCAAGAGCGCTGTTCTTCAATAGGAGGCGAGCTAGTCATGGCTAATTCGCCGTCAGGAATTACTGTTTCAATTGCAATAGCGTCATGAATCAACCACTAACTGTTTTGATTATCGATGATCATGAAAGTGTTAGGGCCGGAATCAAAGCTGCGCTCTCTCGTGCCGGACATACGTGTATTGGTGAGGCCAGCACAATTGCAGAAGCACGTGCACAAATAGTCCACACGAATCCTCAAGTTATTGTCGTTGATCTCTCATTACCTGATGGAAATGGCTTAGAAATTGTTTCGTGGGCGCGCTCTGTTTCAGATCGAATAGGCATTGTGGTTCTTACTTTGAACTCAGCACAGGATTATTTGCTCACTGTCATGAAATCTGGAGCAAGCGCTTTCGTAGAGAAGAGTGCCGCATTGGCAGAATTAATCTCTGCAATTGAACACTCCTACAGGGCACCGCTCTCCTTCAGCGCACAGGGAATTCCTCGAATCTTAAAGAAAGATGCACTGGCAAACGCCTTAACAGTTCGGGAAGTGCAAGTACTTGAAAAACTCGCCGTTGGCCTAAGTTCAAATCAGATTGGTTTAGATTTATTCATTACCCAAGCAACAGTGAAAACTCATCTTGCTTCAATTTACAGAAAATTGGAGTCTAAAAATAGAATCCAAGCAATTATTGAGGCAAAAAAACATGGTCTGTTAACTCAATAACAGAGTGTTGAACTCCTTAGACCAAATTTCCCATCGCCAGTGCTCGATTACCCAATTTCGTCCAGCTAAGCCCATCTTTGCTGCTCGCTTTGAATCGCTGCAGATATGAATCACTGCCTCTGCTATCTGTGCGGCATTGGTTCCATCTACACACAGACCCGTTATTCCTTCTTGAACTGCATCCGGTGCTCCTCCAGAAATACCAGCAACTACAGGGATTGCACACGCACTTGCTTCAAGATAAACAATCCCCAGGCCTTCAACTTCTAATCCAAAAAATCGAGATCGAGATGGCATAACAAAAACATCAGAGGCTGATAAGTAACTCGGCAAATCATCGTAGAAAATTCTTCCTACAAAAGTGACATTTTCTTTTAGTGATAACCGTTCAACTAATTTTTCCAAGTGCGTTCTATAGGGCCCCTCTCCTACTATCAGTAGATGTGCATTTGGAATTTCTCGCACAATGGTAGGAAAGGCTTCAATTAATTTGTCCTGACCTTTTCGGTGCACTAAGCGCCCGACGCTAACAATGATTTTCTTGCCTTCTAAACCCAATTCTGTGCGTCTATGAATTGCATCTGCTTGCGGACTGAAATGCGACGTATCAATTCCTGGTGCAATTTTCACCATGGAATCAATACTCTTTTGTGATAGCGATCGTGAAATAGCCTGTCGAGTAAATTCACCTAAATAAGTGAGGTGATCAACGCTATTTCCTATTCGTCTCATCGCTAAATTAAATGGAAAAATTCTTGCCCACCATACTTCGTGGCCATGTGTTAAGGCGATAATTTTCTTGATACCTGCTTTGCGTAACCTTGGTGCCATCAACGCAAGTGGTGCTGCTGCACCAAAAACAAGAACCTCGACGTTATGCGATTGAGCAATTCCCTTTGCTCTCTTTGCTACTCGAACTGAAGGGAGCAGAATTCTGCTGCGATCGCGAATCACTTGTACACCAAATTTTTTGAGCCACTGTTGGTCGTATTCGGACGTATCGCCCTGTTGAGATGTAAAAACAATAACGTTGCAATCTACAATTCTCTCAAGTAAACCAATAACAAAAGTTTCAATACCACCCGTGCGCGGCCCAAAATCATTTGTTATGACGAGAATGTTTTTATAAACGCTTTCCACCTCTAAATTTCTTACGTCCCATTTCCATAGGCGCAACCTTTACCAGAGAACCGGTACGAGGAGCGTGAACCATTTTGTTTCCTCCCAGATAAATTCCTACGTGGGATATTGGTGTTCCGAAAAATACTAAATCGCCTGCTTTAAGATTTGAACGCGATACAAATTTTCCGTAACGAAATTGCGCGGCCGAAGAGTGAGGTAGCGAAACTCCCGCGGCTTTGAAGGCCCTCATTGTTAATCCTGAGCAATCCCAGGTTGTGAGTCCAGCGGCTCCAAAAACGTAGCGATCGCCAATTTGCGCAAGTGCATACTTTAGAGCAATACCTGCTCGTCCCGAAACTCCTTTGGCGCCCTTGGCTGCAGCCAGAGAGGAAGCCCTATCTGCATCTTCTTCTTCTTTAGCCAATCGAGCTAAACGTTCTCTATCTTCTTTTTTCAGTTGTGCTAATAATTTTTCAGCTTCAGCCAATTTAGATTGAGCAAGGCGTGCTTGTGCTTGATACTTTCTTTGCGCCGCAGCAATCAGAGCCACCTTGTCTGCAACAGTCAGTGTTGTTGCATTAAGCCTTTGCTCTGCGGCTTCAAACTTGTTGAGTTGAATTGATTTACGACGAGTAAGTGCATCGAGTGATCCTGCGGCCGATAAATAGAGTGTCGGGTCAGATGAAAACAAGAGTTCGAGGCTCTGACTTAATCCACCATTTTTATACTGGTCAATTGCGATCGTGCCAAGTGATTTCGAGAGTGCAGAAACATTTTGACCCTGAATCGCTGCTTTTTGCTTTATTCCTGTCAGGGTTTTTGTTAAGGATTCTAATTTTACTTTTGCTTCCTGGGCACCCTCTGCAGCGGCTGTTGCATCCTCTTCAAGAATACGAACCTTTGCCTGCACTTCAGCTAAAGAGGGAGCTGCCTGCGCCGCTGGAGCAGATAGAAGAGTCACAATCATTGCTCCAGTGAGAAATAAACTCACTCCGGCTCGCTTGCTCATCACATGCATGGTCACGAGGTTAACCTGTCAGAAGAGTCTGTCTCAACTCCAGGCGCGCAGATGAGCCTGTGAAATGCCGAAGAATGCCGGATTTGTAGCTTACGAACCCGTTTGTAGACCCCGTTGCTCTGGCTCGAATTTGAGCTCCTTGCTCATCTCACGAGATGCCAGCAACGCAATAGCAGAGTGCACGCGAGGTGATATTTCGGCTTTTTCCGGTGCACCAATGAAGAAGGAGACGACGCACTCTGAGCAATCAATGTTTTTCTTAACGCATGTATCGCAGTCAATGATCATGAGGTTTACGATAGAGATAGGGACTGACATTGACTGCGCCAAGGGAATCAAAACACATGAGCGTTACTGCGACGATAGTTGCTGGCCAGGATGGCTCGACGGCAATCGCCGGCTCTTCAGCAGGAATCACTTCACCCACAGATAAAACTCTCTTCCTGCAGCGCCGTCGTAAAGCCGACTGCATAATTATTGGTGGAAACACCGCTCGAAACGAGCCATATGCCAAAACGCCAGTTCCTCTTGTTGTTATTTCACGCCACGAACACCCGAAGCTGCCAGCAGCCCATGTGTGGAATATCGAACCAAGCGAAGGTATTGAAAAAGCGCGCAACGAATTTGGCGAGAACATTCTTATCGAGGGTGGCGCCGCCTTCATCACTTACTTACTTGATCGCAATGAAATTGATTGTCTTGAGTTAAGTATCACTTCCGTCAGTGGAGGTACTGATATTTTTGACTTCGAAAGATACTTAAAGATCGCGCAATCTGTGATCAAAAATGTTATTGCAGATACTACTTTTTATACCGCTAGATTTAGCTCGCCGCAATAAGAGCAACTCCAGAAACCGCCATAAAAATTCCTACGTACTGAACACGGTGCAAACGCTCATTGAGAAATTTAAATGCTAGGAGCGCCGTAACAACTGGATAGATTGATCCAAGAACCATTACTAATGAAACCAATCCGAAATTAGTTGCGGCACCGAGTAGAAGATTTGCTAAGAAGTCTGCAACGCCGATAAATATTAAAACCGGAACTTCGGATTTTTCAAACTTACCGATAGTCCTGTATCTAATTATCAATCCAATAGTGATAAACAATGTGGTTGCTCTCATCATCACCATTGTCATTAATGCACTGGACTCAGAACCAATCGTCATAAATGTCAGTGCAGTTCCAAATCCTGCCGCTGCTCCTAGTGCCAAGAAAAGAGGCTTAGGAGATAAACCTTGCGATAACTCTGGACCACTTGCACAAAAAGCTCCGGCTAATGCCAGAACTACACCAATTGCTTGCCCGCGCGTTAAAACTTCACCTGCTACGAGTGCAACAGTTAATGGAATGACGCCACTTAATGCACTTATTGGAGATACAACTCCCATGCGCCCTGTCGATAGGCCAGCGTATAAACATATGAGTCCGATGTAACCCATTACTCCTGCGATTGCACCTGGAACAAAATAACCACCATCACCAAAAGCCTTAGGAGGATTTGAACCAAAAAGCTCTCCACTTAATAACACCAATGTAATTCCAAATAACAAGCCAATTGCTTGAGTCATGCTTAATACGAGAAACGGTGAGTATTTTTTACTTAACTTACCGCCAAAAAAATCAGCTGCGCCCCATAGCGCGCTAGATAAGAGTGCCATTACTGAACCCATCTTCCTAGGGTACAGCCCTGCCTCCCACGTAAGTGGGTGTATGAGATTTAGAGTTAGTCAGTGGATTCATTTGCCTTTGATAAATTAATTGATCATCTTCGATCAATAACTCCACGTTCCGAAATCATTCTTGAAGAAGTTCCTGCTCCTCAAAAATTAGCTACCTACTCCTTTGCCTTTACAGCTGATGTGAGTAATGGATTATTTGGAGATGCAGAAGATGAAGTTGCATCAGGACGATTTGTTCTTTTACACGAACCTGGCGGACAAGACACATGGGAAGGCGAATTTCGCTGTGTAACTTTTGTGCGCGCAGATGTTGATCCCGTGATGCAAGAAGATCCCTTACTTCCTGAAGTTGGTTGGAGCTGGTTTCTTGAATCCATTACAAATGCTGGATGCGAATTCAATGCACCCAGCGGAACCGTTACGCGCGTTTCGAGTGCATCCTTTGGAAAACTCTCTCCGCGCAACGATGAATCGGAAATGGAAATTCGTGCTTCCTGGAGTCCAATTGTTGATGACCCGCACGATTTGATTAAGCACATCGAAGGCTGGTGTAATTTAATTTCAGAGGTTGCAGGTCTTCCGCCAATACCTGAAGGCGTATCTGCAATTACATCTGCTAAACGTAGATAAAGAATGAGCGAATCAACACCAGATGCACCCGCTGCTGTGCCTTTATTGGCCCCAGCGGAAGGTGTTCCAGATATTGTCGATACAGAAGAAAAGTTTGATTCTGCTTTAGTGAGTTTAGAAAAAGGTACTGGTCCATTTGCAGTCGACGCCGAACGTGCTTCTGGATACAAATACAGTTCACGTGCCTACCTCATTCAAATTAAAAGAGCCGATGGCGGCTTGCATTTAATTGATCCCATACCTTTTGGCCCGGGGCATGCGCTCTTTACTAAACTTAACAATTTGCTCAACACAGATGAAGTCATATTGCATGCCAGTACCCAAGATTTACCCTGTTTGCGCGAAGTAGGAATTAATCCAACAAAATTATTTGATACTGAGTTGGGCGGTCGTATCGCGGGTTTGCCACGAGTTGGTTTAGGACCATTGCTTGAATCCCTTATGGGCGTTTCTCTGGCAAAAGAACACTCTGCAGTTGATTGGTCAACTCGTCCCTTGCCCGCTGATTGGCTTAACTACGCAGCTTTAGACGTCGAATTGTTGATTTCACTTCGTGAAAAGATTTATCAATTGCTCGCTAGTGCAAATAAGTTGAGTTGGGCAGAACAGGAGTTTGCCTCAATTTTGTTAGCACCTCCTGCTCCCCCACGCATTGATCCATGGCGCAGGACATCAGGTATGCACAAGATTAAGAAACGTGACCAGCTGGCAATAATTAAGAATCTCTGGATTGCTCGAGATGAAATTGCACAAGCCAGTGATGTTTCAAGTGGCAAATTGCTCAATGATGCCGCAATCATCGAATTTGCAATTCACAAACCTACAAATAAAAAAGAAGTAGAGAAGGCACTTCGCCCAATTGGTATGCGGGCTCGATGGCTGGAAAACTTGCCCACCTGGTTATCTGCAATCGAAGCGGCGCTGAACACACCAGAGGATCAGTGGCCACCAATGAAATCTGGTGCTGACACTCTGCCTCCTATTAAATTATGGCGCGAAAGGTTTCCAGAAAAATACGCACCTCTTACTCACGCCAGATTTGCTGTTGAAACAATTGCGCAAGAGTTATCCCTTCCAACTGAAAACTTAATTTCTCCCGAAATCATTCGACGTATTTGCTGGACCCCTCCTGCTGCTAGTACGACAGCCATCGATGTGCAGGCGGTGTCAGAGGCGATGGCAAAACTTGGTGCCAGACCATGGCAAATCCAATTGGTCGCTCCATCAGTTGCAGCTTCTCTCATCGAGTTAGAGCCAAGAGAAGTGCCTGTACCTGAAACACCAGAAACCCCTGAAACACCAGAGCCCATTTCAGATTGAGTGAGCGAAGCGGCCGGCGCGCTCTACCCTTTGTTTTTCAACTACTCACGAGTAACCTATGAGCACCTTTAACAGGAGCTCATAGAGAGAAGTCTGAGATGTCACGATCAGTGGTTTTAGTTGATGCGGTTCGTACTCCATTTGGAAAAGCTGGCAGTTTATATGCTGGCACGCGAGCAGATGATTTGATCGTTCGCGCAATGCGAGGACTTCTAGAACGCAATCCAAGAATCGCACCCACAGATATCGATGACGTTGCAATTGCAGCTGCAACACAAAGTGGTGATCAAGGAATGAATATTGGTCGAAGCGCGACTCTGCTCGCTGGTTTACCTAACTCAGTGCCTGGATATTCAATTGATCGTTGGTGCGCAGGTGCACTCACTGCAATGACAACTATTGCTGGTTCCATTGCAATGGGCGCATACGATGTTGGAATCGCAGGTGGCGTTGAACATATGGGAAACCACCCAATGGGTGAAGGCATGGATCCAAATCCACGTTATCTTGCAGAAAGAATTGTTGAGCAAGACGCACTTGCTATGGGAAACACAGCTGAGCGTTTACACGATCGCTTCCCTGCAATTACCAAAGAACGAGCTGATAGATACGCATTGGGTTCGCAGGAGAAAACTGCCAAAGCTTATGCGGCAGGAAAAATTCAAAAAGATTTAATTCCAACAGCTACCAGAAGTGCTGAACTTGGTTGGGGTATTGCAACAGTTGATGAACCACCACGTCCTGGCACAACAATGGAGGCTCTCGCTGCGCTTAAAACACCTTTTCGTCCTGCAGGTCGCGTAACTGCCGGAAACGCAGCAGGTCTTAACGATGGTGCAACAGTTTCTTTACTTGCCAGTGAAGATTTTGCAAAAGAAAAAGGACTCTCGATTAAAGCGCGTTTAGTAACTTTTGCATTCGCAGGCGTCGAACCAGAAGTGATGGGATACGGTCCTGTTCCTGCAACGGAGAAGGCGCTGAAAAAAGCTGGTTTAACAATTGCAGATATTGGTTTGTTTGAAGTCAATGAAGCATTCGCTGTTCAGGTGCTTGCATTCCTTGATCATTTTGGAATTGCAGATGATGATCCTCGTGTTAACCCAGTGGGCGGAGCAATTGCTGTTGGACATCCACTTGCTTCCTCTGGTGTTCGTCTAGCTCTTAACTTAGCTCGTAGTTTTGAAGAACATCCAGAAGTTCGTTACGGAATCACAACCATGTGTATTGGACTTGGCATGGGCGGCACAATCATTTGGGAAAATCCACACTTTACGAAGGGCGCGAAATAATGAGCACTCCTGCAGATCTAACACTTCCCGAAGGCGCTCCAGAAGAAGTTCTTACGCACGCGATTCTGCGACCTGTTGACCTCACTCCATTTGGATTTAAAGGCACGCTGGCGCTTATAACTTTAGATAACGGTTTAGACCACACACGTCCAAACACTTTTGGTGCACAATCCTTAGCAGCTCTCAACGATGCAATTACTGCAGCTGTAGCAATTGGGCCAGCAGCAATTGCAATTACTGGAAAACCATTTATCTTTGCAGCTGGTGCAGATCTCTCTGCTTTGGCTTTCCTTAATAAGCGCGAACAATCTCTTGCCATCGGAAAATTTGGTCACGATGTTTTTCGTCGATTGGGCGAGATTGATATTCCAACATTCGCATTCATTAACGGTTTAGCGCTAGGTGGTGGATTAGAAGTTGGGCTCCACTGCAATTACAGAACTCTTTCCTCCACTGCATTTACTGGTCTTCCTGAAGTTTTCCTCGGCCTTGTTCCTGGATGGGGCGGTGCAACACTGCTTCCTCAATTGATCGGTCCAGAAAAAGCCGTTCAAGTGATCATGCTCAATGCGCTCAATAACAACCAGATGATGAAGGCTAAAGACGCACTTTCACTCGGAGTTGTTGACGCTGTCTACGAACCTGCGGATTTCCTAGAAAAGTCCGTCGCATTTGCCGCATCTGTTTTAAGTGGAGCCACAAAAATCGAGCGTAAAGATTTCAGCAACGATCCTGCATGGGATAGTGCAATTGCAACCGGTCGTGCCGCTGCACTAAAGAAATATGGTGGCGCCGAAATTGCAGCTCCTACACGTGCGCTCGAACTAATTGCTGCTGCGCGGACCGCCACACGCTCTAGTGGATTTGATGCAGAAGATTTGGCACTTGCAGATCTGACGATGTCAGATCCATTGCGTGCATCTCTTTACGCATTTAATTTGATTCAGAAAAAGCGAAAGAAAGTTGAGGGCGCACCAAAGCCTGCTCTCGGACGCAAAGTAACGAAGGTTGGAGTTGTTGGTGCTGGATTGATGGCTTCACAACTAGCACTCTTGTTTTTGCGCAACTTAAAGTGTCCTATAGTCATGACAGATATTGATCAAGCGCGTGCGGACAAAGGTGTTGCATGGGTCCGTGCAGAATTAGCCAAACTTGTTGAAAAACGTCGCATGTCACAAGAGAGTGCAGATCGACTTTCAGCACTCGTATCAGGATCGGCCGATCAGAGTGTCTTTGCAGGATGCGACTTTGTTATTGAAGCTATTTTCGAAGAGCTCTCACTTAAACAGGACCTGTTCAAAAAATTAGAGTCCATTGTCTCTCCAGAGTGTGTACTTGCGACTAATACTTCTTCACTCTCAGTAGAAGCTATGAGCGAAGGATTAAAGAATCCAGAGCGTGTAGTCGGATTCCACTTCTTTAATCCGGTTGCGATCATGCCGCTTCTTGAAGTGGCCCGAACAAGCAAGACAGATGATGCAACTACTGCAACTGCTGTCAATGTTGGTAAAGAATTAAAAAAGACGATGGTGATTACAAAGGATGCTCCTGGCTTTGTTGTAAACCGTCTACTGACACGCTTCATGGGCGAGATTACCGATGCAATGGATGAAGGCACTCCCCCAGAAATTGCTGATAATGCCATGCGTTCAATTGGATTCCCGATGTCACCATTTGAGTTACTGGGTCTTGTTGGTCCTGGCGTTGCGCTGCACGTCTCTGAAACTTTAAACAAAAATCTAGGTCCTCGTTACAAAATTTCTCCAACGATGCAAGCCATGGTCAAGGCAGGTATTCGTACCTTCTACATTAAAGATGACAAGGGCGCATTGGTTGCAAACCCTGAAGCTGTTGCACTTATCGTTGCCGGAAAGAACGCATCTACTGTAGAGCAAGTGCGCTCACGTGCACTTAAGGCACTTGCAGAAGAAGCTCGCATGATGCTCGATGAAGGCGTCGTGGCGACTCCTGCAGAAATTGATTTGTGCATGTTGCTTGGCGCTGGATGGCCAATGCACCTCGGTGGAATTTTGCCGTACTTAGATCGTGAAGGAATTAGCGAATCTGTGTCCGGGAAGCGTTTTCATCAACCGGGAATTGCATCTCTTCCTTAAGGCTACTGCTCCACTCAACAATTGAACGCGCAATGTTTTGCACGGTAATTCCAAGGTCTTGCATAACTTCGTCGCGCTTAGAGTGCTCCAAAAATTCAAGTGGCACACCTATGGAATGAATCGGAACTTGTAATCCTGCATCCCTTAACAACTCTGAAACTGTGCTGGCAATGCCACCGTGTCGAATTCCATCTTCAATGACAACAACACTCTTATATCGCTGAGCCATAGTTACAAGAGATTGTGGAAGTGGTTTAACCCACCGTGGATCAACAACTGTCACTCCGACACCCTCGCGATATACCTGAGAGGCAGCTTCTACTGCCATGCTCGCCATCGCACCAATACTGATGAGCAAAACATCTGCACTTTCTCCACGGTACAAAACATCAATGTCATCACGGCGCTCAAAAGCAGGAATGTCAGCTACTACTGCGCCCTTTGGAAAACGAATAAGTGTTGGGGCATCTTTAATTTCTAGTGCTTCTCGTAAAGTTTCTTTAACACGCGCGCCATCGCGTGGTGCAGCAACTCGAAGCGTTGGCACGATTCCTGTAAGCGCTAGATCCCAAATGCCATTATGAGAAGGTCCGTCATCTCCGGTTATACCCGCGCGGTCTAAGACAAAAGTCACTCCCGCTTTATGCAACGCAACATCTAAAAGCATTTGATCAAATGCTCGATTAAGAAATGTTGCATATACAGCAACTACTGGGTGCATTCCTGCAAACGCCAAACCGGCAGCGCTTGTAACTGCGTGTTGTTCGGCAATGCCAACATCAATTGTGCGCTCAGGAAATTCCTTTTGGAACTTATCCAACCCCGTTGGTCCGAGCATCGCAGCTGTGATAGCGACAATGTCTTTTCTTTCTCTTGCAATTTCTACTAGTTCATTGGCGAAAATTGATGTCCATGATGCAGAGCTTTTCTTAACTGGCAATCCTGTGTCGGCATCAACAATTCCAACAGCATGAAATTTCTCTGCCTCATCCTCTACTGCGGGTGCATAGCCACGGCCTTTTTCTGTAATGGCATGAACGAGTATTGGGCCACCAAACTCTTTAGCCTTTTGAAGTGCTCGCTCCATGACATCAATGTCATGGCCATCAAAAGGTCCTAAATATTTCAACCCTAAATCTTCAAACATTCCTTGGGGTGCAACGATGTCTTTGATGCCTTTTTTCATCCCATGCAAAGTGCCATAAATTGGAGCTCCAACAACTGGCGTACGAGAAAGAATCTCTTTGCCCCAATCCAAGAATTTTTCGTAGCCGCGAGTTGCGCGCAGTGTTGAAAGATACGTTGCCAAACCACCAATAGTTGGAGAGTACGAACGTTCATTATCGTTAACAACAATGACAAGTTTTTGAGTTTCTGAAGCAGCGATGTTATTGAGAGCTTCCCAAGACATCCCGCCAGTTAAAGCACCATCCCCGACAACTACTACGACGGTGCGATCATCTTGACCGCTGAGTGAAAATCCTCGGGAAATTCCATCGCCCCATGAAAGCGCAGTTGATGCGTGAGAGTTTTCAATAACATCATGAATGCTTTCGGAACGATTTGGATATCCGGCAAGGCCACCTCGTTGACGAAGTAGATCAAAACCTTCACTGCGCCCAGTTAAAATCTTATGTACATAACTTTGATGACCTGTATCAAAGAGAATGACATCTTTAGGCGATTCAAAAATTCTGTGAATCGCTATCGTCAATTCAACAACACCTAAATTTGGACCTAAGTGCCCACCAGTTTTAGTAACTTTTTCAATCAGAAATCCTCGGATCTCAGCCGCGAGTGCATTGAGCTCATCATGGCTAAGGCCGCCCAAATCTTTAGGCGAATGGATATCTGAAATCACATCCCCATTCTAGAACGGGGATCCAAAATAAGCACGCTATCCCAGAAGAGAACGCAATACGTACTGCATAATTCCACCGTGGCGGTAGTAATCAGCCTCTCCTGGAGTGTCAATTCTGACAAGTGCGCTAAAAGTTTTCTCACCAGCTTTAACTGTAACTTCCTTAGGGGTTGTTCCAGAGTTCAGATCTGTGATGCCATGAATTTCAAATACTTCATCACCGCGTAATCCCAATGATTGTGCATTTTCACCATTCTTAAATTGCAATGGCAATACACCCATGCCAATCAGATTGGAACGGTGAATTCTTTCGAAGCTCTCGGCAATAACTGCTCTCACGCCAAGAAGTGCTGTACCTTTTGCAGCCCAGTCCCGGGAAGACCCAGAACCATATTCTTTGCCAGCAAGAATTACCAAAGCTACGCCGGCTTTTTGATAATCAATAGATGCGTCATAAATTGTTGCTTGCTCACCATTTTTTAGGAAGTTTCGAGTGAAACCACCTTCGACGCCATCTAGTAATAAGTTCTTTAAGCGAATGTTCGCAAAAGTTCCACGAATCATTACTTCGTGATTTCCACGACGTGAACCATATGAGTTAAAGTCTTTACGGTCGACGCCATTTTCTTGAAGGTATTTTCCAGCAGGTGAATCCGCTTTGATGTTTCCTGCGGGTGAAATGTGATCAGTCGTAACAGAATCACCGAGAATCGCTAACACTCGAGCAGCAGAAATATCTGTAACCGGTGTTGGTTGTGCCGGCATCGCATCGAAGTACGGAGGTTTGCGAACATATGTAGATTGCGGATCCCACTCAAAAGTTTTACCTGTTGGCGTATCAAGTGATTTCCATCGATGGTCGCCATCAAAGACACTCGCATAATCTTTACTAAACATCTCTGATGAAATCGATGAATCAATCACACTTTGAATTTCTTGTGGTGAAGGCCAGATATCTGCCAAATAAACTGGCTGACCATCTGAACCAGTACCCAATGAATCCTTACTGAAATCGTGGTCCATGGTTCCGGCTAACGCATACGCAACTACTAGCGGAGGCGATGCAAGATAATTCATCTTTACATCTGGACTGATTCGACCTTCAAAGTTTCTATTTCCTGAAAGCACTGCACTCACAGCAAGATCATGTTCGTTGACTGCTTTGCTCACTTCTACAGGCAGTGGTCCTGAATTTCCAATACAGGTAACGCAGCCATATCCCACCAGGTTAAATCCAAGTTTTTCCATGTAAGGAGTAAGGCCTGCACGATCGTAATAATCTGTTACAACTTTTGAACCAGGAGCCAATGTTGTTTTCACCCAAGGCTTAGATGACAATCCTTTTTCCACAGCTTTCTTGGCAAGTAATGCTGCGCCAATCATCACTGAAGGGTTTGAAGTATTGGTACAGGACGTAATTGAAGCAATAACAACGTCACCATTTTTGATTGTCGTACTCTTGGCATTTACCTTGATATCAATAGGATTTTGTGCAGTTTTCTCACCGAAATACGTTGGCAAGATTTTTTCGAATGCTGCCTTCGACTCTGAAAGTGAGATGCGATCTTGTGGACGCTTCGGTCCAGCAATGGAAGGTACGACAGTTGATAAATCCAGCTCGATATTCTCTGAAAAGCGTGGTGAGACTTCTGGGTTGTGCCAAAGGCCTTGCAGTTTCGCGTACTGGCGCACTAATTCCACTTGCTCGGTGCTGCGTCCTGTGAGAGTCAGATATCGCAATGTTTCTTCATCGATTGGAAAAATTGCACAGGTAGAACCATATTCAGGACTCATGTTTCCAATTGTTGTGCGATTAGCCATTGGTACTGAGACCACACCTGGACCGTAGAATTCAACAAACTTACCGACTACTCCATGCTTGCGAAGAATTTCAGTAATAGTCAGTGCAAGATCTGTAGCTGTTGTTCCGAGTGGCAATTCTCCACTGAGCTTGAAACCAACTACTCGTGGAATCAACATTGAAACTGGTTGACCAAGCAACGCCGCTTCGGCCTCGATGCCACCTACGCCCCAACCAAGAACTCCTAGCCCATTGACCATTGTTGTATGTGAATCTGTTCCGACGACAGTATCCGGATATGCACGCAGGACACCATTTACACTTCTTGTCATCACAACGCGGGCTAAATATTCGATATTTACTTGGTGAACAATTCCAGTTCCGGGTGGGACCACCTTGAACTCATCAAAGGCGCCCTGCCCCCAACGTAAGAATCTATAACGTTCACGATTTCGCTCATACTCAATATCTGTATTTCTCTCGAAAGAATCCTTTGTGCCGAATACATCGGCAATAACAGAGTGATCGATAACCAATTCTGCAGGCGCTAGTGGGTTAACTTTTGAAGCATCTCCCCCAAGTGCAACGATTGCTTCGCGCATGGTTGCGAGGTCCACAATGCAAGGAACGCCAGTAAAATCTTGCATGACAACACGTGCAGGAGTGAACTGAATTTCAGTATCAGGTTCGGTGTTTGGGTCCCACTGAGCTAACGCTTTGATATGAGAGCTTGTAATATTTGCGCCATCTTCGGTGCGCAGTAAATTCTCAAGAAGTATCTTTAAACTAAACGGAAGATTACTTGCCCCTTCAATTTTCGAGATATCAAATATTTCATAAGTCTTTCCTGAAACATTTAACGTGCTCTTGGCATTAAAAGAGTTAGTACTCACCGTAGCTCCAACCTAAAAGTATCTTGACGTCAAGATACCTTATCCAGAGTGAATAGCGCAACAGATTCGATGTGGTGAGTCATCGGGAACAAGTCAAAGGCGCGAATCTGCTCGATTGCATATCCATACTCGGATAAATAGGCGGTGTCTCTGGCAAGGGCTGCTGGATCACACGCCACATAAACAATTGCTCGAGGAGATAAACGAGCCATCTCTTGCACAACGCTCTTACCCGCGCCTTCACGTGGAGGGTCCAAAATCACCACATCTGCCCGAGCGATTCGAGTGATTATTTTTGCCACATCTCCAGTTGTAATCTCAACATTAGAGTTTGCTGCGAAATTAACCTTCGCATCTGATGTTGCATCTTTACTACCTTCGACCAGGTGAATTGATCCAGAGATTCCTACATAATCCAAACAAGCCGCTGTGAATAGACCGACTCCTCCGTATAGATCTAAAATATGCTCTCCATTTTTTAATTCTGCAAAACTAGTTACTACTTGCGTTAAAACTTCTGGAGCACGTTTGTGCCCTTGCCAAAAAGATCTCTGACTCACTTGCAGGAGTCGATCTCCAACCCGTTCATGCAATACCGCTGGCCCGCTATTTTGTCGGAACTTGCCCTCACCACTTTTTGGGCCTTGTGCCAACATTCGTTCACCTTCTGATGAACATGCGATTTCCAATCGAACATCTGCCGATAATTTCTGTGCTGCTAGTTCTGCAATTCCTATTTCAGGCACGGAAATGAGACACTCTTTAACTGGAATTACCTGATGACTTCGGGAAGAGTAAAAACCTATTGCCCCAGATGAATCAGTTGTTGCTGTTATGCGTCTACGCCAATGCAGCGGTTGATCAACTTCTTCAACTTCTATCAAAATTGGCAGTTTCGCAATTCTTTCAAATTGCTCAGTAATGACATCAGCCTTCAATTTTCTTTGAGCTGCGATAGATACGTGTTGAAAATCGCAACCTCCACAGCCGTTGCGATGAGCATACGAACAAGGAGCCTGGACTCGATCAGGACTTGGCGTAATTACATTGATGACATCGGCGCGAATAAAGTTTGCGCTAGTACTAGTTATTTCAATCTCTACTTTTTCTCCGGGGATTCCGTGGCGCACAAAGATGACAGCTTTCTTACCTGAATCACTTTCGTGGCGGGCAATGAAGTGTCCGCCGTGGGCAACTTTCTCTATTTCAACGCTCAGACGTTGACCTACCTGCAGGCTTATTTTCGCCTTTGATTCCATGTATCTAAGAGTAAGGGTGTAAGTTGTACTACGTGCACGTAGTCATTATGGGTTGCGGTCGAGTTGGATCTAGCCTTGCAATTGAGTTGGAATCCGCTGGTCATTCAGTTTCTATTATTGATCAAGCACGCGAGTCTTTTCGTCGATTGGGCCCACATTTCAAAGGTCATACAGTCACTGGCATGGGCTTTGACCGAGACACACTCCTTGAAGCCGGAATTGAAAAAGCGAGTGCATTTGCAGCTGTAAGTAATGGCGATAATTCAAATATTCTCGCTGCTCGTGTTGCCAGAGAAACGTACAAAGTTGAAAATGTTGTTGCTCGTATCTATGACCCTGGTCGTGCGGAAATTTATCAGCGCCTAGGTATTCCAACTGTTGCGACTGTTTTATGGACAACTGATCAAATCATGCGACGAATTGTTCCAGAAGGATCAAAATCAGAGTGGCGCGATGCAAGTGGTGCTGTGCAACTCTGTGAATTTCACCCTGTACCTGGTTGGTTCGGAATTCCTGTGGCAAAAATTGAGAGCATTACCGGAGCTCGCGTTGCATTTATTACACGCCTAGGTTCAGGTTTGATTCCAGATGAACATACTGTTTTTCAAGATGGCGATTTATTGCACATGATGGTCAGGGATAAAGACTTGGCAAATGTTGAAAAATCTTTTTCTCACAATCCCGAGAGCGCCTCATGAGAATTGCTATAGCCGGAGCCGGAAACGTTGGTCGCGCGATCGCACGCGAACTCCTCGATAACGGTCATCAAGTTCTTCTCATTGAAAAAGATCCAAAAGCAATGAAGTTGCAGAGCGTGCCAGATGCTGAGTGGCTAATGGCTGATGCCTGCGAGATCACCTCTTTAGATAACGCAAAGCTAAATAACTGCCAAGTTTTAGTTGCTGCAACTGGAGATGACAAAGTTAATCTTGTGGCATCACTTCTTGGAAAAACTGAATACGGAATTCCACGTGTGGTAGCACGTATCAATCACCCAAAGAATGAATGGTTATTTGACTCTTCTTGGGGAGTCGACGTAGCAGTATCAACTCCACGAATCATTACGGCACTCGTTGAAGAAGCCGTAAGTGTTGGCGATGTTGTCCGCTTATTCTCCTTTAGAAGAGGTCAAGCGAACTTAGTTGAACTCACACTTCCTGATAATTCATCCTGCATCGGCAAAACTGTAGAAGAAATTGAATTACCAGATAACGCATCCCTTGCTGCGATTGTGCGAGATGGACAGGTCATCGCTTGTTCGGCACACGATGTTTTTGCTGCCGGCGATGAATTGCTATTTGTTGCATCGGCTGCAGCCGAAGCTCAGATAAAAGCTTGTTTTATTCAGAGTTAACTCTCGGGTTTTACCGTTGGAACTTTTTTAATAATTAACCAAGATCCCCATGCGGCCGCTGCAAAAAGCGGATATCCCATGGCTAAATTAACGCTTCCCAATAAGTTTAGATTTTCAGGTCCACTGAGATAAATCGGCACTTGCACAAGTAAACGCAGGTAAAACATTGCAACCCACAACCATCCAGCGCGTATATAAGCCTTTTTACGTTCTGGATTTTTTCTCCACAAAAGGTTTTCGCCCAGAATCGGACCGAGAACAAGGCCAAGTATTGGCCAACCAGCAACGTTGGCAATTAAGTACACGGTCCCGTACGCGAGATTTGTAAGAAATTTAGGCAAGAAGAAATCAGTTGCATTTCCGGTGCGATTAGCTAAATACGCGCAAAAGGCAACACCAATGAATCCTGAAATTACGTGCTGAATTGTGTCTTTGCGCATCAATCGAATAATTGTAAGCAGCGCCGATGTTGCAACTGCGGCATACAGTGCTGTTCTTAAATCGTCAGCAAAGTTAAAAACAATCAGAAAGAGAACTGACGGAAGACCCGAATCTATAAGTCCCTTTTTACCACCTAGTGCATTAACAACCTTGGCGCGATCATCTGGTTCGAAGCTCATGTGCGCCCCGTTGATCCGAAGCCATCTGTTCCACGTCCCGAACCTGGCAACTCTTGAACTTCGATAAATTCAGCTCGCTCAACTTGTTGAATAACTAGTTGTGCGACGCGATCGCCTCGCTTGAATGAGACGGATTCTTTTGGATCATGATTAATGAGAATGAGTTTAAGTTCGCCTCTATATCCTGCGTCGACCGTTCCGGGAGCATTCACCATTGTGACTCCGTGCTTAATTGCTAATCCAGAACGCGGATGTACTAGTGCTACGTATCCATCTGGCAACGCAATAGAAATTCCCGTTGGAACCAGTGCGCGTTCTCCAGGAGCCAGCGTTATATCAACTGCAGAAACTATGTCCGCACCAGCATCTCCGCCTTTTGCATATTGCGGCAGCGGCACGTCAGGATCAAGGCGCTTGATGAGAATCTTTACGCTCATGGATTTATATCAAAATTCGGATCGACAAATGCTAGAACCTCTGGAGTTTTTGCAATTGCTTGCAAGTAATCAGCGGGGGCATTTTGTAAAAAGTGTGTCATTGGAACAATCACATAGAGCGCAGCTGCTCTGACTGCAATATCGCCATCTGGTGAGTTTAAGCGCCCAACTGCAGAGCAATAAACTTTTCGATTAACTTGACCCGTTATCTCTGCGGTTATAAATAATTTTGAACCCATCGGAACTGGTTTAATGAAATCTGTTTCTAGTCTAGCCGTAACAGCCGGAGCACGAAGTAGCCACATTAGTTTTCCAAGTGCTTCGTCAAATGCGAGTGAGAGTAATCCTCCGTGAGCTAGTCCAGGTGCACCTTGGTGATTTTCTGAAACTACAAATTCGGCGGTGATATCCATGCCATTTCCAACATGAGCCACAAGATGCAAACCAGTTGGATGTTTTTCACCGCAACCAAAACAGTGTGCGAAGTGCGAAGGGATTTTTGAACCAGTTGCTGGTGCTTCAGGATGGCGCTCTGGAATTATTGCTCCATCTGGAGGGATAGTGCTGGCAATTCGGCTCATGTCAGTAGTTTACTGCGTTAGCGAGCCAATAATTAATGATGTAGCGTGGCACCTGTGCGATTTCGAGAAGTGATTGCTCCCCCAGTGTGGCTTTTGGCCTTGATTTACTTCTTATTTACATCCATAAGCATCTCAATTTGGGCAGCGATTGGAAATAACCCAGCCCTGTGGTGCCAAATAATTCTGACGGTTGTGTTGATTTATATTGCAATTCGTTCACGCATGATTATTGAAGTTGATGAGAAAGAACTTCGTATAAACAAAGCACATATTGAATTGCGCTACTTGGGTGATGTGACTGTTTTAGATACAGACTCTATGCGCGCGGTTCGCGGACGAGATGCTGATCCAACTGCGTTCTTGGCAATTAGATTCTGGAACTCTCGCGGAGTTAAGGTTCGCGTTAAAGATGCGCGAGATGAGACGCCATACTGGTTGATATCTTCAAAGCGTGGAAAAGATCTAGCAGCTGCGCTGAGTTAAGCGCACTCTTTGCAGACAGCCTTGGCGCCTTCACCCTTTGACAGTTGAGTGATGTGGTGAACTAAGAAACAACGTGAACAGGTAAATTCATCAACTTGCTTTGGTACAACGCGAACAGCGAGTTCTTCGCCAGATAAATCTGCACCAGGAAGTTCTAGATTCTCAGCAGCTTCTGCTTCATCAACATCGATTTGGCCTGATTGAGCATCAACTCGTTGGGCTTTTAATTCTTCTAGCGACTCTTCATGGAGTTCTTCATCAGTTTTTCTGGGGGTGTCGTAATCGGTTGCCACTGCTCTCACCTGCCTTCACTCATCTAGTTAACAAATAGGAAATTTTCCCGAACGGGCGCATAATCGCCTATTTTTCGGGTTACTGACAGTTACAACACGCCCAGAGGGGTATTTATTCCTCTTATTTCTGCATATCCCTTATTTGGCGGGCTAGACCAGCATCGACTCGCGCATGAATGGCAGTTCCTTCTTCAACGTACTCTTCGCTCAATATTTCACCGTGTTCATGAATGGCGCTAATGAGATCACCGCGACTGTAGGGAACTACTACGTCAACTTCTATTTTTGGTCGAGGTAACGTTTTCTCAATCGCATGAATAAGCGCATCAATACCAAATCCAGTCTTCACTGAAATTGCATAACTGTTCGGTTCTTTGCGCAATATTTCCATCAGAACTTCTTGATCTGCTACATCTGCTTTATTTATTGCAATTATCTCTGGAACTTCCTGGGCACCAATTTCATCAATAACAGTTCGAACAGCGCGAATTTGTTCAAATGGATCCGCATGCGAGCCGTCGACTACATGGACAATGACATCGGCATCAGATACTTCTTCCAGGGTTGATTTAAATGCATCAACTAGCTGATGTGGCAAGTGTCTAACAAAACCTACGGTGTCAGTTAATGTGTAAATACGTCCATCTGCTGTGTGAGTCTTTCGTACAGTCGGATCTAAGGTCGCAAAGAGGGCATTCTGAACAAGGACACCCGCACCCGTTAATTTATTTAACAACGAAGATTTTCCAGCATTCGTGTATCCCGTAATCGCTACGGAGGCAATATTGTTTCTTTTGCGCTCTTGGCGTTTGGTATCGCGGGAAACTTTCATTTCGGCAATCTCTCGACGAAGCTTTGCCATTTTGTCACGGATACGGCGGCGATCTGTTTCAATCTTAGTTTCGCCCGGACCGCGACCACCGATACCGGCGCCCCCTGCTGCACGACCGCCCACTTGGCGCGAGAGTGATTCACCCCAACCACGTAAACGTGGAAGTAAGTATGAAATCTGAGCTAACTCAACTTGTGCTTTACCTTCTTTGCTTTTGGCGTGCTGAGCAAAAATATCAAGAATAAGTGCTGTTCGATCTACAACTTTTACCTTTAGTTTGCTTTCAAGTTGTTGTAGTTGAGATGGCGATAACTCACCATCACAAATAACTGTATCCGCACCACTTGCTGCAACGACATTTCTTAATTCTTCTACCTTTCCCGAACCGATGTACGTTGCAGGATCTGGTTTATCACGACGTTGGATGAAGCCATCTAGAACTTCAGAACCAGCCGTTTGTGCCAATGCCTTTAATTCATCGAGTGAATTTTCAGCCATTTGCGCCGTGCCTTCAGTCCAGACTCCAACCAAAATAACTCGCTCGAGTTGAAGTTCGCGATATTCAGCATCGGAAATATCTTGAAGCTGAGTAGAAAAACCTTGAACTCTTCGAAGTGCAGCGCGATCTGCTACTTCAAATTGTGAAGTTGCTTCAAGATCATCTTGATCCGCATCGTAATCTGCTGTAACTCGAGCACTCTCAAGTAACAAAGCCTCAAAGGCATCTTCGCTGCGATCATCAACTCGTGGATCTTTACTCATTGAAAAAAGCTTGCCAAATCTACATCTTTAACTAACTCAGCTGGCCCAATCAATGTTGCATTGGAGTGACCATCAATATCAACTTCTAAGCGTCCGCCGGGGGGATAGATAACCCAATGCGCGGGTAGATTTTTCTTTGACTTAATGGTTGCCGCAAGTGCCACTGCGCATGTTCCAGTTCCGCATGATTGAGTTTCCCCGCTTCCGCGTTCAAAAACCCTCATCTTTAATTCAGAGTCGCTCACAAATTCTACAAATTCAACGTTAACGCCTTCTGGATAACTCTCTTTTGGTCGCACAATTGGTGGATCACTTAATTCTCCAACCATGTCTATGTTGTCAACAAAAACTACTGCGTGGGGGTTGCCTACGCTTATGTTGTATCCATTCCAAATGTTTCCGTTATTTGATGCTGTGACTTCCTCGGATTCATCGACAACTTTGCCCATGTTTACCGAGATATCGCCATCTAGCGGAACTCGTAGATGCTTAATTCCGTCTCTGGTATTAATTGCAAAAATTCCCTCGGATTGATGGCCACGCGAAACCAAATACTTGGCCATAACCCGAATTCCATTTCCACACATTTCCGCTAACGATCCATCAGAATTTCTGTAATCCATAAACCATTTACCATCACGCTTAAGAATACGTATCAAGCCATCAGCGCCGATGCCAGTTTCGCGATTACAGATTGCTTGTGTCTGAGCTGTGGTAACCGAACGTTGATCATCAGGATCAAAAATAAGAACGAAATCATTATGGGTTCCGTGTCCGTATGTCGCCGGAACCGGATTTGTCGTATTCATATAAGGATTAGTTTAGTAGCACTTGTTCGTTACAGGGATTCCAGAATCGTCTCAAGCCTATTTTGACGCGTTGCTATCCACTTAATTCGTGAATCTCGAGAGAACCACGTCTCTTGTCGGCGTGCGTACTGTCGAGTCGCTCGTTTAGTTTCTTGAATCGCAGCATCTAGTGAAAGCTCATTGTTCAGGTACGAAATAACTTGGGAATAACCCAAGGCCCTTTGAGCAGTTCTTCCTTGTAGCAATCCTGCACTAATCAACTTTTCAACTTCTGCGACGAGCCCTTGTTCAAACATCGCATTAACGCGCGCATCGATTCTTTCAGAGAGATCTTCACGATCCATAACGAGACCGAATTGACGTGCGTTCGGGTAACGAACACTCTCTTGTCTTGGCAAGTTTGCTGTAAAAGGCTTTCCGGTAATTTCTATAACTTCTAGCGCGCGAATGATTCTTCGCAAGTTTGCGCGATCAATGGCTAAAGCAGCTGCTGGATCAAGTTTTTCTAACCGCTCAAACATGGCATCTATGCCAAGTTCTTCCGCTTCTTTGTTGAGCGTATGTCGAACCATGGGGTCAGTATCCGGAAAATTCAATTCATCGATGACGGCCTTGATGTACAAACCGGTTCCACCAACCAACACGACGTTCTTTCCGCGGGAATGAATTTCATCAATTACCGCGCGTGCATCACTTTGATACCAAGCCACAGTTGAATCTTGATTAACATCTAAAACATCGAGCATGTGGTGTCGAATTCTTTGACGTTCATCGACAGTGATCTTGGCGGTTCCGATATCCATTCCACGGTACACCTGCATCGAATCTGCATTGATAATCTCAGCATCAATTGATTCTGCGAGAGCAATACTGAGAGCACTTTTTCCTGTAGCTGTGGCGCCTGCAATAACAACTAACTTCATGTCCGCACGGTTGGAATTCCGAGTGAGACTCCTGTTGAAGAAACTTCACGAGTTCTGAGCTCGTGTGCATCTCCTCCGCGTGTAGCGATTGTTTTTAATTCTTCTCCAATTAAATAATGTGCAGATGCGTCAGTGATGCGTACATCGACGAAATCACCTGCGCGTGCATTACTAGAATCGGAAAAATGAACTAAACGGAAATCTTCACTCTTTCCGGTTAATCGTGATTCCCGTGCATCGCGACGGCCCTCGTATTCGCCAACTAAAACGCGCATCTCTTGCCCAATAGCTCGTTTATTAACACCGAGTGATATTTGTTGTTGATGTTCGTGCAGTCGTGTGTAACGCTCGCTGACTATTTCAGCAGGAACCTGATTGGGCATCGTTGCTGCAGGAGTTCCAGGGCGAATTGAATATTGATATGTATATGCAGCAGCAAATTGTGCTTGCGTACAGATATCTAGAGTTGCTTGGAAGTCTGACTCTGTTTCACCAGGAAATCCAACAATGATGTCTGTCGTAATTGATGCATGAGGCATTGCGCTTCGAACATTGTTAAGGATATTTAAGTAGCGATCTGTTCGGTATGAACGACGCATGGTTTGCAAAATTTGATTCGATCCTGATTGCAAGGGCATATGCAGGTGCGGCATGACATTATGCGTTTCTGCCATTGCTTCAATGACATCGTCTGTGAAATCTCGAGGATGTGGAGACATAAAACGCACACGTTCAAGTCCGTCAATGTCACCGCACTTGCGCAGCAACTTTGCAAATGCTTGCCGGTCACCAAAATCCACGCCATAGGCGTTGACGTTTTGGCCGAGCAGAGTTATTTCAATGACGCCTTGATTAACCAACGCCCGAATTTCCCGCAGGATCTCTTCTTCTGTCCGATCTTTTTCAATGCCTCGAAGCGTTGGAACAATGCAGAAAGTGCAGGTGTTGTTGCATCCGACAGAGACTGAAACCCACGCTGAAAAAGCTGATAATCGGCGTGCTGGAAGTGTCGAAGGAAAATGTTCTAGTGATTCTTTGATCTCAATCTGCGCTTCTTCTTCAATCCGTGCACGTTCTAGCAGCGCAGGAAGAGAGCCGACATTATGAGTTCCAAAGACAACATCGACATAGGGAGCTTTTTTCAAAATAATTGATTGATCTTTTTGGGCAAGGCAACCGCCAACAGCGATTTGCATTCCAGGATTGAGTTTTTTGATTGGTGCCAAGAAACTAAGATTTCCATACAACTTGTTATCAGCATTTTCACGAACAGCGCACGTATTGAAGACAACAATGTCTGCTTGTTGACCGGTTTGAACTGGGATGAATCCAGCCTCATCTAGTAACCCGGCTATGCGCTCGGAGTCGTGCACATTCATCTGACATCCGTACGTTTCAACGGAATAGGTGCGCTCCATGTGCTAATCCTATTGCCACTCTTTAGAGCGCGATGACCTCAACTGCAAAGGTATTTCGGTCTATCACGAGCATGTGATGGTTTGGCAGTACGGTCCACCCAGGTTGATTCCAACCAGTGGACGCAACCAATACGCCAGCGCTATCGGCTTTGTACTTCAATTCATAATAATCATCTGGCGCCCATTCAGGGGCACGATCTGGGTGATGCTCGCAAATAACAACCCATTGGTTTTCATTCATGATCATCGCGTTGATGCTTGAGTAATCAATGTGCGAACGAATGTAATTCGCCGCCGATTTACAGCCTTCAACAAATCCCAGTTCTTTAATCTTTGTTAAAACAAAGTAAAAATATCTCTCACTATCGGTATCGCCTTGAATGAGTGGCAGTAAATCTGATGAAATAAAAGGTTCGAGTGCAGCTGGTGGATAGGTCGCGCCGTTGTGAATGAATGAAATATCTTGATAGATAAATGGGTGTGTGTTGTTTTCACTCACTGGCAATCCAGCCGTTGCCCATCGCAGGTGAAGCAGCCCTCCGTCAGAAATCGACTCTTGAATTGCCGCCGAAAAGCCTTTGCTTGTGTGTGCTGCCTCTGGTTGGCGAATCATCTGTGCAACGTTTGTGTCGTGATCGATCGTTGCCACGCCCCAGCCATCGCAATGTACGGATGAAAGCGTCACAAAGGTGTCGAAATCGGACCCCACTGCCGAGTTAAAGGTTTGCTTCTCTTGCGACACGTAACCCAAAAGTCGGCACATTTATCTCCAAACCCCTGTTGCTCAGGTCACACTATGAGGTACAAATGGTACCTCGATGCCCCTCATCGAACCAGCACCAACTTATTTGAACCGCTCGGTTTGAATATGAAGAGGCTTTAGGAGGCGTAAGACTTGTCAAACTTACAAAATGATGAAAAACGCTTAGCAGAACTTGGATACAAGCAAGAGCTTGACCGTTCATGGAGTGGATTTTCAAACTTCGCAATCTCATTTTCAATTATTTCAATTCTAGCTGGCTGCTTTACAACATTTGGTCAGGCATGGAATAACGGTGGACCGATTGCAATTTCACTTGGTTGGCCAATTATTTCACTATTTATTCTGATCATCGGTTTTTGTATGTCAGAACTTGTTTCTGCAATGCCAACATCAGGTGGAATTTACTGGTGGGCATCCAAAATGGGTGGAGCTAAGGTTGGTTTTTACACAGGCTGGCTAAACCTGCTTGGTTTGTTTGGGTGCACCGCATCGGTTGCCTACGGTTGCGCAACATTTTTTGATCTTTCTTTCTCTTCACTTAGTCCAAGTTGGGCAGAAGGATATTCATTGCAACGAGTATTCATTATGTTCATTGTGATTCTTTTAATCATTGCTGCTCTCAATATCGGCAGCGGACACTTGATGGCTACATTGAATAACATCTCCGTATGGTGGCACGTATTTGGCGCTGCTTTCATTGTGGGCGTACTAGTAATTCTTCCAGAAAATCACATGTCGGTTTATGACATGTTCACAATGAGAGTCAATAACTCTGCAGGACTAGCTGGTGGCGAAACAAGTGGAACGGCATTTTGGTTCTATGTGCTTCCACTTGGCTTCTTGCTAACTCAGTACACAATCACAGGCTTTGATGCTTGTGCACACATGTCAGAAGAAACAAAGGGTGCTGAACACTCAGCTGCTCGTGGATTGTGGCAAGCAATTTTCTACTCCGCTATCGGTGGATGGATCTTGCTTCTTGCATTCCTTTATGCAGTTCAGGATGCAGACGCAGTTACCGCAGGCGGTGGCGGTGTTGCCGTTATCTTTGCTCAAGCACTCAGTGCTAAGTGGGCGGGTGTAGTCCTATTAATCGCAAGCTTCGGACAACTCTTCTGCTGTACATCTGCACTTACAAGTGCGTCTCGAATGATGTTCGCATTTAGTCGTGACGGAGCAGTTCCTGGATCTAAGTTGTGGTCAAAGGTAGATAAGAACAAGGTTCCACGGAACGCTGTTCTGGCTTGCGCAGCTGTTGCTCTCACAATTACATTGCCAGCACTTGTTGAAGTAAACATTGGTTCAGCTGATGCACCAATCGTTGTACCTACTGCGTTCTATGCAGTTACTTCAATTACTGTTATCGGTTTGTACTTGGCGTTCTTGGTTCCAATTTACCAACGTCTACGTATGGGCGATAAGTTCAAGACCGGTTCATGGAATCTTGGAAGCAAGTACAAGTGGATGGCACCGATTGCGATTGCAGAAATTGTGATCATCTGTATCTACTTCATCATGCCAACCACTCCAATGGGATGGCCTACTAGTGATTCCTTTGACATCAAGTTCGTCAACTATGCACCTGTACTAGTTGGTGGATCGATGCTCTTGCTCTGGATCTGGTGGCACCTTTCAGTCAAGAAGTGGTTCACAGGACCGAAGAGCACTATCTAATCTAGAAATAAAAGAACTCCCCCTCGTCCTAGAGATGAGGGGGAGTTCTTTTTTCTCCCTTTAAGTGGAATACTCACCGCTATGAGTTCACTATCAATTGAAGAATTAACAGCTGCAATCCAATCAGGTGCTATCGATACCGTTGTTGTAGCTATGACGGACATGCAAGGTCGACTTACTGGAAAAAGAATTCATGGAGATCACTTTCTCAATGAGGTTCTCAAACACGGCACCGAAGGATGCAACTATCTTCTTGCAGTGGATGTAGATATGAACACTGTTCAGGGATATGAAATGTCATCCTGGGAACGTGGCTACAGCGACTTTGAACTCGCACCAGATTTCAACACACTTCGACTCATTCCATGGCAAGAGGGCGCAGCGCTTGTGCTCGCAGATGTGCAGTGGCTAGATCACTCCCCTGTTGTTGCCTCCCCTCGTCAAATTCTTCGCAAACAAATTGCTAATCTCGAAAAGGCTGGCATGCAGGCTATGTGTGGAACTGAACTCGAATTCGTTGTCTACAAGGACTCGTATGAAGAAGCGTGGAATAAGGCGTATCGCGATTTGACGCCTGTGAATCAGTACAACGTTGATTATTCGATTTTGGGTGGATCTCGAATCGAACCACTGCTTCGCGAGATTCGTCTTGGCATGTCAGGTGCTGGCATGACTGTTGAATCAGTCAAAGGCGAATGTAACTTGGGTCAGCATGAAATTGCTTTTAAGTACTCAGATGCACTTTCAAATTGCGATCAACACGTCATCTACAAAAATGGCGCCAAAGAAATTGCAGCAGAAGCAGGTTATGCGCTGACATTTATGGCAAAGCCAAATGAGCGCGAAGGAAACTCTTCACACATTCATCTATCTTTCCGCGGTCTAAACGGTGAATTAGTGATGACTGATGAATCAGATAAAGAGCACGGCATGTCCGAACTAGGCCGCCAATTCATCGCTGGCCAACTTGCTCATATGCGAGAGCTTTCGCTGCTATTCGCCCCAAATATCAATTCGTATAAGCGCTATGTACCCGGATCATTTGCTCCAACTGCTATCCGTTGGGGACGCGATAACCGCACATGTGCTTTCCGCTTGGTGGGTCGTGGCGCAGGATTACGTCTTGAAAATCGTATTCCTGGTGGCGATGTGAATCCCTATTTGGCCGTTGCAGGAATCATTGCTGCCGGCCTTGATGGAATCACAAAGAAGATGAAGGTAGAGCCAGCATTTACTGGTAACGCATATGTTTCAGACTCTCCACGTGTACCTTCAACCATGAATGAAGCCCTCGATCTATGGGAAAAGAGCGCGTGGGTTAAAGAAACATTCGGCGATGAAGTCCAAGCCCACTATGCAAATATGGCTCGGGTAGAAATCTCTGCTTACAGTAAAGCTGTAACTGACTGGGAATTATTCCGAAACTTCGAAAGGTTCTAATAAGTGCCATCTACGTATGACGTAATAAACCCAGCAAATGAAAGCATCGTAGAAAGCGTAAACCTTTTAGGTTTAGAAGAAACTGATGCTGTCATTGCCAAAGCGGCTAAAGCTTTCGAAAGTTGGAAGAACGTTGCGCCAGGAGAACGTGCACGGCTACTCCGTGCTTTCTCGCAAATAGTTACAGATCATCGCGAAGAACTTGCGCAACTAGAGATTACAAACTCAGGTCACACTCGCGGAAATGCGCTGTGGGAAGCAGACAACGTTGCAAATACTCTGATGTATTACGCAGCTGCTCCAGAACGTTTGTTTGGTCGTCAAATTCCGGTACCTGGTGGAATAGATGTAACTTTCAAGGAACCACTCGGAGTTGTTGGAGTCATTGTTCCCTGGAATTTTCCAATGCCAATTGCTGGTTGGGGTTTCGCGCCAGCACTTGCTGCAGGAAACACAGTTGTATTAAAACCAGCCGAATACACACCACTGACTGCAATACGTTTGGGTGAATTAGCGCTGAAAGCAGGAATTCCGGAAGGCGTATTCAATGTCCTTCCTGGAAAAGGAAGCATTGTTGGAAATCGCTTTGTAACCCATCCCCTTGTTCGAAAAGTTGTTTTCACTGGTTCCACCACAGTTGGAAAACAAATCATGGTGGGCTGCGCGGACCAAGTTAAGCGAGTAACTCTCGAACTTGGTGGCAAATCTTCAAACATAATTTTCGCCGATGCTGATATTGCAAAAGCAGCAGCTGGAGCGCCAGGTGCGGTATTTGATAACGCAGGACAAGATTGCTGTGCTCGTTCAAGAATCCTTGTTCAAAAATCTGCCTTCGATACTTTTATGGAACACTTCGAAGTAGCGGTGAAGAAATTCCGTGTTGAAGATCCAAATCTTGCAACAGCTGACATGGGTCCACTAATTTCCAAGAAGCAATTCGATGTTGTTGAATCATTCTTAGATGAACCGGTAGCCTTTAAGGGTTCTGCGCCAAGCGGACCTGGATATTGGATGCCACCAACTGTTCTCTTGCCAAAAAACACGCAGTCTCGTTCGTGGAGAGAAGAAATCTTCGGACCAGTTGTATCAGTCATGACATTTGAAGATGAAGCAGAAGCTATTGCGATGGCTAATGACAGCGAATACGGTCTTTCAGGATCTATCTGGACTCGAGATGTTGGTCGCGCACTGCGTGTATCTCGTGGAATAGAAACGGGCGCACTCTCAGTTAACTCAAACTCATCCGTTCGTTTCTGGACACCATTTGGCGGATTCAAGCAATCAGGATTAGGTCGCGAACTTGGACCCGATGCACTCGATTCATTTACCGAAGTAAAGAACGTCTTTATTTCTAACGACTAAAGAACACTTACAGAAAAGGAAGAAAAATGGCTCAACGTCTAGAAGGCCGCGTAGCAGTAATCACAGGAGCGGGCAGCGGAATCGGTCTTGCAACAGCCAAGCGCTTGGCAAGTGAAGGCGCAAAGATTGTTGCAGTCGACATGAACGCTGAATCTGGCGAAGCAGCTGCAAAAGCTACCGGCGGAATCTTCGTCAAAGCTGATGTTACGAGTGCCTCAGATGTTGAAAACATGTACAAAGTTGCTTTTGATACATACGGTCGCATCGATATTGCATTTAATAACGCAGGTATCTCCCCTCCAGATGATGATTCAATTCTGACTACTGGTCTTGATGCTTGGGAAAGAGTTTTACGCGTTAACACAACGAGTGTTTTCCATTGCTGCAAATATGTAATCCCATATATGCAAAAAGCTGGAAAGGGTTCAATCATTAACACCGCTTCCTTCGTTGCAACAATGGGTGCTGCGACATCTCAGATTGCTTACACAGCGTCTAAGGGTGGCGTACTGGCTATGTCTCGCGAGCTCGGAGTTCAGTTTGCTCGCGAAGGTATCCGCGTGAATGCACTCTCTCCTGGACCAGTGAACACACCACTTCTTCAAGAGCTCTTTGCAAAGGATAAAGAGCGCGCTGCACGTCGCTTAGTGCACATTCCAATGGGACGCTTTGCTGATGACACTGAAATTGCAGCAGCTGTGGCATTCCTTGCTAGCGATGATTCATCGTTTATTACAGCGTCAAACTTCTTAGTAGACGGTGGTATTTCCGGAGCGTATGTCACTCCGCTTGATGTCTAGATAAAACTAGATCCGCTTAATTGGCGCGGTTGCGATGCGGTCAAGAAATTGATCGACTAAATCGTAACCGCGCTGATTTGTTTGTGCTTCAAGTTCTTTTGTCTGCATCCGCAACGCTTTGACATCCACACCTTCGGACTCGACTTCAGCACAACCGCCCTCCATATCGAGCCATAAATCCAATACTTGTGGATCTATCTCTGGATGAAATTGCAGACCGAGGGTTCGACCATATGAAAATGCTTGCGGACATAATTCATTTTCTGCAATCAAAGTTGCACCTGGTGGCAATGTGAATCTGTCCCAGTGATATTGAAACCAAGGTCCCCGTGGAACAAGTGATTCATCTTTGCTTTCAATTTCAAACCATCCCAGTTCTGCGCGCGGTGACCTCGAAACACTTCCACCGAGTATCCGCGACATAAGCTGTCCGCCAAAACAAATTCCAAGCACAGGAATCCCGGCATTATGGACTTCTTTCATTTTTTCAAGTTCTGGTAACAACCAGTTGCCAACAACATCATCACCATATGCTGGGTATGGCGCACCCATGACAACTACAACATCAAATGTGAGCAGATCTGGCCACTGCACAGTGACATTGGGATTCTTCTGATGTTCTTTATCAACAATAATGAAACGAGTAATTTCATATCCGCGGGCTTTGAATTGATGCCAGATTGGTCCACCATCACTGACGTGATCGTGTTCGATAAAGATTACGCGTTTGCTCATTTTTGAATGCGAATTGGCGCTTGACCGCGAGCAATAAGACGCTCGAAGTGATGCTCTCGTTTTTCATTAAATCTATTTGATTCTTCAGTAGTTTTATTCAAGAACGCAACGAGTTCGTCTCGGGCAACCAAACCATCGCCGGACAAATCATTTCTTTCAAAGACATCCCAGGCACGAAGTACTGGTGCAATAACCTCTTCAAGGTGTTGTTGCATGTCATAGATACCTGCCAGCGCAATCTGCACAGCTTTACGACCAAAACCTGGCATGTTGGCACCTGGCATATCGAAATTTGTAACAACATCGGTAATTGCTCGCATCGCAGCATTAGGTTCGAGATCAAGGGCTGCTTTAAGTGTGTTTCGATAGAAAATCATATGAAGATTTTCATCCAACGCGATTCTTTGCATCATGCCTTCTGCAATTGGATCATCAGAAATTTTTCCAGTATTTCGGTGAGAAATTCGTGTGGCTAATTCCTGGAACGAAACATAAGCAATCGTGTGCAGCATGTCATTCTCATAAGGAGTTTGATAGCCCAGCGACATATGTGCCATGCGTAAATCTTCTAATTCGTAAGGATCTACTCCACGAGTTGCCATCAAATAATCACGAATAACGATTGCGTGGCGACCTTCTTCAGCTGTCCATCGTTCAATCCAATTTCCCCATGCGCCATCTCGGCCCATTGAAAGAGTGATTTCGGTGTGATAACTCGGCAAGTTATCTTCAGTTAAGAGGTTAAGAATTAACGAATCTTGGGCAACGGATGACAAACGAGAATCTTTTGCTTCCCATGCATCACCATTGAGAGGACCTGCGAAATCGCGTCCTTCGCTCCACGGGACATATTCGTGCGGGTACCAGTTTTTTTGAATCCCAAGGTGTCGCTCAAGTTCGACTGCGACGATGGGTTCGAGGTCGCGGATTAATCGAGATTGGATTTTCGCTGACTCTTCCGACATGGAATAAAGCCTACGGTAACTACAGTCTTACTGACGAGTTAGAAATTCTTTTCTGCTCGATCTTTTGCAGATTGCGTGCGCCACGCAGCAATTTGCGCATGATTTCCGCTGAGTAAGATCTCAGGAACACTGATATCGCGCCATGTTTGCGGCTTAGTAAATGCTGGATATTCAGCGAATCCTTCTTGCATGTGTGACTCTTCGACAATGGATTCTGGGTTGCCAAGTACTCCAGGCAATAATCGGGTGATCGCTTCAATCATCACCATGGCAGCTACTTCCCCGCCACCTAAGACATAATCACCAATCGAAACTTCGTGAACCCGAACATTTTTCTGGGCGAATGACTCTTGTGAGTAATACTGGCGAACTCGATCGTCAATGCCTTCGTATCGACCGCAAGCAAAAACAAGGTGTGAACGTTGCGCAAATGTTTCTGCCATACGTTGATTAAATCTCTTGCCACCAGGAGTTAAAACAATGAGATCAACGTCTTGAACAAGGAGCGGGTCAAGGGCCGAACCCCAGACTTCAGCTTTCATAACCATGCCAGCGCCACCACCGTAAGGAGTGTCATCTACGCTGTGATGATTATCAGTTGCATGTGCGCGCAAATCATGAACATTTATTTCAACTAAGCCTTCACTCTGGGCCTTGCCCAAGAGAGATAACTTCAGCGGAGCGAGATACTCTGGAAAAATTGTTACTACGTCTAACTTCATTTCATCTCCCCCGTGATTGTCGGAGGAATAACCACAATGCGCTTATTCTTTACATCAACTTCTGGCACTAATTGATGCACAAATGGAATAAGAGATTCGCCTTGTTCGGTTGTGATTGCCAAAAGGTCTTGTCCTGGAAGATTAATGACATCAGATACTTCGCCGTATTTTTTCCCAGATTCTAAATATGTCATACAACCAATCAATTGAAGGACGTGATATTCATCGTCATCTCCAGTTGATTCATTGATATCAACATCGGAATAGAGCATTTCATTGCGCAACTCTTCAATTTGATTGCGAGTGGTTATGCCTTTAAACCCCAAGAGCAGAATGCCGTTGTGAACACGTCCGGAGACAATGGTGAGATCACCATGCTTGTCTGTGTTTACGGTTGCGCCAATTGCAAAGCGAATATCGGGATCGTCAGTACGAACTTCGATTGTCGCTTCACCAAGAATTCCGTGAGCACGGCCAATACGGCCCACGAGTAAACGCATATGCGAAGAGTTGTTAGCGAGCCTCGTCGGTCTCGATGAGATCGACGCGCACTGTACGACCTGCAATTGCACTTACGACTGTGCGAAGAGCTTTAGCTGTTCGGCCGTTGCGACCAATAACTTTGCCGATGTCTTCTGGATTAACTCGAACTTCTAGCGTTGTTCCGCGTCGGTGAGTTTTTTCCTTAACAATGACATCTTCAGGATTGTCGACGATCCCTTTTACGAGATGTTCGAGAGCTTCATCCATCATTGTTATTCAGCAGCCGCTTCTGCAACAACTTCTGCTGCTGGTGCTTCTTCTACAACTGCTTCTGCTGCTGGTGCAGGAGTTTCTTCTACAACTGCTTCTGCTGCTGGTGCAGGAGTTTCTTCTACAACTGGATTAGCTTTGGCAGCTAACTTCTCTTGTGCTTTCTTCTTAAGAGTTGTTGCGCCTTCTTTTGGTTCATCCATTGCTTGCTTGACTGCTGCTTCGTAAGCAACGCTCTTATGTGGCTTTGGTGCTGCAACACGGAGAGTTCCTTCAGTTCCAGGAAGTCCCTTGTGCTTTTGCCAATCACCAGTAACTTTTAAAATTGCCTCTACGGCTGGAGTTGGAAGTGCGCCAGTGCCTAGCCAATACAGAGCACGATCAGAGTTAACTTCGATCAGTGATGGCTCTTGTCCTGGTGCGTAACGACCAATCTCTTCAATGGATAGACCATTGCGAGCTTTGCGTGAATCTGTAACAACAATACGGAAATAGGGTGTACGAATTTTTCCCATGCGCATTAAACGAATTTTTGTAGCCAAGTAACGTGTGCTCCTGTAAATGTGTGCCGTGCCAATTCGATCGCAGCGGGGTGCGCAATCAATGTGGCCAAGCGATGGACTTGGATGTTTCGGGGGTAGAGGGCCCCGTCACAGGTGGCTAATCTTGCCATCAGATAGTCAGGAAGCGAAATTAAGGCCTATCCGCGCTCTTCTGCAGCCCGTTTAGCGGGATTACCTGACTTGGACTTCTTCTTGTGCACCACAGGTGCTTTAGCACTCGGCATCTGACCCATACCGGCACCCATACCAGCTGGCATTCCCGCTGGTACTGACCCATTCCGCATTTGTTTCATTGCTTTTTGCGCCGCAGAAAATCTCTCAACAAGTGAGTTAACTTCTGAAACTGCTCGACCACTTCCCTTTGCAATTCGTGCACGCCTTGTTCCGTTAAGAACTTTCACATCGCGTCGTTCGTGCGGAGTCATTGATTGAACAATCGCTTTTGTGCGAACTATTTCGCTCTCGTCAAAATTTTCAATTTGTTTCTTCATCGATGCCGAACCTGGCAACATTGAGAGCAACTTACCCATTGAGCCCATGTTGGCCATTGCCTCAAGCTGCTCTAAGAAATCTTCCAATGTGAAATCATCGCCGCGTGCAAATTTTTCTTCTAACTTTGCACTCGTCTCTGGATTGAGTGCCTTCTTGGCTTGCTCTGCCAGCGTCGCAACATCGCCCAGCCCGAGAATTCGAGATGCCATTCTCTCTGGGTAAAACAGATCAAAATCACTGACTTTTTCACCAGTTGAAACAAACATGATTGGTCGCTTGATTAACTCTGTAATCGAAAGCGCAGCACCACCACGAGCATCGCCATCTAATTTGGTCAGTACCAAACCATCAAAACCAACGCCATGTTCGAATGCGCGAGCCGTGGCTATTGCGCTCTGTCCAATCATGGCATCGATGACAAAGAGGATTTCATCCGGTTTGATTTGATCACGGATGGAAATTGCTTCATCCATTAATTCATCGTCAACGCCCAATCGACCAGCAGTATCGACGATAACCATGTTGTGAATTTTTGACTGTGCGAATGCCAGTCCATCACGTGCAACATGAACCGCATTTCCTGAACCATTGCCAATTTCAGGTGCGAAAACTGGTACCCCAATTTGCTCACCTAAAACTTGCAGTTGAGTAACAGCATTTGGTCTTTGAAGATCGGCAGCAACTAAGAGCGGAGTATTGCCTTGGTCCTTATAAAACTTTGCAAGCTTTGCAGCAAGAGTAGTTTTACCAGCTCCTTGTAAGCCAGCCAACATAATTACTGTTGGAGGATTCTTGGCAAATCTAATCCTTCTGCCTTCAGAGCCAAGAATTTTGATGAGCTCTGCATTAACAACATCGAAAATTGCCTGAGCCTGATTGCTGCCAGCTTGCAGAGTTGGAAGAAGCGCGGCGGCTTCTGCACCAATGCGTTCGGTAAAGAGATCGACAACCTCTTTTGCAACATCTGCTTCTAGAAGAGCACTCGTGATCTCATCCAGAACTGCGTCGATGTCAGAGGAGGAAATCTTTCCCTTTGATCGCAAATTGCCAAAAGTTTTGGCAAAGCGAGCCGAAAGTGCATCAAACATGTGCAGAGCCTACTTCAGCTCTGCACATGTTTTTTAGATAGCCTCGGGGCCTTGCTCACCGGTGCGCACGCGCACAACTTGATCAATCGGTACGGCCCATACTTTTCCGTCGCCGATGCTTCCACTGGATGCAGTGACCACAATGACGTCAATAATTCCTTGGACGTCAACATCATCTGCGAGTACTTCCAGTCTAATTTTTGGAACAAGATCCACTGTGTATTCGGCACCGCGATACACCTCAGTGTGTCCCTTTTGACGACCAAAACCACTTGCCTCAGAAACTGTCATTCCTTTGACACCGTGCTCTTGAAGTGCGTTCTTAACGTCTTCTAATTTATGTGGCTTAAGAATTGCTGTTATGAGTTTCATCGAAGTACACCTCCACGTGATGAGCTTGTCATTTCATAGGCAGTTTCAGCATGTTCATTGAGATCGATACCTGCGACTTCAGCTTCGCGCTTTACTCTAAAGCCAATAGTCTTTTCAATCGCATAACCGATGATGAGTGTTGCAACGAATGAGTACGCGGCCACGAATGCAACGCCCAATGCTTGCTTACCAAGCAACGCAGCGCTTCCACCGTAGAGCAATCCATCTAGTCCCACACTGTTCACAGAGCTCGCACCAAAGAAACCAATAGCCAATGAGCCCCAAATACCTGCAAGTAAGTGCACTGCCACGACATCTAATGAGTCATCGAGATTGAAGCGATACTTCAAGCCAGTTGCAGCAGTACACAGAACTCCGGCAAGGAAACCGATTACTACTGCAGCCCATGGTGCGACGAATGCACATGCAGGAGTGATTGCTACCAAACCTGCAACTGCTCCTGATGCCGCGCCAAGTGAAGTTGGATGCCCTTGGCGAATTTTTTCAACAAGTAACCATCCTCCTAGTGCAGCAGCGGCTGCAACTTGTGTATTAATCAGAGCGAGTGCTGCTGTTCCATTTGCAGCTAGTGCAGATCCTGCGTTAAATCCAAACCAGCCAAACCACAGTAATCCGGATCCGAGCATTACCAATGGAAGCGAGTGAGGGCGCATTGATTCTTTACGCCAACCAACTCTTTTGCCAAGAACAATGGCAAGGGCCAGAGCTGCAGCGCCAGCGTTTATGTGTACGGCTGTACCGCCAGCAAAATCTTGAACTCCTCTACTTGCAAGAAAGCCCGCTCCAGTTACGGTGTCGCCAACTTTATTTCCGAAAGCGAAGACCCAGTGCGCAACAGGGAAATAAACAAGTGTTGACCAAATAGCAACGAAAACTGCCCAGGATGTGAACTTGGCGCGATCAGCAATTGCACCTGAAATAATCGCCGGTGTGATTATTGCAAACATTAATTGAAAGGCTGCGAAGACCAATACTGGAACCGGGTATAGGCCGCCGTTATTCGTAAAGTCATTTACAACTCCACCTAGGCCAGAGAATGAGAATGATCCGTACCACGGTGAATCTGCTTCATAACCAAATGCTAATTCAAATCCGTAGATAACCCAGAGCACGCTCACAACACCCATAGAGATCATGGACATCATGATCATGTTAAGCACGCCCTTTGTTCTGACCATTCCTCCATAAAAGAAGGCAAGGCCCGGAGTCATGAGAAGAACGAGAGCTGCGCTCGCTAACATCCATGCTGTATCTCCGGAGTTAATAACCATTTCATCCATAAGTAACTACTTTCACTTGTGTGGTTTTTAATTTGTATTTGATTTCTCGCCTTTGAGATGGGGTAAAGGTGGCCTAGCTGAGTTACATGAAGGCGCATACAAGGTTTCGGGCGCATCACATTTTTAGGCTTTAAGGAGGCCTGTGTTACATCTAGGTTAAGAAAGGAGGCCTTTGACGTACGTCGTGGGGTCAAACTGGGCTAGATCCTCTATGGATTCACCCGTACCGATGAACTTAATTGGTATGTCCAGTGCACTCTCGATTGCAAGGGCTATTCCCCCTCGGGCGCTGCCATCTAACTTGGTCAGAATAATTCCTGTGACGTTTACGGCCTCTGTAAAAACTTTCGCTTGCTGCAATCCATTTTGGCCCGTTGTTGCATCAATTACTAAAAGAACCTCAGCAATTGGTGAAACCTTCTCAATCACACGTTTGATTTTTCCAAGTTCATTCATTAAATCGCTCTTGTTGTGTAAGCGCCCAGCGGTATCAATAAAGAGAAATGCCGCAGAGAGTTTTTGAGCTTTCTCGATTGCATCAAAGGCTACCGAAGCTGGATCAGAATTCTCTTTGCCACTAATTACTTCCACACCTATTCGCTGACCCCACATTTGCAATTGCTCAACTGCAGCGGCGCGAAAAGTATCTGCAGCAGCTAGGACAACTGTGCCTTGGCTTTGAAAACTTCGTGCGAGTTTCGCAACCGTCGTGGTTTTTCCAGTTCCGTTAACTCCAACAACCATCACCGCAGTAACTCCTGAAGCAATGGAAATTGTTCGATCTTTCTGAGATAAATGCGATAACAAAAGAGCTTCTAGAGATTCCTCAGGAGTAGCTGACTTGAGTTTCCTGGTTTGCTCAATAATCGAATGAGCAAGATCAGCGCCTAAATCTGCGGCGATCAGTTCGTTTGCGAGTTCATCTAAATCTGGTTTGTTGAGTGAATCAGTTACTTTGATTTTTGATAAAAACTTAGAAAAAATCCCCATGTACAGCTAATTTCAGTTTTAGGCGGTTTCGGATTCACGAAGACGCTGAGAAATAACTTCAGTGACGCCGTCTCCGCGCATCGTGACGCCGTATAGAGCATCTGCAATCTCCATAGTGCGCTTTTGGTGAGTAATGATGATGAGCTGTGAACTTTCGCGGAGCTCTTCGAGCACGCCAAGCAAACGTCCAAGGTTTACATCATCGAGTGCAGCCTCAACTTCATCCAGTACGTAGAACGGACTTGGTCGCGCTTTGAAAATCGCAACGAGCATGGCCACAGCAGTAAGAGATTTTTCTCCACCGGATAGTAATGAGAGTCGCTTCACGCGCTTTCCTGGTGGACGAGCTTCGACATCAACACCTGTCGATAACAGATCTTCAGGATTAGTCAGAATCAAGCGACCATCTCCACCTGGGAACAAACGAGCGAAGATTTCCTCAAAGTGCTTTGCTGTCTCTTCGTAGGCTTCCATAAAGATCTGTTGAACTCGATCATCAACTTCCTTGACGATATCCAGAAGATCTTTCTTAGTGTTCTTAAGATCTTCGAGCTGTTCGGCTAGGAACTTCAATCGTTCTTCGAGAGCGTCGTACTCTTCAAGTGCAAGCGGATTAATCTTTCCAAGAAGTGTTAGTGAGCGCTCTGTTGCAGCCAAACGTTTTTCTTGTTGATCGCGGCGATACGGAATTAATTCAGTAGTGATGATTTCGCCGGCTTCATTTTCAAGGAATGTCGGAACATCATTATGTGGACCATATTCATTTACCAATATATTTGTGTCTACGCCTAATTCTTCGACTGCCTTCAGTTCGAGGGCTTCAATGCGCATGCGTTGTTCGGCTCGCGCAATTTCATCTCGATGAACACTATTTGTTAATTGTTCTAACTCGATCGCTAACTCACGTCCTCTCGCTCTAATCGTAAGAGTTTCACCTTCACGTTCTGCACGTGACTCTTCAAGACGTGCGCGCTCCGTGGCTGCCTTAGCAATCGAACGTTCAATGTGGATTAAAACTTCGTATGCTGCTTCTGCAACTGATTGCGAAATAACCGCACCTCGTGCTCGTGCGCCTCGTCGTGAGACCGCTCGCTCGGATGCATCGCGCTCTGCTTGTGCGGCGTCTTCAAGTGCTTTTGCACGTGCAGCTAGTGAATCGACGCGCTCTTCGCTTGTACGAACTGCCAAACGTGCTTCTACTTCTGTGCTGCGAGCGGTTGAAACTTGAGCTCTTAAAACCTCCACTTGCGCATGATCAGGTTCTGGTGTTTCACCTTGCATTGAAAGTTGATTCGAGGCGATGTTTAACTCGTTTTCATCACGAGATTTTGCCGCTGTTGCTTCTGCTATTGAAACGTTTAAGCGATCAACTTCGGCTGCGGCAGATTTGGCGTTTTGCCCTGCCACTGCAAGTTGTTCAGTTAATGCTGCAATGCGTGCATCTGATTCATTGAGTTTGCCAAGTGCTTGGTCATACTCGCTCTGACTGGAAGCCAGATCATTCGTTGCAGTTGAAATCTCGAAACGAATGCGATCTGCCTTGTGAGTAACCTCTTCTAACTTACTTTTGAGATCCGCAATCAGTGCATTAATTTCAATCAGCGATGAAGTGGATTTTGAACCACCGCGTGCTCGAGTAGATGTGACGATGTCGCCATCTCGAGTAACGACGCGAATTTGTGGGTGATTGCTAAGCACATCTGCGGCATCACGAGCTGAGTCCACTACGGCCGTTGCGCTGAGCAATGACGAAACCAATGATGCGATTGACGTTGATTGCACATAAGCATTGAGGGAGGTCAGTCCAGATGGAATCGGATCTGCAGATCTGGCATTTTCGTCGAAAACGAGAACATCGGCTTGTCCTAGATTCTCTGATCGCATAGTCGTGAGTGCACTCACTGCAGAGTTCAGATCTTGTACAACAATTGCATCAGCCAAAGAGCCAAGGGCTGCAGCAACCGCACTTTCGTATCCTTTTTCAATTGAAATAAGTGAACTAACGCTGCCCAGAATTTTCACACCACGTGAATTAGCAAGTAATGCCGATGCGCCGTCATTGCTCTTCGAGGTAATGCGAAGAGCTTCAAGTTTTGCTTCTACAGCGTTCTTTTCTCGGTCGGTACTACGTTCATTGTCCACGAGATCTGCAAGTGTCTTCTTTGCAGCCTCTAATGTGGACTTCGCTGATTCGAATTGTGAATCTAAACCGAGTTCGCTGGAATCAGCACTTGCGATTTCTAATTCAAATGTTGAGTAAGCACGCGAGGCTTCATCTGCACGCCGCTGAGCTTCATTGCGGGATTTTTCTAAGCGAGCAATTTCTTCTGCGATTGCTTCAAGTCGAGCGCGAAGAGATTTAATATGGCCTTCTTGTCGGGCTGTGCCTTCGCGCGCATCTGCAATAGCTCGCATTGCTGCGGCAACTTTATCTTCTTCGCTTTTGAGAGAAATTTCTGCTTGCTGTAACGCACGTGTCGCATCACTTAACGCAGTATTTGCGTTATGCACAGCTGTGCGAAGTTCGGATTCTTCAAGGCGAAGTGCTTGCGCTTCGCGATCAAGTGCTTCTGGATCGCGGCCGAGAGTTCGCGCCTCTTCGGCTTCCTCGGCTAAGAATCGAGAACGTTCTTGAGCTAAAGAAGCTGTTCCACGAAATCTTTCACGCAATGAATTTAATTGGTAATACGTTTCTTGCGCTTTGACTAAAAGTGGTCCATCAACTGCAGCCTGTACATCGAGTGACTCTTCGCGTGCACGAACTTTGTCTAATTCAGAATCAACGATTGCTCGTCTTTCTCGCAACGCTGTTTCATCTGCAACTTCGGCATCGAGAGTTTTCGTCATCGCTATGTAATCATCTGCAAGTAAACGTAACTTTGCATCGCGTAAATCAGCTTGAATAGTGGCGGCCTTCTTCGCAACTTCGGCTTGCTTACCTAGTGGACGAAGTTGTCTACGTAATTCAACAGTAAGGTCTTGAACACGAGCCAAGTTGGCTTGCATGGAATCGAGCTTGCGAAGCGCTTTTTCTTTTCGCTTGCGGTGTTTTAGTACGCCAGCCGCTTCTTCAATAAATCCACGGCGCTCATCGGGATTTGCCATCAAGATTGCATCGAGCTGGCCCTGGCCGACAATCACATGCATTTCGCGGCCGATTCCAGAATCGCTGAGCAACTCTTGAATATCTAACAGACGCGAGGCTTCACCATTTATTTGGTACTCACTCTGGCCGTTTCTAAAAAGAATGCGTGAAATTGTTACTTCGGAATACTCAATATTGAGCGCACCATCAGCGTTATCAATGGTGACTGAAACTTCTGCTCTACCAAGAGGTGCGCGCCCGCTAGTGCCGGCAAAGATGACATCTTCCATTTTTCCGCCGCGAAGAGATTTCGCACCTTGCTCACCCATTACCCATGTCAGAGCATCAACAACATTTGATTTACCAGATCCATTTGGTCCGACCACGCAGGTGATTCCCGGCTCCAGACGCAAAGTGGTCGCCGAAGCAAAGGACTTAAAGCCCTTGAGCGTGATGCTCTTTAGATACACGCGGTAAACCTACCTTGCGAGCGCTTGAATTAGCGAAGTAACACGGCGGCTAAGCCCTTACTTACCATCATCCACAACTTGAGGTTTTGCCTGATCCTTTAACAATTCATAGGCACTTCTGGCAGCTGCTTGCTCTGCTTCTCTCTTGCTCTTTCCTGTGCCGCGCGAAACAAAGGTGCCAGCGACCATTGCATCGGCGCTAAAACTCTTGTCGTGATCGGGTCCTGTTTCAGTAACGATGTATTCGGGAGCACCTTTGCCAAGTTGAGCAGTTAACTCTTGCAGTGCTGTCTTGCCATCTAAGCCTGAGCCACGCGCCATTGCGTGCGTTAACGTTGAATCAATTAACGTGCGAACAACCTGTGCACTGGTGGCAAAGCCAGCATGAAGATAAACAGCGCCAATCAGTGCTTCTAGTGCATCTGCAAGAAGAGAGTTCTTATCTCGGCCACCGGTAACTTCTTCACCTTTGCCCAGACGTATGTACTTTCCAAGATTTAGTTCGCGTGCAATATCGGCAAGGGCTCTCATGTTTACAACCCCGGAACGAAGAGGCGAGAGTCTGCTTTCGTCTAAATCTGGAAAACGTTTATATAACTCTTCTGTAACTACTAACCCTAAAACTGAATCGCCAAGAAATTCCAAGCGTTCGTTGGTTTCTTTCGCACCACTCTCGTAAGCAAATGAACGATGAGTAAAAGCTAATGCCAAAAGATTTGGATCAACATCAACACCGAGGCGTTGCGTTAACTCAGAGTACAGATCAGACCTCGATAACCTGACGGCGGTTATAGGTTCCGCACGTTGGACATGCAGTGTGTTGCAATTTTGGTTGTTGGCATTGTGGGCACGCCGCTAGTGCTGCCGCAGTTGTTTTCCACTGACTACGACGAGAACGAGTCTTTGAGCGAGACATCTTTCGCTTTGGTACTGGCACGGTGGCGTCCTTAATCTCTTCTTAAATCTCATCTGAGATACCGCGGCTCACGAGGAGTGCGGATATGGGTGAAAGTATCCCCTAAAAGTACGAATTCTAAAAATCGACCGAGAATTGCCTACTTATCTGGCCCATCGATGAGAGTGCCCAGGGCCGCCCACCGCGGATCGCTCTGCGCATGAGCATGGTCTTCAGGCAGGTTCTCCCACTTCTCACCGCACTGTTGGCACAAACCTAAACACTGTTCTGAACAGAGTGGGTTGATGGGCAGTGCTAGAACAATCGCATCTCGCAATGGGATTTCAAGGTCTATGTAATCTCCTTGCATAAGCAATTCGTCATCAACATCTAAATCATCTATTGCATCTTCACTGGGGCGTCGTTTTTTCGAACCTTTAGATCCTTTTTCATGGTGGACTTCATAGCGATACAACTCTTGGAAACTTCTATCGATATCAATAGCTATTGGGTCAAGACAACGAATGCACTCGCCCATTGCCGTAGCAAATACATCGGCGGTTGCAAGGACGCCTTCGGTAACAGATTCAAGGCGTAGATCTACTTCGATAACTTCACCCTCTGGAACGCTTATGAGTTCGACGCCAAATGGTTCGGTTAAATCAAAGTCAATTGAATACTCTTTCATTTCACCTGCACGACGTGGCAATTCGTGGGTGTTCACACGAAAGGGTGAAAGATCGCGAGTCATGCTCTTAATACTTTACTTATCGTTAGCGAGTTGCGATAAAACATCCTTATCGCCGGCGCCCGCAAGTCTTTCACGACCGCGAGCCACGGCATCAGATGTTTTGTTAAGAATTACTTCAAGAGTTGCAAGTCGCGAGTCAATGTATTTTTCAACTTCTTCGCGCTCTGCATCTGCCTCAAGATGGGCATCATCTAAAATATGTTGAGCCTCTTCACGAGCAGCTGAAACAATTGCTGTCTGCTCAATCATTCGTGAAACTTCTTCGCGAGCACTTGCAATCAAAGCTTCGGCGCTAGTGCGTCCTTCTTCAATGAGTGAGTCACGTGATGCGATGATTTTTCGGGCAGCTTCTAGATCATTTGGAAGTGCGGCTCTTGCTCCATCTAGAATTTCTAAAATTTCGCCACGGTGAAGTACGCACGATGCCGACAACGGAACTCCGCGAGCTTCTTCAACCATTGCAATGGCAGTTGTTAACTTCTCAATCGAATCCATGGATCACTTCCCTGCTACTCGATGTTTAAGTGCTTCGTTAATGCTCGGTGGAACCATAGAGGAAACATCTCCACCGTAATGTGCCAATTCTTTCACAAGTGAGGATGATAAAAAGGAGTGAGTTGGAGATGTCGCCATAAACATAGTTTCAACACCAGATCCTTGAAGGTTTACCTGGGCCATCTGCAATTCGTAATCAAAATCTGAGACCGCTCGTAAGCCCTTAACGATTGATTGAACTGAGTTTGATTTACAGTAATCAACGAGCAATCCGCTCCATGAATCAACTCGAACATTAGAAAACTTCTTGGTAACTTCAGTAATCATTGAAATACGTTCATCAACTGTAAACAAACTTGATTTTGTACGATTCTCCAGTACGGCAACAATTACCTCATCAAAATGGTGGCTGGCACGTTCGATGATGTCTAAGTGACCATAAGTGATTGGATCAAAAGATCCAGGACAAACTGCGCGTCTCATGGGTCAAACGCTAGCAACGACTTCTGTGTTTATCCATTCTTCGCGTAATTAGCGTAATAAATACTCGCTTGCCCGTATACCTTGGTTCGAGAAGGCTCATATCCCCGGGGCCACACAGGTTGTGGAGTCTTTGATGCTCTTTCTACTGCAATTACGGCTCCATCTTTAAAGAAATTATTTGAGTGTAAATTTTCTAAAATAGTTGTTAGTTCGGAATCTGCAAAGTCATATGGTGGATCAATATAAACAAAGTGATATTGATGCTGCGGAGTTGATTCAACAAACTTTTGTGCTGACATATGGAACAAGTGAAATACCCCGACTAGTTGAGCTTTTTGGACAAGTGATGAATTCGTGGAGATTGTCTTTGCTGCAGAATCATCTTTTTCCACACAATGCACTAATGAGGCCCCTCGTGAAAGTGCTTCTAGACCCATGGCGCCTGATCCTGAAAACAAATCCAAGACGTGCAATCCAAGAAAGTCACCAAATTCAGAAGTCAGTGTTGAAAAAATTGCTTCGCGAGCACGATCTGATGTTGGCCTAGTTGCTCCCGCAACACTAGATAAGGAGCGTCCCTTTGCAACGCCGGCGATAATTCTCATTGCATCAACCCTTATCTATGAAATCTGTCGCTGAGTCTGTTTCTAAGAACTTTAGTTCATCATTGAGCAAATTAAAGCCTGCCAAAATTGGATCATCGTGAATGAGTTTTTCCGCACTCTGGCGAGCACTATCGATGAGTTCTTCATCGCGAAGAACACGTAACAATCGCAGATGCGAACGAGTACCGGATTGACTTGCACCCAACACATCTCCTTCTCTGCGTTGTTCTAGATCAATCTTTGAAAGTTCAAAGCCATCTACTGTCGAAGCCACCGCATCCAGACGAATTCGGGCAGGAGTTTCTGGCATTGCATTAGTAACTAACAAACAGAGCCCCGGAGAAGTTCCACGACCAATGCGTCCACGAAGCTGATGTAACTGTGAAACACCAAATCTATCCGCGTCCATTATGACCATCACTGTTGCATTAGGAACGTCTACGCCAACTTCTATAACTGTCGTTGAAATAAGTACGTTAATCTCACCAGCAGAAAAAGCGGACATTGTTGACTCTTTAACGTCCGTGGAAAGACGACCATGCAATGGGGCAACACGTAATCCCGAAAAAGGACCGCTATGCAGCATCGGTCCCAACTCTTCAACACTTGCAATGGTCTGTGATTCAGTTCCAAAGAGAAAATCCATATCTGCATCTTCATTATTTGTCGCACTAATTCGGGGAGCAACCACGTATGCCTGATGACCTTTTGCTACTTCTTCAGCGATTCTTTGCCATGCTCGTTCTAAGTGTGCAGGTTTTTCTTGTGCTGCAATTACGTGTGTAGTTATCGGCTGTCTTCCTAGTGGAAGTTCTTTTAAAGTAGAAACATCTAGATCGCCGAACACGGTCATGGCCACTGTTCGTGGAATTGGTGTAGCCGTCATTACTAACAAATGTGCAGGTGTATGCGCTTTACTCTTGAGTGCATCACGTTGTTCAACACCAAATCTGTGTTGTTCGTCAACAACAATGAGTCCAAGATCATTAAAAACAATTGACTCGCCTAATAACGCATGTGTACCGATGACAATGCCGGCTGAACCACTGGCTGCTAGGGCAAGTGCTTCTTTACGAGCTGCAGCGCTCTGAGATCCTGTAACAAGAGTTACTTGTGTTGCTTTTTCATCGCCACCCAACATTCCACCGTGTGCCAAATTTCCTAATAATTTTGTAATTGTTCGAAGGTGCTGTGCCGCCAAAACTTCCGTGGGAGCAAGAAGTGCTGCCTGTCCCCCGTTATCAATTACTGTCAGCATCGCTCGCAATGCAACGATTGTTTTACCCGAACCTACTTCGCCTTGAAGTAATCGGTGCATCGGATGAGATTGTGCTAAATCAGATTCAATTTCTGCACTCACTTCTTTTTGCCCAGCTGTTAATTCAAAAGGAAGCAACTTATCGAATGCATCTAGCAATCCACCATTGACCCGGGGTCGCGCAATTGCATCGAGAGATCTCAGCGCAGCTTTTCTCTTGGCCAGAAGTAGTTGCAGCAAAAATGCTTCATCAAAAGTTAGACGTTCGCGAGCAATTTCAGCGTGTTCTAAATCAGCTGGCTTGTGCAGTTGAACCAAAGCTTGGTGCAACGTCGGATAGCCATGTTTCTCGCGAATTTCATCAGGTAAAAAATCTGGTACTTCATCTAGGCCTTGAATAGCTAAATCAATACATTGTGCGATCTTCCAAGATGGCATCTTTGATGCAGCTGGATAAACAGCTAAGAATTTTCCAGCGAATTCATCAACAGCGCTTTCAACATCATTGCCATCTGGAATTAACTCATAATCTGGATGAGCTAATTGGCGCTTACCTTTAAAGACCCCAACTTTGCCTGCAAATAAGCCTTGCCGCCCGACCCGCAAATCTTTCTCGCGCCATGCTTGATTAAAGAATGTCAGTGAAAGTTTTGCTTTTCCATCGGTAACAATGACTTCGAAGATACTTCCTTTTCGGCCATGGAGCGGACGATTTGAAGCACTAAAAACTTCGGCAAGAATTGTGACTTCATCGCCTCCTTGCAAAGCTGAAATATCTGTTAACTCACCACGGACTGCATAACGGCGCGGATAGTGACGCAATAAATCTCCGACGCTCTTGATTCCAAAAGTAGTGTCTAAAACTTTCGATGTGCGGTCTCCTAGAACGCTGCTTACTTTGCTATCAAGGGAGGCCATGGTGACATTCTCCACTGTTTGGGGTTATTGAGCGTGGATTGGCGTCTGGGCATGGGCTCACGCTAATCTTGCGCCCTGTAAATACGTATGAAGGAGTTCAGCAATGGCTGCAACATGTGACGTCTGTAAAAAGGGTCCAAGCTTTGGTAACAACGTTTCTCACTCACAAGTGAAGACTCGTCGTCGCTGGAATCCAAATATTCAACGTGTTCGTACTCTTGTTGGCGGAACACCTAAGCGCCAAAATGTATGTACTTCATGCCTCAAGGCTGGAAAAGTTACTCGTTAATTAATATTTTTTAATTGAAATGGCGCCAGGAATCTGGCGCTTTTTTCATATCTAAAACTTTTACTCCGCTGCCTTCGATAACTCTTCCGATATAGATTCCCGGAAGATTAACTCCCGTAGCCAAGAGAACATGATCCTCTCCGCCGCCCAGCACAAGGTCCCATACGTCACAACCAATTGTTTGTGCCAGTGCTGCTAGGTCTGCAAATCCATCTAACTTTTCTATCTTTTTTGTATCAATCTCTAAGCTCACAGAGGAAGCTTTACTGATCTGTTCTGCTTGAACAAGTAAGGAGTCGCTGACATCGCAAAGGGCATGTGCGCTCTTGAAACTTCGCATCACAGTTGGATCAAGATGTGGAGATTTGAATTGAGAAAGTGCGCGTGCGTATGCGGGTGATTCTGGAAGATTTTTTGTGAGAATTTCTAAACCAGCGCGTGACCAACCAGGTAGCGCAGAAAGATAAATCGAATCACCACCACGAGCCCCAGCACGAGTGATATGTAAACGCGAAGCACCGATTGCCGTCATTGAGATCATGACTTTGTCCGCCCGAGATAAATCTCCACCAACAACTACTGCATCGGATTTAGCTGCGGTGTCAGCGATTCCTTGGGCAAGTCCTTTAATCCAATCCACATCTTCGTTACCGGTAAGAGTTAAGGCAACAACTAAATAACGCGGGTCGGCTCCCATTGCGTAAACATCTGCGAGATTGGCAACTGTTATCTTGGAACCAATCTCATAAGCGGAAGACCAGCCTCGATTGAAGTGAATATCCTCTATTGCCATATCTGTCGTAATAACCGAATGTTGATCAGTTGATACGACTGCTGCATCATCGCCAATTCCAACAATTACTCGTGGGTTTTTCTGATTCAACGGCGAAAAAATTGAGGAGATCTCAGAAATGACCTGCTCCTCATTGAATTTCATGCCTCAAGAATACTCATTGCCGCATCGGCATCGAATGGGATAAGTTGACCCCTTAACAGCATAAGGAGCCCGCAATGTCAGTACAGGCATACATTTTGATTCAAACTGAAGTTGGAAAAGCTTCTAGCGTTGCAACCGCAGTCTCAGCAATTCCTGGTGTGACATTGGCCGAAGGCGTTACAGGTCCTTATGACGTAATCATGCGCGCCGAAGCACCAAGCATGGAGGATTTCGGTCGAATGATTTTGTCTAAAGTTCAGGGTGTTCCAGGTATTACTCGCACATTGACGTGCCCAGTTACATATTAATTTTCTAGTACTCCATTAGTACGTGACAGTGCAGTTTTAATCAGCTCTTCAATGACGTTTTCATAACTCTTTCCAGTTGCTGCCCACATCTTTGGAAACACTGATGTTGCTGTGAAACCAGGCATTGTGTTGAGTTCGTTGATAAAAACTTCTCCCGTTGTGGCGTAGAAAAAATCCACTCGGGCTAAACCGGAGCATCCCAAGGCCTTGAAAGCTTGTATTGCTTTAGACCTAATTACCTCTGCAGTTTCACTCGGAATCAGAGCAGGTAACTCAATTTTTGTTGCACCATCTAAATACTTTGCTTCAAAATCATAAAACTCAAACTTAGGGTCAATAGAGATTGAACCCACAATTGAAGCCTCTGGTGATCCATTGATTTCAAGAACTGCGCACTCAACTTCTAGGCCATGAATTGCTTTCTCAACCAAAGCCTTGGAGTCAAAGGTATGTGCGATATCAACGGCTGCAGCAAATTCTTGCGCTGATTTAACTTTGGTAGTTCCACGGCTTGAACCACCTCGAGCTGGCTTTACAAATAATGGATACTCCAAGGCGGCTGCCTTCTTTTCAAAATCAGCTCGATGAGATTGCCACTCATTTTTCTTAACCACAAAGCCTGGAACAACATCCATTCCGTGGGATGCAAAAATTGGTTTAGCAAAGGATTTATCCATCGCCACAGCACTTGCGAGAACACCGCTGCCAACGTACGCGATGTTTGCCATTTCGCAGAAGCCTTGAATTGTTCCATCTTCGCCATAAGGACCGTGCAGCAGTGGGAAAATTACATCCACGTTGAGAGATTTATTGTTGACACTTAATCCATGTACATCTGCAACAACGGCAGGTGCATCAACCGAAACTTCTGGCAATACTCCCCCACGAATTTCTAAGGGGAAATTTTGTGCAACCTGCACCCACTTACCGCCACGTGTGATTCCAATGAGAACAACGTCGTACTTGGATTTATCCAGGGCCGCTAACACGCCACCCGCTGAAACACATGAAATTTCATGTTCACTAGAGCGGCCACCGAAAATTATCGCGATAACTTTTTTGCTCATCGAATGAAATTTTCTGCTTTGGTTGAGATTGCCATGAGTCGTTCAAGTGCTTGTGTTGGAGTAATTGTTCCGGCAACTACGTCTGCAACGGCTTCGATAACTGGCACTTCGACTCCAACTCTGTGGGCAATTTCTACAACGGCACTGGAAGAGGCTACGCCCTCAACTGTTTTAGAGACGTGTGAACGCGCATCAGTCATGGAACCTGTGCGACCCAGTGTTTCGCCAAATGTTCTATTGCGCGAGAGTGCAGATCCACAACTTGCTACCAAATCGCCCATCCCTGCTAATCCTGCTGCACTCAGTGGATCTGCGCCGTGGGCGGCGCCAATACGAGCAACTTCATTGAGACCACGAGTAATCAACATTGCCTGAGTGTTTTCGCCGAATCCCATGCCAATCGACATACCAACAGCTAATGCAATGATGCTCTTTATTGCTCCAGCAAATTCGCATCCAACAACATCTATAGATGTGTAGACACGGTAATACGGCGTTGCAAATAATTCTTGGACTTGAGTTGCTATCTCTATAGTCGGCGCTGCAGCCACAGCGCCCGCAGGCTGCCTCAGAATTAACTCATCAGCCAGGTTTGGACCTGTAATAACCGCATACTTTTGCGTACCCAACACTTCAAGAATAACTTCGGTCATTCGAAGGTCAGTAGTGAGCTCGATTCCCTTTACCGTACTAATTATGAGTACATCTGGTGTGAAGTATTTTTTCCACTCAACGAGAACTGCTCGTAGATTTTGTGCAGGAATTGCTAAAACAATTACTGATGAGTGTGCAAATGCAGCCTTAACATCATCAGTTGCCTTGAGCTGCGCAGGCAAAACATGCCCGCCCAAATACTTTTTGTTGGTGTGAGAAGTGTTTATTTCGGAGACAATTTCGACATCGCGACCCCAGAGCAAAACATCATTTCCATGATCTGCAAGGACTTGAGCCATGGTGGTTCCCCAGGCACCCGCACCTAAAACTGTAACTTTTTTCATCGGCGCTTTTTCTTGAAGTTTCCTGTGCGTGGCAACTCTGAGGTATGCGGATCGAAAATTTGTGCCGGTCTTTTTTCGCCGCGAATATCTTCTAGCATCGTGGTCAATTCTCCCATGATGTGAGCAGTGGCATCTGCAAGAGCAATCGGGTCATCTTCTTTCCCGAACCACGCTGACATATCAATTGGCGTACCTGCGCGAAGAGTTATCTTTGAACGTTTCCAGATGTGTGGCATTTTGTTATAGCGAGGCAGAACATCTGCTATTCCCCACGCAGCAACCGGAATAATCGGTAAGCGAGTAATGATGGCAAGCCGAGCCGCTCCTGTTTTTGCAACCATCGGCCATAGATTTTCATCTCTGGTCAATGTGCCTTCAGGATAAATTCCAATTAAGTGTCCAGCTTTAAGGGCTGCAACTGCATGATCGAGAGCTTTGCTTGCATGTGTGCTTTCGCGATCAACTGGAATCTGTCCTGCTGCTAGCAAAATTCGACCAATTACTGGCACATTAAAGATTGAACGTTTTCCAATAAAGCGCGGAGCGCGTCCATTTTTAAACAAGAACTGTGCAAAGAAAAGAACATCGGCGTATGAAAGATGATTGCTGATAATAATTGCTGGCCCAGATTTTGGAATACTCTCTGCGCCTTGCCATGTGCGCTTTGTGATGAGATTTAACAGCGGAATCAAAACTGCAGCACAGAAATTAAAGGTCGGGTTAGTCCCGAGGGGTCTGCCAGTAGGCGCAGCGTAGGAAATCTGCTCGCTTTGCATAGGTCCTAATCTAATAGCAAAAGCGCGGGACCACCGTAATGGTGAGCCCGCGCTTTTGTGAAAAAGCTAATTACTTACGCTTCTTAGCCTTCTTTGCGCTCTTCTTTACGACGCGCTTAGCACTCTTCTTCGCTGCCTTCTTCTTTGGAGCAGCTTTCTTTGCTGACTTCTTAGCAGCCTTCTTTGGAGCAGCTTTCGCTACTGCCTTTGGCTCGATCTTTGGAGCTGGTCCAAGTTTACGTTCGCCAGAAATTACTTCCTTGAGTCCCTTTGCAGGTAGGAAGCGAGCTTTCTTTGAAGCCTTAATCTTGATTGTTTCGCCTGTAAATGGGTTACGTCCCATACGAGCTTTACGATCGACTTTCTTAAACTTTCCAAAATCATTGATCATGACATCTTCGCCACGTGACATTGCACGAACGATTGTGTCAAAAACAACGTCTACAGCGTGAGCTGCTTCCTTCTTGCTGTCGTTGAAGTGTGGGGCCAACGCGGCAATGAATTGGGCCTTATTCATCAAAATCCCCTTAGTTTTACGCTTAAAAGTTAAGCAATTGCTTAACGCGTGTAAAACTTAACTCTCAGGCAGGGGTGAGTCCAATACGTTATGAGGCGTGTCGCATTATTTTATTTTTCTTAAATACCTAAAAAAATCCACTTTTTATGCGTAGAAATCTCTAAAGTTTTAGTTTAGAGTTTTAATCACTTTACTCACCCGTATGAAAAAACAAGCGTAAATCCGCTCTTTTTTGTACTTTATTGAAGTACGGGAAGAGTTTTTGGTTTGTACTCTGCGCGATTCTTCTCAAAAGCATCGATGGAATCAGTCTGTTTCAAGGTCAAACCGATGTCATCTAAGCCCTCCATTAAGCGCCATCGGGTGTAATCATCAATAGCAAAATTTAGAACTGTAGAGTTATAAGAAACCGTACGAGTTTCTAGATCTACAGTGATAGCGGTTTGCGGGTTGCCCTCGATTGCACTCCACAACGCCTCAACATCTTCTTGCGAAACGATGATTGTAAGCAATCCGCCCTTAAGGGAGTTGCCTCGGAAAATATCTGCAAAGCGCGATGAAATAACCGCTTTAAAACCATAATTTTGAAGCGCCCACACTGCGTGTTCGCGGGATGAACCTGTGCCAAAGTCCGCGCCAGCCACAAGAACAGTGCCTTTTTTAAATGCTTCCTGATTGAGAACAAAATCAGGATCATTGCGCCATGCGGCAAAGAGGCCATCTTCAAAACCACTTCGGGTCACTCGCTTGAGATAAACGGCCGGAATGATCTGATCGGTATCAACATTGCTGCGACGAAGAGGAACACCCGTACCTGTGTGCTTAATGAATTTTTCCATTGTCTTTATCCCTTACAAATCCGCTGGCGATGAGAGTGTTCCGCGCAGAGCAGTTGCTGCTGCTACGAGTGGACTAACAAGGTGCGTGCGTCCGCCCTTGCCTTGACGACCTTCGAAGTTTCGATTGGAAGTAGATGCGCTTCGCTCACCCACTGCTAGCTGATCTGGATTCATGCCAAGGCACATAGAACATCCTGCATTGCGCCACTCTGCACCTGCATCGATAAAGACTTTATCTAATCCTTCGGACTCTGCTTGTAAACGGACTCGCGCAGATCCTGGAACAACGAGCATGCGAAGTGAAGTAGAAATCTTCTTTCCTTTAAGGATTTCTGCTGCAGAACGTAAATCTTCAATTCGTCCATTTGTGCAGGACCCTAAGAAAACAGTATCAATCGCTATTTTCTTCAGCGGTGTTCCAGCAGTGAGACCCATGTACGTCAATGCGCGCTCTGCTGCTCCACGTTCTTCGGCATCATCGATTTCTGCTGGATTTGGAACAGATGCATTAAGTGGTAAACCTTGACCTGGATTAGTTCCCCATGTGACAAATGGTTCTAGTTCGTTTGCATCTAGGTTAATTTCAACATCAAATTTGGCATCTGCATCTGTGTGCAGAGTCGACCAGTATTTAACAGCTGCATCAAACTCTTTTGGTGCATGTGGCTTGCCCTTGATGTATTCAAAGGTCTTTTCATCGGGTGCGATTAATCCAGCGCGTGCACCTGCTTCGATGGACATGTTGCACACTGTCATGCGAGCTTCCATAGAGAGAGCGCGAATTGCAGAGCCGCGATATTCCAAAACATATCCCTGGCCGCCACCGGTACCAATTTTTGCAATGATCGCCAAGATAATATCTTTTGAAGTTACTCCTGGCTTCAAAGTGCCTTCAACGTTGATTGCCATCGTCTTTGGGCGAATCAATGGAAGAGTCTGAGTTGCCAATACGTGTTCAACTTCGCTGGTTCCGATTCCAAATGCAAGTGCACCAAAAGCACCATGAGTTGATGTGTGCGAATCTCCACACACAATTGTCATTCCAGGCTGAGTTAACCCAAGTTGCGGCCCAACTACGTGGACAATTCCTTGCTCGGCATCACCGAGTGAGTGAATGCGGACACCAAACTCTTTACAGTTTGCACGCAGAGTATCTACCTGCAGTTTTGATACTGGGTCTGCAATTGGTTTATCAATATTGAGAGTTGGTACGTTGTGATCTTCGGTTGCAATAGTCAGATCAGGTCGGCGGACAATACGGTTATTTAAACGCAAACCATCAAATGCTTGTGGGCTAGTTACTTCATGGATGAGATGAAGGTCGATGTACAAAAGATCTGGTTCGCCATCTGCGCGACGAACAATATGCTCGTCCCAAATCTTTTCTGCTAACGTCTTAGACATCCAAAGCTCCTTGTAGACATCTCACTGATTGAGATGCTAATATCGTATCGTGGATAGAAATAATAGCGGAGTCGGCGTATTAGATAAAGCCGTCGCAATTCTAGCTACCCTCGAATCAGGTCCACACTCTCTAGCCGAATTAGTGGCTGCAACGGGTATTGCTCGCCCTACTGCGCACCGCTTGGCTGTGGCCCTTGAACATCACAGATTGGTTTCCAGAGATCTCACTGGGCGATTCATTTTAGGCAAGCGTTCTGGTGAATTAGCGAGTGCCGCGGGAGAAGATCGCCTGATTGCAGTAGCAGCTCCTGCGCTAGCAGCACTTCGCGATGCAACAGGTGAAAGCGCACAGCTATACCGACGCCAAGGCGAGGTACGAATATGCGTTGCCGTTGCTGAACGTTTATCAGGTCTTCGTGACAGTGTTCCAGTTGGCTCTGCCTTAACAATGCAAGCAGGGTCTGCTGCGCAAATATTGATGGCGTGGGAAGACTCGGAGAAAATTCATCGTGGACTTACGAATGCTCGCTTTACTGCAGCGCAATTAGCTGCTGATCGTCGCCGTGGTTGGGCGCAATCTGTTGGTGAACGTGAAGCAGGAGTTGCTTCGGTGTCAGCGCCAGTTCGTGGACCCAATGGAAAAGTTATTGCTGCTGTGAGCATCAGTGGCCCTATCGAGCGTCTAGGTCGTCAACCAGGACGTGTTCACGCTGCAGCTGTTGTGGCTACTGCAGCTCGTTTAACAGAGCATCTAGCAAAGAAGAGTTAGTTAAGTAAATCCAATTCACGCATTACGCGCGAGATTGTGGAGTAACCAAAACCTTTACGGGCGAGCAGAGATTCAATTCTGCGAATCTGTACATCTGGTTCGAGGCGCGACATCGTAGATAGTTTGCCCATCCCAAGTTCGAAGGCGGTTCGATATTCGCTCTCATCGGTTATGCCTTCAAGGGCCAGATCGATGCTCTCCTGATCGACACCACGTTGGCGTAGCTCTCCCGCAATGATTCGCTTAGACAATTTTTTTGAACGTGTACGTGAATCAGTCCATTGCTGTGCAAAATCTTGATCGTTAAGTAAACCTGATTCGGTTAACTTATAGATAGTTGCCTGTGCAACATCATCTTCAACGCCGCGCTTTTTAAGGTGAGCGAGAAGCTCGCCCTTACTCTTTGCTCTGGTCACAAGTGCATTGAGAGCAATCGTGTGAGCTACGGAGTAAGGGTCAGAGCCTTCGCCTCTTTCAACCTTTACGAAATCAAGGCTAATTAGAAATCAACCTCGGCTGCTGCTTCATCGATTTCAGCAACGAGTGCTGGATCAACTTCTACAGGAGTTGCAAAGTGAGCACGAATCTTTGACTCGATCTCATTGGCAAGATCTGGGTTATCGATAAGGAAAGCACGGGAATTTTCCTTACCCTGTCCCAATTGATCTGCTTCATATGTGTACCAAGCACCAGATTTTTTCACGATACCGATTTCAACGCCGAGATCAATAAGGGATCCTTCGCGTGAAATACCAGTTCCGTAAATAATGTCGAACTCTGCTTGCTTAAATGGTGGAGCCATCTTGTTCTTAACAACCTTCACGCGAGTACGGTTACCGACTGCGTCTTGGCCATCCTTGAGAGTTTCGATACGACGGATATCTAAGCGAACAGAAGCGTAGAACTTAAGTGCTTTTCCACCAGTAGTTGTCTCAGGTGAACCGAAGAAAACTCCGATTTTATCGCGTAGTTGGTTAATGAAAATTGCGGTTGTCTTTGATTGATGAAGCGCACCAGTGATTTTGCGAAGTGCTTGTGACATCAAACGAGCTTGAAGACCCATGTGTGAATCTCCCATTTCGCCTTCAATTTCAGCACGTGGAACGAGTGCTGCTACTGAGTCGACGACTACTAAATCAAGTGCACCTGATCGAATAAGCATGTCCATAATTTCGAGTGCTTGTTCGCCAGTATCTGGTTGCGAAACGAGGAGTGCATCAATATCGACACCAAGCTTCTTTGCGTACTCAGCATCAAATGCGTGTTCTGCATCGATGAAAGCGCAGATACCGCCAGCTTTTTGCGCGTTAGCAATTGCATGCAATGTGAGTGTTGTCTTACCTGAAGACTCTGGTCCGTAGATTTCTACGATGCGACCACGTGGAAGACCACCAATTCCAAGTGCGATGTCGAGTCCGATAGAACCAGTTGGAATAACTTCAACAACTTGATTCTGTCGCTCTGACATCTTCATAACCGAACCTTTGCCAAACTGACGTTCAATCTGGGCAAGGGCTGTGTCTAGGGCTTTGGAACGATCTGATTGTGCTTTATCTGTAGCTTTGTCATTACTTTTTTCAGTAGCCACTTCTTTCCTTTCGATGAAACGTCTTATGACGTTGGTGTCGGTCCAGAAGGTACGGAGACCCACCGACGGCCCCAGCGCTTTTGGTAAAGGCTGTGGGCGGAAGATGGAACCGCTCTGGTTGTACAGGGATAAGGGTATACGAACACCTGTTCGAACGCCTCATTGAGCGTTCGACACGCCGTTATTTGTAGGGGGCGGTCTCTTCTGGATGAGCCTTACAGAGGGCTCTCCAGATTTCATCGGGTTCAAGGCCGGCAGCGAGCGCTTCGTTGACGCTCTTGCTACCTAACTCCGAGATAGCAATATCTGCGCTAAATGATGGAGCCCACTCTGGGCCAAAACTTAAAAGTATCCGCTCTCGAAGATCAGAGATGCGCATGCAGAAGTTGAGCTGCTTGAGCTTTAGATTGATCGGGGCTCAATGGTTGAAGGATTTGACCCAGTAACCAGGATATTGCGATACCGGCTTTCACATCAGAGCCCAATGCGTTGATAAAGAAAGCATCAATGGCGTGCCAAATCTTGTCATCGCTTCGAAGCAACATAGTTGTGAGAATCCCTCGATCGTGGGCACGCATTCCGGCTAGTGCTGAATCTGCGCTAATTGCACATGAAAAATACTCAAGTAATTCGGCCGGATTGCTAGGTGCGCCCTTAAACAAAGTGATGATTTCGCGGCTTAAAAGTGAGTATAAAACAGCGTCTTTGTCACGAAAATGGTTATATAACGTTGCTCTGGAAACTTGAGATAAATCTGCAATATCAATCATTGCAAGGTTCTTAATTCCTTGAGTTGAAATAATCTCTTTTGTCGCAGTTAACAAAGCTGCTTCAGAACGAGAAGCTGTTGCTCCTTGGAGCGCATATAAGTGCGCCACAATTATGCGGCGTCTACGACGCTGAGTGTTGCACTCTCAGTTGATTTAATGTGTACAGACACATCGCTCATTACTGTCGAAAGTGTTAGACCTAAGGCTGTGCAAATAGCTGCTAAGAGTTCAGAGGATGCCTCTTTTTGCCCACGCTCTACCTCTGAAAGATAACCAAGGGAGACACGAGCATCACGTGCAACATCACGAAGTGTGCGAGATTGTTCTGTGCGGGCAGCACGTAGCGTCGTGCCTACTGCTTCACGTAACAACATGGCCGCCCCTAATCTCTAGCCCTAAGGATACGCGCAAAGGTGCCAATCGCGCTTGCGACAGTCCCACTTCGAATATTTTCACGCTCACCATCGAGGGCTAATTGGATGCTCTGGGTTACGGGCCCGGCGATGGCTACCCATACTGTTCCGGCGGCAACACCATCGGATGAATCAGGGCCGGCAACGCCCGTGGTTGCTATCGCCCAGGTGGTTTTGAAGGTTTTTAACGCACCGTGGGCCATCGCAAAAGCCACTTCTTCGCTGTACACAGTTTTAGTTTTGATCAGTTCAGCAGAAACATCTAAGTGAGATTGCTTAATCTCGCTGTGATAGGCAACAGATCCACCAACATAAATATCTGAAGATCCCGGAACACTAGTGATTGCATAGCCCAATCCCCCACCAGTAATTGATTCGGCAGTACTGAGAGTTTCATTTCTTAACTTTAATCTGGTGATGACATCTTTCATAGAGGCGGTAATTTCAGATGCGTTGCTCATGAAATTCCCTTCATGCTATTTCTTAGACTTAAATGCAGAAAATACGTATTGAGCTCCCGTTACCAGAGTTAAAATTATAGCAACTGCCATAAAGCTATCTCTAAACCAGAACATATCTTCATTCAAAGGCAAGACATAAAAACCGATGCCGAAACCTTGGAAAAAGGTTTTGATTTTTCCGCCGCGATTTGCCGGAATAACTCCACGTTTGATGACGGCTAATCTAAATAGGGTAATCCCAACTTCGCGAGCCATGATGACAATGGTGATCCACCACGGCATGCGATCCAGGATTGAGAGGGAAATCATCGCTGTGCCAATCATGGCTTTATCTGCGATTGGATCCAAGAATTTACCGAACTCAGTAATTGTGTTTCTGCTGCGAGCTAGATTGCCATCCAAGATATCACTTAAACCCAATACGAAAAATATCCACCAAGAGATAATCTGCCACGTTGGATCATCGCCATCATTTTTAAATAAGGCATAGGCACCTATTGGTAAAAATGCAATTCTTAAAGTTGTAATAAAGTTTGGAGTTACAAATTGTGGCAACTTCATTCTGCTTCGGCCACCAAATCTGCCCCAATGCTTTCTACAACCACGCCATTAACATACTCGCCTACTTTGTAATGTGTGCCGACAAAAGTGGTAGTTCCGTCAACTTCGGGGCCTTGATGCTCTGCGCGACCCTCCTGCAATTCGGCATCTTCGATGAGCACTCGCACTCGCTGTCCAATGCGCATGTGTGCACGTTCGGAAACCATTTCATCTGCCAAACTTGAAAGAGTTTCAACTCGATGAGCAATCACTTCTGGATCTAATTTATTTTCAAGTGAGAGTGCTTCTGTATTATCTTCATCTGAATAGCCAAAAATTCCAACTGCATCGAGTTGTGCCTGTGTTATGAATTCTGCAAGTCCATCAAAATCTTCTTGGGTCTCACCAGGAAAACCAACGATAAAATTAGAACGGATTCCGGCTTGTGGGTCGAGTGCTCGGATCTGATTAATAAGATGTAGGAACTTTTCGCTATCTCCGAATCTGCGCATAGCTCGAAGTACTGTGGGACTCGTGTGTTGAAAAGAAAGATCAAAATATGAAGCTGTTTTCTCTGTTGAAACCATCGCTTGCAACAATGATGGGCGCATTTCGGCAGGTTGCAAGTAGGACAAACGAACTCTTTCGACTCCAGAAATAGCTGCGACATCGGGAAGAATAGTTTCCATCAAACGCAGATCGCCCAAGTCCTTGCCGTAGGACGTTGTATTTTCACTCACCAGAAACAACTCAGTTACCCCATTACTTGCAAGCCATTTCGCCTCTTCAAGAATTTCAACAGGGCGCCTCGAAACAAAAGACCCACGGAAATATGGAATCGCACAAAAAGAACAGCGACGATCGCAACCGGAGGCTATTTTTAGCGGCGCCCAGGGAGCGTTACCGAGTCGTTTTCTAAAGAGAGTTCCACCTGCGCCTACTTTCGATGTGTACTGCTCGTCTCGCATCGCAGCGCGTTCAACAGGTGCAATCGGAAGCAAAGATCTGCGATCTCTCGGTACGTGAGGAGTGTGAGAATTTCCAGAGACAATTGATTGCAATCGTGCCGAAATATCCTGATAGTCATCAAAACCTAGAATTGCATCTGCTTCGGGTAGCGCTTGGGCTAGTTCTTGACCGTATCTCTCTGCCATGCAACCAACTGCTACAACAGCGCGAGTAACTCCGTGTCCCTTAAGTGAGTTGGCTTCTAGTAATGCATCCACAGAATCTTTTTTAGCTGATTCAATAAATCCGCATGTATTGATAAGTGCAACTTCGGCTTTTTCTACATCGTCAACCAAGGTCCAACCATCGGCTGCTAAGCGGCCGGCCAACTCTTCTGAATCAACTTCATTGCGGGCGCAGCCAAGGGTGACTACTGCGACAGTGCGACTCATTGGGGTGATGTTACAGGTTATTGACTGCAGTTATGAAGTAACCCCATACGAAACTGTAATTACTTCACCGTCATCTCCAATTTGCTGCGCACTTTTGCCGTTTACTGAGACGTCAACTGCACCGGCATTGCCGACTCTGAGGCTCACACGAGTAGTTGAACTGAAATTAAGATTTTGTCCTGATCTAATTTGGCCGCTGTACAAAGTTGTTCCATTGTCATCGGAAACAAAGAGCCAGGAATTACCACGACTTGCAGCAACACTGACAGAGACACCAGTGCCAGAAGAATATGTGTCGCGAACAGTTGTCGGCGTAGTTGTTGCCGTTGGAGTCGGTTGTGCCTCTGTAGTATTTGTCGGTTCGGCGGTTGCAGATTCTGTCGCAACTACTTCTGGACTTGAAACTTCAGTTGTCTCTGAATTAGAAATAATTATCTGCACTGCGCCCAAAAGTGCGAGAGTGGCAAGTGAAATTCCCGCCAAGGTTTTCCAAGAAATTGTTTTTTTGTCCACTGGATTAGTCATAACGTTATTTTCAGCGAGCATCTCTTGAATTCGACGAGGCTGCATCGATTGTTCATTCTCATACAACTCAAGAAGAACGCCCGCATCCATTTTTAGAAGAGGAGCAATATTTCTTAGATGACCGCGCGCATAAGTTTCGCCACCACACTTTGTAAAATCATCACTTTCAATTTCTTTTAGTAAACCGGCGCGAATACTTGTGCGCTCTGAAAGATCGTCAATACTCAGACCCGCATCAATGCGGGCCTGACGTATGACGGAACCTAATGACATATAACCTCAAAAAATCTAGGGGTGACGGATGTCCAATGGTACGCCCGTGAGATGAAGGGAAGTAGCCCCGATGTCGCTTTGGGGGTCATCTCACCCTAATATCTCGCGTCTACTCAGTGAACAATTAGTAATCGCGAAGGGTTGCGAGCACTGAATCGAGTTCATCAGGTTTAACCAGAACTGTTCGGGCCTTGGATCCTTCTGATGGTCCAACAATTCCGCGTGACTCCATAAGATCCATTAATCTTCCAGCTTTTGCAAAACCAACTCGTAGTTTTCTTTGAAGCATTGAAGTCGAACCAAATTGCGTACTAATAACAAGTTCAACAGCTTGTAATAAAATATCTAAATCATCGCCGATATCTTTATCAACTAACTTCGCCGATGAAACTGGAGCTGTGACATCATCGCGATAACGTGGTGAAAGTTGTTTCTTAACGTGTGTAGTTACTGCTTCTATTTCACGTTCTGAAACATATGCACCTTGAATTCTTATTGCTCTACTTGCACCCATCGGAATAAAGAGTGCATCACCTTGTCCCACAAGCTTTTCGGCTCCAGGACTATCCAAAATCACGCGACTATCTGCAAGTGATGATGTAGCAAATGAAAGACGCGATGGAACATTTGCTTTAATCAAACCTGTCACGACATCAACACTTGGTCGTTGCGTAGCAAGCACAAGGTGAATGCCCGCAGAACGTGCGAGCTGAGTTATTCGAACTACCGACTCTTCTACTTCACGCGCAGCAACCATCATGAGATCAGCAAGCTCGTCAATGATTACTAGCAAGTAGGGGTACGGCTCAACTATGCGATCACTGCCCTCAGGTGGAACTACTTTGCCCGCACGGACCGCTTTATTGAAATCATCAATGTGTCTAAATCCAAATGTTGAGAGATCTTCATAACGTAAATCCATTTCACGGACGACCCACGTAAGAGCGTCGGCAGCCTTCTTTGGATTAGTAATAATTGGTGTAATTAAATGGGGGATGCCTTCGTAAGCCGTTAATTCAACTCGCTTTGGATCGATAAGAACCAAACGAACATCATCAGGAGTTGCTCGCATTAAAATCGATGTAATCATTGCGTTGATCATCGATGATTTTCCTGCACCAGTTGCACCCGCAACAAGTAAGTGAGGCATTTTCGCTAAATTTGCGCAGACAAAATTTCCCTCAACATCTTTACCCAGGGCTACGAGCATTGGGTGATGGTCTTGGCCTGCAACACTTGATCGCATGACATCGCCGAGAGCAACAATTTCGCGGTCAGCATTTGGAATTTCAATTCCCACCGCAGATTTACCTGGAATTGGCGAAAGAATACGAACATCGCTACTTGCAACAGCATAAGAAATATTCTTTGCTAGGGCGGTAATTCGTTCCACCTTAACTGCGTTTCCAAGTTCTACTTCATAGCGCGTAACGGTCGGTCCGCGCATAAATCCTGTGACTTCGGCATCGATTTCAAACTGCTTGAACACTTCAGTTAAGGATGCAACTACGCTCTCATTAACCTTGCTCTTTGCCTTTGCCGCAGGACCTGTGCGCAAAATATCTGCAGGAGGAAGCTCGTAGTGAGAGTCACTCGATAATAAGAGTTGAACTGGTCTGGCATCCTTTGGAATCTGTTGCGTTGGCATTTTGGGCATCGCCACCGTGAATTCCTCGTCGAACTCTTCTTCATCTAACTCTTCTTCCTCAGGTGCGGAATTCCACTCAGCAACAACAGGAGATTCAAATGGAGGAGTTTCTGATATTTCAAACTCTTCTTCACTAACTCGTCTTTCGGGTTTGCGATCCCAGAGCCAGAAAAATGCAGATGATATTCGTGAAAAAACTTCGGAAGCTGGAGTAGCCGTAACAACCAAAACTCCAAAGACAAAGAGTAAAACCAGAACTGGATAGGTGAGCATCGATGTCATCAAGGCAACAAGTGGCGTTGAAATCGCGTGACCGACCCATCCACCACCATCGCGAATCGCAGTTGCACCAGTTCCTGCAGAACCATTTAGTAAATGTGCCAAACCAGTTGCACTTATTAACAAGGTAAGGGTGCCAACAATGATTCGCCCAGTTGCAGCCTTTTCGTGGGGAACTCTAAACAGACGAATCGCAAAATAAATAAGTACTAGAGGGGCTATGAAACCTATGCGACCAAATGCGCCGTAGACAAAAGCATAGACAGCTCTGCTCACAACATTATCTGCCTGAAACCACGTACCCGCTCCTGCAATTATTGCAAGAATTAGCAGAGCAAACGCTGCACCATCTCGTTGATGAGTTGGATCAAGATCTTTTGCGCCACGGGCAATAAATCGAATTGTGCTTCCGAGAGCATTTGCAACTCCACGCCAGAGACCACTTAAAGCGCGAGCAAAGATATTGCCTATCTTTGCTCGTTTGGATGCGCTGCTTTTTCTCTTGGCCACACTAAATATCGTAATTGCTAAGCAATTACGACGATGGCAGGCGCGCCGACTAGATAAATATGAGTACTTCTAAACCTCAATAACTAGCGGGACAATCATTGGACGGCGACGGTGTTTAGCGCCAACCCATCCCCCAATAGTTCGGCGAACAACTTGTGACAATTGATGAGTTCCGTTGATACCTTCTTTGACAGCAGCTGCAAGTGCTTTTTCAATATCAATTTTTACTTCATCAAATAACGATGCATCCTCTGCAAATCCACGCGCATGTATGTCGGGTCCTGCAACAATTTTTCCACTCTGTGAATCAATGACAACAACAACTGAGATAAATCCTTCTTCTCCCAAAATCCTACGATCTTTAAGTGAAGATTCAGTTATGTCTCCAATGCTCTGCCCATCCACAAATACAAAGCCACAGGGAACTCCACCTACTACCTGCGCGACGTGATCAACGAGATCCACAACAACACCATTTTCGATAACAATTGTGTTCTCGCGTGGCACGCCTGCGCTCATTGCAATTTCAGCATTTGCCTTGAGGTGGCGCCATTCGCCATGCACCGGCATGACATATTTTGGTTTAACTATGTTGTAGCAATAGAGCAATTCGCCAGCTGCAGCATGGCCAGACACGTGAACCATTGCATTTGCCTTATGTACAACTTTGGCGCCAAATCGCGTGAGTTCATTAATTACTCGAAAAACCGAGTTTTCATTTCCTGGAATCAGTGATGAAGCCAAGATTACCGTGTCACCTTCACCCACACGAATTTGATGATCTCCATTTGCCATTCGTGACAGTGCTGCCATTGGCTCACCTTGAGACCCAGTGCAAATCAATACAACATTGTCATCATAGGTATCTAAATCTTTTGCATCGAACATTATGTTTCCGGGAATGTTTAAATAGCCAAGATCGCTAGCAATTCCCATATTACGAACCATTGAGCGTCCAATAAATGCGACCTTTCGATTGTGCATTGCCGCTGTGTCTATAACCTGTTGAATTCTGTGAACGTGAGATGAGAATGATGCAACGATAATTCTGCGTTTGGTGGATCGAAATACTCGATCAAGCACGGGCATAATTTCTCGCTCAGAAGTTGTAAAGCCAGGTATGTCCGCATTCGTTGAGTCAACAAGGAATAGGTCAACACCTTCATCACCTAATCGAGCAAAAGTTTTTAAGTCAGTGATGCGACCATCTAATGGCAGTTGGTCCATCTTGAAATCACCGGTGTGTAAAACTCTGCCTGCAGGTGTATTGATAACAATTGCTAAGGCATCTGGAATTGAATGGTTGACAGCAACAAACTCGAGATCAAATGGTCCAACATCTTCTTGTCCACCTTCACGAACTTCTCGAGTAAGCGGTGTGATTCTGTGTTCCTTTAGTTTTGCACTGATGAATGCGAGGGTCAGGGCTGAGCCATAGATTGGAATATCTCCACGTTCACGCAATAAGTAAGGCACTGCTCCGATGTGATCTTCATGCCCGTGTGTTAAAACGATTGCTACAACATCAGCTAGTCGATCTCGGATATAAGAAAAATCAGGAAGAATTAAATCAATTCCTGGTTGATTCTCTTCTGGAAACAAAACGCCACAATCAACGATTAACAACTTTCCATTACATTCAAATACGGTCATATTTCGACCGATTTCAGCCAAACCGCCTAATGCAACAATACGTAATGCGCCTGGAGCTAATTTAGGTGGTGTGCCGAGTTCTGGATGCGGATGTGTCATGAGCGAAGAGTTACGCCACCTGCGCGCAAGTCTTCACGCAACTGGGCAATTTGTGCATCCGTTGCATCTACTAAAGGTAAGCGCGTATAACCGCCAGGTAGCCCCATCAAGTTAAGGGCAGCTTTAGTCAAAATCGCACCTTGTGTGCGGAATGTTCCAGTGAAGACTGGTAGAAGTTTTTGGTGAATTTCAAGTGCTCGTGAAGTATTTCCTGCAAACCACGAATCTAGTAATTCGCGTAAATCTTTTCCAACAGTGTGTCCGCACACTGAGACAAAACCAACTGCTCCAACAGATAGCAAAGGTAAATTCAAAATATCATCGCCTGAATACACGGGTATTCCACAACGCTTGATTACCCAAGAAGTTGAAGCAACATCTCCCTTGGCATCTTTGAGCGCAACAATACGAGGATGCTCAGATAATTTCACGATCGTGTCTGGTTCGATTTGCATTCCTGTACGCCCAGGAATGTCGTACAACATAACTGGTAAATCAGCTGCATCTGCAATGGCGCGAAAGTGCGCTTCGATTCCAGCTTGCGGCGGCTTGTTGTAGTACGGAGTAACAACTAGTAATCCATCAGCGCCTGCTTTTTGTGCGCGCAATGCTTGTTCAACAGAGTGGGTAGTTTCGTTATTTCCAGCTCCTGCAACAACTTTTGCTTTTCCTGCAACAGCATCTTTTACAACTTTAATAATCTGATCTTTTTCATCATCACTCGTTGTTGGCGCTTCACCTGTTGTGCCATTTACGATGATTGCATCGTGGCCTGTAGAAAGAAGATGCTTGGCTAAAGTTGCAATGCCGTCCCAGTCGATAGATAAATCCTTTTTGAAAGGAGTTACCATGGCAGTTGAAAGCCGACCGAATGGCGCAGGCGTTGTCATGGGATAAGGCTATCGCCTAGTTAGGGCGCAATGCGTCCAGATTTCTCAAATGCCTTATGCGTAAGTGGCATTAATTTCTCAAATTCGGCTTCCATTTTCTCGGCAACCATCTCAATTTCACGTTGAGGATAACTTGGAAAGTGTGAGCCTTCGCGCGAAGTACGAAGCGATAAGAAATTCATCAGTGCACGTGAATTCATTGAGACATACATCGATGAGTAGAGACCCACAGGCAAAACGACGCGAGCAACTTCGCGTGCTATTCCTGCATCCAGCATCTTTTGATATTGATCATAAGCAACAACGTAGGCTTCCTTCATTGCTTTAACCGATACCTCGTATTGCTCTGGCGTACCATCAACAAATGTATATGCGCCAGTTTTCCCAACTTGAATGAGTTTGCGTTCAGTACTCGGAATGTAAAAAACTGGCTTGAGTTCGCGGTATCGGCCACTCTCTTCATTGTATGAAGCAATTCGATGGCGCATAAACTCGCGGAAAACAAAAATAGGAGCAGAGACAAAGAATGTCATCGATGTATGTTCGAAAGGTGATCCGTGACGTTCGCGAGCTAAATAATTAATCAAACCTTCAGAGCGTGTTGGATCTTCACCAATCTCATCCATGGATTGTTCGCCCGCCGTAGAAACTCGGGCAGCCCAAATGACATCTGCATCACTTGCACTAGCTTTTACAAGTTCAACGCTGACATCACTTCTGAAAACAATCTCGGACTCACTCATGGTGCGACCTTATCTATTAGGCGCTTTGCGCTGTTGGATTTATACGGCAGAATGCGGGTGTGTCTAGAGTCTCTTCCCCCACATTTCGCGACTCTCTCAGCGTCTCCCTCACCGTTGGTGCCTATGGTGTTGCATTTGGTGCGGCAGCCGTTGCAAATGGATTTAGTGTTTTACAAAGTTGTTTGCTCTCACTCCTAACTTTTTCTGGTGCCTCTCAATTCGCAGTTATTGGAGTGATTGGATCTGGTGGCAGTGCGCTGAGCGGGATTGCAACTGCTTCATTATTGGGCACTCGAAATGGTTTGTACGGTGTGCTCATGGCTCCAATTCTTAAAGTGCGTGGGTTTAAAAGAGTAGTTGCAGCACACATAACTATTGATGAATCAACTGGCGTAAGTCTTTCTCAAGAATCGCGAGGCCTTCAAGCAATGCGCGAAGGTTTTTGGCTTACCGGTTTTGGTGTCTTCATTTTTTGGAATCTCTTCACTCTTGCTGGTGCACTTGGTGCCAAAGCAATGGGTGATCCTTCTGCATGGGGATTAGATGCTGCTGTTCCTGCTGCGTTTTTGGGACTCGTTTGGCCACGACTGAAGAGCTCAACAGATAAGACTCTTGCAATCTTTGCGGCGGCTTTTGCAATTGCGACAACTCCATTTTTGCCAGCCGGGCTTCCAATTATCGGTACTGCCTTGATTGCAGTCATCGTGGGATTACGGAGTGCGAAATGAGTAACACGATGTGGATTGGCGTTATAGGCACAAGTGTTATCGCATTTGCATTGAAATTTACGGGTCACAGTGTTCCAGAGAGGTTTTTATCTCACCCATTGATTAAGCGAGTTAATCTACTTATTCCAATTGCTCTGCTGAGCGCTCTTGTTGCAGTTCAAAGCGTGACTACAAAAAACACAATTGTGCTGGATCACCGGTTAGCGGGATTGGGCGCTGCAATAGTGGCGCTAGCCTTTAAAGCGTCTTTTCCAATTGTGGTCTTGGGTGCAGCCATAACATCGGCTGCTGTCTATAACTTCCTTTAAATAATTGAAAGAGATTTTAATTTTGCAGTTAAATCCAAATCAGATGGCTCAGTTAAGTGTGTTCCGTCTGAAAAAACAATCACAGGAATAGATTGAGCACCACCATTGATTTCGCGAACTTTATCCGCTGCGCTGACATCAGCTTCAACATCAATCTTTGTGTATTCGACACCTAACTCTGCGAGCAATCTCTCTGATCGACGGCAATCCCCACACCAGTCGGCACCGTACATTGTTATTTGATCTTTAGACATCGCAGCTTCCTTTACATGAATTTATCTAGGCCATGTGTCAGGCCTGGATTTTTTACAACACTTCTAACTCCAAGTAACACTCCTGGCATAAAGCCTGCACGATCAAGAGAGTCATGGCGAATAATCAGAGTTTCACCGACTCCCCCAAAAAGAACTTCCTGATGAGCGACCAAACCTTGTGCGCGAATTGAATGAATCGGAATATCTCCAACTTTGCTACCGCGTGCACCATCGAGTGATTGCTTGGTTGCATCTGGCATCGGCTTCATAGCGGACTCTTTGCGAGCCTCTGTCATTAGTTCTGCTGTGAGCGCTGCGGTTCCACTTGGTGCATCCACTTTTGCTGGATGATGCATTTCAACAATTTCTGCAGATTCAAAATATCGAGCAGCTTTCGCGGCAAACTCCATCATCAGAACCGCACCTATTGCAAAATTCGGTGCAATTAGTACGCCAACTTTTGGATGCTTTGCTAGCTGCGAATCAATTGAGTCAATTCGTCCTTGATCAAAACCTGTTGTTCCAACGACTGCGTGGATTTCATTGCTTATAAGGAAATCTAAGTTCTTCATCACGCTATCTGGTGTTGTGAAATCAACAACTACTTGCACCTTATTAGTCATCAACTGCTCGAGTGAATCTCCGAGATCAAGTTGGGCGACGAGTTCAAGATCAGATGAATTGGTGACTGCTTTGACAACTTCTGCGCCCATGCGCCCGCGAGCACCAAGTACGCCAACACGTATCTTTGAACTCATCGCGTACTTCCTTTCGCAAGAATTTTCTCAAAAATGGCTTCGCTCTTATAGGGACCTACAACTCCAAGGGTAGGCGTTTTGGTTAGAAACTCGCTGGCAATAAC